>NZ_JBBORC010000001.1:225000-842500 GCF_038004425.1 Solibacillus sp. FSL W7-1464
AGTTGAGAAGACGGAGCCGCAGCGAAAGCGAGTCTGAATAGGGCGAATTAGTACGTGGTCGTAGACCCGAAACCAGGTGATCTACCCATGTCCAGGGTGAAGGTGAGGTAACACTCACTGGAGGCCCGAACCCACGCACGTTGAAAAGTGCGGGGATGAGGTGTGGGTAGCGGAGAAATTCCAATCGAACCTGGAGATAGCTGGTTCTCTCCGAAATAGCTTTAGGGCTAGCCTCGTGATTGAGAATACCGGAGGTAGAGCACTGTTTGGACTAGGGGGGCATCTCGCTTTACCGAATTCAGACAAACTCCGAATGCCGGATATTTATACACGGGAGTCAGACTGCGAGTGATAAGATCCGTAGTCAAGAGGGAAACAGCCCAGACCACCAGCTAAGGTCCCCAAGTAATCGTTAAGTGGAAAAGGATGTGGCGTTGCTTAGACAACCAGGATGTTGGCTTAGAAGCAGCCATCATTTAAAGAGTGCGTAATAGCTCACTGGTCGAGTGACGCTGCGCCGAAAATGTATCGGGGCTAAACGATTCACCGAAGCTGTGGATGCATACTTTGAGTATGCGTGGTAGGAGAGCGTTCTAACAGCGTTGAAGTCAGACCGGAAGGACTGGTGGAGCGGTTAGAAGTGAGAATGCCGGTATGAGTAGCGAAACATGGGTGAGAATCCCATGCACCGTATGACTAAGGTTTCCTGAGGAAGGCTCGTCCGCTCAGGGTTAGTCGGGACCTAAGCCGAGGCCGATAGGCGTAGGCGATGGACAACAGGTTGATATTCCTGTACCACCTCCTCACCGTTTGAGAAATGGGGGGACGCAGTAGGATAGGGTAAGCACGCCGTTGGTTGCGCGTGTTCAAGCAGTAAGGCGTGTATGTAGGCAAATCCGCATACTATAACGTTGAGCTGTGATGACGAGCTCGTATGAGCGAAGTTCCTGATTTCACACTGCCAAGAAAAGCCTCTATCGAGGTGAGAGGTGCCCGTACCGCAAACCGACACAGGTAGTCGAGGAGAGAATCCTAAGGTGTGCGAGAGAACTCTCGTTAAGGAACTCGGCAAAATGACCCCGTAACTTCGGGAGAAGGGGTGCTTCTTTGGGTGCATAGCCTAGAGAAGCCGCAGTGAATAGGCCCAGGCGACTGTTTAGCAAAAACACAGGTCTCTGCAAAACCGTAAGGTGACGTATAGGGGCTGACGCCTGCCCGGTGCTGGAAGGTTAAGAGGAGCGGTTAGCGCAAGCGAAGCTGTGAATTGAAGCCCCAGTAAACGGCGGCCGTAACTATAACGGTCCTAAGGTAGCGAAATTCCTTGTCGGGTAAGTTCCGACCCGCACGAAAGGCGTAACGATCTGGGCACTGTCTCAACGAGAGACTCGGTGAAATTATAGTACCTGTGAAGATGCAGGTTACCCGCGACAGGACGGAAAGACCCCGTGGAGCTTTACTGTAGCCTGATATTGAATTTTGGTACAACTTGTACAGGATAGGTAGGAGCCAGAGATCTCGGAGCGCCAGCTTCGAAGGAGGCGTCGGTGGGATACTACCCTGGTTGTATTGAACTTCTAACCCATGCCCCTTAGCGGGGTAGGAGACAGTGTCAGGCGGACAGTTTGACTGGGGCGGTCGCCTCCTAAAGAGTAACGGAGGCGCCCAAAGGTTCCCTCAGAATGGTTGGAAATCATTCGTAGAGTGTAAAGGCATAAGGGAGCTTGACTGCGAGACCTACAAGTCGAGCAGGGTCGAAAGACGGGCTTAGTGATCCGGTGGTTCCGCATGGAAGGGCCATCGCTCAACGGATAAAAGCTACCCCGGGGATAACAGGCTTATCTCCCCCAAGAGTCCACATCGACGGGGAGGTTTGGCACCTCGATGTCGGCTCATCGCATCCTGGGGCTGTAGTCGGTCCCAAGGGTTGGGCTGTTCGCCCATTAAAGCGGTACGCGAGCTGGGTTCAGAACGTCGTGAGACAGTTCGGTCCCTATCCGTCGTGGGCGTAGGAAATTTGAGAGGAGCTGTCCTTAGTACGAGAGGACCGGGATGGACATACCGCTGGTGTACCAGTTGTCTTGCCAAAGGCATCGCTGGGTAGCTATGTATGGACGGGATAAGTGCTGAAAGCATCTAAGCATGAAGCCCCCCTCAAGATGAGATTTCCCATTACGCAAGTAAGTAAGACCCCTGAAAGACGATCAGGTAGATAGGTTCGAGGTGGAAGTGCGGTGACGCATGCAGCTGACGAATACTAATCGGTCGAGGACTTAACCACATTTTATTGCGCAATTCAATGAAACGTTTATCCAGTTTTGAAAGAATGATCTTTCTAAGGGTTTCAAGACACTTCGTGTATTGAAAGCCAATTAAGGAACGTCTACTAAAAGCACCACGTCCTGTGGTAACGTAGACGCCAGCACATCCATGTGCAAGTGAAGTGATGATGGCAAAGAGGTCACACCCGTTCCCATACCGAACACGGAAGTTAAGCTCTTTAGCGCCGATGGTAGTTGGGGGCTTCCCCCTGTGAGAGTAGGACGTCGCTTCGCTAGAATATTGGAGGATTAGCTCAGCTGGGAGAGCACCTGCCTTACAAGCAGGGGGTCGGCGGTTCGAGCCCGTCATCCTCCACCATTTCTAAATGCCGGTGTAGCTCAGTTGGTAGAGCAACTGACTTGTAATCAGTAGGTCGAGGGTTCGACTCCTTTCGCCGGCACCATTTAGAGAGCCATTAGCTCAGTTGGTAGAGCATCTGACTTTTAATCAGAGGGTCGAAGGTTCGAGTCCTTCATGGCTCACCAGTTTTATAAAATTATACATACTGTCAGAATAAATAGATCTTATGCATTTGTGCGGAAGTAGTTCAGTGGTAGAACACCACCTTGCCAAGGTGGGGGTCGCGAGTTCGAACCTCGTCTTCCGCTCCAAAATGCCGGGGTGGCGGAACTGGCAGACGCACAGGACTTAAAATCCTGCGGTGAGTGATCACCGTGCCGGTTCGATTCCGGCCCTCGGCACCATTTTATAATTCTTATCTCTAATAATGCGCGCCCGTAGCTCAATTGGATAGAGCGTCTGACTACGGATCAGAAGGTTGTGGGTTCGACTCCTGCCGGGCGCGCCATAATATATTTTTATTGACATATTCGGAATGTAGCTCAGCTTGGTAGAGCACTTGGTTTGGGACCAAGGGGTCGTAGGTTCGAATCCTGTCATTCCGACCATTTATGGGGCCTTAGCTCAGCTGGGAGAGCGCCTGCCTTGCACGCAGGAGGTCAGCGGTTCGATCCCGCTAGGCTCCACCATTTATATTTTATTCCCTTTGGAGGTATACCCAAGTCTGGCTGAAGGGATCGGTCTTGAAAACCGACAGGCGGGTAACACCGCGCGGGGGTTCGAATCCCTCTACCTCCTCCATTTTTAATATTCTTCTTTAGATGTTGGTCCCGTGGTGTAGCGGTTAACATGCCTGCCTGTCACGCAGGAGATCGCCGGTTCGATCCCGGTCGGGACCGCCATTTTTTTTTTATGGGTTTGTAGCTCAGTTGGTAGAGCATTAGATTGAAGCTCTAAGTGTCGGCGGTTCGATTCCGTCCAAACCCACCATACTATGGGCCTATAGCTCAGCTGGTTAGAGCGCACGCCTGATAAGCGTGAGGTCGATGGTTCGAGTCCATTTAGGCCCACCATAGTATTATTCCGAAGTAGCTCAGTTGGTAGAGCATCCGGCTGTTAACCGGCAGGTCGCAGGTTCGAGTCCTGCCTTCGGAGCCATTGGCCCGTTGGTCAAGTGGTTAAGACACCGCCCTTTCACGGCGGTAACACGGGTTCGAATCCCGTACGGGTCATACACTTGAATGAAAACACATTGCAAAATTTGCAATGTGTTTTTTTGGTGTGCCCGGCATGCACAACAGCCTGGTGGTGAAAGTCCACTACAGGCTTGGCAGTAGGAACTGTTAGCGAAAGACAAGGGTGTCCATGGTGACGTGGAATCTGAAGGAAGTCGGACGCAAACTCTCGAACTGACGAACAGAAATCAGATAAAAGGCTGACTTGGGACGGATGAGCTTGCCAAACAAAGCGAAGTCCAATACTGCCCAAATCCCATACAGTAAATCTGGCAGTTACATGAGAGGAAGGCGGTTGTGCTTACCCGGGGAGGTCTCTTGAGGGTTATTCAATTAACAATTTGTTTAGTGATAAATGGATGAATCAAGAGAAGTCAGCAGAAGCCATAGTAGTCTTCGACAAAAGATGAAGGGCCGAACAATCTTTTAAATCTTGAAAGAAACAAGGAGGTGGAGACATCCCGCCAAAACACAGAAAACATCAAGGTATAGACCGAATAGATGGCTACTTATAGAGGGATAAGCTGGAAGCGAAAGAGTATATAAGAGCGTGTAGGGATGTAAACATGGAAATGAAGAAACAAGAAAGTATCAATTTAATTGACAGAATTGCGTCCCATAGAAACCTATGGAATGCATATAAGAAAGTAAAAGGAAATGGAGGAGCACCTGGAATCGATGGTATCACGGTTGATGGACTGAAGGCGCATTTAATAAAATATGAGGAACCATTGAAAAGGAAATTAAAAGATGGTTCCTACCAACCTCAACCAGTGAAACGAGTAGCTATCCCAAAAGCGGATGGCTCCAAACGATATCTAGGTATACCATGTGTATTGGACAGAGTTGTTCAACAAGCCATTCTACAAGTCATCCAACCAATAATTGATCCACACTTTTCAGACAAAAGTTTTGGCTTTCGAAAAGGTCGAAACCAACACCAGGCAATTGCCCTCGCTAAGAAATATTACGAGGAAGGTTATCGAACAGTGGTGGACTGTGACTTGAAAAGTTACTTCGATACGATTCATCACCAGCGACTACGAGCTTATTTGGAAGAATTCATAACAGATAAAATAGTACTTAAGCTAATATGGAAATTCTTACGCTCAGGCATATTGGACAAGGACATCCTCATTGAAACGACAGAAGGTACACCCCAAGGGGGTCCACTCTCTCCAATTCTAGCAAACGTGTATTTAAACAAGCTAGATAGAGAGTTAGAAAAACGAGGACACCGATTCATTCGCTATGCGGATGATTTTGTGATTTATGTAAAGTCACCAAGAGCAGGTGAACGCGTCATGACCAGTGTCAAGAATTTTATCGAAGATGAACTGGGTCTCACAATCAATGAGCAGAAAAGTAAAGTGTGTGGCGCAACAGCAGCTACATTCTTAGGGTTTCATCTACAAAATCTGTCGGGAAAGTGGGATACCGACCAATCAAGTCCGCCAAGAAACGACTAAAAGATAAGCTAAGAATACTGACGAGTCGTAAACGAACAGGGACATTTAGTGAGATTGTGAAAAGAATCAATCAAACAACGGTTGGTTGGATTAATTACTATGGAGTTGCCAACATGAAAACTTTCATCCAAGAATTACAGGGATGGTTAAACCATCGCTTACGTCAATTAATATGGAAACGGTGGAAGCTACCACGAACTAAATATGTGAAATTACGCCAATACGGAATCCAACATGATGAAGCGATGAAAACGGCGCATTCAAGAAAAGGGTACTGGCGAATATCACGAAGCGAGGTTCTACACCAAGCCATTCCAAATAAAAGGCTCGTAAAATGGGGACTGAAAGACCTGTCCCAATTTTACGAGCAAAGATACTCAAAAGGTTGAACCGCCGTATACGGAACCGTACGTACGGTGGTGTGAGAGGTCGGCTAGCCAATTAATGGCTAGCCTCCTACTCGATTGTTCTTAAAATAAAACTTAAAATTCCTGTTGGTACATAAATGTATAAATTGCCTTAAACAGTACCGCTATTAACCCGAATTTTGATGGCATATCATTATCATTTTAAATTAACCATCTAATTGTATTTCATGCTGAAACTCATGTCAGGCAGGTATAGCGTCATTTAGAATTGATGCAGCTACAAAAGGGAAAGTATATAGAATCGGAATAACCCACTGTCTGATGAACGTAGAGTAATGTATTATAAAGATACACTAGAGGGGGCTGTCTTGCATGAATTTAACGCAAACCCTTTCGGTCTTATAAAACATTGGAAGCAGGTGGAAAAGTGGATACAATAATAAAAACAGGTAATAAAGCAGTTTACCCAATTATTTTTACGTCTGATTATAATGGATTGGGGAGTATTAACTGTTATGTCTATCAAAATGGAGAAGAATATATATTAATCGATGCAGGAATTAACAGTGAAGAATTTAAGCAGTTTTTCTACCAGAAATTGAAAGAATATAATATTGAAATTAACCAAATTACCTGTATTATTTTAACGCATTTTCATAATGACCATATTGGGGTAGTAAATGAAATTACGAATGAATATCCGATTCCTGTCTATGCCAGTGAAATTGCTATTCCCCGCTTGAAATGTGAAGATGCATACTTACAGCAGAAGCTTGCCTTTTACTATGAGTTGTATGAGCAATACGGCGTAACGGAATTTGCCCGTGAAAGAATGGAGAAAATGGAAAATACTCTTCGTAATAAAGAACAATTGATGATCTATCCGCCGATTAGAAAGCTGGAAGACGGGCAAAAAATTGAAGGGTTATGTGTAGTGGCTGCTCCTGGGCATTCTCCGGATTCAATTTGTTTAATTGATGAGGAGACAGGGTGGTTATTTGCCGGAGACTTTTTACTTGCTAATGGCATGACAAGTGCTTTAATCGATCATGACCATTCAGGAAACGTAACGAACCCGATTACCCAATATATAGAATCGATTGAAAAAATAAAAGTTTATAATGTTCGCAACGTGTATGCAGGCCATAAAGAGATTTATGAAAACTTGAGTGAAGTGATGGAAAAAAGCTTAAGTAAAATAGAATACAAGCTGAAAAAAGTTGTAACTAAAATAGGTGAAGGCCATCAAACTGCGAATCAATTAGGGGAAGCAGTATACGGAGCCCGGTTTTCGAAATATTTTACTTTTATGATTTCTGAAATTATCGGCTTAACGCTTCTTGCAGAACAGCGTGGTTTAGTTGAGCGTGAGTTGAGAGACGGGCAATGGTATTTTACAGTAGCAAGTTTCATTAAAAAATAAAAGGAAACATCAGCAAGGGGTTTTAAATGTGTAGCAAGTCTTTTTCTGTCTCACATAAAGTACCATCGAAGTAGTTGATATAGATTTATTCTATGCCGAAAATATCTACAATGCGGTAAGCAAAAGATATAAACCTCCTATCCCTGTAATTTCCTCCTTGGAAAATATAGATTTTGTTAGAGCAGAAAAAGTTATAGTAATAGTTGAATTGCTAATATGAAAACGGAAAAACCTGTAGGATCTTCTGACAATTTCTTTACAAATACGCTATAATTAACAACTACAGCACACATGCACAAAAGGAGTTTTCGCATGGTCTATTTATCGATGATTTTCTTTAAAATTGTAGCACCAATTTTAGTTTTGCTTATTATAGGTGCTATTTTACAGCGCAAGTTTCAGTTTAACCTTAAAGCATTATCACACCTCATTACATACTGTTTCATGCCGGCTGCGGTATTTATCAATATTTATGAAACATCCATTGAAGTGAGCGTACTTGGGCAGATTACGATTTTTATTATTTTGTTCATCGGTGCACAAATGCTGTTAAGCCAGATGCTTGCAAAGCTCTTAAAGCTTGATAGAAAGGAATCGGCTGTTTTTAAAAACAGTGTTGTCCTTATAAATTCCGGTAACTATGGGATACCGGTTGCACAAATGATATTTGCGACTCAGCCAATTGGAGTAGCGATTCAAGTCATTCTTGTTATTTTTCAAAATATGACGACGTATACATATGGCTTATATAATTTAATCTCATCAACAAAATCAGGAATAGCAATTGTCCGGGACTTTTTGAAAATGCCGATTGTTCATGCACTGATTATAGGGGCGGCATTGAATTACTTTCACGTTCCGATTCCTGAAACGTTCAGTATTCCCCTTGAGCATATAGCAGACGGATTTGTAGCGGTTGCACTTATCACATTAGGTGCGCAGCTTTCTACAATTGAGATGCGTACGATGTTCAATAAAACGATTTTTGTCAGTTGCTTTACAAGGTTAATAATCGGTCCGGCAACGGCACTTATTATTATTTTTGCATTGGGTCTAGATGGGGTGGTGGCACAATCATTATTTATCGCAAGTGCATTTCCGACATCGAGAAACAGTTCCAGCCTGGCGCTCGAGTATGATATTGAATCGGCTACAGCAGCCCAGACAGTACTGTTTTCAACGATTATCAGCTGCTTAACGGTAACGTTCGTTATTTATTTATCGACAATTTTATTTGCATAGAAAAGGGCTGCAGTAAAAGTAAATTACACTTTTACTGCAGCCCTTTTTCCATAAAAAACCGCAAGTACCCCCTCAGATACTTGCGGCTGTAAGCGATTATAGTTGGATATCAATAACGTTTCGTCATCTAGTAAGCACTAAATATGAAAAGCTAGTGAATTTAACAATTTGAGCAAGAAGCTAAATTCATAGAGTACTTCTTAGTACATACTTACCGCATTAGCGTATGGGTTTGAAAGGTCCATACCATCTAATGAAAGACCCATTGCCTTCGCTACACCTTCACCATATGCTGGATCAGCTAAGTAGCAGTGTAAAATATGACGACGTTTGATGAATTCTTCAACACCGTTCATTTCAGCAGCAGTTGTTTCGAATAAACGTTGTTGCTGTTCCGGTGTTTGAAGACGGAATAATTTACCTGGTTGCTCGAAGTAGTTGTTGTCATCTTCACGGAAGTCGTAGATGTCAGCTGGACCATCAAGAGCTAATGCAGGGTCTTTATATTGTGTTTGACCTTGTAATGCGCCATAGCTATTTGGATAGTAAGTAATAGCTGCACCACGGTTTCCATCAGCACGGCCTTGTCCATCACGGTGATATACCATGAATGGGCATTTTGGTGTGTTTACAGGAATTTGGTGATGGTTAACGCCTAAACGGTAACGAGTTGCATCTTGGTATGCGAATAAACGCGCTTGTAACATACGGTCTGGTGAGAATGAAATACCAGGTACAACGTTAGATGGAGCGAATGCAGCTTGCTCAACATCAGCGAAGTAGTTTTCCGGGTTACGGTTTAATTCGAATTCTCCCACTTCAATTAGTGGGTACTCAGATTTGTACCAAACTTTTGTTAAGTCGAATGGGTTGTCTTTAGAGTTGCGAGCTTGTTCTTCAGTCATCACTTGGATGTACATTTTCCATTTCGGGAAATCGCCCTTTTCGATTGACTCGAATAGGTCACGCTGTGAAGATTCACGGTCTTTACCGATAATTTCAGCAGCTTCTGCACCTGTTAAGTTTTCGATACCCTGTTGAGAACGGAAGTGGAATTTCACGTAAACGCGTTCGCCAGCTTCGTTGATCATTGAGTAAGTATGAGAACCGAATCCGTGCATTTTGCGGTAGCCGTTTGGAATACCACGGTCAGACATTACGATTGTTACTTGGTGTAAAGCTTCTGGTAATGAAGTCCAGAAATCCCAGTTTGAGTTACCGTTGTGCATGTTTGTTTTTGGGTCACGCTTAACAACGTGGTTTAAATCCGGGAAGTGTAATGGATCACGGAAGAAGAATACAGGTGTGTTGTTACCAACCATATCCCAGTTACCTTCTTCAGTATAGAATTTTAATGCGAAACCGCGAATGTCACGCTCTGCATCAGCCGCCCCACGCTCACCTGCTACAGTTGAGAAACGTGCGAACATTTCTGTTTTCTTACCAACTTCAGAGAAGATTTTTGCTTTTGAATATTTTGTGATGTCATGCGTTACAGTAAATGTACCGAATGCACCTGAACCTTTTGCGTGCATACGACGCTCAGGAATTACTTCACGGTTAAAGTTTGCTAATTTCTCAATTAGAAATACATCTTGTAATAAAATTGGGCCACGACGACCGGCTGTTTGTACATCGTCGTTTGATACTACTGGAGCCCCAGTAATTGTTGTTAGACGTTCATTTGTCATATGTAGTTCCTCCTAACGTTTTTTGAAAAACTCTTCATAAATAATATAACAAATCTAAATCATAATTTCTACTAGATTATAATAATTCTTTTTAAGTAATCTTTATATTAAAGAATTAGTTATTAAAAATAGATAGTATAGAAGATTCAGTAAATAGATTCTCTGTTAAATTATACCGTTTTTTTACAGGGAAAGGTAAACATTACTCCACATTTTTGGATAATAATTACTTTTATTTTTAAATCCACAAATGTGGGGAATCCTTCTAAAATTTCCTATATAATTGAAGCGATTACCATACGAAAGGACATGGTTATGCAACTTACATTAACTTTTATCATTTTGGCAGTTACGATTATTTTATTTACGACAAATCGATTGCGGGCAGATCTTGTAGCAGTAATGGCATTATTATCATTTGTTATATTGAATATTTTAACACCTGCTGAAGCGCTGGCAGGGTTTTCGAATTCTGTAGTCATTATGATAGCAGGATTATTTGTTGTCGGGGCAGGTATTTTAAGGACGGGTCTTGCAGGAATGGCAGGAAACCTTCTATTGAAATGGTCAGGGGATAATGAGCTCCGTCTATTTATTTTATTGCTTGTTATTGTCGCGATTGTCGGGGCATTTATGAGCAATACAGGTACGGTCGCATTAATGCTGCCGATTGTTGTTTCGATAGCAATCAGTATTAAAGTGAGCCCGTCCAAGTTTTTAATGCCGCTATCGTACATTGCGAGCATGTCGGGGCTGATGACATTAATTGCATCGCCGACAAACTTGATCGCTTCTCAAACACTCGTTGATCATGGCTTTGAAAAGCTGGGATTTTTCACAATAACTCCAATCGGAATTATCGCGACAATTACCGTCATTATTTATTTAGTGTTAGTACGCAACGTGCTGTTGCCGAATGAAGAAAACCGTTCGCAGTCAAGTGCGGGGTATAAGCTTTCTCCAAAGAAAATAGCCAAGGAGTATGATTTGCATGATAAGCTGTTCCGCGTTGTCGTTAGCGAGCATTCGACAATCTTAGAACAAAAGCTTGCTGATTTGAAGCTTCCGGCAACCTATCATATTTATATTATGAAAATAAAACGCGGTGCCGCGCAGGAAGGGATTAATTTACGGCCGATGACGTACCAGGAGCTGGCGGGTCCGACAAGTGTTATACATGTCGGCGATGAGCTGTATGTTCAAGGTTTGGCCGATGATGTAGCACGGTTTGCCCATGATTTTGCATTGACTGTTCAGCCGTTTGAAGATCATGCGAAAGAGCTCGTTACGAAGAAAATCGGTGTAGCGGAAGTATTATTAACACCGCAATCACGTCTTATTAAGGAAACTGTCAGTAAAATCGGGTTTCGTGAAAAATACAATTTGAACATTTTAGGAATCAACCGTAAAGGTGATTACTTACTGAAAAATATGGCCGATCAGAAGCTGCGTTTCGGTGATGCGATTTTAGTGCAGGGGACATGGGATGAAATAGAACTGTTGTCCCGCGAAACGCATGACGTGGTCGTAGTGGGGCAGCCGCGTGAATTAGCAGGGGCCATTGCCGCAAACGGAAAGGCACCGATTGCCGGTATTATTATGTTGCTAATGATCGGACTTATGGTGTTTGAAGTGTTTGATGCGGTAATTGCTGTATTAATCGGGGCTGTTCTTATGATTATTACAGGCTGTCTGCGCAATATGGATGATGCTTACAGTAAAATGAACTTCGAAAGTATTGTGCTTGTAGCGGCAATGCTTCCGATGGCGACAGCGCTTGAGAAGACAGGCGGGATGACGATTCTCGCAGAAGGTATTATCAGTATGCTCGGGGAATTCGGGCCATACGGTGTATTGATGGGGGTTTATTTACTGACAGTTGTTTTCGGGCAATTTGTCAGTAATACGGCAACAGCGGTACTGTTTTCGCCGATTGCCATTACTGCAGCACTTGCTATGGATGCGAACCCGTATACATTTATGATAGGGGTAGCAACAGCTGCGAGTATGGCGTTTGCAACACCGATTGCATCTCCGACAAACTCCCTTGTATTAACAGCGGGTGGCTATAAATTTATGGATTTCGTCAAAGTTGGTGTGCCGTTACAGATTATTATGTTTATTATCATGATGATTGCCGTACCGTTGCTGTTTCCGTTTTAGTCGGTAGAAAGAGGTGTTTAAATGAATGAGTCATTCAAATACCTCTTTATTTTATTTTACGGCAACTGCCTGTACAATTTTATTTTCCTGGATACCTAAATCAATGACCCCATCTTCACTTTTAATTTCCAGGCGCATCACATCACCAGGCTGTAAATAGCCGTTGTCTTTTTGTGAATTGTAGAATGCCTCCACTTTTTCTTCATAAGGGATGGAGTTGTCGTAAATAATGCTTAAAATCTCAGCATTCAGACGTAGACCTACACCAGCAGGAGTACCAGTTAAAATAAGGTCACCTGTTTTCAAATCAAAAATGCTCGACATTTCGGTTAATGTTTCAGTCGGTTTAAATAATAGCTGATCTGTTTTTACCTGTTGACGCGTCTCGCCATTTACGGATAAATGGAGCTCCAATTTTTCCAAATAATCAATTTCTCCGTCTTCCAATAAGTAAATATACGGTCCAGTAGGGCAGAAGCCGCGATAGCTTTTCCCTTTAAACCACTGCTGTTCAACGATTTGTACATCCCGTGCCGAAACGTCGTTCGTAATAACGAATCCTGCTATATAATCTTTTAAATTATGCTCCGTCACTTCTACCGATTCTGTTACATCCCGCTTCATAATGATACCTAGTTCAATTTCATAGTCGAGTAATCGAACATGTGCAGGGCATACGATATTTGCTGTTGCAGAAGTTAACGTACTTGCCGCTTTAGTAAAAAGTAGGTTATAGGGAGGCTTTTGCTGTGAAAAACCGGCTTCTACACGGTGTGCGCTGTAGTTTGTACCTTGGCAGTAAATGTTTGCTTCATCTGTTACAGGCGAAAGAATGGTAATGTCTGATTGATTGGCGATTTGGCCTGTTTGTTTTGCAGTAACAATATCCTCCATACCTGTTGTTAAAATATCTCGTAATGTTCGGTAAGAACCATTGACTACATAAAGTTCATCCTCTAAAATACCCCATTGAATCGAGTCACCTTGCTGAAAGCGTACTAATTTAATTCCCATTGCAACCCCTCCTAAAATAGTAAAAACTAATTTAATTTTAATTGAAAAAACAGAAAATAGTTAGTTGTTAATTAATGGATTTCTAAAAAGAAATCAATAAAAATTAATGAATAATAAAAAAGAGGCTGTATTACTATGGGGAAATCCATAGCGAACAGCCTTTTAATAGGTTAAGCAACTTCTGTCTGACCTTCACTATCATTAATGGATAGTGGAGATTTTCTTGTTATAATAACCGTCCAGACAATTGCTAAAACAAATAGACCAATAGAAGATACTAGTAAAGTAGAGCGCCCGCCTTCTAAGCCAAAAATACCTAGCAGAGTGGCAAACATATAAGGGCTCACAATACCGCCCAAACCTTGACCGGCAGCAGCGATTCCGACAAAGGAAATTCCTTTTGCCAAGTTTGATAGCTCCGATACTCGAGCTAATACACCAGGAAGTACGATTCCTAAACCCATGCCACCTAGTACACTTGCTACAAAAATCATCGTTAAACTTCCTACGGCAGAACACCATAAAATCCCGGTAGCTGTTAACAGTACACCTAGTGGTACAATCATGTTTGGCAACATCGAACGCAGTTTACCGAAGATGAAGCCTGTTATCAGTGTACCTGTTGTAAAGAGTGAAATTGCCAGACCGGCTTCCGTCGCATTTCCTAAACCTTCAGTCTGAATAATGATTGAGATATTTGTCACATAGCCATAAATGAAGGCAGAGAAAACAATTTGACCAATCGTGAAGCCGTATACTGTTTTCGGCGCTTTAAAAAGTACATCTTTAATTGAAGCATTGGGCACCTCTTGCTTTTTCGGTTCCGGTAAGAACAGGAACGTAATAGCTAAAATCCAAATAGGGAATAAGTACACTAGGAATCCATAGTTCCAGCCGTAAGCGTCTGCCAGCATACCGCCGACTACCTGGAAGAAAATTGCACCAACACATGCGATTGTCGACGTACCGAACCCGATCAGGAAATCACGTTCACGGCCATCAAAGAAACCAGTAATAATATCAATGGATAAAGGTAGAGTAATACCAACACCAAGGCCTAAAATGCCACGGAAAACGATAATTGCGAATAGATTGCTTAAGAAGAATGGCATGACCCCGCCAATTATAAATAAGATTAACCCGGTCGTTAATAATGCACGTTTTGAAAATTTATTCGCTAGCTTCCCATAGAAAAGGGAAGGAAAAATCTGAAGCAACCCGGGTATTGTTGCAATTAACATAACCGTAGTAGGGCTAAACTCCGGAAACGCTACAATAAGGTCGGCCATAATCGATCCGGCTACACCAGCAGCTACGTCTTGGAAGGCAATCAGGACAATTAAAAGCTTTAAAAAACCTCTTTTGGATGTTGGAAACATTGAATACCCCCTAATTTTTAATTTGTTCAGAACTCAAAGCCTCAGCATGTTGTACAGAATAACCCCCTCTGTAGTTTGAATATTCAGATATTATCATGTAAGCCCTTTCACGGTAACGATAATAATTTACGGAAAAGTATTTTTTAATTAAACAAAAATTGTTAAATATCGTCACGGAGTTCTTTGTCTAAATACGCTTTTAATCATCAAAAGTAACAATAAATAAAAAAAGTACAAAACTACGGAAATTCCGAAGTTCTGCACTTAAAATCCGGTTATTCTATTTCAATTTCACCTAAAACAATTAATGATTCGATTAAAAGGATTAATTCGAAAAGATTTTTAGAGCTGCGCAGGTTCCGATCAAGCAGTTCCTCAATTTTTTGAATCCTGTAAACAAGCCCGCTCATCGATAAATTCAAGTCAACCATTGTCAGGTTAAGGTTTCCGTTATGATTTAAAAATGTGTATAAAGTCTTCAAAAATTCATCTCTTTTATTTGATTTTAATGACAAAATAGGTTCCAGCTCACGGTGGGCTAATTTCACAATAATATCGCTGTTTTGGTGATTAATTAACGAACCAAGTATATTTGTATGCTCGAAATATACAATCGTGTCGCGCTTATTAATATTTAAAGAAGAAATCGCCTGACGATGTGCCTCCACGATATCATCAATATCGTTAATGACGCGGCTTAGTCCAATACGGAATTCATAATTTCTGAATTTACGTTGCAAATGCTTTAATATGTTCTGGAAAATATCATCGGTATCATCTTTTTTAGGGAACAAGAATACAATTTCATCCTGGAATTCTGTAATGAAGATCGATGTTTGATGCATTTCCAAATAGACGATGACTGACTGAATAATTTTTGAAATAGTGGATGCTTCATGAACGGGAATCCCTTTTTTGGTGACACCAAGACTGCCGATATAAAAATCTTCGTTTAAATCGATTTGTAGGAGGTAGCTGCGGCTGATCATACTTTTCTTTGAAGTGTATTGCTGCTGCAGTAACTGTTCAAAAAAGTATGCTTTAATATTTTCAGTCGCTTCCAGGCTTGATTTTTCATTTAAATAACAGAGGGAGATGGAAACGGCCGAGCGTTGTAAATAATGCATTTCTTCTTTAAAATTCGTATCCTTCGAAAAATAGATAAAGGAAATATAACCAATAATTTGTTTCTGAACGATAATCGGACTAATTAACCGGGTATGATTCGGACAATCTACCTGACTTGGCTGCATAGGATCGATAGGCTGAATTAAAATTTTTCCGGATTTTGTTTGGGGCATTTGCTGAATAAAATCTTCTTTAATAAAATCCAGCTGCGCCTGATCCATCCCGATCGAGTGATGTGTATTAAAGCTTAAATCCTGTACGATGGCAGGGATGTTCAGCGTATTGTAAATGGTCTCCAAAATCTGATCGATATGCATTCCTTGTGAAATACCCATTGTTAAGTTGTTATGAAAAGTCGATACTTTTTCTGTATGTTTTTTCTCCTCGAAAAGTTCCATATATGTTTTGTTCAAGTCATCAATCATACGTGTCTGACTAATTTTTTTTAAATCTGATTGTGTTTCAGGGTCCCAATGCTCCAGCATGCGCATTTCAAATGCACAATGCTCGTCTCCCTTGGCACGACAAGTCGTTTCCACAATGTATACTTCCTTTTTCGTCAAATATGAAGTATAGCCGCTTGAATAACCGGCCAATGTATGACAAATACAGGAGTCACTTTGACCGAAATGTTTCAAATGTTCTTCTACTTCATAAGAGTTCACCCAAATTCCTTTAGCATACATATACTTCACCGTATCATCCGGGTTCAAATGTAAAACTCTTTCCGAAAGGAGATCCGTAATTTGGCCGGAAGCAAGGTGATACCCGACAGCACTGTTTAGTTTTTCGGTTAATGTAAGTGGTAAATAATCGACTTCTTTTGCATGAGTAATGCCGATATTCCAGCCGTAACGCTGCAAGAAAAATTTTGCGTATTCAAGACCCAAACTTTCAATTAATTCCTTCCTTAAAACCCCAAATGTATTAGTAGTAGTATACAACGCTTTATCTACATAAGATGAGCCAGCCATTTTCAACCTCCTGAATATTCGGAATATTATCTATTTTAAAATGAAACATACCATACTTTACATAGAAATGAGAAGGTAATTTTTAATATTTGTTAAATATTAGTGTAAAAATTACTATTTTCAACTTGATGTTATTTATTTATAAACCTTTAAAATCAGGTCTTTCCCTACTGCTTTTTGAGTGGAAATTATTATCCGAAAATCTGTTCGAAACAGATGCAATGTTTATTTTTTATTTGAAATGACTTTGTCAGGATGAAACAAAAAGGTACAAACCTTTCATACAGCCTATATTTTTTATACGATTGGACGTTTGCTGCAGTATCAAGATTCGTTAATTTTTACTTATATTTGATTGTAAATTCCATAGAAATTCACCATATTATTCGAAATTTAAAACCGTAATATTGGATTTAACAAATATAAGGAGTTGAAATGATGACGACAGCGCTTACAGAAAGACAGATTGAAGTAATGAATAAAATGCAGGAAATTGCAGCGAATGTTCGTAAACGTGTAAAGGAAACAGAGGAGATTAGAAGAATACCGGAAGCGACAATGCAGGAATTGAAAGATTCTGGCTTAATGTATATTTTACGTCCCGAACGATACGGTGGTTTACAGGCAAATGTCGAAACTTACAGCCGGGTCATTATTGAACTATCGAAAGCATGTGCCTCAACTGGATGGATTGCTTCTCTTTGTGCGATTCGCGATATTATGGTGGCGGAATCATTCAATGAAAAGGCCCACCTGGAAATTTTCTCTGATAATCCACAAGATGTATTATTTGCCGGTGTATACGAACCAAGATCCTGTACGGTACGCAAAGTAGAAGGCGGTTACCTTGTTGAGGAAGGTCATTGGATGTTCTGTTCCGGTTCGCTGCATGCAACGTGGGGTTACTTTGGTATG
Organism: Solibacillus sp. FSL W7-1464; assembly: GCF_038004425.1. Lineage (NCBI taxonomy): Bacteria > Bacillati > Bacillota > Bacilli > Caryophanales > Caryophanaceae > Solibacillus > Solibacillus sp. FSL W7-1464. The sequence continues at coordinate 242,621 of NZ_JBBORC010000001.1, forward strand.
TATACAAAAGATGAGAACGACAACATTTTAGAGCAGCTGTTAATGACAGTACCGTTTAATGTATTGGAAATTGAAGATGACTGGCACACATTAGGTCTTCGTGGAACAGGCAGTAATGCTGTGAAAATGAAAAACGTCTTCGTACCGGAACACCGTGTTACATCATTTGTGAAAATTCTGGACGGAGATTTCCAGTCACCGCATCTACGTGACATTCCGTTATATAACTCTGCACTGTTCCCATGCCTAATTTTATCTTTAGGCTTACCGGGGTTAGGTGTTGTAAAAGAGATGCTCGATAATTTCAAACAATCCTTACCGTACCGTACCGCCCAGCATATGGGTGTGAAAATGATCAAAGATGCGGCGAGCACACATCAGTTATTAGCAACAGCCGAGTTAAAAGTAGAAACTGCTGAACTTTACTTTATGAATTTAGCAAAATCGATTGATGAGTGGGCAGCAAAAGGTGAAATTATGCCAAAAGATTTACGCCTGAAAGCTTTGGCGGATATTGGCTATGCAAATGAAATGCTGAACGATGCGGTTCAGGCGATTTTAAGAGCGAGCGGATCCGGCTTTGTGTATGATGCGAGCCCGATGCAGCGTCTCCTTCGTGATTTCTTGACATTGAACTCCCACCGTTCACTGTCTCCTGTTATTACGAGAGAAAACTACGGCAGACAATTGGCGGGTTTACAGCCAAATCAAATTAGATATTAAGTAAAAATTTACGGAATTTTTAGAAAAAACAAAAAAGTTTTCTCGTAGTTTGATAGTTGCGAATTAAAGTACAGTTACTTTTAAGTAAGGGGGGCTAAGTGAATGAAACAAGCAATAGCAAAATTAGGGTATGTCGCGTTACAGTCTTCGAATGTGGAAGCATCACTGCATTTTTTCCAAGATGTTATCGGCCTTGAGTTAACAGAACAGATTGGAGATACGTATTATTTACGGGCGTGGGGGGACTTCCAACACCATACACTATCCATTGCGCCAGGTGAAGCAGGTCGGGTAGCACATATCGGTTTCCGTACAAAGCGCAAAGAGGATGTGGCTTTATTTGCGGATCAATTAGGCGGCAAAGGGTATGAAATCGAGCATATTGCTGCTTGGACAACACCTGGAATTGGTGAAGCAATCCGTTTTACAGCACCATCGGGACATCGGCTGGAGCTTTACTATGATATTGAAAAACCGGTTGTGGAGGAAAGCCGCCGCTCTGTCCTGAAAAACCAGACGTATAAATCGTACAACAAAGGTGCTTCTCCTCGACGTCTTGATCATGTCAATCTTCATACGGATGCGGATTCTAGGGTCACTTATAAATTCTTCACGGAAGAGCTTGGTTTCCGGATCAATGAATGCATTGAAACAGAAGAAGGGGATATTTTAGCCGGGTGGATGAGTGTCACTCCATTAGTACATGATGTGGCATTGGTATCGCATGAAAAACTTGAAACAACAGCGCGATTCCACCACATTTCTTACTGGCAGGACAACTCAGGTGATTTACTGCGTGCTGCGGATATTTGTAAGGAACACGGCCTGCAAATTATTGGACCTGGGAAACATAGCATTTCACAGGCAATTTACTTATATGTGATCGATCCTGGAAGCGGTTGCAGAGTGGAGCTGTTTACAGGGGGTTATTTAATTTTCGAGCCGGACTGGGAAACAGTCGTATGGAGTCCCGAAGAACGTGCATTTGGCAACACGTACTGGGGGGACAGCATTACAGGCAATCCGCTTATCCAGCCAACAATTGATGCAACAGGTATTAAAGAAACGAAAGCAGTACCAGCATTAGAAGTATAGGAGGATGGAAAATGACAGTAGCAAATGAAATGACAATCAAATCAGGTCACGTGAAAACAGGTAAATATACATCGTTTGTCCATGAGGCAGGTTCAAAGACAAATGAAACGATTCTATTTTTACACGGTTCAGGTCCTGGTGTAACATCAATCGCCAACTGGAGTTATGCATTGAATGACTGCGGAAATGAGTTTCACTGTTTAGCACCTGACCTATACGGCTTTGCGGATAGTGATCATCCGGATGAACCGCTTAAAAATCGCCAAATGTGGATGGATTGCTGGGTTGAACAATTAATTGAGTTACTGGATTACTATGAAATCGAAAAAGCACATGTAGTAGGGAACTCGTTAGGCTGTTCCATTGCACTCGAATTGCTGCTTGAATATCCGGAACGCTTTGACCGTGTTGTATTAATGGGTCCGGGTGGTACACCTAATACGAAGCTAAGCCTGGAGTTGGCTCGCGCAAAATCATTCTATGATAATCCTTCTAAAAAGCGTCTCCAGCAAATTATGGGATGGTTCGTTTACGACAAAGACGCGATGCAGCCGGTTATTGACGGCTTAACGGATGCACGTTATGCCAATGCAATGCGTGAGGAAGTGAAGCGTTCAAATAACTCGATTTTCTCAACGGCAGCAGTACCGATTCCGGTCGTAGCATTGAACCGCATCAACCATGAAATTTTACTGATCCATGGTCAAAACGATAAAGTATGCTCAATCGAATCAAGCTATTATTTAGCAGAACACATTCCGAATGCACAATTGCATGTATTCCCTCAATGCGGTCACTGGACGCAAATCGAGAAAAAAGAGTCATTCAATTATTTAATCCAACAATTCTTTAACCGTAAAATTTAAGTTCTACTGGGTGTTTTCCGCTGAATGATAATAAAGCGCTTACAAAATGAAGTGGAAGTGATTTGAAAATGTTAAATGAACAAGCAGATATCGTCGTAGTAGGTGCCGGAAATGCCGCGTTATGCGCGGCCATTTCGGCAGCAGAACATGGCGCGAAAGTAACGGTACTGGAAATTTCCTCTGAAGAAGAAAAGGGTGGGAATACGACATATACGCATGGGTCGATTCGCTTTGCTTTTAAAGATGGTGAAGAGGTTCGGCAATTGCTGCCGGATATGACGGATGAGGAATTTGCGATGACGGATTTCGGCAGCTATCCAAGCGAACAGTTCTTTGATGACGTATGCACGATGTCAAACTTTCGTACAGATTACGATTTAACATCGGTCATGACCGATAAGAGCTTTGAAACGATGCAATGGTTACTCGATCATAATATTAAGTTTATCCCGATCTATGGTCGTCAGGCATACAAAATAGACGGAAAATTCAAATTTTGGGGGAACATGGTCATCGAAGCAGTCGGCGGCGGAAAAGGCTTAGTTGATGCGTTACATAATGAAGCCAATCGTTCAGGCATTACAATCCACTACAATACAGCCGCTGTAGATCTCGTAACGGAGCAGCGAAAAGTAAGAGGGATTATCGTCCGTCATGCCGGTGAAGAACGCCGGATTGACTGTCAGGCGATTGTACTGGCAAGCGGCGGCTTCCATGCAAATGTGGAAATGCGAACGAAATATTTAGGTCCTGGTTGGGATACCGTTCATACGCGCGGCTGTAAATATAATGTGGGAGACGGCTTGCGAATGGCAATGCAGCTAGGGGCCCGAACAACAGGAAACTGGTCCGGGGCACACGCAGTTGGAGGCGACCGTTACTTGCCGGACTATAAGGAAGGCTTCCAGAAACTAAGTTATCCTTTCGGCATCCTCGTCAATAATGAAGGTAAACGCTTTATAGATGAAGGCTCCGATTTCCGAAATTATACGTACGCCAAACTCGGACGTGAAATATTAAAGCAACCGGGGCAGTGTGCATGGCAAATTTTCGATGCAAAAACAAAACCTTTCCTGCGTGAAGAATACGAAGGGCGTCACGTATCGAAAGTGTCCGCGCCTACGCTGGAACAATTAGCAGAAAAGATGGATGGTATCAATAAAGATCGTTTCCTGCAGGAAGTTCATGACTATAATGCAGCGGTCAACCGTGATACGGCATTCAATCCGAATATATTGGACGGCAAAGCAACAACTGGTCTTGACGTTCCAAAATCCAATTGGGCTAACCCGATTGAAGAAGGTCCGTTTGAAGCGTATGCCATCGGGTGCGGTATAACATTTACGTACGGCGGTTTGAAAATCTCAAAAAAAGCGGAAGTCATTCATAATGATTTCACTACGATAGAGGGCTTGTATGCAGCGGGTGAAATTGTCGGTGGTTTGTATTACGACAATTATCCGGGTGGAGCCGGTTTAACTTCCGGTGCGGTATTTGGCCGTATTGCAGGAGAACAGGCCGCAAAATATAGCCGAAGAAAAATTACGATTTAAGGGAGGAAGTTTTATGACAATTATAGAGCGCAAAGTAAAAACAGGGGATTACGAAACATTTATTATGGAGGGCGGTATCGGAAATAAAGATGCGGTTATTTTAATCCACGGATCTGGCCCTGGAGCAAATGGTAAAGCAAACTGGCAATTCGTCATCGATGATTATGCGGAGGATTTCCATGTAGTCGCCCTTGATCTATTCGGTTTCGGCAACACGGACCATCCGGAAGAATATCCGGAAAACGGTGTGCAATGGATGTCGGTACGCGTGAAGCAAGTGCTCGATTTAATGGATGCGCTGAACATTGAAAAAGCAAATCTGATCGGGAACTCTTTAGGCGGCGTAGTAGCGACCTATTTGAACATGGCTGCTCCAGAGCGCTTCAATAAAATTGTGCTAATGGGTGCAGGTGTCTCATTATCACAGCCAACACCGGAGCTGTCGAAACTGGCAAACTTCCATTTAGATCCAACAAAAGAAAACTTGCGCAACTTACTGAGCTGGTTCGTCTATGACTTGGACCGCATGCAGGACTTTGTGGATCAAGTGGTGGAGGCTCGTTGGGAAGCATTCCAACGCCCGGAAATTCAGCGTTCCTACCGTGAAAACTTTACACGTTCAACAATGATTGAATTCCAAATTCCGCAAACGGCACTGGAGCGTATGCAAAATGAGTTTTTATTAATCCATGGTTACCACGATCGTTTCGTGCCGGTACAAAGCAGTCTTTATGCGCTGGAACACTTGCCGAATGCAGAGCTGCGTATCTTAAAAAGATGCGGTCACTGGGCAATGATCGAACAGCGTGAAGAATTTTTACACGCGACAAAGCACTTTTTCACAAAGGATAAAAAAGAAGTACATTCTTGATCATATAAGGGGGCTATATCATGGGAGAAACAGTAGTAAGTACATTGTCTGTAAGCGAAATGCTTGTTGAGAACGCTCGCCAGCTCATTCCGAAATTACGTGAAGCAACATTGGAAATTGATAAAAACAGCCAAATTCCAGATGAAATCATTCAGGAAATGCGTGAAAAAGGATTATTGAAGATTTTACGACCAAAAATTTTCGGTGGACATGAAACAAGCATGCAAAACTATTTTGATGTCGTAACTGAAATCAGCCGCGGAAATCCGTCTGCCGGATGGTTTACAGCGTTAAGCAATATTCGCGATTACATGATTTCCTATGTATATGGCGAAAAAGCGCTGGCAGAGATTTTTGGACCAAACCGCGATAATGATGTGATTTTAGCAGGCAACTTTAAACCGATCCGTATCGATATTGAAAAAGTTGACGGCGGTTACTTCATTAAAGATGCACAGTGGCCTTTCGTATCGGGAGCTCCGTATGCCGACTGGTTCTACTGTGGCGCTCCGGTTGACGATGGCAACGGCGGAATCGAAATGGCGATTTTGATCGTGCCTCGTGAAGACGTAACAGTTTTGGATGACTGGGATGTAGTCGGATTAAAAGGATCAGGCAGTAACAGTATTGTTATTAAAGAAGTGTTTGTCCCGGATCACCGCATTTCATTGGACCGTTTAGCGCAGCAGCGTCATTATATGATCGATGAATTAAAGGACAATCCGTTATACCGTACACCATTCGTACCTTCACTGACATTGTCGATTGCAGCACCGGTACTGGGCACAGCTCTTGGCGGATTTGATGTCCATATGGAACGAGTGAACAAAGCCGGAATCGGCAATACATTCTACAACAAAATGTCGGATGCACCGCTCACACATTTACAGATTGCAGAAATCGATATGAAATTGGAGTGCGCAAGATCATTATTTGAAAATGCGATCAAAATTTTGGATGAATATTCAACGAGCGGCAAGGAATTCACGCAAAAAGTGAGTATTCGCATTAAAGCACAGTACGGCTATGCCAACCAATTATGTAAGGAAGCCTATGATTTGATGCTGGCGGGAGCGGGTTCGGTTTTTGCTTACAACAACAACGTATTTCAGGCATTTTACCGCGACTTTATTACGATGCATTTACATGCATTCATTACACCGTCAAGCTTGCTTGAAACACATGGACGTTTAATGGTGGATCTGGAGCCGAACACATATTTCGCGTAGATAAATAAATAATCAAAAAGGGGAATGCACTATGACAAATCCGGAAATTTCAAAACTTGGCCACTTTGGTTTAGTAAGTACAGATTTAGAAAAATCACTTTGGTTTTTTAAAGAAGTAATTGGTCTTGAAGAAACAGAAGAAGCAGACGGTGTTCACTATTTACGTGCATGGGGTGACTTCGAGCACCATACATTAACACTTCGCGCCGGTGAAGAGTCTCGCCTTGATCATATTGCATGGCGTACAAAACGTCCTGAAGATGTAGATGCGTTTGCTGAAAACCTTCAAAAAGAAGGAATCGAAATCAACTGGGTAGCGGAAGGCACGGAAAAAGGGCAAGGAAAAGCATTCCGCTTCCAGCTTCCTAGTAAGCATACATTCGAAATTTATTTTGATATGGAAAAAACATTGGCTGCACCGGAAACACGTTCAGTACTAAAAAATCAGACACATAAATCATGGAATAGGGGGGTATCACCGCGTCGTATCGACCATGTGAATCTATTAAGCTCTATTCCTGCAAATGAGTTTTCAGATTTTATGATACAGCATTTAGGTTTTAACTTACGTGAATATGTGGAAGCGCCGGACGGAAGCTATTTAGGTGCATGGTTAAGTGTAACACCACTTGTACACGACATTGCATTCAGCTTTGATCCGCATTCCGCTTCTACACACGAAGTACACCATATTTCATACTGGTTGGATAATGCACAGGATTTATTGCGTGCAGCGGATATTTTAAAAGAAAACGGTATTGAGTTTAAAGGGCCGGGGAAACACGGAATTTCACAGGCGATGTACATTTATGCAATTGACCCTGGCAGCGGTGTGCGTCTGGAAATCTTCACAAACGGCTATTTAATTTTCGAGCCGGACTGGGAGCCGATTCGTTGGACATTGGATGAGATGAGCCTGGGCTTCACTTATTGGGGCGACCAAATGGACAATAACCCCGAAAATAACCCGACAATTAAAGCGTAAAATGTTTCGCAGCAAAGCGGATAGTTTACGAAGTGAAAATATAATCTGCAAAGAGGAGGCAACATTATGATGGATGACCGTTTATTCAGAAATGCGATGGGCAAGTTTGCGACAGGTGTTACCGTCATTACAACAGAACACGATAAACAAGAGCATGGTATGACAGCGAATGCATTCATGTCTGTTTCTTTGGAACCGAAGCTAGTTGTCATTTCAATCGGTGAAAAGGCGCGCTGCCTGCCAAAAATTAAAGAGAGCGGCATCTTCGGTGTCAATATTTTAGCTGAAGATCAGCAGGACTATTCAATGGTTTTTGCCGGTCAAAAGAAAGATGAAGTCGTGGAGGTAACTTTCGAACGCTTGGCAGGGGTACCGGTTTTACAAGGTGCCATCGCGCAGATCAGCTGTGATGTTGTGTCGGAGTATGTTGAAGGCGATCACACTTTGTTCATCGGCAAAGTACGGGATATTAAACTGGATGATTCGAAAGAACCGTTACTATTTTATGCGGGCAAATACCGTTCATTGGAAACAATTACTGTATAACAGGGGGATTCAAATTGGATATTCAACACGCTGCCAATGCCTTATTAACTGCTGAACGTTCGAAACAGCCAATTGAACCTTTCACGTCGTCAACTGATATTTCAGTTGACGACGCTTATCATATTCAGCTGTTGCAAATTAAAGAGAAATTGAAGGAAGCTGAACTGGTAGGCATGAAAGTTGGATTGACGAGCGAAGTCATGCAGAAGATGTTCAATGTAGACACGCCTGATTTCGGGCATATTTTGAGCACAATGGTATATGAAAATAACAGTACAATTTCGAAATCGCAGTTTATTCAACCGAAAGTAGAATTCGAAATTGCTTTTTTATTAAAGGAAGATTTAAAAGGTCCGAATGTGACAGTCGAAGAAGTATTACAGGCAACAAAAGCGATTGCACCGGCAATTGAAATTATCGATAGTCGCATTATGGACTGGAAATTTAAATTTGAGGATACGGTTGCGGATAACGGTTCGTCTGCGGGGGCAATTATCGGTACACCATCTGATTTACCACCTTTTGAGGAACTCGCTAACATTCCGATTGTCGTGAAGAAAAATGGTGAAGTGATCGATCAAGGTATAAGCAACGCGGTAATGGGAAACCCGGCGAAAGCGATTGCCTGGCTTGCCAATATGTTGAGTGAATATGATATTTCACTGAAAGCGGGTCAATTCATTTTAGCAGGTGCGATTACAGCGGCAGTATTCTTCGATGCGAATGACGAGTTTGAAATTGATTTCGGTAAGTACGGACAGTTGAAAGTACAGTTTACAGATTGACGATTGAGGTGAGCTAATTGACGAAGTTAAAAGTAGGCATCATCGGTTCAGGCAATATCGGGACCGATTTAATGTATAAAATTGAGCGCTGTGATGCACTGGAGATGGCGGTCATGGTAGGTATTGATCCGCAGTCGGAAGGTTTGGCACGTGCACGTGACCGTGGCTATATCGCGATTGAAAATGGTATTGAAGGATTTAAAGCACAGTTAGATCAAGTTGATATCGTCTTTGATGCGACGAGTGCCTATGCTCACAGAGAGAATTACGAGGTTATTAAAGCTGCAGGTAAAAAGATGATTGATTTAACGCCGGCAGCAATTGGGCCGTTCACTGTCCCGCCGGTAAATTTAAGTGAGCATTTTGAAAAAGACAATGTCAACATGGTAACGTGCGGCGGTCAGGCAACAATCCCGATTGTGGCAGCAATCTCCCGTGTTGTGCCAGTTGACTATGCAGAAATCGTTGCAACGGTCGCAAGCAAAAGTGCGGGCCCGGGTACACGTGCGAACATCGATGAATTTACAAGGACAACGGCAAACGCTATTGAAGCAGTCGGCGGTGCGAAAAAAGGGAAAGCAATTATCATTTTAAACCCGGCAGAACCGCCGATTATGATGCGTGATACCGTCCATGCGCTCGTAGCGGAGACGGGGAAAGAAGATGAAATCCGCGCTTCTATTAAAGAAATGATTGAAGAAGTGAAAACATACGTGCCTGGTTACCGTCTATGTGGCGAACCGATATTTGAAGGCAATAAAATATCGGTTTTATTGGAAGTGGAAGGGATTGGCGATTTCTTCCCGCCTTATTCAGGCAACCTGGACATTATGACGGCAGCAGCTGCGCGTGTAGCAAATGAATTAGCCAAAAATCTAATAGCGCAAGGAGCGGTTGTGCGATGAGAGACATTCATATTTTAGACGTATCGTTACGAGACGGCAGTCACTCCATGAAGCATCAATATTCCGAGCAGCAAGTACGAGACATTGCGAGAGGATTAAATCAGGCGGGTGTTGAGTATTTTGAAGTCGCACATGGTGATGGCTTAGGCGGATCGAGCTTGCAGTACGGCCTGTCTGCAGTGGACGAGCTGAAGTTAATCGAAGCTGCTGCCGCTGAATGTACCGATTCAAAAGTAGCTGTCTTACTAATTCCCGGCATCGGAATTAAGGATGACTTAAAAAATGCCGTGAATGCGGGCGCAAAAATGGCACGTGTTGCAACACATGTGACAGAGGCGGATATTTCAGCACAGCACATTGCCTATAGCCGTGAATTGGGACTGAAAACTGCCGGGTTTTTGATGATGGCACATATGGCTCCGACAAGCGTCATTGTCGAGCAGGCAAAATTATTTGAAAGCTACGGTGCGGAAATTGTGTATGTGACGGATTCTGCTGGTTACCTATTACCGGATCAAGTAACGGAACGCATTCGGGCATTGAAAGAAAATATCGACTGTGAAATCGGTTTCCACGCACATAATAATATGTCACTGGCGATGGCGAATTCTTTAGCGGCAATTGAAGCCGGCGCTACTTATATTGACGGATCATTACGTGCATTAGGGGCAGGCAGCGGCAATACGCAAACTGAAGTATTAGTTGCCGTGTTACAGCGGATGGGTATTCAAACAGGTGTCGATCTGTACAATATTATCGATGTCGCAAATGAGATCGTCGCACCTATTTTACCACGTCCTCAGGAAATATCAGGCTCGAGCTTAATTATGGGATATGCAGGCGTGTATTCAAGCTTCTTACTCCATACAGAAAAAGCTTCAAAACAGTTCGGTGTTGATGAACGCGATATTTTAGTTGAGCTGGGCCGCCGTAAAACAGTCGGCGGACAGGAAGATTTAATTTATGAGGTGGCACAGAGTTTAATGAAATAATAAGAAGCTGTGTTCACAATACAATTATATATGAAACAAACCGATAATTTTTGAATGCTACCTTAATATAAATGAGGTAGCTTTTTATTCATCTCATATTTTAAATACTTATATAGATAGAGAAGGTGAGCGCATGAAAATTTGTGGGAAATACCGCGCGAAGTTTGCAGATGGTCCAATCTGGCATCAGGCATATGGTGTGATTTGGCTGGATATCGCGAATAAAAAAATCATCACATTCAATCCGGAAACCGAAATAGAAGATGTGTATGATGCAATGGGGTGGATTCAGTCCATTATCCCGACTGCAGATGGTCAGTTTATTGGAGTTTACAAAGACGGCCTCTATTTGATCAATTTTAAATTAGGTCTGAAAAAACCGTTTGTTTTGCCGCCAGATCTGTCTGAAATACATTTTTTAAATGATTCTAAATGTGGACCAGACGGACGACTATGGATAGGTTATTCAGACGGTTTTTTTAAAAAGTTCAAAGAAACGCCGCAAACTGCATTTTCCAACTACCCATTCGAAAATGCGAAATTAATCTCCGTTGATGCAGAAGGCGAAATTCAGACGCATTTATCAAAATTAGCGATTTCCAACGGTTTGGAATGGGATCGCAAAACAAATAAATTTTATCATATTGATTCATCAAAACACGCAATCTTTCAATATGAATTAACAGAAAGCGGGCAGCTGCTTTTTGAAAAGATTGTTTATACTTTCAAAATGGTTGAAGGATATCCGGCCGGCATGACGATCGATAGTGAAGGGAATTTGTATGTAACTTTGTTTAAAAGTGGTCTTATGGCAAAAACAAGTAAGGAACAAACACGTGTTGTATGTATAAATCCACAGGAGCAGCAGATCAAAGAAGAATTCATCATTCCTGTTTCCCATGTTACGTCCTGCACGATCGGCGGTAAAAACTTGGACAATCTGTATGTTACAACAGCTTATGAAGCATTGCCGGAAGCGCGTATTAAAGAGGAGCCGCTAGCAGGCTATTTACTGCAGTTTCCGATAAAAACGACAGGTGTATTACCATATGAGTTTTTATTGGCAAGGAACGGAACGGATATCTGAAATTCAGTAATTTTTTACTAAAAGTTAGATTTTTCTGAATAAAAGTTTCCTAGATATCCAAAAGTACATTTTGTAACATTGAAAACAATAACAACCTAAAACAGGTTACTCATATCCATCATTTTAAGGGGGAATTGCAGTGGCACCAGAAATCGCTAAACTAGGCCATGTTGCTTTAGTGTCAACAGATTTGGAAAAGTCATTAGTTTTCTTTAAAGAGATTATTGGATTGGAAGAAACAGCGGAAATCGACGGTGTTCACTATTTACGTGCCTACAGTGATTTCCAGCATCATACTTTGAGCATTGAAGCGGGTGAAAGTGCTCACGTCAAACATATCGGCTGGCGTACAAAAACAGCTGATTGTGTTCAAGGCTTCAATGAACTTTTAGTCGAGCAAGGGGTAGATGTACAGGAATATCCAAAAGGCACAACACCAGGTATCGGTGATTCGATCCGTTTTCAATTACCGAGCGGCCATACATTTGAACTCTATTATGACGTGGAAAAATCAAAAGCCGGTCCGGATAAAGCTTCAGTTCTGAAAAACCAAGTATATAAATCGTGGAACAAAGGGATTTCGCCGCGTCGATTTGATCATGTAAATATTCATACGACGACAGATGTAGCTGAATCCTATGCATTTTTAACAGAAGTGCTTGGCTTCAATATGCGTGAGTATTTACGTGGCGATGACGGTATTTTGGCGGGCTGGATGAGTGTGACGCCCCTTGTACATGATGTGGCGATGATAAAAAAGGAAACGCTTCCAACACCTGCCCGTCTCCATCACATCTCGTACTGGCTGGATGATACACAGGATATTTTACGTGCTGCAGATATTTTAAAAGAAAACAATCTGCCATTTATCGGTCCAGGTAAACATGGTGTATCTCAGGCGATCTACTTATATGTAATGGATCCTGGAAGTGGCTGCCGAGTGGAATTATTCTCGGGCGGTTACTTAATTTTCGAACCGGATTGGGAACCTGTTGAGTGGACATTGGAAGAACGTGCCTTAAGTAATACATATTGGGGCGACAGTGTGCAGGATAAAGAATTAAATAATATTACGATTGAAGCGAGGTAAGAGCCTTAGTTAACCACTAAATTATGACATTTTAGAAAGGTGTGAAGTAGCATGAAAACAATTATCGTAAATGAAAAAAATCTACCGATTGTCCAGCAAAGTAGCGAACCCGCAGTAATGGCATTAGGATTTTTTGATGGTGTGCATAAAGGTCATCAGCAGGTAATTTTAGCAGCAAGAAAAAAAGCCCGGAAAAAAGGCTTGAAATTGGCTGTTATGAGTTTTTTTCCCCATCCGAAAACGGTCTTTTCAAATGAAGAAGTAGACTATTTAATGCCGATGGAGAAAAAGGCCGAACGCTTTCAGTCATTAGGTGTCGATTTGTTCTATATAGTGGAATTTACGAAAACGTTTGCTGCTCTTTTACCGAAGCAATTTGTCCAGCAATATTTAGTGGGGCTTCAAGTGCAGTACGCCGTAGCAGGTTATGACTATACGTACGGTGCTAAGGGAGCCGGTACGGTCGCTACAATCCAGTCAGACAGCGACTGGAAAATTGAAGTCGATGTTGTGAAGCGTTTTGCCATTTCAGGTGAAAAGGTGAGCTCGACATGTATTCGTGAAAAATTGAAACGGGGCTATGTCGAGGAAGTAACAGCATTATTAGGAAAGCCGTATAGCATCCAATACTCGCTGAAAAACGGATTGCACGATTACTATACACTTCCTCAATGCGGAGAATACTATGTCACGATTTTAGCCGGTAAGCGGGCGATCTCGCAAAAAGTTTATGTGAAGAATGCCAAGGACATTATTTTCTACCAAGATTTAAATATCGATGATTGTTCGATTTATTTCCATCAACGCGCAACCCAAAAATACCAAGAAATTAGTTGAGAGGCTGGTTAAACTTGAAAAAAACAGAGATGTTTCAACAGTTATTAGCAGGTAAAGACACATTTATATTGCCGGGCGCCTTTGATGCAATGACCGCCCGCATTATTGAAGAAACGGGATTTAAGGCCATATATGCAACAGGAGCCGGTATTTCAAATGCACAGCTTGGCTGGGCGGATGTCGGGCTGACGACTTTAACGGAAATCGCCCAGGTCGTTTCCTGGATGAGTGAAGTGACAACGACTCCGATTGTTGTCGATGCCGATACAGGTTTTGGCAATGCGATCAACATGCAGCGAACGGTAAAGGTGCTGGAAAAGGCGGGTGCGGCTGCATTGCAGATTGAAGACCAGGTCATGCCGAAAAAATGCGGTCATTTCAACGGTAAAGAAGTGATATCACAGGATGAAATGGTCGGAAAAATTAAAGCTGCCCTTGATGCACGTACCGATGATCAGTTAGCGATCATTGCACGTACGGATGCATTAGGTGTCCTCGGTTTCGATGAGGCGATTGAAAGAGCGAATGCTTATAAAGAGGCAGGTGCGCACGCAATTTTTGTGGAAGCGCCAACTACATATGAGCAATTGTCGCGTATTACAAAAGAGGTAACGGGTATCCCGCATATTATCAATCTTGTAGAAGGTGGTAAAACGCCGTTAGTATCACGTCAGGAAGCGCAAAATTTAGGCTTCCAGATTATGCTGTGTGCGAATTCGGCTTTACGCGGTGCGATTAAAGGTGCTACGGACGCAATGCAGATTTTAATGCGTGACGAAAGCCAGGAAAACATTCATGATGTCATTTGCACATGGGAACAGCGCCAGGAATTGTTTAAGTTAAAAGAAATCCAACAACTGGAAAAACAATATTCTTAATATTCGGAAAGATGGTGTGGATATGAGCGGAGTGGACTACGATTTAGTCATTGTAGGTTGCGGTGCAGCAGGAACAGCGTCTGCATTAGCTGCAGCTGAACGAGCGAAGGAACAAAATGAAAATTTGACGATTGCCATTTTAGAGCGTGCACCTTTTGAACAGCGCGGTGGAAATACACGCTGGACGGCTGCTTATATGCGTATGGAAAATATCGATAAGCCGGCAGACGGACTTGTTGAGGATATGGTGTCGTTTTCGGATTCATTTATGGATCGCGCCTATGCCGAAACATTGCGTGATGAAGCTGGAGAAACATTGCGCTGGGTAGAGTCGAAAGGGGTTGATTTCGACTATTTGCCGACGATGTTTTTGACAGCATCAAAACCCCGTCTGCTACCGATAGGCGGAGGACGCGCGATTATTGATGCCCTCACTTTACGCGCACGTGCTTTAGGTGTGGAAATCATTTACGAAACAACAGCATGGGATTTAACACTAGATGATGAAGGATCGGTCAATGGCATTAAAGTGCGTATGGCTGACGGCACATCACTCGTACTAAAAACAAATGCGGTCATTCTAGGTGCGGGCGGTTTCCAAGGAAATAAGGAAATGATGGCACAGTATATCGGCCGGGATGCCCATAAAATTCCCCCGGTATCTGAAGGTGGCCTGTTCAATAAAGGCGAGGCGATCCGGATGGCACTAAATATCGGTGCTGCCGGAAAAGGGCAGTTCGATGCTTTCCATGCCGAAACAGTGGACCCTCGCAGTAAACGGGAAGAAGCGGGTGTTATGTTGTTCCCGTATGCCGTCCTCGTGAATAAGCAGGGAAAACGCTTTACAGATGAAGGGGTTACGACAATTGATGAGCAGTATGAGGAAGTGGCACGCAAAATCTTTTACGAATGTGAAGACCATATTGCCTACATGATTACCGATCAGAAAATGTACAACATCCCGAATTATGAAGAGGCGCTGCAAACCGATATCCCGGCAATCGTCGGAGAAACAATTGATGATATCGCAAAACAGATTGGTGTGAATGCCGAAAACTTAAAGCACACAATCGATGAATTCAATGCAGCATGTCCGACAGGTGAATTCATTTATAACCGGGTTGATGGCCTTGCAACAACAGGCTTGGCGCTAAATAAGTCGAACTGGTCCATTCCGATCAATGAAGGTCCGTTTATAGCGTATCCGGTTATTTGCTGCAATGTATTTACAAATGGCGGATTAGCGACAGATTTAAATGGCCGTGTCCTAACGGGTGATGAAGTAGCGATTCCCGGTCTTTATGCGGTAGGTGAAACTTCAGGTGTATATTACGGCAAATATCCGGGTGGTACATCGGTGCTGCGCTGCTTAGTATTCGGTCGCCGTGCAGGTCATGATGCAGTTCGCTATATTGCGGAAAAAGAAAAATCATATCAATAGGAGGCTCTTATGGAATTACTAGGTAAAGTTGCGCTTGTAACAGGCGGAGGCCGGGGTATCGGCAAAGAAACAGCCCTATTGTTAGCTTCAAAAGGAGCAAAAGTTGCGGTTTGTGCACGTAATGAGCAAGAGTGTACAGAAGTGCAGCAGCTGATTGAAACGACATATAATGTTCCTTCCATTGGCATTAAATGTGATGTTTCGAATTATGCACAAGTCCAGGAGGCTGTGGCGGTTGTTACGACAGAGCTTGGACCAATCGATATATTGATCAATAATGCAGGGGCGATGGCGTTGAAGCCATTTACGGAAACAACGCCGGATGAGTGGATAAAAATGCACGACATTAATGTACATGGTCCGTATTATTTCTGCTATGAAACGGTTCCATCGATGATTGAAAGGCGTACAGGTGCGATCATCAACATTTCCTCAATATGGGGGACGAAGGGCGGTCCAAATCGCAGTGCCTACATCTCTTCCAAACATGCCGTAATCGGTTTTTCCAAGGCATTGGGAGAAGAGATGAAACCATATGGAATAAGAGTTAATGCCGTTTGCCCTGGTCCGGTGGATACAAGAATGACCGATGAACTTGGAGTAGATCTAAATAAAAGCGGATGGTTAGAAGCCATTGATATTGCCAATGTCATTGTTGACTTAGTATTACCGAAAAGCCGTGCAATTACTGCCACTTCAGTAGAAGCATTCGGTTACGGTGCACCAGTAGGTTTAGCCAAATAATAATTAAAAGGGGATATTAAAATGACAGAATTAACGTATTCATTCCAACAAAACACAGTGACTTTAGATTTAGCAAAGAAGATGTTAGAAAAGGCAGAGGAAAAAGGAAAAGAGCTAGGCATGAAGTTCGCGATTTCAATCGTAGATAAAGCGGGGAATTTAAAGGCATTCTCAGCTATGGACGGCGCACCGGTATTAGCATTGGAAATCTCACAAAATAAAGCATTCTCAGCAGCAGCTTATAATCGTGCCACACATGAATGGTACGACCGTTTAAAAGATGATCCGCCACTAATGGAGGGGCTTGTCCATACGAATCGCCTTGTTATTTTCGGAGGGGGTTACCCAATTCAATTAAACGGTGAATGCATCGGGGGAATCGGTGTAAGCGGCGGTCACTATACACATGATATGCAAGTTTGTGAAGCCGCTCTTGAACTATTGGCCGAAACAGTTAAGGAGGCGTAATACGGATGAGCCGTGACCACCTTATAATTGTTGGTGCGGGTATGGCGGGACTTTGCGCAGCAGTGGAGGCTTCGGCTGCGGGCGCAAAGGTCATTGTCCTGGAAAAACAAGCTGAAATTGGCGGCAGTTCTTTATTAAGCGGCTGTTTTATGGCATTTGCCGAGACAGATTTCCAGAAGAAGCTCGGTATTGAAGATACGACAGAAAGCTTAATGGAAGATTTTTTAGCTGTAGGCCATTATAAAAACAAACGTACACTCATTGAGGCATACGGTAAACATCAGCTTGCTACATACAACTGGCTTGTCGAACAGGGAGTCCAGTTTTTGACATGCCAAGCTGTAAGTGGACATTCCAACCCGCGCGGACATACGATCATTCCTGGCCAGGCGATCGGCCAATTACGTGCAAATGCTGAAACAACCGGCGCAGTAATTAAAACGAATGCACCTGTTGTACGATTACTAAAGGACAACGAGCAAGTTGTTGGTGTGGTGTACGAGGAGAACGGTGAACAGATCGAACTTACAACGGATTACGGTGTCCTGTTAACAGCGGGCGGCTTTTCCCAAAGTGAAGAGCTGCTGGCACAGTTTGCTCCGCAGCTGGCCAATACTGTTCGTCTCGGTGGTGCCGGTAATAAAGGCGACGGGATTAAACTTGCTGCTTCGGCAGGAGCCTGGCTGGAAGACTTTACGTATTTGAAAGGCACATACGGCTTTCATCCAACATCAACAAATGATAAAAAGCGTCAGGCCCATACATTCTATAAAGGCGGAATCATTGTGAACGAGCTAGGTAAGCGCTTCGTGAATGAATCAATTTCCTATAAGCTTCTTGGCGATGCAGCATTACAGCAACCGAATTGCCGGAGCTATCAGGTATGGGATCAGACGGTCATGGACAAAAGTGTCGCTAACGATGCACTTTATGATTTTGAGTTACTTTACAGAGAAGGTTTAATTGAAAGTTTTGACACAATCGAACAGCTGGCAGAAAAAGCAGGACTGCCGGTAGAAGCATTAAAGCAAACGATTTCCACATATAATTCGGATGTGAAGAAAGGGCAGGATACAGCATTTGGCCGTACTTCGCTCACACATAAATTCGGGACTCCTACGGCAATCGAAACAGCACCGTTTTATATTATGGAAACAGCGACAGCGATGCTTGCTACGTATGCAGGTGTTCAAGTCGATGAAAATGGGCATGTAATAGACCCGTTCGGTGAGCCGATCAAAGGTTTATTTGCTGCGGGTGAAATGGTTGGAGGTTTCCACGGAGCGGGCTATATGACGGGAAGCTCGTTAGGAAAAGCCGCAATTTTTGGTCGTATAGCTGCAAGAACGGCAATACAAGCAAACAAGCAGGAGGTACTTAAATGAAGATTTGGCACCAAAGCTTAACATCAATTGAAGATATTCCGGAATACCGCGATGCAGTCATTCAGCATATTTTAAAAATTGCGCGTCCAGATGTGGATGTCGTCCTTCACGGTATGACGAATGATACGTACCCTGAAAATTATCCCGGTCACTATATTACGTACAACTATTTGCAAAGCTTGCATAAGGAGCAGTTCATCCGCAATGCATTAATCGCGGAAAAAGCGGGCTATGATGCGGTGTTTATCGGAACGATTCCCGACGTTGGCTTAATCGAGGCCCGTGCACTTGTTGATATTCCGGTTATCGGTTACGGACAAGCTTCATTGCATATGGCGTCAATGCTTGGATCGAAAATCGGAATCGTTAATTTCCTGGCGCCGTTAGCTGATCAGCTGCGTTTCAATGCACAGCAATACGGGCTGGCACAAAAGCTTGGACCGATCGTACAGGCAGATATCGGATTTTACGATATTATGGATGGCTATAAAAATCCTCAGCCCATCATCGATAAATTTATTGCAGCTGCAAAAATAGCAATAGCGCAAGGTGCGGATGTCATTATACCGGGTGAAGGGCCAATGAATATATTCCTGGCTACCCACCATATCCACCATGTCGGCAATGTCCCGATCATCGATTCATTTGGCACAGGAATTAAAATGTGCGAATCACTTGTCGATCTGCAGAAGGTAAGTGGAATGACGATGACACGTGTCGGCTACTACAACGAAAAACCACCAACGGAAATCGTTGAAAAGTTAAGAGATTATTATAATTTGAAACAAACAGCAGCCGATATGGATTTCGGGCTATCCGTTCGCGCAACGGCTTCTGTATAAAATATAAATACCTGGGCCATTTCAATTTGCGGCCAGGTATTTTTTGTTGTCCTAAACAGAATTACCGGCTGTCTTCCTCACCTGCAATCGGTAGCGGTATGGGGTTAACTGGTAGTATTCCCGAAAAACTTTAGTAAAATAATTGCCGTCCGTAAATCCGACCATTTCCGCAATTGTCCCGATGCCCAAACTCGTTTCTATTAGTAACTTTTCAGCTTGCTGTACACGATACTGCTGCAAATATTTCCGGAAAGGAATGCCGCGTTTTTTTGAAAATACATTGCTCAAATAATTGGTACTAATATTTAATTCATTGGCCGCATGCTGTAATGTCAGCTCGGCATTGATATAGTCGCGCTCGATTATTTCGACAGCCATCTCCGTATAATCGGCAATCTGCTGTTGCTGCAAATTTTTTCTCGCATCGATCAGCCGCTGTGTAAATAAAATGAACTCCTGTACAATCGCATATAAAATCGGATGCTCTAAAATAAAATGGAACAGTGCGCGGTATTGCTGTTCGATTTTCGCCTGCTGCAGCAGATGGTACTTCATCATAAAACGGCGGATTTGCGCTAAAATACTCGTCAAATGAATGCGCACATCATCCTGGTGGTAATAGGTATTACCTTTTGTCAGCGTATATAAAAACGCCTTAATTGCTTTCAAATCGCCGTTTTCAAGACTTGTAATCCAAAGCTGCTGTTCCTCTGGAGTTAAAAGCGGATCAAGCCTCGTCACATGAAGTGTTTGCGAGCTCTTAAAAATATGGGAATACCCTTTATAAAAGCGCTGCGTCAATGTTTTTTTGCATGCTTGATACATTGTCATCAATGTTGTTTCCTTACCATCATAGACAGCAATGTTCAGCGATTCCCCACTGAATTTCTCCCATTCCCGGCTCATGATTCGGAGCTGTCGGAATAGATTGGTAAAACCATCGATTTCAACAATGCAAATTATCCGGTTTTGCAGCGGCAGGGCAATGAGAGTATGAAAAATAGGCAATTCAATGAGCCAATCATACAGCATTAAATTATGCTCATAATCTGCACACTCTATTAAAAACAAGGACTTCCCATCTAAAGAGAAATTTTCAGGTTTATTCAAATACAAATCCGAATATAATTGGGTCTCGACTGGAACGGTACTGCTTAAAGCTGCTGCCGGCTTAGTCATAGGGATTTTCAGCAATGCCGACTTTAATTGCTCCAATGGTACAGGTTTCACAAAAAGGTCGATTGCCTTTACACGTATTGCTTTCATTGCCTGCTGAAAAATAGGCTCCGCTGTAATACCGATAACGGGAATCGCCTGCTTTTGTAAAAACTGCTCTATAGAAGGAGAAACAAGTTCCATTTCAATAAGAAGTACTTCAGGTCGTGTTTCTTCAAATGTTTCAATTATTCTACTGCCATCTATTTCACCAATTACTTCAACATCCCGCATAAAATAATTTTTTAAAAACCATTCAATTCCTGCAATTTCTTCAAAGTCCCGTTCAACAATTAAAATTTTCATTCGAACACCACCTTTAATAATTGCTATTTCATATATAACTTCTAAAAATTATTAAAATTAATTTTATTTTATTTAAATATTACTATAATCGGTGTTTTTATTCTATTTATTCAGAACTGAAAGAAAATTAGACTATAGCTAACGAAGGGTGACAGATGAAGTCCGTCACGCCAATAGTATTTATTCTTACTTCAAATAAAAGGAGAGATTTTATGGTATATAAAACAAACATCCGTGCACCACGTGGTTCCGAGCTTTCATGTAAAGGGTGGACACAGGAAGCGGCAATGCGCATGCTGATGAACAATCTGGATCCGGAAGTAGCGGAAAATCCGGATGAGCTGGTTGTATACGGCGGTATCGGAAAAGCGGCACGTGATTGGGAAAGCTACGAAAAACTTATTGCCACATTAAAAGAACTGGAAAATGACGAAACGATGATTGTGCAGTCCGGAAAACCGGTTGCAGTGTTTAGAACACATGAAAATGCACCGCGCGTACTGATCGCCAACTCGAATCTGGTGCCTGGCTGGGCGAACTGGGACCATTTCTATGAACTGGAAGAGCGCAATTTAATGATGTACGGGCAAATGACGGCAGGCTCATGGATCTACATCGGGGCACAAGGGATTTTGCAGGGTACGTATTTAAGTTTTGTGGAAGCCGGGAAAAAGAAGTTTGGAACAGCCGACCTTCGTGGTAAGTGGATATTGACTGGTGGTATGGGCGGTATGAGTGGTGCCCAGCCATTAGCCGGAAAAATGGCGGGAGCGGTCATTTTAGTTGTTGAAGTGGACCGTGCACGAATCGAACGTAAAATAAATGAAGGCTACTGTGATTACCTTGTCGAAACAGTAGATGAGGCGATAGCACTTGTAAATAAGTTAACTGCCGCAAAAGAACCGGCGTCAATCGGTTTAGTCGGAAACTGTGCGGACATTAACCGCGAGCTGTTAAACCGCGGCATGATCCCGGACTTCGTGACAGACCAGACATCTGCCCACGACCCGATCAACGGCTATATTCCAAACGGGATGACGCTGGTGGAAGCACTTCAACTGCGCAAAACCGATGTGAAAACATATGAGCGCCGTGCGAAGGAAACGATGGCAGAGCATGTACGGACAATGCTTGAATTCCAGCAGGCTGGTGCGGAAACATTCGACTACGGAAACAATATCCGTGCGTATGCAAAGGAAATGGGTGTGGAAAATGCTTTTGACTTCCCTGGGTTTGTGCCTGCGTATATCCGCCCGTTATTCTGTGAAGGAAAAGGTCCGTTCCGCTGGGCAGCACTGTCGGGCGACCCGGAGGATATTTACAAAACGGATGCTCTGGCGAAGGAAATGTTTGCTGAAGATACAGCATTAGTAAACTGGATTAACATGGCGCAGAAAATGGTGAAATGGCAAGGCTTACCTGCCCGGATTTGCTGGCTGGGGTATGGCGACCGCCACCGCTTTGCCTTAAGAGTGAACGAGATGGTCGCGAACGGTGAATTGAAAGCGCCGATTGTATTCGGCCGTGATCATTTGGACTCCGGATCAGTCGCTTCGCCAAACCGCGAGACTGAAGGAATGCGGGACGGATCGGATGCTGTATCAGACTGGCCATTATTGAATGCGCTCGTCAATACGGCGGGTGGTGCAAGCTGGGTGAGCATCCATCATGGCGGCGGTGTAGGAATGGGTTATTCCCAGCATGCCGGGCAAGTACTTGTAGCTGACGGCACAAAGCTGGCAGCAGAAAAGATCAATCGCGTGCTTATTTCAGATCCGGGTATGGGGGTTGTACGCCATGCAGATGCAGGCTACGACATTGCAGTTCAAACAGCAAAAGAAAAAGGTATCAATATGCCGATGCTAAAAGGATGATGAACTTTGGCTATTTTAATAAACAATGCAAATGAAGTATTAACAATGGAATGTGATGTGAAATTACCGCGCCGCCGTGAGCAGATGAGCGAGCTCGGCCTGAAAAAAGAGGTAAGTGTATTAATCGAAGGAGACCGCATTGCAATGATTGCGCCTCTTGATGAAATAAAACAGGAATATCCGCATCTAGTAAGCGATGCCGAGGTTATTGATGCAAGAGGAAAAATTGTCATGCCGGGCCTTGTTGACTGCCATACACATTTAGTGCATGGGGGGACACGTGAGCATGAGCTGAATATGCGCCTTGCCGGAAAGTCCTATATGGATATTATGAATGCAGGCGGCGGGATTCACTATACGACGACAAAAACACGTGAAGCGAGTTTTGATGATTTATATAACAAAACTGTTCAGCACTTAAACGAGTTTTTGCGTCACGGCGTTACGACAGTGGAAGCAAAATCAGGCTATGGCCTTGATCTAGAAAACGAAATGAAACAGCTTCAAGTTGTGAAGAAGCTGCAGGAAGAGCATGTGGTCGATATTGTCTCGACCTTTATGGGCGCACATGCTGTTCCGAAAGAATTTAAAGGCAATGAAGATGAATTCGTAAAAATTATTATCGAGCAGATGATTCCGAAAGTGGCGGAGCTGGGGCTTGCAGAGTTTAATGATGTCTTTTGCGAAAAAGGGGTATTCACACCTGCGCAGACCCGCAGGATTTTGGAAGCGGGGAAAGAATACGGGCTGACACCGAAAATTCATGCAGATGAAATCGAGCCGTATGAAGGTGCCGAACTTGCTGCAGAAGTCGGGGCCATCTCCGCAGAGCATTTGCTCGTTGCGTCAGATGAAGGGATTGCTGCTATGGCGAAGTCCGGTACGATTGCTGTACTCTTGCCGGGTACTGCCTTCTTCTTACGCGCACCGTATGCAAGAGGCCGCCTGATGGTCGATAGTGGCATACCTGTAGCGATTTCAACAGACTTTAATCCGGGATCGTCCCCAACGATCAGCTTGCCGTTCATTCAAAATTTGGCATGCATGAACATGGGAATGACAATGGAAGAAGTGCTTTGTGCAACGACAATCAATGCAGCCCATGCGATAAAACGCGCCGATCAGGTCGGCACGCTCGAAAAAGGAAAACAGGCCGATCTACTGATTTTGGATGTCCCGAATTATAAGCAGCTTCAGTATTTTTACGGGATGAATCATACCGACACTGTCATTAAAGCAGGAAACGTCGTTGTGAAAGGTGGCAGCTTACTGTGAGCGCTTTTCTAGTAAGCCCGGCAACCTCCTGGAATCGTACGGAATGTGAAGACATGAAGGTAAAGGACTGGATTGTCCCAAGTTATGGCGAGCTTTCGGATTCCTTTGATGTTGTCATAACAGGGGTCCCGCTGTCCCGCTCGTCGATCAGTGCTTCGGCGGCTTCGGAATATCCGGATTTTTTCCGTAAAAGCTGGGATCTGTTTACGACGTATTCGATTGATGAAGATGTTGATATTCGTGCACTGCGGGTCGCTGATGTCGGTGATGTGAAAATGCACGGTACGAATATTTTAGAGTGTCATGACAATATCGAACAGGCGATGACGGATGTTTTGAATGATTGTCCGGAAAGCTTTTATGTGCAAATCGGTGGGGATCATTCGATTACTGCGCCGATTGTAAGAGCATTTGCCGGTTCTTCCGGTAAACGAATCGGAATTTTACAGTTCGATACCCATCTGGATTTACGTTCAACAGAATCAGACGGACCGACAAACGGCACGCCGATCCGCCAGCTGCTGGATGCTGGGGTAATACGAGGCGAAGATGTGTACAACATCGGGCTGCACGGTTTTTACAATGCCCCGAGCCTTATACGTACTGCGGATCATTATGGGGTAAACCGTATTACATTAAAAGATTTCCGTCGTTGTGGTGCTGAGTCTGTAATCGCGAATGTCATGGAGGAGCTTTCCAGTAAAGTGGATCTTGTTTACTTGACAGTAGATATGGACGTACTTGATATTGCCTACGCACCGGGAGTACCTGCTTCTACACCAGGTGGCATGCGGACAGACGAGCTGTTCGATTTGCTGTATGAAGTGGGGAAATACGAAATTGTAAAAGGGATGGATTTTGTCTGCGTCGACCCGCACCGTGATACACGCGAATTGCAGACGGTTAAAGCCGGAGTGTACGCGTTTTTAACAATGATGGTTTCGAGATTTGTTCATTTGAAATAATGAGGGTAATGGGCTGTTTGAAAAGTGTAACCGCTTTTCGAACGGTCCGTTTTTTATGCTTTTCTAATAAGTTCAGAGATTTTCTAATATCCGTATTCAAGCTTCTAATAAACCGGCTATTTTCTAATAAAGCACAGGGAACTTCTAATATCGATCCCCGATTTTCGAATATAGAGTCGAAAGTTTCAAATATTGCCCACGAGTTTTCTAATATACTCATAAATCTTCTAATAAAAAGCCAACTGCCGTACAGGAAAATTTATGAAACTTCTCCTCGTCCCCACTCGTAAATAGTAACAATTACTTTCACAAAGGGGGGTCTTGCATGAAACGTAAAATCCTGTTCGCATTCATCGGAGCACTGCTCTTACATATTCTATATTTCACCGCACAGCTGTTAATCGGATTAGTTCAAACATTCTTTTACAAACCGCAATTCGCACCGAATACGGTTGAACTACAATCTGAAATAACATTCGGTTTTGTTAACCAAGGAACCCCGATATTACTGCTTGGAAGTTATATTGGTGTAGCACTTCTTATATTCGCTGTGCTCAGTTTAAAAAAGAAAGGCGTGAACAGCATTGATCGAAATTAACGGAAAATATACAAATGCGAAAATTTATACGAACACACCGCAGGAAGCGGCAATTCAGCAAATTGATGAACTCGTCAATCAGTCGTTTATGGAAGGAACAAAAGTGCGGATTATGCCCGATTACCATGCCGGAAAAGGCTGTGTCATCGGTACAACGATTCAGTTGAATGACCGCGTCGTACCGAATCTCGTCGGTGTTGATGTAGGGTGTGGGGTGCTTGTTTCGGAAATCGGTAAAGGCGAAATTGATTTTAATAAACTCGATGCAACAATCCGACGTTTTGTACCGAGCGGTAATGAAATCCATGGAACGGCGCTAAAAGTAAAAGATGCAGAACGTTTTGCCAACGAAAACTTCATCGCACGTGGCCTGCAAAATGAGTATACAGGACGCTCGCTTGGTACATTGGGCGGCGGCAATCATTTTATTGAGCTTGCAAAGGATGAGACGGGCGTTCATTATTTATTGATCCATACGGGCTCACGCTATGTCGGAGCAAAGATGGCGAACTGGCATCAGAAGCGTGCATTTGAGTCATTGCAGCGTGAAGATTTATCCGAAAGAATTGCGGCATTGAAAGAAGCAGGAAACAGCAGAGACATTCAAAAAATGATTCAAGCATATAAGAATGAAAATCCGGTTGTGCCAAAGGATTTGGCTTATTTGGAAGGCGAACTGTTCGAGGATTATATTGCCGACATGAAACTGGCACAGCGTTTTGCACATGAAAACCGTATGCTTATTGCCAAGACAATCGCGGTGCATATGAAGTGGGAATTCGCGGAGCAGTTTGATTCCGTACACAATTATATTGATACGGATGCCATGATTTTGCGTAAAGGGGCAGTGCGTGCGGCAAAGGATGAAAAGCTCGTCATTCCGATGAATATGCGGGACGGTTCGCTTATTTGTATCGGAAAAGGGAATGCCGACTGGAATGAATCCGCCCCACATGGAGCAGGACGAATTTACTCGCGGACAGCGGCGATGAAAAACTTGTCGATGGATGATTTCAAACAGACGATGCAAGGAATTTGGACAACTTCGGTAAGTGAGGAAACGCTCGACGAAGCACCGATGGCCTATAAGCCGATGCAGGAAATTGTCGAGCAAATCGAAGAAACGGTGACAATCCAGAAGCACGTGACACCGGTTTATAATTTCAAAGCGAGCGATAAATGGAAGAGATAGGTATAATAAAGCTTACTCTATTAAAAGGACAATGTAGCCACTTGGTGCGATAATTATTCGGCGCCAAGTGGCTTCTATTGTTTTCGCTGAGTACTGTAATCGAGCATATTGACCATGTACTACAGCTGCTTTTCTCAATTGTTAGAATTAATGAAATATTCTTATGCTATAATCATCTAAAGTAATAACTGCCAAAATAGAGGTAATAGTATATGGAAAGAAGCTCATTAAATTTTCGTTTTTTTAAGTATAATACCATTCTAGCAATAATGATTTTAGTCATAAGTTTATTTTTAACCTACTTTATTATTGGAGAAATTGTAGAAAAGGAAATGGGTGAGCGGGCACTGGGTATAGCGAAAGTCGCCTCGGAACACCCAGTCATTATAGAAGGACTGAAGCAATCCCAAACATCATCGGAAATTCAAGAAATTGCGCTACAGTTTCAGCAAAATGCCAATGCTGAATATGTGGTTATTGGAGATGAAAATGAAATCAGGTATGCACACCCCGTAAAAGAACGAATAGGGGAAAAAATGGTTGGTGATGATAATGCCAAAGCACTAATCGATGGAGAAGTTTACGTTTCTATTGCGGAAGGGACATTAGGTAAAGCATTACGCGGTAAGGCGCCTGTAAAAGATGAAAGCGGGAAAATCATCGGTGTCGTTTCGGTTGGTTTTTTATTTACCGATATCTTTTCAGCAAATATTATTTATTCCAAGTATTTAGTAATAGTATTTTTTATTACCATTATATTATCTATTATCCTGGCCACTTATTTCTCCAATAAGACAAAAGCACAGCTATTGGATTATGAACCTCAGGAAATTGTAAAAATATTGTCGGAGCGAAATGCTATATTAGAATCGATTCGAGAAGGAATTATTATGGTTGATCGAAACGGTAATATTACATTGATTAATCAATCTGCCAAGGCGATTTTAAGAAGTGGAGAATCTGAGATAGGAAAAAATATTAGTGAAGTTATTCCGAATACACATTTAATTAAAGTGATGGATTCTGGCCACGAACAATTAGACCGGATGATGACCATTAATGGTGTGAAAACTTTAGTAAATCGTGTTCCGATTATTAATAAGGGGAAAGTAACCGGTGCGGTGTCCAGTTTTAGACCTTTTGAAGAAATTGACTTAGTTGCAAATGAACTATCACAGGTAAAACAATATATCGAATCCCTTCGAGCGCAAACACATGAGTACAATAACTTTTTATACACAATTTCAGGGTTGATTCAACTGAAGGAGTATGATGAAGCACTATACTTAATTCACTCTGAGCGAATTGGGAACCATGCGCTAATATCCTTTTTAAATGAAAAAATACAAGATACGTTTATTTGTGGTTTAATCATAGGATTCTATAATAGAGCAAAAGAGTTAAAAGTTACGTTATTACTAGATGAAGATAGTTTTTGTGGGAAACTAGGTCAACATCTTGAAAAGCATTTACTCATTTCAGTCCTAGGAAATTTAGTTACAAATGCCTTTGAAGCGGTAGAGCATTTAGATGAAGAAGAACGTATTGTACGGATTTATATTTATGAAGATGAAAAAGAGGTTATTTGTGAAATTGAAGATTCAGGGAATGGTATTGATGAACAGGTAATCCACAGTATATTTGAAAAAAAGCAATCCACAAAAGGCGAAGAACATCGTGGCTATGGTTTGTATATTGTCGATGAAAACTTGAGAAAATTAAATGGTTCGATCGCAATTGAACGAGGAGAATTAGGTGGGGCACTGTTCATTTTTTCAATTCCAAAAGAGGGGTGAGAAATATGGGGAATACAATTGAAGTATTAATCGTTGAAGACGATATCCGTATTGCTCAAATACATGAAAAGTTTATTGGGCAAATTGAAGGTTTTAAGACAATAGGTATGTCTCATACAGTTGAAGAGGCAAAAATTTGGCTAGATACAATAAAACCAGACTTGATTTTGCTTGATATATACTTTGCCGATAACCTGGGGACAGAACTAATAGATTATATTAGGCAAAAAGATATGGATACCGATATTATTTTAATTACGGCAGCAGCGGAGGTAGAAATTGTAAAGAAAGCATATGCGAGCGGTGTGATTGATTTTTTATTAAAACCTTTAACACTACAGCGTTTCACTGAATGCCTTCTCAACTATAAAGAGAAAAAAACAATTTTAAACTCCACCGACCGGTTGCAGGCCGAAGATATTAAAAAACTGTGGAATAACCTTACATATGCAGGTGAATTTGATAAGGGAAGCAATCCAAAAGGCATTGATTCCGTGACGAAAGGAAAAGTGGTAACCTATATTCAAAATTGTGATGAAGGAATTACTGCTGAAAAGCTTGGCAATGAAATAGGGATAAGTAGAACAACAGCGAGGCGTTATTTGGAGCATCTAATGGATGAAAAGGTAATTTTTGTTGAGCATATTTATGGTTATGTAGGCAGACCAGAGCGCCGATACTTTATAAAAAAATAAATGAACATGAGGCTGGGACATAAGTAGAATTACCGGTGAATAAGAAGAAGCTCTTTATTAAGAAACTAATATTTCGGAAAATTGATTGGAATGCAGGGCGACTCCTACGGGAACAGCACGACGCCTGAGACTACAGGCTCAGGCCGTGCCCGTGGAAAGCGTCCCGGAATGGAAATCAATTTTAACGCTTAGCAAAAAAACACTATTTTCCTCTTAGAGGAAAATAGTGTTTTTGGGTTATGTCCCGGCCTCTTTTTTTTTATGCCGTGAACAATATGAACAATATAGACAGTATGAAAATAAAAGACAATAGTTTCGTTATATATAAAAAAGACACATTATCACTTTTAATTAAGATAACGCTTACATAACGCGTAAAACAGAAGGGGGACTATTTTATGACATTGAAAAAAAAGCTACTAACTTTATTTTCAGCAGCGGCGTTAACACTTGCATTAGCAGCTTGTAATGATAGTGAGGGGACATCATCAGGCGACAAAGAATATCCAACGAGTAACTTAACAATCGTGGCACCATCCGGGGCTGGCGGAGGATGGGATTTAACATCTCGTTCAATTGCAAAAGTTATGAATGAAACAAAATTAATCGAAAAACCAATAACAGTAGAAAATAAACCAGGTGGTGGCGGTGCCGTATTCATGGCAACATACGCAACAAAAGAAGCAAAAAACGACTATATGTTAATGGTAAAGTCACCACCGATTTTAATTAACAACTTAAAGGCAGAAGGTAATAGTCCTTACGGTTATAAAGATACGACACCTTTAGCGCAGCTAACGAAGGATTTTGGTGCAATTGTTGTCCGTACTGATTCTCCTTACGAATCGTTGACCGATTTATTGGATGCTGTTAAAGCTGATCCAACAGCACTTACAATGGCTGGCGGTTCAGCTCCAGGTTCAATGGATCATTTAGTTACAATTTTACCTGCATACGAGTACGGCATTGATCCTAAAGCAGTAAAATATGTTTCTTATGATGGCGGCGGGGAAGCGATGGCGGCATTATTAGGAAATAACGCCGATGCGATCGGAACGGATATTTCAACAGTAACACCTTATGTGAAGAGTGGAGATGTTCGAGTATTGGCAGTTACATCACCGGAAAAATTAGCGCTTGAAGGTCTGGAAGAAATCCCGACATTATATGACTTAGGGATTGAGTCAGAGTTTACTATTTGGCGTGGTATTTTCGGACCGAAAGATATGTCTGATACAGCCAAGGATTATTGGGTTGAAAAATTAACAGAGTTAAATGATAAAGAGGAATGGAAAGCTGAATTAGAGCGTAACGGCTGGGAACAAGATTTCCGTGTAGGCGATGATTTCACGAAATTCCTTGAAGAACAAGAAGGAACGATTACAGAAATTTTAACAGCTTTAGGTATGCAAAAATAATTAAACGATGATGTGGGCATGTAATTGCCCTCATCTGCTTTATAGGAGGTGTACAACGATGAATTTAAAATTTGACCGTGTTGCTAGCGTTGTATTTTTGATGCTAGGAATACTGATTATCGTCGAATCCCAAAAAATATCTGCAAGTGCATACGGCTCTCAAATTGGGCCGAGTACATTTCCGTTTGGATTAGGAATAGCTTTAATTATATTAAGTATTTTACTATTTTTTGAAACGGTTCGTCATAAGGCAATGTACAAAAATATTGAGGATAAAGAAGGGGAGAAATCCTCTAATTATAAGCAATTTTTAATTATTTTTATCTCAGCGGTTGCTTATGCATTTTTACTTGAAAAACTAGGTTATTTAGTTACGACCTTTGCATTTTTATTAATATCATTCCAAACACTTGAGCGAGGAAAGTGGGTTAGTTCGATAATAGTGGCAGCTGCGTTTTCAGCAATTATTTACTTCGGCTTTGTTAACGTATTAGGTGGATCATTACCTAAATTCCCACTCTAAATAGAAAGGAGGAGCTGATATGTCAACGGTACAGTATTTATTAGACGGGTTTGCTATTGCTTTTCAGTGGCATAATATTTTATTCGCATTATTAGGTGTAATTATTGGAACGGCAGTAGGAGTATTACCGGGAATTGGACCAATGAGTGGTGTCGCATTATTAATTCCTGTTACGGCTACATTAACATCTGGTTTACCAATAGAAATGGCTGCAACTAGTTCAATCATCCTGCTGGCTGGAGTATACTACGGTGCAATGTATGGTGGATCTACAACATCTATTTTATTAAATACACCAGGCGAATCCTCTTCAGTTGTTACGACGCTGGACGGGTATCAAATGGCACGGCAAGGAAGGGCCGGTGCCGCCTTATCAATTGCGGCAATCGGTTCGTTTATCGCTGGTATTATTGCATTGATCGGATTGGTTCTATTAGCTCGACCATTATCTAAAGTAGCAATAAATTTTGGTCCGGCAGAATATTTTTCTCTGATGCTGTTAGGGTTGGCAGCGGTAAGTGGTTTAGCGGGGAAATCAATAACAAAGGCATTAATTATGACCGTTCTTGGCCTACTGTTAGGAACAATAGGAATAGATGCTGTTTCAGGAATTGCCCGATTTACATATGACCAGCCTGTTTTATTTAGCGGAATTGAATTTTTAACAATTGCTGTAGGTTTATTTGCTTTAGGTGAAGTCTTCAAAACGATTTTTGAGAAGGATGGCAACGATGAGCCGATTGCAAAAATCAATCGTATTTTACCTACAAAAAAGGATTTAAAAGATAGTGCAGCACCAATTGCACGTGGCTCATTCCTTGGCTTCTTTTTAGGCGTACTACCAGGCGCTGGAGCGACACTTGCTTCTTTCTTTGCTTATATTACAGAAAAGAAGATCAGCAAAAATCCAGAATCATTTGGTAAAGGAAATATTGCAGGGGTTGCTTCACCGGAATCTGCGAATAATGCGGCGTCGGGTGGAGCGATGATCCCTTTATTAACATTAGGGATTCCCGGGTCAGGAACGACAGCTATTTTAATGGGTGCGTTCATTATGTACAATATTCAGCCAGGTCCATTATTATTTGAGGAACATCCAGATGTAGCATGGGGCTTGATCGCCAGTATGTTCCTAGGAAACTTAATGCTGCTTGTATTGAACATGCCTTTAGTTCGCGTTTTCGCTAAAATTATCCAAACACCGAAACGATTTTTACTGCCTATTATTATTGCAATTTCATTTTTCGGTGTATATGCAGTTCAATATACGACGTTTGATTTATTCTTGTTATTAGGATGCGGTGTTGCAGGCTATTTCTTTGCAAAAAATGATTTCCCTGTTGCTCCATTAGTTTTAGCGCTTGTGTTAGGTCCAATGATTGAAAATAACATGCGACGTGCTTTAACAATTTCAAATGGAGAATACAGTATTTTCGTAGCAAAACCACTTTCGTTAATCTTTTTGATTGTTGCAGTTTTATGGATACTAATTCCGATTCTTATGAAATTACGTGGGAAAAATGTAATTATTAATGAAGAAGGATGAGTTAAGCTACTAAGTTGTGTTTAACAGAAAGTTGCCGTCCGAATTCGGGCGGCCATTTTTATTTGCAATAAAAAGAACATGTAGGGGGTTTAAGTAAAATGAAAAATGTGCGTCAATACAAACCAGGAGCGGCAGATGTTTTAATTTTGGAAGATGTGGAGATACCGGCAATTCAACAGGGAGAAGTATTAATACAGGGGCTATATACGAGCGTAAATTATGCTGATATTAAAACACGAATGGGTAATAAAACATAAAAGGTTTCAGTTTAGGTACGACTCATAAGGAAGATCCAGCCCGCTTAGCCCCCGTAGTTGAGCGAATCATTCCATTGTTTGAAGGAGGGCAATTAAGCGTTCCGATTGCTCGATTGTTCGATTTAGAGGAAGTACGGGAGGCCCATCGTCTAATTGAAAGTAGAAAGCATCAAGGGAAGGATTTAATTCGGCTTTTACAAAATGAGATCTATTAATTATAGAACCGAACTTTATGAACAATTTTAGTCATGTATGAAATATACATGTTTTAACCGGTTGTTGTTTCATTGAGTTTCCCTTTCAAAGAGGCCACAATAAGGCTAGAAGGGGATGAAATAGATGGCAACAACGACCACGGTATTGCATGAACGTATAGATTTCCTTACTTTATATAAAAAAGAAACAAACAAAACAGAAGAGTGGTTGGAAAAGCGGCTGGAAGAGGCTCAGCACTCGGACTTCCTCTTAACGACAGATGAGCTTACGCATGGTGCGCGGGTTGCATGGCGCAACAGCAATAAATGCATTGGTCGCCTGTTTTGGAGTAGCCTGAATGTATTTGACGAGCGCCATTTACTAAATGAAGTTGAAATTTATGAAGCGCTAATAAAGCATATTGATTTTGCGACAAACAACGGGAAAATCAGACCGGCCATCACACTGTTTGAACCGAACCGTGTACGTATTTGGAACCACCAGCTCATTCGCTATGCAGGCTATGAAACAGATAATAGGATTGTTGGAGATTCCGATTCGCTCGAGTTCACGAAAATATGCGCCAATCTAGGCTGGCAAGGTGCACGTACAGATTACGATATTTTACCGCTTGTCATTCAAGTGGATGACCGGGAGCCGATGATTTTTGACATTCCGAAAGAGCATGTGCTGGAAGTGGCGATTACCCATCCGGATTATGACTTTTCACCATTGAATATGAAATGGTATGCAGTCCCGATTATTTCAAGTATGCGTTTTAATGTTGCAGGAACGGATTTTCAGGCAGCGCCGTTTAACGGATGGTATATGGGAACGGAAATCGGGGCACGCAATTTAGCGGATACGTACCGCTATAATTTCCTGCCGAAAGTGGCGGAAGCAATGAGATTGGACACTTCGGTGAATGCGTCGCTTTGGAAGGACCGTGCACTTGTTGAACTGAATGTGGCGGTTCTTCATTCGTATAAAAAAGCGGGTGTAAGTATTGTCGATCATCATACCGCTGCCCAGCAGTTTCAGCTGTTTCAAAAGCAGGAAGATAACAGCAATCGGGATGTGACTGGAAACTGGGTATGGCTTATGCCGCCATTATCTCCAGCCACAACGGATCTGTACCATGAACCGATTGCCAACACGATTAAAAAACCAAACTACCTCTACCAGCAACAGCCATATTAAAAATAGGTGTGCAGGAAGCGAAAGCCTCTGCACACCTATTTCTTTACCTTTTATTTAATATAATTTGAATCAATTCATCGCGATCAATTAAATAAACGTCATTGATGTCGGCAAGTTTTTCGGCCTGGCGTGTAAAATGACTGTTTGTAACAACCCATGCTTCAGTTGCCTCATACATTTTCACCGCACCGATAATTTCCTGAACTGCTTTTACACCGACCGTACTGGAATAGCGTTTTGCCTGGACTGCAATAATATCTTTTCCGTCCTTCAAAATAAGGTCGGCACCGTAGTCACCGCTCGTTGCGGTATAGCTCACTTTAAATCCGCGTCGCTTAAATAACTCGCCTAAAAACCTCTCGAAATCCTCGCCGGTCATTTTATCGACTTCGCGAATGCCGGACTTTCGCAATTTCCGCGTCTTCAGCGATCTAAGCCAAATTTTAAATACGATATATAGTACGAAATAAGCGACAATACCGATACCGATGCCTTCAGCCGTTCGCGTTACATAAAATCCAGCTGCCCCAGCCGATGCGATGAAAAATAGGGGGATGACCGGCAGGCGTTTTTTATTTCGTCTTCTCTTTTTACGCAATTGCTTTGAACTCCTTTTATTTACTACCGCTATTATAACATAAAAGGGTACATATGTTTGGTTATATCGTACGATTGTTTGCGCTCATAAAGGAAGTGAAAAATAACAGCACAGAAATCAGAATAAACAGCATAATCGGGATTGACCAGCTATCCGTCAAATCATGGACATAGCCGAACAGGACCGGTCCGATTGCGGCAACGAAATAACCGATTGACTGTGCAAAACCGGAAAGTTCAGCTGCATCGTAGGCCGTTTTTGTGCGTAATGAAAACAACATGAGAACTAACCCAAACGAAGCCCCACCGGCAAAGCCTAATAAAATCATCCATACGACGGCAAGGCTTGTCCATTCCATCAACACACCAGTAAAACCGACTAAGTAACAAATCGTAAAGAAAACAACGATTGGACGTTGTGAAGCGATTTTCCCTGCGATAATCGGAATAATGAATGTCATTGGAATTTGCGAGAACTGCATAACGGAAACCATCCACCCGGCAGCTGTAGCGTCAAGTCCTTGGCTAATGAAAATCTCCGGTATCCATGCAGACGAGCAGTAAAATATAAAGGATTGGAAGCCCATTGCACCTGCGACTGCCCAGGCAAGCGGCGATTTCCACATCTGTGTTTTCTTTGTTTGCGAAGAGGGCATATGTAACTCGACTTTCTCCTGGCGCAAAATCGGCAGCCAAATCAGCAATGTAAGAAACCCTAAAATAATCGTAATGCCTGCTGCAATTTGCCAGCCTGCGCTTGCCGCAATCGGATAACTGAAGCCTGCAGCAAATCCGGAAGAGATGTTCATCGATACGGAATAAATCCCTGTTAATAAGCCGATATGTAACGGGAATTTCCATTTGAAATAACTAGGGATAAGAACATTTCCGAACGCGATTGCGACTCCGATTAATATAGTTCCTAAAACGAGTAAAGACGTTGCCCCAAGAGAACGCAGTAAAATCCCTGCACATAGCAAAATGACGGAATAAAATAATGTCCATTCCAACCCGAACTTACGGGCAATACGCGGTGCAAAGGGTGAAACGACCGCAAAGGCAATTAAAGGGATGGTCGTTAAAAAGCCTGCGAGAAAGTTCGATATCCCGAGCCCGTCGCGAATAAATGAAATAATCGGCCCGATTAATGTAATCGGTGTACGCAATGTGGTGGCAAATAAAAATACGGCAACCATAAAATAGATAAGCGGTCGGTTGGATAGTATTTTTTTGCTGTTTTGATTCAAATGTTCGGTGTCCATATTATGTCTCCTTTTGACTATTGATATATATATATCCGAGTAGTGTGAATACTCTCAAAAAACAGAATAAAGGTAAAGCCATTGCTATCAAAAAAATGTTATGTTAGACTTTTAAACATTGTTTCAATTAAATAAAATATTACCTCATGTAGTTATGAGGTAGAGGTCGCAATCATTAAAACTAGTATAGCTGAGATTAAGAAGAATCGGTGAAGCTTTATGAAAGGAATGGTTGCCGAAGTGTTATTTTTCTTCTTGGAAATAATGCTGGGGCTGTCTCCGACAAGGAACAGAACTGTCACATGTGTGAGCATGTGTTGAGCTATCTTTCAAGTTTGATGAGGTGTAAATATAACCATCACAAAAACTTGTGGTGGTTTTTCTTTTTACGGATTTAGGCGAGAGTGTCTAAAAAGTTGCGGGGATTGGCTAAAAAATACAAAAATTTGGCTAAAAAACTAGCTCAGTAGGCTAAAAAACGTATAAATTTGGCTAAAAAACCACCTCAATTGGCTAAAAAGTTAAAGCGGCTAATGGACAGCCGCCCTTATTGCAACAGTATTGGCTAAAACAAAGGAGTTTTTAAGATCATGAGTGAGATTAAAATAGATCAGCTCGGTAACAAAAGCGGGTTGAAAAAGAGTTTGAAAAGTCGCCATGTAACGATGATTTCGCTTGGCGGAACAATCGGTACAGGTTTATTCTTAGCATCAGGTGGTGCGATTGCACAGGCAGGTCCTGGCGGGGCATTACTCGCCTATGCACTGATCGGCGTTATGGTGTATTTCTTAATGACGTCATTAGGGGAAATGGCTGCCTATATGCCAACATCCGGTTCGTTTAGTACGTATGCAACAAAATTCGTGGATCCGGCTTTAGGTTTTGCGCTTGGCTGGAACTATTGGTACAACTGGGCAATTACAATTGCAGCTGAAATAGCGGCTGTTTCGTTAATTATGAAATACTGGTTCCCGGACAGTTCATCAATTTTATGGACAATCTTATTTATCATAGTCGTTTTATCTTTTAACTTAGCATCTGTAAAAGCTTTCGGTGAAGCGGAATACTGGTTTGCGATGATTAAAGTCGCGACGGTAATTGTCTTCATCATTGTCAGCTTCCTGATGATTTTCGGGATTTTAGGCGGGAACGATCCGGTCGGCTTCACGAACTTCGTGAAAGACGACGCACCATTTAATGGCGGCTTCCTGGCACTGTTCGGTATTTTCCTAGCTGCCGGATTCTCATTCCAAGGTACGGAAATGCTTGGGGTAACGGCAGGGGAAACAGATGACCCGGCCAAAAACATTCCAAAAGCTGTACGTTCAGTATTCTGGCGTATTTTACTGTTTTATATTTTCGCAATCGGTGCAATCGGATTGCTTATTCCGTATACGGATTCACGTCTTTTATCAGAAGATATTGCGACAAGTCCGTTTACTTTAGTATTTGAAAACTTAGGTGTGGCGTTTGCGGCATCTGTTATGAACGCGATCATTTTAACGGCGATGCTATCTGCAGGGAACTCAGGGTTATATGCAGCAAGTCGTATGCTTTATCAGTTGGCGGTAGACGGAAAAGCGCCGAAACTGTTTATGAAAGTAACGAAGCGCGGTATTCCGATGTATGCACTCTTAGCAACATTGGCAG
Organism: Solibacillus sp. FSL W7-1464; assembly: GCF_038004425.1. NCBI lineage: Bacteria > Bacillati > Bacillota > Bacilli > Caryophanales > Caryophanaceae > Solibacillus > Solibacillus sp. FSL W7-1464. The sequence continues at coordinate 280,507 of NZ_JBBORC010000001.1, forward strand.
TCGGTTCATTAGCATTCCTCGCATCGTTTTTCGGTGACGGAGTAGTATATATTTGGCTGTTAAATGCTTCCGGTATGTCCGGCTTCATCGCCTGGCTCGGCATTGCAATCAGTCATTACCGATTCCGTCGTGCATATGTCGCACAAGGACATTCACTGAGTGATTTACCGTATGTATCGAAATTCTTCCCATTCGGTCCACTATTTGCGTTTGCCCTATGTATGATTGTCGTGCTAGGCCAAAACTATATGGCGTTCATGGGCGGAACGATTGACTGGTACGGTGTTGTCGTTTCATATATCGGCTTACCACTGTTTGCCGCTTTATGGTTTGGCTACAAATTTAAACACAAAACAAAAATCGTTCCTTTAAAGGACTGCGATTTATCGAATGAATAATTTCTGAAACGCAATGGGAGCTTACAGGCTTATATTGCGTTTTTTATTTATGAGAATTATTTGTTCTGAAGTGAAATAATTTACTCAAGTATGCTGGCTGTAAGAGTGGTATTATAGAAGAAACAAAAAATGAGTAACACTGAAGAATAAGGAAGTGAAAGCATGCCTATTTCAAAAGGTTTCTATAAAAAAGTATATCCGTGGTTAATAGGGGAAGAGAGCCAAGATGTATTGTACCGACCGTTCCTTACAAAGGGAAACCCGTACAAATCCCGAATTTTTCTGGTAAGTTCGCATGCCGTACCGCTATTTAAAATAGAAGGCCAAAGCGAGCAGACTTTTGCGGAGTCATTAGTGAACAGAGAGCTTTTCCACGACCTATATTTAAGTGAAATTAAAGGAGCACCCCGAGAGTTCAAAGGCTCGTTACAGTTTGAAAATTGGCTTGAAAAGCAGCATCAGGAACCGCTCATCTATACATCATTGAATACGTATCAGCTGGCATCAGCGGATGAAGCGAAAGTTGCCAAAAAAGAGGATACCGCTAATTATGAGCGAGGAAATGCCATTTTCAATGAAGTAATGGATGAATTTCAGCCGGAAATCATTGTTTTGCAGGGGACTGCCGCATACGAGCAATTCAAAGCGCGGTATGCCGGTCGGTTAGCCATTTTTAACGAAGATGTGACAAAAGTACAATTGTTGGAACAGGCCGGCCCATTCGCGGAGATGGTGTATGAAGATGGCAAAAAAGTGTCGATTTTTGTTACCCGCAGCATGAGCTACTTCGGCAAGGACGGTTCGAAGTTCGAACAATTTAAAGAGAATTTAGCTAAAATCTTAGAAAATAATGCCTAGAACCGAACATTATACTGAATAATATTTACATTTTAACTAAATTTCCGAAAAATAAGAATAATTTAATTATTTAAATGTTATTGCAAACTATCATTTCCATGATTATAATTGGAACATTCATATTGTTAAATTAAATATTCGCCACTCATATAATAGCAAGGATAAGGCTTGCAAGTTTCTACCGGTTTACCGTAAATAAACCGACTATGGGTGAAGCATGCTTGATGAATGTATTTGTCCAATTATTATAGATTTGTACAATACATTTATTATTACTTTTGAACTTACTCGGAAGTCTTGCTCCACTCATCGTAGGGAGCTTGCCTTTCGAGTTTTTTGTTATCTTCATTCAGCAGCTGCTGAATGAAGATAAGCCTCTGGCAGATGTCACAGATTTTTTAAAGGAAACTTTTTGAGTAAACTCAAAAAAATCTTGACGCAATTACGCCAAGGCGTAATTGATTAAATTAGGAAAGGAGCTTTTATCATGAAGCTTTTAAAGGAAAAAATAGAAAAAGAGGGCCAAGTACTTTCAGATACAGTATTAAAGGTTGATTCGTTTTTAAATCATCAGATTGACCCGTTGTTAATGAAGGAAATCGGCGACGAATTTGCGAAGCGTTTCTCGGACCAGATCATTACGAAAGTATTGACGATCGAATCATCCGGTATTGCACCTTCCACTTTTTTAGGACTGACACTAGGTGCACCAGTTGTCTTTGCCCGTAAACGCAAATCGCTTACTTTGACGGACAACCTGTACACATCAAAAGTACACTCATTCACGAAAAACGAGACAAATGAAATCTCAGTATCGAATAAGTTTATTACCGCAGATGATAATGTCGTGATCATTGATGACTTTTTAGCGAATGGCGAAGCTTTGAAAGGCTTAATCGACATTGCGAATCAGGCAGGTGCAACAATTGTCGGTGCCGGCATCGTAATTGAAAAAGGTTTCCAAGAAGGCGGGAAAATTTTACGCGAGCAAGGACTGCGCATCGAATCATTGGCAAATATTAAATCATTGGCAAACGGCAAAGTAGAATTTTACGATTAATTTAGCAGCTCATATTTTAAAAAGGTAATACGTTCAGACGATGTAAATTGACTCAGCAAGAGTACACATATATTGGAGGAAAACTTTTTATGAATAACACGAAAGCAACCATGCTTGGAATTCAGCATTTGTTGGCAATGTATGCAGGAGCCATTTTAGTACCGTTAATTATTGGTGGGGCATTAGGGTTCAGTTCAGCACAAATGACATATTTAGTAGCAATCGATATTTTCATGTGTGGAGTAGCAACACTGTTCCAAGTATGGAAGGGGAAAGTAATCGGCATTGGTTTACCTGTTGTATTAGGCTGTACATTTACAGCGGTAAGTCCGATTATCGCAATCGGTTCTGGCGGCGGCTTAGGTGATATTTACGGAGCGATTATCGCATCGGGTATTATCATCGTATTAATCGGTGGTCTTTTCGGGAAATTAATTAAATTCTTCCCGCCTGTTGTAACAGGTTCGGTTGTAACAATTATCGGAATCAGCTTAATTCCAGTAGCTATCAACAATATGGCTGGCGGACAAGGGGCAGCAGACTTTGCATCAGGGTCAAATGTGGCGTTAGCGTTTATTACGTTATTAATTATTTTAGTAATTTACCGCTTCACAGTTGGTTTCGTTCGTGCGATTGCCATTTTACTAGGTATGGTGTCAGGTACAGTGATCGGTATTTTCATGGGCAAAGTAGATTTTGCTCCAGTTGCCGAAGCATCTTGGCTTCACATTATGCAACCATTCTACTTAGCAACACCGACATTCAATGCTTCCGCTATTTTAACGATGACATTGGTGGCAATGGTATCACTAGTGGAATCAACAGGTGTGTACTATGCATTAAGTGATATTACAAAAAAAGATTTAACTTCAAATGATTTATCAAAAGGGTACCGTGCAGAAGGACTGGCATCGATCATCGGTGGTATTTTCAACGCATTCCCGTACACAACATTCTCGCAAAACGTGGGACTGATCCAAATGTCAGGCGTACGCGACCGCAAAGTAATCTTCATCACGGGCGGTATGCTGGTAGCACTTGGATTCCTGCCAAAACTTGCGGCATTAACAACAATCATTCCAACACCTGTACTTGGTGCAGCGATGTTGGCAATGTTCGGTATGGTTATTACACAAGGTGTTAGAATGCTGGCACCGGAAATCGCAAAATCAATGGAAAACGCAATGGTCGCAGCACTAGGCGTCGGTCTAGGAATCGGCGTTGCTACAGTACCAGGAATTTTCGAAAACCTACCATCTTGGATGTCGATTTTAACTTCGAACGGGATTGTAGCAGGGTCTGTAACAGCGATTTTCCTGAATGTTTTGTTTAATATGATCGGGACGAAGCGTGTTGATCCGATGCATGTGATGGAGTAGGAAGAGCAAGGAATAATACAGGGGAAAAATAATCCTCCAGAAAAGTTGGGTAGATAGCTTTTCTGGGGGATTTTCAATTCTATTTTTATCTTGATTTGGGAAGTGTATATTCTAGTTCATGCAACACATTTTTATGAATTGTATTAAATTATCATAATTAGTGTATGACCGGTGTGGGAAATCAAAGCTAAATCTCAATTAAATTTTGTTCTATAATTAAATCTGGAAGGCTATAATCAGGCGTTTTATTATCATTTGGGAGTGGGAGGAGGCCAGGTGCATATATTACCTTACTCCCACCGCTAGAAGAATAAGAGTTAACGATTATGACTCCTTTAAGTTCACCATCAAGATGTTCAAGGTGTGCATTTGGCGCTAAAATATACTTCCCAGTAGTTCCACTACTACCACCTACACTTATGTGCGTGCCGCCTGATATTATATTTCCTGATATAGACATACCATTATTTAATTCAAAATTAGAGGATTGAATATATAAAGAAGCGGCAATCAGTTGGCTATTATTATTTATTGTCGGGGTACTACTGCCAGCATAATAAATATTTATATTTTCCGGTTTTTTGTCTGGAGTGTTGAGCGGACCCCTAATTGTCATTTGATTTTCCACGTATATATTCAACGTCCCGGAACCGATTATTTCTATACTGCCCGATGAACCTAACGAAAAATTATTTTCAACTAGTAAATTAACATGATTGTTGCCGATATCAATTTTAATACTCCTGCCATCTGGAATAATAAAGTCTTTAAACTTTGCGTCTTCTTTCAGTAAATAATTACTTTTAGAGTTCCAATCAGCCGTAAAAGCGCCATTATTCAATATAAAATCACTAGGGTAATTAACACTCTTTAAAGCTTCCATAGTATCTGTAGGGAATTCTGGAAGTGAATATTCAGCAACTTCTACACTTTTTACTCTGTCTTCAGCAATGATTTTATTCCCGTTCAGTGAATTTGTCCCTTTTATAAAATTTTCTGGGGCAACTCCGACTATCCCAGTAATATTCACACCATCATTGTTATTCATTATAACTTTTCCATTTGAAGAGGAAACACTACCATTGATTGTAGCCCCTCCTTTTAGAAAAATATCTCCCTTTGCCTGTACTGCTAAATCCGGCAAGTTTATGGGAGGAAGTCCTCCACCATATAAAAATTTTAAATCTATAATAACTTCTATAGATTGCGAAACGGTACGTTTATTTGACTTTCTATCTGCAAAAAAACCTGTTGATTCAATGTTAATAGTTAATGGGTTTGTTTCCTCGACTGTTGCAGTGATTTCTGCATAAGGCTTAACTGAGTTCTGCAATTCGAAGCTGTCAAATTCTCTTGGTTTGATAGTTGGTGGATCTTCAGCTGATGTGTATCTTTTTCCAATATCATCAATTATTTTATTTATAAAAAAGGATTTGTAGTAGTCATCATTTTCAAAGATGTTACTATCTAAGTTAGATTTATGCTCTTTACCTGTTTCAACGTAAGCATTTGTTATTAACTCATTAATCTCTTCTTTTTCATAGTTAAGACCTGCCTCGGCGATATAAAATATAGCCTGATTAACCTCTTCATATTTCGAAGTTTTTAGCGAGTTAACATTCATTGTTAACAAACCCAAACCAATAACAGAGATAAGTGCAGTGGTGAAAATAACCAGTAACATTGCATAACCATTATCTTGTCGTAAATGTTTCATAATCAGTTACCACCTTCACCTTTTCTAAAATGAATTTCAGTACTTTGACCCTCTGAGCAATCACTTGTATTAGATAATTTAATTGAGATGACGCCATTAGCAGTAAATTCTGTACAACCTATACCATCTGTAATTAATTCAATTTTTTCTCCAACTTCTTTTATTAGTTGAGTACCTTCTAAAGAATAGGTTACCACACTACCATCGGGGAATTCTAACTCTAGTTTCTTGTCAATAATGTCAGCATTTTTAGAGCGACGAATATCCTTGGTTACTACCTTCAATGCATAAGTAACATCATTAAGACTAGCTGTTTCTCTTGTTTGTTTTACTTGTTGCGTAACGCTCAAGTGAATAATACTAAAAACTAAAACAGCTATAATTGATGTGATTACTGTGACAGCTAGAATTTCAATTAAAGTCATGCCACGGGTGTTTTTTATTAATGATTTCATGGATAAACACCCCAACGGAAAATAGATTCCATAGTTACAGAATTTAAACCATTTTCTTTAGGTACATTTACTATTACATTGACTAAATTATGGTATTTATTATTTACAGCTAATTGAACATAATGTTCTTCATTACTGACGGATAAGAATTTTTTACACTTATTTTTACAAGCAGTATCTGTTGGATCATAGATGAATTCCATATTATTTAAAGTAACTTGAGTATTGTTGGGGTCTATTAACCATTCGAGACTGCTAGCTGAGATAAACCCGTACAGCTCCTCCATTTCTTTCTGTGCCATATAAGTAGCATCTACAATTGATTCAGAAGTAACATGTGTCTTTTTAGACTGTATAAAAAAGCTAAAAAACGATATTAAAATAATCGTAATTAATACAAGTGAAGCCACAACTTCCACTAAAGAAATCCCACACTCTTCCTTTAATAATCTCATAAGATAACCCCATCCCTTTTTCTCTTAAATACAATTAATCTAAATAATGACGGTAAATACCATACTTTTAATACTTATATATATGCAAAAAACAATTTTTGAGTATTCTAAATTGAATTTTATAGGTAATTAGAATGGAGTCAAAATAAAATTTCTTGATTTAACAAAAATGAATAGTCATAAAGTAATCTATCATGTATTATAATAGTAACATAAGTAGACATTTGGTAAAAGGGATAAAAATTAGTACATATAATGAAGTTTATGAGATAATATGTAATATTTACCATAAATTATCTATATGAAATAATAGTATAAATTAAATTTTTCCATTATATATCATTTTATTAAATGAAATTTTAGTTATAAAGTCCTTAATTATATTTGAAGAATTAAATTGATCAGGCGGGGTGAGTAAATGAAAATTATTTTTAGATCAATGATCCCATTAACTTTGCTAATAGTCCTTCTATCAATCTGGATTCCTAACTTTGTAGTAAGCTCCGTAGCTTCCGCTGATAATAATGCAGTCGGTTCCACTATCGGTGGGGTAGATACAGGCGATCTAAAGGGCAAGGAGTTAGAAGCATTGCTGACTAATGCCGTAAATGAATGGTATACCCAAAACCTGACTGTCACAGGCGGGGGGACTTCTGTTGAATTGAGTTCATCCGCATTTCAGTTTGATATTGAGAGTACAGTCGCAAATTATGAAAACCAGGTACATAAGTCATGGTTTGCCTTTTGGAAAGATACGCCGACAGTGCATCTTCCTCTCATTGTATTTCCTAGTGAGATTGTAAAAAACGAGATTAGTAATGTTTCATCATGGGATACAGAATTGACATACAGCAGTGTAGAACTGAATGCCGCGTATTTAAAAACAGATCCTGTGGAAGCAGTTGTCATAGATGTCTCGGTACTGGAAACAGACCGAATTTCGTTGTCAGTCGAATTGATGCCGGAAGGGGCAATGGGCATTAATGAACTCGTTTTGGCACTGCATGAAACAGTAATAGAACCGCAGATGGCTTTTTCGATGATTGAAAAGCTAGGGGATACGATGAACTTGGCGAACCGTGAAGCAATTAATTTTGTTGCATCAAATTTATATAATGCCGCACTGAATATTAATGCGGAAATATTGGAACGTCATTCGCAAAATGAAATCCCTTCCTATTTAAAACCTGGCTTGGAAGCGAAAGTGGATGCATTTACAAATGAGGACCTCAAATTCGCAAATACTTCATCAAATCCAGTCGTTTTAAAACTGATTATGGAAGAAGGGGAGTTGAAGACCGAGGTATATATCCCTGTAAAGGAAACGGAAGTAAGTGTAATGGTTTCGCAGGATGAGGAGATTCAGCCCCGTACAATCACACGTTACTCCGCGGACCTGGCGATCGGACAGACGGAACAAATCCAGGAAGGTAAAAAAGGTTTACGCATCTCGGTCTATCGTACAGCTTTTGATGAGCAGAAGCGTGTGAGCCGCGATTACTACCCACCTGTTGACCGGATTATTGTGAAATCATCCAAACAACCGGAAGTGAAGGCACCAGCAGAAAACTTAAATAATAATCCTTCCTATGAAGTGGATTTAGTTGGAGACGGTTTCCAGGATATTGATACAACGAACGGAAATGGGCAAAACAATGCATCGACTACACCAGTTAATGGATCCCAAAATACTGGCTCTAATGAATCAAACAATTCCGCAAATGACGTTGCAGAAGGTGAAGAGAATCTACCGCCTGGCAGCTATTACGATAAAGGCGGAAATTTAATCACTCCAAAATAAAGGAGGACGTAAATTATGAAGTCGAAATCGAGAAAACGCTTAGGAGACTTGCTTTTAGAGGCACGAGTTATTACCGAAGCACAGCTTACTTACGCACTGGAAAATAAAAGCCGGGATGAAAAGCTTGGGGATTTTTTCATAAAAGAAAATATACTGACGGAACAGCAGTTAATCGAAGTACTGGAGTTCCAGTTAGGTATCCCGCATATGACCCTAAGCAACTACGTCATAGCACCTGAGCTTCTCCAGCTTGTACCGAGGGAACTGGCGAAGCGTACGAATATTATGCCGGTGCGTCGGGATAAAAACAAACTGCTTATTGCAATGGCAGACCCGATGGATTATTTTGCGATAGAAGAAGTCCGCATGGCGACAGGTTGTCAAATCGAAACAAGTATAGTTGCGAAGGACGACCTGTACCGGACGATTACGAAATACTATGATCTGCAGGCTTCAATGGACGCAGCCTTAACTGAGATTGAAGTGACTACACCGGAAGTGCAGCAGGAAATTACCGATGAAGACTCGGCTATTGTACGGCTTGTAAACCAGATTATTAACAACGGGGTAGCTCAGCGTGCATCGGATATTCACTTTGATCCGCATGAAACAGAATACAGAATTCGATATCGTGTCGATGGTGTGCTTCGTACCGAACGTTCTCTGCCAAAGCATATGCAAAATATGATGACAGCCCGCGTAAAAATTATGGGCGGACTGAATATTACTGAAAACCGTATTCCACAAGATGGCCGGTTTAAGGTTAATATCGAATTCAAAAGTGTTGATATTCGTCTTTCTACATTACCGACTGTTTATGGCGAGAAAATCGTTATGCGTATATTGGATATAAGCAATGCAGCAACAGATATAGAGCATCTAGGATTTACAGAAAATAACGAAGCAATTTTCAGGAAGATGATTGAGAAACCGAATGGTATTGTGCTTATTACAGGTCCCACAGGTTCAGGGAAATCATCTACGCTACATGCAGCGCTTTCCAACCTAAATAATGAGGGCGTAAACATTATTACCGTCGAGGATCCCGTCGAATACCAGTTAAACGGTGTGAACCAGATTCAAGTAAAAGAAGAAGTCGGGTTAACGTTCGCAGCAGGATTACGTTCAATCTTGCGTCAGGACCCGGATATCATCATGATTGGGGAAATCCGTGATCTAGAAACCGCGCAAATTTCAATCCGTGCATCATTAACAGGGCATCTTGTATTAAGTACATTACATACAAACAGCGCGATTGATTCGATTTCAAGGCTGCAGGATATGGGAATTGAACCGTTTCTCATTTCATCTTCGCTTGTAGGAATAATGGCGCAGCGTCTTGTACGTCAAATTTGCCGGGACTGTACGACAGAGATAGAACCCACAACAAGGGAAAAACAGATTTTTGCCAATAACGGATTTGAAGTTAAAAAAATTCGGAAAGGTCGCGGATGTGCGGCCTGCGGAAATACCGGCTACCGCGGGCGGCTCGCTATTCATGAACTGCTGCCTGTTGATCGCGGGTTGAAAGACCTCATTCTAAACAGTGCTAGCGGCTATGAAATTAGTGATTATATGCAAAACGCCGGGCATAATACATTACTCCAGGACGGTTTACTAAAAGTGCTGGCGGGTGTCACGACGACAGAAGAAGTGCTGCGTGTAGCGACAATCGACTAGGGAGGAATGGACATGACAATGAATATACAGGATTTACTGCAGCGTGCGTATGATGAAAATGCATCCGATTTACATGTCACTACCGGCATCCCTCCTGTTTACCGAGTAAATGGCCAGTTGAAGCAATATGGTGATGTAATTGTAACGGCAGAAATGGTAGAGCAAATGGTAAAAGATATTTTACCGGCTTACAAAGCAGAAGAGTTTGAGGGAAAAGGAGAAACTGATTTCAACTATTCTTTGAAAGACTTGTGCCGTTTTCGTGTAAATGCATATCATCAGCGAAATGTCGGAGCGATTGCAGCTCGTCTTATTTCGAGTGAAATCCCGACAATTGAAACATTGAATATGCCGAAAGTTCTGTACGATTTAGCTGAAAAACCTCAAGGGCTCATCTTAGTAACAGGTCCAACTGGTTCAGGTAAGTCAACTACACTCGCGGCAATGATTGATTATATAAATGAAACAAAATCAAAGCATATTATTACGCTGGAAGACCCGATTGAATATTTGCATTCGCATAAAAAATCGGTAGTGAATCAGCGTGAAATCGGAGTTGATACAGGATCGTTTGCGAATGGCTTGCGTGCCTCGCTCCGTCAAGATCCGGATATTATTCTAGTTGGGGAAATGCGAGATTTAGAGACGATTTCAACTGCCATTACGGCAGCGGAAACAGGTCACTTAGTATTCGGCACACTTCACACATCAAGTGCACCGACAACTATTGACCGCATTATCGATGTGTTCCCGCCGCATCAGCAAGGGCAGATTCGAATTCAGTTAGCCAATGTATTGCAAGGAATTATTTCACAGCGATTATTTATTCGTAAAGATAAAGCAGGACGGGTTGCTGCAACAGAAATTCTCGTAAGTATTCCGGCTGTCACTAATTTGATACGAAATGAAAAAATCCATCAAATTCCAAGTGTGATGCAGACAAATCGAGCGTTAGGGATGCATACATTAGAGACATCCATACAAGCGCTTGTTTCTTCCGGCAAAGTTTCGTTGGAGGAAGTACGGCCATATTTGAATGTGGGTGATTACAGTTGACCGTATTTAAATATGTAGGGCGTACAAAGATGGGGGCAACTCAAAAAGGGACAATTGATGCAGCAAATAAAGCAGCTGCCATTTCAAAGCTTCGTGAAAAGGGCATCAACCCCCGGGAAATCGAAGAATCGAAAAGTATATTGCATATGGAAGTCAGCCTTGGCAGTAAAAAAGTAAAGACACAGGATTTTGTTATTTACTGCCGTCAGTTTGCAACGTTAATCCGAGCGGGTGTTTCACTCGTAGAAGCAACGGACATTTTAGCGAAGCAGGCGACAAGCAAGCCGCTGAAAAAAGCGCTTGAATCAGTGGAAGAAGATATTCGTTCTGGTATTCCATTTTCGGATGCGGTCAGAAAGCATCCGAAAGCATTTCCCGAACTGTTCGTCAATATGATGCGTTCGGGTGAAGCGACAGGGAATATCGACGACACACTGGAGCGTCTCGCAAATTCGTATGAAAAGTCTTTCCGTTTAATAAAAAAAGTTCAGTCGACGCTGACTTATCCGGCGATGCTTTTAATAATGATTGTAGTTGTCGTGTTTTTCATGCTGATTTTTATTGTCCCGACGTTTGTTGAATCGTTTGAATCGATGGATGCGGAACTACCGACTTTAACGGTATGGACGGTTGCTTTAGGAGGTTGGCTGAGAACATACTGGTGGCTGCCGATTGGAGTCTTCGCTATCGGAGTTGTGGTATTTCAGTATTTATATAGGAATAATGAGCAGTTTCATTACACCGTCCATTATTTGATGCTGAAGATGCCGATATTTGGCCCGCTTTTGCAAAAAGCTGCGATTGCGAGATTGACGCGTAATCTTTCATCTTTATTCAGCAGTGCAGTGCCCATATTGCAGGCATTGACGATCTCCCAGAAAGTATCAGGGAACCCCGTTGTTGGAAAAGTCGTACTGGATGCACGGGCAAGTTTGGAAAGAGGAAGCTCACTGACAGAGCCGCTAGAAAAAAGCTGGATTTTCCCGCCTATGGTGACGAGTATGACACGAATTGGCGAGTCTACAGGGTCGCTTGATTATATGCTTGAGAAGATTGCGGATTTCTATGAAGAGGAAGTCGAGCGAACAGTCGATACACTGAAGTCGCTGATCGAACCATTGATGATATTAATTCTAGCAGGAGCAGTCGGTCTCATAGTAGCAGCGATTTTCCTGCCGATGTTCAGTCTATACGAAAATATGTAAAAAAGAAAAGGCGTTTTGCAAGGAGGCATCGAAGCAAATCAAAGCGTCAGTGCAAAAAACAAAACTTGATATTAAAATAAAGAGGAGGATTTGGTATGTTTAGTACATTAAAAAAGCGTATTAAAAATGAAAAAGGTTTATCTTTAGTCGAGCTTTTGGCGGTAATTGTTATTTTGGGTATTGTAGCAGCAATTGCGGTTCCGGCTATTGGGAATATTATTGATAGTTCACGTGTTAAGGCTGCGAAGGCAGATGCAGCAAATATCTTAAGTGCTGCTCAAATTTACTTCACTGAAAATTCGGGTGTAGAAACATTTTCTAATGCGACAGATGGTTATACAGACTATTTGTCAGATCTAGGTACGGTTACAACATTTACAGTAACTAAAGTAGCTGCTTCGGGTAATGACGCTGCAAAAACTACAGTTGAAACTACTGGTACTTCTGGTGGGAAGGATTATTCCATTACGGCATCAACTTTAAGCGAATTAGAAATAGATAATGGTAAGGCTGAAGCTCCATTCTCTTGGACTACTACATCAACAACACCAACAACACCGGGGGCTGATGATTAATCATCCCCCAAAGAACACCCAACCCAACAGCGTTTGGGTGTTCCATTGAGTGATGATTGCGCGCTTACAGATGGGCGCTTCTAAAATTAGGCATTACATTAAAGGTTAAAGGGGAGGATCCCTCTATGTTCAATATGAAAAGAAAATCGCATGTATCCATTGTCATCAATGATTATGTGATGCGTGCACTCGTTTTAAAAGGCGCAACAGTGGATCAGCCCGTTATATACGAAACGCCTTTACCGAAAACTGCTGTCCAGGAAGGGTCCATTAATGATGAGATGGCGCTGTATGAACTAATGAAAGCAAATGTCCAAAACTGGGGCGGAAGAAAGCAAAATGTGCGCTTCCTTGTGCCGGATACATCGATTTTATTGAAAACATTCGAACATCCTGCTGATATCAGCGGTAAAAACCTGAAAGAATATGTGCAAATGGAAGTCGGCCAGTCGATTCATCTGCCGTTCCAGGAGCCTCTTATTGATATACATGACCCGATTGAAGGAGACGGAAAGGCGGTTTTGTTTGCCGCACCGCCTGATGAAGTCGGCAAAATGATCGGTCTGCTGTTGGACAACCATCTGCATCCGCAAGTCGCCGATATTCGAGCTTTATGTAATTTAAGGCTGCTTGAACATATCGAATTTATCGATACGAAGCGAACATATTTGGTGACGGACTGGTCAATCAATGAATTGTCGATTTGCATCTATTCTAATGGAGAAGTAGAGTTTCTACGGTTTCAGACGATTGAGACGGATCCGGATAACTGGCAGCAAAATATTGTTGAAAATGGCGAAGTCGAATTTAACTATACAGCTGATTTGGATGATTTCCGTGCAGCAACTACCGACCAGGTGCTGGAAATCGATCGTATGATGAACTTCTTTAAATTCTCGCTCCATAAAGGAGAAAGAGAAGTGGATGAAATTGTCGTTATGGGGGATCACCCGCTACTACAGTCAATCGAAGTATTGCTGAGCGAAAATCTGCCTGTACCAATATGTCTTGTCAATGACGCAATCATCAGCAAGCATTTTCCGAACTGCAAAGCAAAGCATGCGACTTTGCTGGGACTTGCTTTAAAGGAGGTTAACGAATGATTCCTGATATTAACCTTCTGCCCAAAATTGAAAAGGGTACGACGAGTTTAAAGTTAGCCTTTATATTAGTTGGGATTTTATCGATATTGACACTAGGCTTGCTGGCAATCACTTATTTCAGTGCAAAAGGCGAAATAGCGAGTGCTGTACAGGAACGTGATTCGTTATTGCTGACAAGAGATGCATTAAACGCTGAAGTTGCTTCATCTCAAACAGGAAGTCAAGGTTCACTGGAAGAATCGGTTGCTTTTGTTGAACGTGTTTCATATTCGGTCTCGCCGATTATAATGGAGACAAGAAATTTATTGCCGACGGATACATATTTGCGTTCCTATTCATTTTCTGAGACGGGCGTACAAGTAACGATTGATTTCGAAACATTGAATGCTATTTCAACATATGTACGCCAGCTGGAAAAAAGTCCGTATTTTGATGACGTTCAAGTGGGAACAATCCAAAATTTTGAATTCAACCCAACTGGTGAGGAAGTTAATGAGACACAGCAATTCACGGAAGTACCGAGATATAGCGTAAGAATTTACCTCGTCATCAATCAATTGCACGTAGCTGCTGGAGGTGAAGAGTAATGAATTCCATCTCAAGTAGTAAAAACGGGACACTCCTTATCGTGATTGCATTGGCGATGGCTTTGCTGTTTGCTATGTACTACTATGTCGTCAAGCCGAAACAGGACGAGGAACAGATGATTCGTTCTGAGATTAACAGCCTTCATACAGAAATTGCAGCAATCGAAGAAACGATTGCAACAAATCAGTCACAGCAATCTCAAACGAATGTAAATGTATTTGCACTACGCCAAAAAGTGCCGGAAAACCGGGAAATTGATGAACTGATTTTATCGATTGAGGAAATGCAGTATGTAACAGATTCACGTATTCAAAGCATCGATTTCAACAACTATGATGCACTTGTTTCCAGTTCGGGACTACAAGACCCGCTTTCTGCACCGGAAACGGAAGAAGGGGCTTTATCTGATTTAACACAGAGTGCTATTGATCAAACAGAGGGTACAGGGGCTTCAGAAGAATTACCGGTTTCCACAATCGCTGTAGAAACATTACCGCCTTCACTGAAGCTGGTTACATTTAACATCAACGTCGCTGCACCAAATGACGTAAAATTGCTGCAGTTCATTGAAGAAATTGAAAAGAAGGAACGCGTGATGCGAATCGATATTATTGATTTCGCGCTTCCCGGTGAAGAAGATAAATTTACAGAAGAAGCATCGGAAATCGTAACAGCTAATATTCAAGTCACTACTTTCTACTACGAATAATAAAAGGGCAGGTACAAGTAAGGAGCATCTGAAATGGAGATTATGTATACAATATTTGCGGGGATTTTCGGATTGGTTTTCGGTTCGTTTTACAATGTAGTCGGATTACGGGTACCGAAAAAAGAGTCGATTGTGACACCGCCGTCTCACTGTGTCCATTGCAATCGACGTTTAAAGGCTTTTGAACTCGTTCCTGTTTTTTCGTACATATTTTTACGAGGGAAATGCCGGACATGCGGTGTGAAAGTATCGCCGATTTACGCGTTTACTGAACTTGTAACAGGTCTGCTGTTTGCATTTGCTACATGGCAGCTCGGCATCACATGGGAATTGGCGGTAGCCTTACTGTTTATTTCACTATTGGTCATTATCAATGCTTCGGATATTGCGTACATGCTCATTCCGGATAAAATTTTATTGTTTTTCCTGCCGCTGCTGATCATTGGCAGAATTCTTTCTCCGCTTGAACCATGGTGGGATAGTATTATCGGCGCCGCAATCGGATTTTCAATTCTACTGTTAATCGCGGTCATTTCCAAAGGCGGAATGGGTGGGGGAGACATTAAGCTGTTTTTACTGATCGGTTTAGTGTTGGGAACGTTCAATACGTTATTAACCTTATTTTTAGCTTCGGTCATCGGGATGATTGTCGGAATCGTCATATTAAAAGTTCGCGGAAAAGGGCGAAAAACCCCTGTGCCGTTCGGACCATCGATTGCCATTGCCGCCATCATTGTTTACTTTTACGGTGACCAGCTTATCGATATGTATTTAAACTTACTATAATGTTAAAAAGGGGTGTCCTGAATTCATCTTCGGGGCATCCCTTTAAGTATTTCTTAATAATCGATTATGACTTTTTCAAATGGGTGATTAGTCAGAAGTTCATATGTTGCCAGTTCCACTACTTTTTCCACAGTATCTCCTAAAACCAATATGCGGTAGTTGCCAAAATCATTATAATAGGCTTCTGCTTCAACATATTTAGTCATTTCGTTCTGTATATTCCTGCGAATATTTATGACGATTTCATAACCATCCTTTACAAATTGGATTTTTTTCAATAAAAACAACCTCCTCAACATTAGTTTATTACCGGATGAGAGTAATTGACTAAACTTGTTGGAAGGTTGTGTAGGATAGCTAAAAATTATTCGGCATTTGGATATATCATCGTTTTTGGATCAACATAACGGTCAAATTCATCTTCTGTTAAAAGACCTGATGCAATGGCTGCTTCTTTTAATGTTGTGCCTTCTTTATGCGCCGTTTTTGCAATTTTCGCCGCATTTTCATAACCGATATACGGGTTTAACGCAGTAACAAGCATCAACGAATTTTTCAGGTTTGCGTCCAACACTTCCATATTCGGCTCGATGCCGACTGCACAATTGTCGTTGAATGATTTCATCGAATCGGCCAACAGACGGGCTGATTGCAGGAAGTTGTAGATGATTACCGGCTTGAATACGTTCAATTCGAAATTACCTTGTGATGCTGCGAAGGCGATTGTTGCGTCATTACCGACAACTTGTGTCACGACCATTGTCATCGCTTCACTTTGAGTCGGGTTTACTTTACCAGGCATGATCGATGAGCCTGGTTCGTTTTCAGGGATTGTGATTTCACCGATACCCGAACGCGGGCCACTTGCCAGCCAGCGTACGTCATTGGCGATTTTCATTAAATCTGCAGCCAGTGCCTTTAATGCACCGTGCGCTGTCACGACTTCATCATGACTTGTCAGTGCGTGGAATTTGTTTTCGGCAGATGTAAATTCAATGCCTGTCAGCTTGCTGATTTCTGCGGCTGTGCGGGCACCGAATTCCGGATGGGCATTAATGCCTGTACCAACGGCAGTACCGCCAATCGCAAGCTCCTTCATGAACTGCGTGTTCACCATAATCATTTTTTCGCATTTCAACAGCATATGATGCCAGCCGCCAATCTCCTGGCCCAATGTAAGCGGTGTTGCATCCTGTAAATGCGTACGACCGATTTTAATAATATCGTTAAACGCTAATGCCTTTTCTTTTAATGTCGCTTGTAACAGCTTTAAGCGCGGCATTAAATAGTTCTCTACGATTTCGACTGCAGCAATATGCAGCGCAGTAGGGAATGTGTCATTCGAGCTTTGTGATTTGTTCACGTCATCGTTCGGATGAACTTTCTCATCGGAGCCGGCCGCCGTCAGCTTTTCATTCGCCAGGTGGGCAATCGTTTCGTTCACATTCATGTTTGTCTGTGTACCGCTGCCTGTTTGCCATACGACAAGAGGAAAGTGTTCATCCCATTTGCCTGCAAGAATTTCATCGGCTGCCTCAACAATCGCATCTTTTTTCGCATCGGACAGCTTGCCCAACTTATTATTGGCAATCGCCGCTGCCTTTTTCAAAATGGTCATGGCGCGGATAATTTCAATCGGCATTCTTTCTGTCCCGATTTGGAAGTTTTCCTTGCTTCGCTGTGTTTGTGCACCCCAAATTTTATCTGCCGGTACACGAATTTCACCTAAAGTGTCTTTTTCAATACGGAATTCCAACTAAATCATCTCCTTTAATATATGTATACCCAACTTTCCATGAAAAAATGGCAAATCGTGTGAGGGGATTTGCCATTCTTCCAGGAGAAAAGATCAATTACGCCTCGGCATAATTGTGTCCAGATTTTTTAGGCCCACCGGATGTGGGTCAGTCAGCCGTTGTCACACGATGTGACGTATTTAGGCTGACTTCATTATGCCTTTAAAAATCTATGACATCCGCCGGAGGCTTATCTTCATTCAGCGGGCATTTGAAACGCCTGCTGAATCCAATAGAACAAGCATTCACCACCCACGAACAGAGGGGAGTGTTTTCTACTGAATGAAGATAAATGTGTTATCTTTCCGAAATATGAGAAAAGTAATTAATGAGTTTCGAATCTGAACTGGGGGGAACAGTATCGAAAAGGTTTTGCTAACCTTACAATGATAATGATAATCTTTATCAATTAGGAAGTCAATGCTTTTATTGAATAAATTTTCGGAAAATTCGATTTGCTGAATCTCCAATATGTAAAACAACGTCTACAGCACCAGTGAAATAGGGTACTTTAGACGTTGTTATTTTTGGTATTCACTTAGGAAGTCATCCCCTTAATTGAATTAAACAATTTTTACATAAAAATCCCGGCCATTTGTCAGTTCAGGAATTTCCAGATTTTTTTCGTTCTTATAATAGTCTGAAATAATATTTGCAAGGCCGGCATAGCCATTTAATAATGTACCTTGCTTAATCTCTTTAGCGATATTATGGAATTCGAAATAGTGAAGCGCATCATCGCTCAACCCGTATAAAATTCTTTCGATATCTTCGAGGGGAATGTTGATGCCTCTCGTATATCTGCACTCGCGCTTATACGTGTGGTGCGCGATATTTATCGGTGTCGTCTCATTGATCATCGTCAATTGGTTCATAATGTGGCCCCCTTAAATAGTAAAATATAATTTGTTTAATATATTATACCCCAAAACAAACAGCTGTAATCAGAAAATTTACTAAATTTAGACATTTACATATTTTTTACCAATCATCTCCTTGCTGCATTTCCTCAGCCACCATTTGTAAATCATAGGCATTGATCATCAGCAGCTCGTAATCATCATGCTGCTCCATATACTTTTGGATGAGGCGAAGCACATATTTTGGGGACCCTTCATTTTCTTCATCGTAGACGAGCAGTGTCGCATCCGTGTTATCGATAATGAACTTGTCCTTTTCGATAAACTGCCATGGAGCTTCATAAGGGCGCTTCGTCACGCTTGTCACAAAATCGGCCTTACTTACTATATGCATATAGGTCTCTTGTTTATGCTCGTTCCAATTTTTTTCTTGTTCCAAGAAGGGGGTGATAATGGAATATTTGAGTACCGGATAGTCGTTTTTAAGTTCAAGTACAACTTGTGCCGCCCATGTTTCAATACCTTGCTGGCCGCTGATCACGACCCACTCGAGGCCATCTTCTATAAGGATGCGCAGCTGGTTTTCCAGCGCCTTTTTAATAACAGGGACACCGGGGTGCTTGTCATTGAATATCCCTAGTTCATGGGTACGGTAGCCCGTAATATAAAGTGATTTCATCAGTAGTCATTAGTCTCCTTTGCTTAACCATCAATAAAATAAGGGCACTATGCATAACACAGCGCCCTCTTAATATACTATTTATTCACCAAAAACAGCTTTAATCTGCTCGATTGCCCAATCCAAGTCTTCTTTTGAAATGATTAGTGGTGGGGCGAAGCGGATTACGGTGTCATGTGTTTCTTTGCAAAGTAATTTTCGTTCTGCCAGTTTTTCGCAATAGGGACGAGCTGATTCGTGTAGCTCAACGCCTATGAAAAGACCGCGCCCGCGAACTTCTTTAATAACCGGATTATCAATTGTCTGAAGCTGTGCTTTAAAGTAGTCTCCAAGCTCCAATGAACGCTTCGTCAGCTCTTCATCTAGTAATACATCAATCGCTGCGATCGATACGGCACATGCAAGCGGGTTACCGCCGAAAGTCGAGCCGTGTGAACCTGGATTGAACACACCAAGTATATCTTCATTTGCAACAACTGCGGAAATCGGATAAACACCGCCGCCCAGCGCTTTACCTAAAATGTAGACGTCCGGTGTAACATCTTCCCATTCGCAGGCAAATAGTTTTCCTGTTCGTGATAAACCTGTTTGGATTTCATCTGCAATAAACAGAACATTATTTTCTTTACATAAGTTATACGCTGCTTTTAAGAAGCCTTCAGTCGGGATGATGATGCCTGCTTCTCCCTGAATCGGCTCGACGATAAATGCCGCTGTATTCGGTGTAATGGCTTCTTTCAACGCATCAATATCGCCGTAAGGAATTAATGTGAAGCCTTCCAGCATCGGACCGAATCCGCGCTTATATTCCGCTTCCGAGGATAAAGACACAGCACCCATTGTACGGCCGTGGAAATTGCCGTTACAGCCGATAATTTGCGCTTTGTTGGCTTCGATGCCTTTTACTTCATATCCCCAGCGACGGGCTGTTTTAATGGCCGTTTCGACAGCTTCAGCACCTGTATTCATCGGCAGCACCATATTTTTGCCTGTTAGCTTACTGACCTTTTCATACCAGACACCTAATGTCGCACTATGGAATGCGCGTGATGTAAGTGTCACCGTGTCCGCCTGATCTTTTAAAGCCTGAATGATTTTCGGGTGGCGATGACCTTGGTTTAAAGCGGAATACGCAGAAAGCATGTCTAAATACCGGTTGCCTTCAGGGTCTGTCACCCAAGAACCTTCTGCTTTTTCGATTACGATCGGAAGTGGGTGATAATTATGTGCCCCGAATTTTTCCGTAGTTGAAATAAGTTGTTCTGATTTTGTTGTCATGATGAAATCCTCCTTAAGCAAATTTACTTGTAAAACAGATAAATCCATTGCAAAAGACAGAAAAAATTTACATATACGATGCAGGTTTCTTCCAAATTAATGTTAACAGAATACCGAAGAAGATGACAACCGTTGCAAAGTAATATGGATAGTTAATATCAATATCGAATAACATCCCGCCTAAAATAGGTCCGAAAATATTGGCCAAACTTGTAAACATCGAGTTCATCCCGCCGACGAAGCCTTGCTCGTTGCCGGCAATTTTTGATAAATAGCTCGTTACGGCAGGACGGAATAAATCAAAGCCGATAAAGACGATACATGTGACGAGTAAAATAGCAAAATAGGAGCTGACAACAGTCATTAAAAATACGAGAATGCCCGATAAAATCAGACTGTAGCGAATGAGTTTGATCTCTCCCCATTTTTGTGCAAGCCGGTCAAACAGCATAACTTGTGCAACTGCTCCGAAAATCGCGCCTCCTGTAATAATGATCGCGATATCCATTGGGGTAAACCCGAATTTATGATCGACAAACAGACTGAAGAACGATTCGAATGCCGCGAGTCCGAATGATGCGACAAAAATTAAAATAAACGCGATTAAGTACATCGGTTCCATAATACGTTTGAATCCGGATGTTTGTGCCGGTGCATTTTCCGTGTTTTCCGCATTACGTTCCGGTTCACGCAGTAAAATAATCGATAAAATCGCTGCTGTTGTACCGAGCGCCCCTGCGAAGTAGAAAGGCACACGTGTACCGAAATCGGCTAAAAATCCGCCGATACCTGGTCCGATAATGAAACCTGTACTAATGGCCGCACTCATATAGCCAAGTGCTTTTGGACGTGTTTCCATCGTCGTGATATCTGCAATAAATGCTGTAACAGCAGGCATAATAAACGCCGCACTGATTCCGCCTAATACACGGGAAATGAAAAGAACTTCTATCGTTTTCCCTAAACCGAATAGAAATTCCGAAATACCGAAAATAAATAATCCGAGGACGATCATAATTTTACGTCCGTATTTATCAACCGCTTTACCAGCGAGTGGTGAAACAATCAGTTGTGCAATTGCGAATGCTGCCGTTAAATAGCCGATAACCTTGCCGCTTAATTGCAGTTCATTCATTAGAGTAGGGAGTACCGGGATCACTAAACCGATTCCTAGAAAGGCGATGAACAGGTTTAATAATAGTAGCCCTAATGTTATTTTATAGTCTTTCATTGTTATTGCTCCTTATTAAGTTGTGAAAAAATCGTTAATCCGCACTTATTAACATAAACCCTGCAGTAGCTATAGAGTCAATAGAGCTGTTTTAAGTAATAGTAAAAATTAATTAAAGCAGCTTAATCTTTAATTCCACGATGAACTGGTCTTCTTCGTTTGGAGAATAGTTAAGGGGCATGAAGATTTCATAGACAACCGGAGCAACCTGTAAATGCCGCTCTTCTATATAATGATAGAGCTTTTGGTATTGTGTTAAATACGTGTCCCGTTCAAAAATAAACGCAATGCATACATAGCGTCCAGCAGGTATCGTTTTCACATCCATATCAGTTGTTAAATGGGTAATAAACCGGTCTGTAATGAGCGGTGTAAAAACATGACTGTAATGCAGGTCATTCAGACTGTCATATTGCTGATAAGGGAAAATGCATCCATACCGGTTGCTCAGCAAGCTGTTTTCAACTTCCAATGTTTTAATTAAGGAACTGTAATATGTGTTTGGAATATAGTACGGTGTCAGTTCATTTGTTTTAATCGACAAAATACGGACCGATTCTTCATTTTTGAAATAGACCGTATTCATTACATCGATCGCGAGCTGTTCTTCCATCTGCCTTTTTGTTTTATATAAGGACTGCTGAATTTCGTACATGCGATTCATTTGCTGTTCGATGACACTTTCCTGCTGCTGCAAAAAAGAGAGAAGTTCGGCAGGGGTAAACTGCTGTGCTGCTTTAATTTCCTCTAATGATACACCAATATATTTCAATGATTTAATAATGTCCAAATGATAAAATTGTGAGTCTTTATAGTAGCGGTAATTTGTTTTAGGATCGACATAGGAAGGTTTGAATAAGCCGATCTGATCATAGTAGCGTAATGTTTGGATAGAGATGTTCGTCAGTTTAGAAACCTCACCGATTGAATAATGTTTTTCTTCCATAGGATGTCCTCCGAAGTACAATGTTACCGGTATCGTAACATTAATGGGGGACAGGGGTAAATTATTTTGGGAAACCCGAAAAATCACATCTCTGAAGTTTCATGAGATGTGATTGAGTTTCAATATTTTATATCCGCAGCTAAATGAACCGTGCTTTTCCTGCTGTAGAAATACCCGATGAGTAAAAGTACAAGCGCGAGTGTAACAGTACCGCCTGCAAACAGCAGGGGAGCTTTAAACGTGCGGAAATGAGTTTCAAGACGAGATGCAATGACCGGTCCGATAATTTGTCCGGTAGCATAAAATGTAGTCAATATAGATACGACATAGTTGCTTTGCTTTGGAAACAGCTGTCTGGCATAGGCAGTCGACATCGTTACGAGTCCGACAAACGTAAAGCCAAATGACATCGCCGACACTAGTACGCTCCATGCCGATTGTGATAAAACAGGAAGCAAAATGCCGATGATCTGTAAGGAAAAGGCTGTAGTCATCATTGAAACCGGAGAGAAACGGGTCATGCATTTCATCCAGATCGGTGCTGAAGGAATAGCTGCCAGCCCGGCCAGTACCCAACTATATCCTGCATAGGCACGCAATGATTCGATATTATAAATAATGTCGACCAAAAAAGTTCCTGTAATGATATAGCCGAGCCCTTCCAAGCCATACGCAATGATCAGCCATGGCATAAATCCGCGCCAAATATTATTGTCCGCAGACTTTGGCTGTTTTGTATGATTCGCCACGTTTAGCTGTCGCCATAACAAGATGGTCGCTGTCAAAAATAAAAAAGATAATGCACCCAGTCCAAGCCAGGCCCCTTGCCAGTTAAAGAATGCTTCAAAAAATGGTACAAAAAGACCGGATAATGCGATACCTAATCCGATTCCGCTAAACAAATAGCCGCTCCAGCGTGTTAATAAATTTGCTGCTAAATAATCCATGACAATACTTGATGTAAGAACAAATATGAAGCCGCTCGTTAAACCGGCCATAAAACGCAGCATTATCCAGATTATATAAGATTCAACCAATCCCATTAAAATAATCGAGAACACATTAAGAAATACATTTATTAATAGGAAGTTCTTTTTTGATTTGGAAACAAGGCCGGCCCCTAAAGCCCCGATGAAGTATCCGATATAATTGCTTGATGCGAGCCAACCGCCTTGTGCAAACGATAAGTTTTCATCAACACGCATAAATGGTAAAACCGGTGTGAAAGCAAAGCGGCTAATTCCCATTGCAACAGCTAAAAATAAAATGCCCCCTAAAATAACACTGAAATGTTGACGGTTCATGAACATCCCCCCCTGGAAAAAACATCCCTTGCAGTAATTGTAACACTCTTAAATTCAAGAGTAATAGAGAAAATACCCGCATAAATGAGAGAAAAATAAAAAAGAGATGAACCGAAAGTAGAATACTTCCGTTTCATCTCTATATAATCCCCTTATGAATGAGCAGGTGCTCCCTGTTTCCCTTTGTTGTTGGCGCTTGCATCTTCTTTTGCACGCTGTTTTTTCATTTTGTTTAAATCTGAACGTAAAAGTAAAGATATACCTAATGAAATTGCGATTAAGAAGCTGAATAAATAGAATACTGGAATATAGCTGTTTGTCGCTTCGTGAATTGTCGATACGATAATCGGACCAAAAATACCACCAAGTGACCATGTTGTTAATAAATAACCGTGAATTACGCCAAGTTGCTTTGTACCGAATAAATCACTCGCGAATGCTGGTAAGTTCGAGAAGCCACCGCCATAACAACTAACTACTAAGAAAATGAACAGTTGTAAAAGAAGGGCATTTGTCGTAAATGGTAATGTAATAAAGGCAATCAATTGAATCGTGAAGAAAATCACGAATACGTTGGAACGCCCGATATAATCTGATCCAGCCGCCCATAGTAAACGACCGCCCCCATTGAATAATCCCATTAAACCAACCATTGTCGCAGCAGCGGCAACTGATAGACCGGCAATTTCCTGAGACATTGGCGAAGCAACAGAAATCATCATTAAACCAGATGTAACGTTAATTAAGTGCATTGCCCAAAGCATCCAGAACTGCTTCGTACGAACAGCTTCACGTGCTGACATTTGAGCGATTTCCTGAGTCTTAGTTTTACCTGTAGCAACAGCTTCCTCTACTTCACCTGGCTTAGGTGGAGCGATGTAAAGTGCACCAATCATCATTAATACAAAATAACTAATACCTAAAATAAAGTACGTGTTTGAAATTCCTACAGCATCCATTAGACTTACGGCAACCGGTGCTGTAATTAATGCACCTGAACCGAATCCTAATACCGCCATCCCCGTTGCTAAACCACGGCGATTCGGGAACCATTTAACAAGTGTTGATACTGGAGCGATATAACCGATTCCCATCCCGAGACCGCTTAATAACCCGTATGTTAACCAATATAAGACAACCGAATCCATAGCGATTGCAATCCCTGCGCCACCTTGACCTAAACCAAAAAGTACTGCAGCAACCATCGCTGCTTTTCTCGGTCCTAATTTCTCTACTGTACTACCAAATAGTGCGGCAGCAAAACCTGCTAACCCCATCATAATTGTAAACGCGATTGTAATTTGCGATGCATCCCATCCAAGCTCTGCGGCGATTGGATTTTTATACACACTGTATGCATAAGCTCCACCGATTGAAAGGTGAATAGCGATTGCTGATGCAGCAATTAACCAACGATTCTTTTTCAAAAATATTCCCCCTCACACAAAAATAAATATCAGTTATACGACATTTCTCTACTTGAAGTAGTTATGTCAAAAATATGAACGTCCATGTACATAAACTTAACACTAACTTATTATTTTGCGCAAGTAGAATTTACTAGAAATAATTATCTCGAAAAAACATATATTTCTCTTTTGTGTAATGAAATTGTGCTTAAAGTAAATATTTTTTGATGGTCAAAATGCGTTGTAACGTTGATAAATCAAGGTTTTGTGAGGTTTTAGTATTAGTTTAATATAACAATATTTGAGCGGGAGGATAATATTGTAAACTATAATAAATCGTATTTAAATAACTAAAAATACTTAATTGTGCTCATTTTTTCTCTTATATGCTTAAATGAGATGAACTGAAAATACTTTTGGATTCATAATATAACAGTTACTAATACACGTGAAATTAACTCGAAAGATACTTTATGCATTGGTAAATCAACGTTTTGCCTACAACTAAGCCCCGAAAAACTATTGTTATTATTAATTTAAAAGAATTAGGCAAAACTGTTTATAACAGTTGAAATAAAATGAAATTTTTGAAGTTAAGCCGAAGAATTTTGTTTAAAAAAGAAATTATTTTGAGAGATGAAGGAGATTCTTTACTTTATTTACCTTAAAAAAGCCTGTAAATAGGGGCTGAAATTCACATAAAAAATGGAACTGGAGGGATATGTATAAAAATGCTTAGCCTCTATTTAAACTTAAAGAAATTAATTGACGTGTTACGTTCTGTTCTCTAAAGTCAAATTAGTGATAAGAAAAGAGGCGAATTTTTATGAAAAAAATAGATCCAAAACTATTATCCGAACGTGAAAATTATAAGTTTTTGATTGGCTCCATTATTCCGAGACCGATTGCTTTTGTCACATCCGTTTCCAAAGAAGGTGTTGTAAACGCGGCACCCTTTAGTTTCTTCAATATTGTATCTTCAAATCCGCCGATGATTTCGGTAAGTATCCAACG
Source organism: Solibacillus sp. FSL W7-1464 (assembly GCF_038004425.1). Taxonomy (NCBI): domain Bacteria; kingdom Bacillati; phylum Bacillota; class Bacilli; order Caryophanales; family Caryophanaceae; genus Solibacillus; species Solibacillus sp. FSL W7-1464. The sequence continues at coordinate 306,849 of NZ_JBBORC010000001.1, forward strand.
AAAAAAAGGGGATCAAAAAGATACAGCGAGAAATATTTGTGAAAATGAGCAATTTGTTGTTCATATTGTCGATACTGATAATGTAAAGCAAGTAAATGAAACTGCAGCGAACTTGCCGCCAAACGAAAGTGAAGTAGCACTTGCGGGAATGACATTGGTAAAGAGCGAAAAAATCGATGTCCCGGGTGTGAAGGAAGCAAAAGTCCGACTGGAATGTGTCCTTGAAAAAGCATTGGAACTTGGCGGCGATGATGAAACTGTCGGCTGTGATCTGATTATCGGAAAAGTCGTGTACTATCATATAGAAGAAACTCTGTATGAAGATGGTCGAATTGATCCGGACGGTCTTGGCGCAATAAGCCGTCTTGCGGGAAATGACTATGCAAAAATCGGCGAGCAATTTACAATTGAGCGCCCGCGCTAAATAAAGGAGAACAATGGAAAATGCAAATCAAAACAATTGAATTATTTAATATTGAATTACCATTAATTGAACCATTTATCGTGAGCTACGGGACTTATCCGAACATGCCATCCATTATTGTAAAGATGACATCACAATGCGGGTTAGTCGGCTGGGGAGAGGCAGTGCCGGATGAACATGTGACAGGTGAAACATTGGAAGGCACGTATGCTGTATTAAAACATACGCTTGCCCCAGCAATGATTGGGGAAAACGCGATGAATTTTGAAAAGATCCATGCCAAAATGGACGCGCTTATCTACAGTGCTCCGGCTGCCAAAGCGGCAATCGATATCGCTTGCTTTGATCTGGCTGGGAAAAAACTTGGAATGCCTGCCTACCAGTTAACAGGCGGACGTTACTATGAGAAGTTTCCGATTACACATGTGTTAAGCATCGGAACACCTGAAAAGATGGCAAATGAAGCGGCAGAACGTGTGGAAATGGGATACAACTCATTCAAGATGAAAGTCGGACGCGATGTTGCGAGTGATGTTGCCCGCATAAAAGCAGTACGTGAACGTGTCGGAAATGAAATTGCAATTCGTGTTGATGTTAATCAAGGTTGGGTAAACAGTTCAACAACGATGCAAGCAGTTCGTGAGCTGGAGAAATTGAACATCGACTGGCTTGAACAGCCGGTACGTGCAGATGATATTGATGGTATGGTTGAAATTAAATCGAAAACATCGATTCCTGTCATGATTGACGAAGGTTTACGAGGTGTACGTGAAATGCGCGAAATTATTGCGAAGCGTGCAGCGGACAAAGTGAATATTAAGTTGATGAAATGTGGAGGAATGTATCCGGCGATGAAGCTTGCCCATATGGCGGAAATGGCGGGAATTGAATGCCAAATCGGTTCAATGGTCGAGTCATCGGTCGGTTCTGCGGCAGGTTTCCATGTAGCTTTCTCGAACAAAGTATTTACGAGTGTAGAATTAACAGGACCGTTAAAATTCTCGAAAGATATCGGAAACCTTCAATATAATGTTCCATTTATTCAGTTGAATGAACGTGCAGGGTTAGGTGTCGATGTGGACGAAGCGATATTAGCGGAATTAACACGTGAGCATAGTGTGGTGCAGTAAATGATCGCATCAGGATTTTTAGGGAATGAACGATACGAAGTGTATTTATTGGATGAAACACATATACCGGAACTGATCACTTTGCAGCAGGAAGTAGTCGATGCACTGCCGGATAAAGCAATATTGCAGCCGCTTGATCATGAAGAGCTGAGCTTTATTTTAAGCGGGAACGGGCTGATGATCGGGGTTTTCGTTGAAGGAAAGCTAATTGCATTCCGGGCACTGCTGGAACCAATGATTGATGAAGAACATTTAGGCTATGATATTGGCTTGAAAACAGAGGAAGAACTGCGAAAAGTGCTGTATCAGGAAATTTCCAATGTACATCCGGATTATCGCGGTTATCGTCTGCAGCGTACGATGGCGGACATCATTATGCAGCAAGTGGATGAATCGAAATTTAATACAGTTTGTGCAACGGTCATGCCAGGCAATATCGCAAGTTTAAAGGACAAGTTTTCGCAAAATATGCATATAGCAGCATTGAAGCTGAAGTATGGCGGGAAACTGCGCTATGTGTTTATGAAGTCTCTTCCTTATAAGGGGTATGATTGGTCTGAAGAACAGTATGTCCCGATGGAAAATACAGAGGCGCAGCAGCAGCTTCTTAAATCAGGCTATATCGGTATATCGATGAAAGCGGATGGGCCGGACTGGCTGATACAATATGTAAAATAATAAAGGATGTGGCGATAATCAGTTAATCGCCACATCCTTTATCGATTTAATTCCGTCCATGTCGTATGAATACTCCTTTAAATATCATTGTCGTCAAAGCAATCTAGATCGTAGCAATCACCGTTATCTTCGTATAGGTAAGATACGTCATTTTCGTCAGATGCAATGTAAGTATAGTTTGGCATGTGTATCAACTCCTTTTCATAATTATAAAATATTCAGAAAATTAAGTAAAGTGTTTTTTTAAAGGTCGGCAGCTTATAGAAATTACGAAGAACGCCGTGAAATCTATATTTAAAGGCATTGGTTTCGCTTTCATTTCTATAAAATTATTATAAATTTAATTCGTTTTCATACAGGTTTTCATACATAAATGGCTGAGCAGTTGTGATGTAAAGGACCAAAATGTTGAAAAATGGATATTTTGGTCTTTTCTATTGAATTGATTTATCGGAAAGTTTATATGAAGTTCATATAGCTCCTTTATAATGCAGAGGTGTTAAAAAGGAGGATATCGATGAACAAGTTTTTAAATCCAATTACAGATTGGGTCTCAACAAAACGCGGTGCCTGGATTACACTCATTGTCTGGCTTGTGTTGATGATTGGCTTAAGCGCCGGTCCAATGCTAAGTGAATATAAAGTGACAAACTTCCAATCACTGCCGGATGATGCACAATCAATTATCGCTGAAAATAAGTTAAGCGAGTACTTCCCGAATGATGAAGGAACACCCGGTATATTGGTTTTCCATAATAAAAACGGGGAAATTAACGTCGACAGCGTAAAAGAAATTTTAAATGCAGTGATTGAGGAAAACATTGAAGGTGTTGACCAAATTGTTGACATTTCAAACTTGCCGCCACAAGCTTTAGCAGGGTTCACGTCGGAAGATAAATCGACGATGATCGTGCCGATGACGCTTGAGCAAGGTCTTGGAAATTCGGAATATGCGGAAATTAATGATTTTGCATCTGAAATCGGAAATGAAGCTGCCGAAAAAACAGGAGATACACAGTTCTATATTACTGGTCCAGCAGGGATTGCCGGCGATACAGTAAAACTGTTTGAACAAGCAGACTTACAGCTATTATTCGCAACAATCGGGATTATTTTAGTTCTATTAATCATTATTTACCGTTCTCCGCTTTTAGCGATTATTCCGTTACTGGCAACGGTTATTGTTTATCAAGTAGTAAATCAGTCGGTTGCATTAATGGGGGCAGCTGGTCTAGAAATCAATAACTCTACAACATCGATTATGAGTATCCTATTGTTTGCTGCAGTAATCGATTACTCATTATTCGTGTTCTCGCGCTACCGTGAAGAACTGAACCATTACGAAAACAAATATGAAGCGATGAAATATGCGATGCGTGCAACTGGCGAGCCGGTATTCTTTGCGGGCGGAACAGTATTGGCAGCAATGCTTGTATTATTCTTCGCAGATTTCCGTGACTACCAAAACTTCGCGCCGATCTTTGGTACAGCCGTATTTGTTATTATGCTAGGTTCAATTACATTAGTACCGGCGCTATTCGCGTTATTTGGCCGTAAAGCATTCTGGCCGAAAGTACCGAAATTTGGTGAGACAAAAGAAGTAAAGCATGGAATTTGGGGAGCAATTGCCAAGTTTGTCGTAAACAAACCTTATTTATCAGGTGGATTAGTCCTGATATTCATGATTATTACTTCATTAAATGTGTTCAATTTAGATTACGAATTTGATACGGTAAAATCTTTCCCTGAAGAATTGCCATCACGTGTCGGCTATGAAATCGTCGAGTCGCGCTTTGATAAAGGGGAACTTGCACCGACTTCACTATTGGTCGAAAGTGAACAGGCATTAACAGAACAGCAAAAGCAAGATTTAACGGAAGCGTTATTAGCTGAAGATGAAATTGCGTCTGTTCGTCCATCAGCCGTTTCGGAAGATGAAACAAAGCTGAAATTATCAATGGCTTTTGATTTAAATCCATATGATCCGGAAGCGATCGATAAGCTTGAAGAAATGCGTGAAAACAGCGCGGATTATTTAGCGGCAGCCGGCATTGACGGTGAGCTGCACTTTGCTGGAACAACAGCAAAACTGCTGGATGAACGCGATGTAAACAACGGTGATATTATTAAAATTGTAGTTTTAGAGACGATTTTAATTCTAGTATTATTATTTGTCCTTACGAAGTCTTGGAAAATGCCGATTTACATGATGGCCACAATTTTAGTTTCTTATTTATCTGCATTAGGATTGGGCATCTTCCTTGTTGATGTATTATTTGGCTATGATGCGATCAGTACGCGTGTGCCTGTCTATGCATTCGTATTCCTAGTTGCGCTAGGTATTGATTACAACATTATTTTAGTGTCTCGATTCCTTGAAGAGCGTAAACGTTCAACAGTGAAACAGGCGCTGGAGATTGCTATCCGTAATACTGGCGGCGTTATTTCGTCAGCAGGTATTATACTCGCAGCAACTTTTGCGGCATTAATGACAATGCCGATTGCCGATCTATTCGTATTCGGCTTTATCGTTGCGGTAGGTATTCTTATTGATACATTCCTAGTACGCGGTATGTTATTGCCAATGCTGATATTAACATTTGAAAAAGACAAGAAGTAATGGTTAGATGAAGGGACATCGAGAAATTCGATGTCTCTTTTTATGGATAGAATGATAATAAATTTAGATGTAAGAGAAATTAACATATAAAAGGCGGTGATTCAATGCGGATATTAGTTGTAGATGATGATGCATTTATACGAAAATTAATCGGCATCCATTTGAAAAAAGAAGGGTTCGAAGCGCTGTTTGCAAGTGATGGTATGGAAGCATTAAATATATTGCAGCAGGAGCCGGTCGATTTGGCGATTGTCGATGTAATGATGCCGAAAATGGATGGCATAAGTTTGACGAAAAATCTTGCTGAAATCGGTGTACCCGTATTGATGCTGACTGCAAAAACAACGCTTGATGATAAGGAAAAAGGTTTTTTGGCAGGGGCAGATGATTATATGGTGAAGCCATTTGAACCGAAAGAACTGCTGTTTAGAGTGCGCGCGATTTTACGACGCTTTCAAAAAGTTGAGCGCAGCCAAATAAAGATTGCCAATATGCTCATTGACCGGCAAACGTATGAAGTGAAAGTAGGAGAGCAGGTATCGTTATTGCCTCTTAAAGAGTTTGAGCTATTAAGCATACTGTGTTCAAGACCGGAAGTCGTATTTACACGTGATCAGCTGATGGAACAAGTATGGGGCTATGATTATGACGGCGATGATTTTACACTGACAACACATATTAAGCGTCTGCGCAGCCGTTTGGAAGAAGTGAATGCACAGGTGAAAATTCAAACCGTACGTGGAATCGGCTATAAAATTGAGGAATTGAAATGAAAACATTATACAGGCAATATATTATCGTGACACTGGCTGTAATCGTCATAAGCATTACGATGTCGATGCTGTTGATCGGACAAATTTATAAAGCGCAAATTCGGCCTGATACAGATGCTAAAAATTATGGGGTAGCCCAGGAAGTTCAGCAAATTTTAAAATCAATGCCGAAAGAAAGTGCGGACGCCTACTTTGAGTCTATTGCAAAGCTCGGCTACCAAATAGGGGTTATCTATCCTGATGGTAGTTTAAAATCATATGGAAGTGCATTTAAAAAAGCACAGCTCACGCCGGAAATGTCAGGTATTGTCGGTACCGATGATGTTTATCACGGCATTCGTGATTATAATGGTTCTTCCTACTTTATGAATCATTTCGCAAATGATATTCGAAATACAATCGGTATATCGTTTCAACTTAATGATGAAAGCTATGCATTTTTTATTCGTCAGGAAAATGCCACACTGTTTTCGGAAATGCATTTATTAATCGTTAGCTTTATTATTATTACTGCTGTCGTTATTTTAATGACAATGATCCTGCTTGCCCGCCAGCTTGTAAGACCGTTGAAGCAATTGCAGCAGGCGACAAAGCAAATCGCTCTTGAAAATTATGATATCCAATTAACGATTGATCGTAATGATGAGCTCGGGCAGCTTGCAACACAATTTCAAAAGATGGCCAATCGTCTCGCTGAAAATGATCAGATTAAGAAAGATTTCATCAATAATGTATCACACGATTTTCAATCACCGTTGCTCAACATTCAAGGCTATGCGAATGTACTGAAGGACGCGGACAATACAGAAGAAGAACGTGTGCAATATTTGGAGATTATTGAGCAGGAAACGAAGCGCCTTTCCGCATTAACAAAGCAATTGCTTTTACTGAGCTCGCTTGATCAGAAAAATTTACCGGTTCAAAAAAAGACCTATTCGTTAGACAAACAGTTGAAGGAACGGCTATTTTCAAAGCGATGGAAACTGGACGATAAGCAGATGGAGCTTGTATACGAACTGGAACCGGTTGAAGTTTTTGCAGATGAGCAATTAATGGAGCAAGTTTGGGACAATCTGCTGTCAAATGCTATTCGCTACAGCGAGGATAAAGGGAAAATTATTGTAACATGCAGTAAAAAGGACAATCAGATTTTTGTAACGATAAAAGATAACGGGATCGGTATTCCTGAAGAAGCACTTGAAAAAGTGAAGGAACGATTTTACCGGGTAGACCCATCACGCTCAAGTCAAAGCAGCGGGTTAGGTTTGGCGATTGTAACAGAAATCGTTAACCGGCATGCGGGACAGTTTACAATTGAAAGCGAGCTTGGAAAGGGAACTATAGTGACAGTTGTTTTAAATGTCCATTAATAGAAGAAGGGCGCGTTAAAAGTGGAGTGAGACTTTTAACGCGCCTCTTTTATTATTGAAGTTCTTTTAATGAAGATAGTGCTTCGATTGCACCGACTTTTTCGCATACTTTTGCTGCAGCACGGTTGGCAAATTCGATAACGGTTATCCATTCATTGAACGATAGATTTGTATCTTCATATTTACTTAACTGATACAAAACAGCACCGACAAAAGCATCACCGGCGCCGGTAGTATCAATGGGGTTTACGGGAAATGCCGGGACGGTTGTAGTTTGCCCGTTTTGAATAAGCATTGTACCGGAAGCACCTTGTGTAATGGCGATTGTCTTATCAGTAAACTGTGTCAGCCATTCGATTGCCTGTTTGAAGTTATCCGTCCTTGCGAACAATAACAATTCCTCATCGCTCATTTTTATGAAGTGTGCGGCCTCGACGAAAGGTTCGCATTTTTGAATGAAAAGATCAGAATTATGCTTCCATAAGTCGGCACGGTAATTAGGATCGAATGAAATAAAATGATTTTGCATTAGCAACGTTTGCATTAATTGTTCGTATGTTTTACTAAAAGGTTCACTTAAAAGGGCAGTGGCTGAGCCGAAATGAATCATATCCATTGCCATAAGCTGCTGCAGATTCACATCTTCGATACACAATAATTCATCTGCGCCACGATTGAAAATAAAATCCCGCTCACCATCTTTCTGTCTTGAAACAAAAGCCAAAGTAGTCGCTGCAGAAGGATCCAGTATCAGCTGATCTGTATGAACCCCTGTTTGCTCCAGCGTTTGTTTCAAAAAGTGACCAAATACATCATCGCCCACTTTTCCGCAAAAATGTGCCTGTCCTCCCAGCATTGCGATTGTTGCTGCTACATTTGCTGGAGCACCGCCTGCCTGTTTTTCAAATGTTTTCGCCTCTAAAATGGATACTTCGGTATGAGTTGTAAAAAAATCGATGAGCAACTCGCCAATACAAAGAATTTTTTTCATTTCCATTTCCTCCAAATATATGTGTTTCACTAAATATTGGCATAAAATTACTGGAATTAAAAATATTTACCCTAATGATTGTAAATTGAGGCGCCTGCTCAATTGTTGGATAGTATTAAATTCCATTCGCTCAACAGGGGCGGGTTGGGACTTCTTTCGGAAAGGGCATGACCGAGAATAGGACCAAAAGCTAAGAAATTCACGCCCTGTGGCAACGCTTTTGTGACCAACATTGTGTTGGCTTCATACTCTTGGAAAACGTCCCGAATGGTGATTAATTTTTAATGCTCAGCAAAAAACGCTATTTTTCTCTGAGAGAAGAAAAATAGCGTTTTTGGGTTATGTCCCACCTTTCTGCTTTTTATTTTTTATGGTGAAGCAGGCTGATCGATTTTTTTGATTGTGCATGCTGTACAAAATTTGGAAAGTGTTAGCCGTATAGTCGTCACTTCAGCCCAATTCAGCTTTATTGTTTGAACAGTTACGATATATGTAACAAATCACCTAAAGAAAAGGAAGTGTTGAGTATGATACGTATTGGTGTAGACGTAGGAGGTACTTTTACCGATTTAATTTTAGTGAATGATGCAACAGATGAATTGTTCGTATACAAAACGCCAAGTACCCTGCATGATCAGTCAAAAGGTGTTATCGAAGGGATTCAGGAAATTTGTAAGTTAGCAAACATTGCCGTTAGCGATGTGGATTATGTCTTACATGGTACGACGGTTGCGACGAATATTACGATTGAAAACAATGGTGCAAAAGTAGGGATGCTCACAACACGGAATTATCGTGATATTTTGCATATTGCACGTCATAAAAAACTTGAAAATTTCTCGATTCAGCAACAACTGCCATGGCAAACCAACCCCCTTGTCAAGCGACGTCATCGTATCCCTATTACGGAAAAACTCGCTGCACCGAACGGAAATATAAAAACCCCTTTAAATGAGCAAGAAGTTATTGATGCGGTTCAGCAATTAAAAGCGGACAATGTAGAATCGATTATTATTTGTTTCTTATTTGCTTTTCTAAATAATGTCCATGAAAAACGTGCCAAGGAGATCGTGCTGGAACACTGGCCTGAAGTACAGTGCTTTACATCGAGTGAAATTGCTTCACAAATGCGTGAATATGAACGTTTCAGTACAACTGCTATGAATGCATATGTCGCGCCAAAAGTGAATTTATACTTGCAAAATCTAGTGTGCTCGCTGGAGCAAATCGGTGTCAAAGGCGAATTGCAAATCATGCAGTCCTCCGGCGGTATGGCGACAACAACGATGGCATCGGAACGCCCCGTAACCCTTCTGAAATCAGGTCCTGCTGGAGGTGTACTTGCAGCTGCTTGGTGCGGCAAGATGGAGAAGGTGCCGAATTTAATAAGTGTAGATATTGGGGGTACCTCTGCCGATATTTCACTAATTCCTGAAAATCAGCCGAAAATCATTAATCCGCGTGATTGTGAAGTCAACAGCTATCCTGTATTGGTACCAATGATTGATGTTGAAACAATTGGTGCAGGTGGGGGCTCTGTTGCCTATATCGATGAGGGCGGTGCATTCCGAGTGGGCCCGCGAAGTGCTGGAGCCACACCTGGACCTGCCTGTTACGGATTAGGCGGTGATGAGCCATGTGTAACAGATGCCAATGTCGTATTAGGACGTCTGGATCCAGAGCAATTTTTGGGGGGCGATAAAACGTTACATGATGAACTAAGTGTTAAAGCCATTGAAGAAAAACTAGGTAAGCCACTTCAAATGACAAAGGAAGAAGCGGCACTTGGTATTTTAAAAATCATTAACAACAATATGGCCTTGTCCATTCGTGCCAACTCTGTACGCAAAGGGATTGACCCGCGTGAATACGCAGTGTTGGCTGCTGGAGGTGCAGGGCCGCTGCATTCGGTTTCTCTAGCAGAAACAATTGGTTCTAATCTGGTTGTTGTCCCGAATTTTCCTGGAATTACTGCAGCAACAGGTCTGCTGGCAGGTGATATTAAATACGACTTTATTCAATCACATGTAAAAAAACTTTCGGTGACAGATGCAAGCCTTGCTGAGTCAATTGATCAAACATTACAAAAAGTAGTGAATGGTGCGATCACTCAATTAACAGCGGATGGTATTACAACGGATAATATTGTGTTAGAGCGAATTGCCGAATGTCGTTATGCTGGACAAGGCTTTGAATTGCGCGTTGCGATTCCTGACGGATCAGTTACACCTGAAAGTATACAAGAAATTGCGAATGCCTTTCATGAAGCGCATCATATCGAATACGGGCATAGCTTCCCGACCAATGAAGTGGAACTTATTACACTTCGAGTGATTGCGACAGGAAAAACACCGGAACTGGTGATGCCTTCATTAGAAAAGGGAGGACGTACAAATCCTGAGGATGCCATTTTATATGAACGTAGCACAACATTTGAAGTAAACGGCATTGTCGATACGTATCCAACGCCACGTTATGCGCGCGAGAAACTATTAGCTTATGACATCGTAGAAGGACCGGCCATTATTGTGCAACGCGATTCCACAACACTTATTCCACCTCATTGGCATGTGGCGATTTCTGAAAAGGGCACATTATTTGCTAAACCTAAAATAACAACAGGTGGTGCTGCTGTAGATGTACAACATTACTTTGAGAAAGCAGGTGTATCTGTATGATAAAACAAAAAACGATGGATCCGATTACCCTTCAAGTTATTGGTGGTGCTTTAACGACGATTGCAAAAGAAATGTCGCATTTAATGCAACGTATGGCGTATTCTTCCCTAATTAGAGAATCAGAAGACTTGGGCGCAGGGGTGTTTGCAAAGAATGGAGATACGTATGCAGAAGCAGACTCTACGCCGATGCAACTAGGTTGTTTACCTGGCTATATCCGAGGATTCCAGCAAATTCTCGGCGATAATCAACATCCCGGGGATATTATTTGGAACAATGACCCGTATGCTGGGGCTTCACATGCCCCGGACATCTCACTTACAATGCCGATTTTCTATGATGATGAATTAGTCGGCTATGCTGGGACAACAGCCCATCATTTAGACATTGGTGGTGCGCAGCCTGGACTGATTGTTGATGTGCCGGATATGTATGCGGAAGGCTTAATTTTAAATGGCATGAAGTTTTACGATCGTGGAGTTCGCAACGAAGTGTTAATAGATGTCATTCGGCAAAAAAGCCGAATGCCAAACGAAGTAATCGGTGATTTAGAAGCCCAGGTAGCAGCGTGTCGATTAGGCGCAAAACGTTTCACTGAATTAATGGACAAATATGGTAAGGATACTGTCCTCATCGCTTGTGAAGAACTACTGAACTATTCGGAACGTATGATGCGTAAAGAAATTGCTAAAATGCCGGACGGGGTATACGAGGCAGAATCATGGCTGGATAATGATGGTCGGAACTTAGATCAACGCCTTCGTGTTCATGTTCAGGTTACGAAAATAGGGGACGAAATTGAAGTAGATGTATCGAAGTCAGCGGACCAAGTATCGACCGCATTTAACGTGGCTTTCTCAGGGGCTCTCTGTGTAAGTGTTTATAGTGTTGTCCGTTCGATATTCCTGGACACTTATACACACGAATCATTTGTCCCTGCGAACCAAGGTGTATTCCGCCCGATTAAAGTAAAGGCTCGTAAAGGATCGATTTTTAATCCGAATCGTCCTGCCGCCACTTTTAGTCGTGCTAATCAAGTAAATACGGTGGCAGACCTTATTATTAAAGCTTTAGCACCCATTTTACCGGAACAAGTATGTGCAGGAAGTTCAGCCAATATTCAATTTGCCTCGTATTCAGGTTTAGATGAAGATAATGATTACTGGGTGTATATCGAAGTGAACGAAGGTTCCTACGGTGGTCGCCCAACCAGCGATGGCATGGATGCAATGGATTTTAGTTCCTGGAATACACGGAATAACCCAATTGAAGATTTGGACATGCATGTACCGATTGTTTGCGAACAATATGAACTTCGTGAAGATACAGGGGGTGCAGGTAAATACCGCGGCGGCTTAGGTATTGTTCGCTGGAACCGCTTTTTACAAGATGGATTTATGACGATGGAAGGCGATAAACATACGGTCAAACCATGGGGCTTTAAAGGGGGGCTTAGCGGTGAAAGTGCGCAACTTATTAAAAATCCGGATACAAACCCTGAACAGTTACCATCAAAATTAAATGGCTATCGCTTTGGAAAAGATGAATCAATTCAAATTTTTGTTCCTTCCTCCGGTGGTTATGGTGACCCATTAGAACGCCCCATGGATAAAGTATTTGAAGATGTTTTAGATGGTTTTATAACTGTAAAAACCGCTTATCGTGATTACGGTGTCATTATTGAAAATGATGAGTTGCAAACAGAGGAAACGATGAAAAACCGTGAACAATTGCGTGCGACACGCAGTGCATTACCATTGTACTCAGAATAACCATATTGAAATTATAGGCGTCGATGACAGACGTCTATAATCTTTTATCTTTTCTACTTAAAAGGGAGGAATCTAGTATGGAAAAACATAAGGATTATTTAAAATCCCCTGATTTATTGCCAACGTCTATCGAAAAACGGACGATCGGTTCGTTCGGTTTTGTAATTGTGTGGATTGGTATGGCAGTTGTATTAGCTGCCTTTACACTTGGAGGGGCAGGTATCCAACAGCTACCATTAGGGATGGTCATTTTGGCAACAGCAGTCGGTTCCGTGTTACTCGGTATTTTAATGACATTAACGGGTGATATCGGGGTGGAGCATGGTTTATCCTTCCCTGTTTATATGCGAGCACCATTTGGAACAGTTGGCACCCATATTCCTTCTATTTTACGAGGTTTTGTAGCGGCTGGTTGGTTTGGGGTAAATAGTTATTTCGGAGCACTTGCGATGAACTCCATTTTATATACGCTAACAGGCTTTGATAGTTGGGAGCTATGTTTTGGTTTATTTGTCATTGCCCAATTGATTAATACTGCCATTGGTATTAAAGCAATCGAGCGATTCGCCGATTTAGCCGCCCCGATTATTATTTTGATTTCAGGTTGGATGTACATTACATTATCGGATCAAGCTGTTTCTACAGGAAAGGATATCTGGTCTTGGGTTGAAAGCCCTGCAACGGGTACGGTCGCTTTTACAGCATTTATCGTCGTTGTAATGGGGAATATGGGTTTTTGGAGCGCGCTTGCTGCGGATATGCCCACAATTTCTCGTTTTATTAAAGCCCCTGCGCATAATAAAAATTGGTTTAAACGTAACAAAAATGCTATTCTCGGCAATATTGTGGCCTACCCGATAACACAGATGTTTATGGTCGCGATCGGTGCGGTTTCTTATATTGCATTGGGCAATGCTGATCCAATCGCTGCAATTCAACAATCCGCAAACGGTCTCATTTTAGGGGTATTATTAATGATGATTATTTTGGCACAGTGGTCAACAAACACTACCGCTAATTTAACGCCTGCAGCTACTATATTTTCCAATATCGGTGGTCCGCGTATGCCGTTTTGGCTCGGAGTAATTGTTGCTGGTATTGTTGGGGTCGTCATTCAACCGTGGAATTTGTTTGAATTCATTAACAGCACATTACTTTATATCGGCGCTGTATTATCGGGGATTGTCGGTATATTAATCGCAGACTATTATTTCATTCGAAAACGTCGCGTAAATGTTAAAGATTTATATGAACTAGATGGACAATATCACTATAAAAATGGTGTGAACTACGCTGGATTTATTGCTTGGCTTGTTGGGGCTATCTGCGCCATTATTTTCATGAACTATTCCTTTATTGTAGGATTATTCGTAAGTGGCGCAAGCTATTTCGTATTAGCGAAGTTCTGGTGGTTTAAAGTGTATAAACAAAAAGAAATTGAAAATCCAAGCGATGATTTATATTTAGGCATTTCAGTTGGACGTAGTTGGGAAATTCCATCGCAGGCTCCGCCTATTGACGTGGAGGACACGGTGCTGGAGTGGCGCCAATAAGGAAGGATCTAAATGATACAGCATTTAATCAGGAAAGCATTTTTTATTATTACGTCAAAAGCATTGAAGGTCGTATATAAAGTGAATCTGTCCTATGTAAAACCGGCGAATTATTGTGAATGCGCCGGTTTTTGTGTTTTCTTCGACATAACATGAAAAAAGTAGGAATAACCGCAGGAAGTGTAAAGAGGTGCATTTCATATTATCAGTTAACATATTTAATAAAGGAATCCCAATTCGCTAATTACATATTCATGTCAGTAAAAAAATAGAGGCCGTTTGTATTTGAATATATTTTTTAATACAATATGTAAAATTTTATTCGGAGGGGATGCTGGATGCTAACGGTTAAAGAATTATTATATTTACCTCAAATGAATGAAGCAAAATTAATTGCAGGTGAGCATGGTGTTGATCGTATTATTAAATGGACACACATCATTGACCATGAAGAAGTTGGCTACTTTTTGGAAGGTGGCGAATTATTGTTTACTTGCGGACAAATTTGGCCTGAGCATAGCTTACCTTTACTGCAATCGATTATTGCCAATCGGGCATCTGGAATTGTTTTTGCTACCGGACGTTATTTGAAACAAGTACCCGAGGAAGTCATCAAATTTTCAAACACCTATAACCTACCGATTATTGAAATGCCTTTCCATGTCTATTTTGTACAGTTAATTAAGTTGATTCACCAAGCGATCATTCAGAACCAATTAACAAAAGCACAAAAACTTCAGCACATATCGAAGACATTGGTACATACGATGTCTACTGCAAATGATATTGGCGAGCTATTAACGTATGCAGCAGAAGAATTCCGTAACCCGTTACTTTTTACATCCAATACAAATGTATTAGAGGCAAGTCACTTTCCAAAAGACCAAGTTTTATATGCCTCTTCCATGAAAACGAAACTGTTGCAGCGTATTCAGGGGATAGACAACCCTTTCCAGCACTTCGCCCACGGTAAAAATATGTTGGATCAAGCATATTTTAGCCTGCAGATTGGTAACTTACCGCCACTTTACGGCTTACCAATCAAAAACTCTTCCCATTACTTCGGTACGCTCTGGATGTTTGATATCTCACAAAAAGGGATTCATGCTTATTTGTCTGTACTTGAAAGTATCGTAGATGTCGTTATAGATTTATCCTTCGCAAAACTCGAGCAACAACTCATTCATCAGCAAGAATGCACACAAATTTTCCAAATGATTCTCTCACAGCACGAGCTTTTACCACTCATCGTTCCGAAAAAACTTGAAAAATTAAATATTAAGTACCACTCCAAATGGATTGCGATGATCATTCAAGGACAGCAGCAAAATTCGCTTGCGATGAAGCAACACGCCTTGCACTGGTTATCTCAAACGCCTCACATATGCGGGCTAATCGATATTATTGATCAGAATCTAGTTTTTCTTCTAAGTTATGATGATGAGGAACAATTTAATGAGGAAATCAAGATAATTCAAAATCAGCTTTCATCCGGTTATTTAAGACCGGTATTTTTAGGCACCATTGTAGAATCTGTTACAGATATTATTAAAAGTTATGAGCAAGCAAAAATTTTGGAGACATTTATTCCGTCAGAGCATACGCCTAAACAAATTTATTTTGCCAACAACTATTTAAAGGAAATTTTGCTGTTCGGTACATTTGACTATGAACGGGCGAGCGCATTGCGAGGCAGTATACTTCCTAAAGAAATTCTTCAAGATGAAGTATTGATTGAAACACTGAGTACACTCGTAAAAAACGAATATAATCGTGAATATACAGCGAAGCAACTGTTCATACACCGAAATACGCTGCGCTATCGTCTACTCAAAATTGAAGAGATTTTAAAGGACAGTCTATCGTCCCTCATCTGTCAATTTTGGCTGAAAGTTGCCTTTGAAATCGAACATGTCGCAAATGTTAGAAGTAATTGTGCACCAAGTACAAAAACAGAGCTGATTGAGCAAAATAGTTAACACTGACAGCCAATAGTTCCTCCGCCTGTTCTAAATTATACTTTTTTTAACAAGTTGGTTAACACCCAACTAAAAAAGGAGGAACTCTAATGATTCAGGAACAGGTGATCGAAAAACTATCGGAAGATGTGAAGCTAAAGGTAAAGGAATATGTTCAAAAAAACCGTCAGCGTTTATTGGACGAACTGCAACAATTAATTCAAATCCCAAGTGAAACAGGCTATGAAGGGGATGTGCAGGCACACATTGAAAAATACATGCAAAACGTTTTAAGTTTGGAAACATCGACGTTCACAGCGGATCCTGAAATCGTGCGTCAACATCCGGAATATACGGAATCTGAGGTTGAACGTAAAGTAGGGTTTGCAAACCGTCCAAATGTTGTTGGTAAGTGGAATTCAACTGGGGAAGGACGTTCCTTATTAATGTTTACCCATGTCGATACGGTGCCGGTTGGTGATTTAGCACATTGGAAATATGATCCGTTCGAAGGCGAAATCGAAGGGGATATTATGTATGGTCGTGGCACGGCGGACAATAAGGGTGGATTTGGCTCTATTTTAGCCGCGTTAAAAGTAATTCAAGGGGCCGGTTTTAAGCCAAAAGGTGATATAACAGCTATTTCGGTTGTCGATGAAGAAGTAGGTGGTGCAGGGGGTGCAGTGGCAATGGTACAGCAAAATTTCACGGCGGACGCCTGTGTATACCCCCACCCATTAACAAGTGGTTTAGGAGCACAAATAGCGTGTGCAGGCGGGTTGATTTTTAAAATTAAAGTAGTCGGCCGTGCCGCTCATAACTTAAATGGCCAAATCGGTATTAATGCCGTAGGGAAGATGTTGAAAATCTATAATGCATTAGTCGAGCTTGATGAATTCCGTGCAGAAACAGTTAAATACGAACCGTTTGAACGTTATTACGAAGCATCCGATATGCCTATTCGTTCCACTAACCTGACTCCTGCTATTATTCAAGGTGGAGACTGGGCATACAAAGTACCAGCTGATTGTGAACTCACAGGGACAGTTGGTTATCCGCCAAATGAAACACCGGAAGAAGTCAAAGCACAAATTCAGGCTGCAATTGATAAAGTTGTTGCGGAAGACGAGTGGTTACAACAGAATCCGCCTGTTTTAACTTGGGAGTGGCATACAAATGCATCAGAAATTTCACCAGATCACCCTTTCGTTCAATTAGTGAAAGGCAATATTGACGAAGTAGCCGGCTATGAAACACCAATCTACGGTATGCCGACATTTAGTGATATTCGTTTCCCTATGCTTTATATGGGTATCCCGGCACTAATTTATGGTCCTCGTGGCGGCAATCTTCACGGTGCAAATGAGTGGTTGAACATCGAGGATTGGTTGAAGTGTGTAGAAATTACAGCGTTGAATGTTCTTCAATGGTGTGGGTATGAGTCTTTGGATTCGTAAACCGTTTGAGTAACCCGCTTTAAAAGTACTTTTTCAGAAATTAAACGGAGGAGGGAAAGTGGAATGGAGAAATATGATGTTATTATCGTAGGTGCAGGCTCTATGGGAATGGCAGCGGGCTACTATTTAGCCAAAAAAGGTGTGCACACATTGCTTATCGATGCATATGATCCACCGCATAATCAAGGGAGTCACCATGGGGACACGCGCATTATACGCCATGCCTATGGAGAAGGGCGGGAATACGTGCCGCTTGCATTGAGAGCGCAAGCGTTATGGTATGAGCTCGAACAAAAAAGCGGAGAAGTACTGTTCGAAAAAACAGGGGTACTCGGCTTCGGCCCAGTCGGTTCTAGTTTTATTGGAGAAGCAATTGCCAGTTCCAATGAGTATGATTTAGAGCTTGAGCTATTAACGGGCGAGGAAATTAAAACTCGGTGGCCAGGTATTACAGTGCCAGAAGATTATGTGGGTTGTTATGAACCGGCTTCGGGTGTTTTATATAGTGAAAAATGTATTAGTGCTTATCGTCAACTGGCAGTGGAAGAAGGTGTTTCATTGCTTATAAATACCCCCGTTACAAATATTGAAATCAAAGAGTCTGAAGCAATCATTTCTACTAAGGAACAAGCGTATACAGCTGCGAAACTGATTATTTGTGCAGGTGCATGGAACGGGAAATTATTGGCTGATTTAAATTTACCGCTTCAGCCGACACGCCAGACGGTTGCATGGTTTGAAGGGAATGAAAATCTCTATAATGATCAAGTATTCCCTGCTTTCTTTGTTGATACACCTGAAGGTAAATATTATGGGTTCCCGAGTTTTGAAGGGAGTGGTGTGAAGCTTGGACGCTTTGATGACAACCAGCCCATTGACCCTGATGATGAGAGACTTGCATTCGGTTCGATGGAAGAAGATGAAGGAGAAGTCCGTCGTTTCCTTGAAACCTACATGCCACAATCCGCAGGTAAATTAAACCAAGGGAAAGTTTGTATGTTCACAAGAACACCGGATGAACACTTTATTATTGATCATTATCCAGGTCAC
Source organism: Solibacillus sp. FSL W7-1464 (assembly GCF_038004425.1). Lineage (NCBI taxonomy): Bacteria > Bacillati > Bacillota > Bacilli > Caryophanales > Caryophanaceae > Solibacillus > Solibacillus sp. FSL W7-1464. The sequence goes on from NZ_JBBORC010000001.1 coordinate 325,303, forward strand.
ACTCATGTCATTATGGCAGCAGGCTTTTCAGGTCATGGTTTTAAATTCTCAAGTGTGGTAGGGGAAATATTATGTCAAATTGCAGTAGAGGGAAAAACGGATCATGATATTTCACTATTTTCCTTAAATCGAGCAGCGCTGCAATCGACCGTTGGCAGTTAAATCAAATCAGGCAAAAAGGGAAATTGCGTGATGCAATTTCCCTTTTTGCCTTATCTTACGTTGAATTAAAAAGAAAAATAAAACCCCCACACTAATTATTACTAGTGAGGGGTATCAAAACTTATGGCTCTAATGCTTATGTAAGCAGCCACATTGCCGTAGTTATTATAGAAAGTTTTAAACCACCACTCCTCAAAGTGGGTGTTCGCAAATGCTATCCTGTCTATCCTGAAGTCAAAAGAGTCCAGGCACGCCATTCCAACATCGATGTAAAACTCCCTGTATAAGTATAAAGGTTAAAACTTAATATTCGTACGTACAACGTAGCCTTATTGTTATCTTATAGTAAGTTAATGTGGAATGCAATAAAGTATGTTTTAAAAAAAAAGTCAAATGATTTGAATGGATTTATTGAAGATTTTCGGGGATAAAAAATGGAGTTATTTTAAGAATAAAAAAAGCCTTCCTTATATTCGGAAGCCTTCTGTAATTATTCTGTATGCTGTTGTAAAATGTTTTCCGTTAAAAGCGCGATATCGATAACCGTCTTTTCTGTTACAACATCCGATAAAATTTCGTTGCGGAAATAGTCTACAGATACCGGAAGATCAATCAGCAGTAACTTGCTAAGAGCAGTTTCATACATATGAACAAATTCCTTGTCTGTATTCCCTCGCTTCAGCTCTGCAAATGATTCGTAAAACTGATCCAGCTTGTCGGCAAATTCAAGCAGTCGTCCCTCAATTGTATGGTCTTTGCCTTCTTTCATGCGGTCAAAGAAAACATCCTGTAAATCATGCGGAATTTCTTCCAGGATAAATTTCTCCATCATTTTTTCTTCAACATGCGAAAGCATCTGTTTTAGTTCGACGCTTGCATGTTTGACTGGTGTTTTAATATCCCCGATAAACACTTCTGCAAAGTCATGATTAATCGTTTTTTCGTATAACGACTTCCAATCAATTTTACTGCCTGCACGTTCCTCCAAAGTTGCAAAGAACATCGCATACTGGGAAACCTTCCATGAGTGTGCTGCCACATTATGCTCTTCAAATTTAAAGCGGCCAGGGCAGCGGATGATCCGTTCTAAATCATTTAAACTTGTAAAAAAAGTATGGATTCCTATAATAATCACTCCTTAACATTTATATGTTCAGTGTACTATTAGTTATACCCGAAAAATGTTTTTTTAAAAGTGTTTAACCGAAATTTAACGATGCGTTTACATTAATTGATAATGTTTTCAAATGAACCGAAAACTTTTAAATCTAATTCAAATGTCCATTAAAAGTTGGACTATCTAATATAGTATGAAAAATTTCTAAAATGTCTCCTCGTTTTCTAATAACCTCCACTGCCTAACTGCCATACATATATTGACAAACGGAAAGGACGCTCACATAAAATTGTGAGCGTCCTTTCTTGATTTTAAAAACTAAACTTGGACGTCAATCATTTGTCCTTTATAAGGGTGGGATGCTGGAGTTGCTTGCGATTGAGGCATTGATTCAATCATTTGAACAGCAGTTGCCGCTCCGGTATTCATTGCCTTGTCTAAAATACTCATTTGTACAGTTTGCTGTAACGATGCTAGCTGAGCTGACATCATGGCGTTTAATTCCATAGTTATCCCTCCTTTTCATTTGTATCGTCAAAATAGAAAGAATTATTAAAGAAACAAGGCGGTTTGTAATAAGTCAGAAAATGAATTCCCATTTATTATTCCTTCCTTTCCTATCACTCCGCAAAAAAATGGTAACTCTATGTATAAATCGCTTCAAATTTAGTAATAATTATCCAAAAGCTCTGCAATGTGCTTGTAATGGAGGGTTCATATCCGCGTCATCGTGTTGCAATGTGTTTGCTGTAAGGTTAGAGCAGAGTGAAAATAACTTAAATTTATTTGGAAAATATGGAGGGACAGAAATTTGACAAAGAAAAAATTAATGGCAGTTCTATTAGCAGGAGTATTCGCTACAGGGGGGCTATTTGCATCTCAAGCTTCTGCAGATACTTATACAATCCAACCAGAAGATACACTTTATAAAATAAGCAAGCAATTTCAAACATCAGTAGAAGAGATAAAGGAATTGAATAATTTAACGAGCAATACAATTTATATTGGAGATACATTAAAAATTGGCGGTCATGACCAGAAAGTATATACGATTGCACCAGGCGATACATTATTCCATATTGCCTTGACACATGATGCAACAGTTGACCAGCTGCAGAAATGGAATAATATCAAATCGGATTTAATTTATCCTGGTGACGCCATTGCAGTATCCGGACCTCAACAGGAATACGCCAAGAGTGAAGTGAAAAGTGCGACAGGCGGAACACAGGCAAAAACGTCAACAAGTTCAGCTCCTGATACAGGAAGAACAATGACTGTTGAAGCGACAGCTTATACAGCCTATTGTGAGGGATGTTCAGGTACCACGGCAAACGGTACGAATTTACGTGCCAATCCAAATTTAAAAGTAATCGCAGTAGATCCACGTGTCATTCCGCTAGGGACAAAAGTTTGGGTTGAAGGATATGGGGAAGCAGTTGCAGCTGATACAGGCGGGGCAATCAAAGGGAATAAGATTGATGTATTTATTCCAGACCTAGGTAACGCCTATGAATGGGGCCGCCGCACAGTAACAATCAAAATTTTAAACTAATAAGAAAAGAAGCCACTCAAATTTGGCTGGCTTTTTGTATATTCATCCTTCTTTATTGAAATACTAGCTGCAAGGAGGGGATAGTGTGCGAGTAATTAGCTTATTTGTATGTGCGCTACTATTAAGCGGATGCAGTTTATTTCAAAAGGAAACTTTTCCGGTAAGTGCACCGGAAGCTTTGTCTGCAAAGGCGCAGATGTATGATACCAAAAACAACTTAGTCGGTGAAATTTTATTTGAAGAAACTTCTAAAGGAGTCGAACTGACTGCTGTTCTAAATAGTTTACCGCCCGGCGATCACGGAATCCATCTGCACGAAGTCGGGAAGTGTGAACCACCTAGCTTTGAATCGGCAGGTGCCCATTTCAATCCAACGAAAAAGCAGCATGGCGTGGATAATCCAAAAGGTCCGCATTTAGGGGATTTACCGAATATTACAGCCGATGAATCGGGTGAAGTGGAATTGAATTTCGTGACAGCTGATTTTACACTGGAAAAAGGGAAAGAAAATTCGCTGTTTGATGCAGATGGCACGTCTGTTGTCATTCATGAAAAAGCGGATGATTACAAAACAGATCCATCAGGAAATTCAGGCGCACGAATCGTTTGTGGGATAGTCGAATAAAACTAAATGTAAAACACGAAAAATACCATTTTCTCAAAAAAAGAGAAAGGGTATTTTTTTGTATTAATCAATAAAATGGAAAGGTAGAAGCAAATTGGAAGTGAAATATCATATATTAGAAAAATAAATTTATTCATTTTGTATGCATATTATTCCATGAATTTGCAAAGGGAATTGATTTTATAAGTAAGGGAAATTAGTGAAAAACATCATTCTATAGCACTTTTATGCTTTTAATAGAATATTACACAATACTGAATAATTAGATTTTTAAGATATTAATTGACTTTTGAATATTTGTGTATGTAAAATGAATTCTATAATAAGGTAAAAAGGGGGATAATTTCATGTTTAAATCTAAAAATATGCTTTTTTTATTAGTACTAAGTGCTTTCATTTTAGTCCTGGCTGCATGTGGTGGGGAAGATGATGCTGAAACATCAACTGGTACTGAAACATCAACTGAAACTGATACAACGGATTCTGGTTCTGAAAAGGGAGATTTCGGGAATGTTAAATTTTTAAGTATTTTAACAGGTGGTACGCAAGGGACTTACTATCCATTAGGAGGTACTTTTGCGGATCTAATCACAACAGACACAGGGGTAAAAACAACTGCCGAGGTATCACAAGCTTCTGCAGCCAACATGACAGCTTTAGCTGCTGGAGACGGTGAAGTTGCATTCGTTCAGACAGATATCGCTTACTATGCAACTCAAGGGACTTTAATGTTTGAAGGTCAAAAAATTGACTCAGTAGTAGCGTTAGGAGCTTTATATCCGGAAACTGTTCAATTAGTAACTTTAGCGGATTCAGGCATTAAAACATTTGCAGATTTAAAAGGTAAAAAAGTTTCAGTAGGTGCACCAGGTTCTGGTACTTATGCAAACGCTGAGCAATTACTGGAAATTCACGGATTATCAATTGAAGATGATATTCAAGCACAAAACTTAGACTTCGGTGAATCTACTGATGGTATTCAATCAGGTCAAATTGACGCGGCATTTATTACAGCTGGTTACCCAACTAGTGCTGTTGAAGCTTTAAATGCAACAAATGGTGTACACATAATTCCAGTAGAAGCAGACAAAGCGGCAGAATTAATCGAGAAGTACCCGTACTATGCTGTAGATAATATTCCTGCTGGCACATACGGTTTAGAAGCAGAAGTTCCTGCTGTTTCTGTAGGTGCAATGTTAGCAGTAAATAAAGACCTGCCGGAAGATTTAGTGTATGCAATGACAAAAGCCATCTATGATAATACAGATAAAATTGGTCACGCTAAAGGCGAATTTATTAAAGCTGAAACAGGCTTAGACGGAATCGGTATCGACGTACACCCAGGTGCACAAAGATACTTTGATGAAGTAAAGTAATTAGGGAAAACGAAGGGCCTCTGTCGCAAAAAAAGCTTCAGAGGCCTTTATTGTATTTTCTATTTAAGCGAGTGATCATCTAAATGAAAAAATGGATTTTTATCATCCTAGTTTTTCTTAGTGTAATCGTATGGTTTATTCCTTTTGAACGGAGCATAACTTTTACAGAAACAAGAGTTCAGGATCCTGTTCAGCATTTTTTGCCGTTAAAGAATGAAAACGAGTTCCAGTTGATTTTTACTCATTCCATACATTTAACGGATGTGACAGAGAGTTATAACGTGCTGCCTACAAATGAATTTCAGCTGCTTGCAATGGAATACACAGATGTGGCAATAGGGATGCCAGGGCATGCAGAAGAAGGGCAGACACTACATTATGAAGATGGGATCTATACACTTCAATATAACAATGCAAAATTAGAAGAATTTACGTTACATATCGGGAATGTCGACTATAAATTAAATCTTCAGCATAGAGGGAAAGTCATTCCTTTAAAAAAGGAATTAATACGAGGGAAATCCTATATGGTAACAATTCAAAAATTGTCTTTATATGACAAATTGAAAGGAGTCGAATTAGATGGCTGACAAAAAAGCGGCTGTAGATACAGGAGCTTTACACGAATCACTTACTTTGGAACAGCAGAAGGAATTACTTGAAAAATATGATCTGGAATCAAATCAGCGTAACCCGCAAAATATCATGAAGCATTTCATCTATTTTGGTTTGCTGGCATTTACACTATTCCAAGTTTATACAGCAATTTTCGGACAGTTTCCTGCGCAAATTCAGCGTACGGTCCACATTGGTTTTGCACTAACGTTTGTGTTTTTATTATTCCCGGCAAGTCGTAAGTTATCAAAACGTACTATCCCATTTTACGACTATATCTTAGCGGCTATTGCTATTTTTGTAGGGAGTTATTGGGTAATTAATTATGATCGACTGGTACAAAGCTTAGGTCAACTACAAACAATGGATTTCTATGTCGGGCTTTTGGCAATTATTTTAGTATTGGAAGGTGCCCGTAGAGCGGTCGGTTTGCCAATTGCTATTATTGCCGGGCTGTTTTTACTTTACGCATTTTACGGCCCGTACATGCCTGACTTTATGGCACACCGCGGGCAAAGCTTGGATAGTATTGTGAATTTAATGTTCTTCTCGACAGACGGTATTTTAGGGACACCATTGGCAGTATCTTCTACGTTTATTTTTGCGTTCCTATTATTCGGCGCGTTCCTTGTAAAAACAGGGGTAGGGGAGTACTTCAATGACTTGGCGATTTCTGTCGCCGGGAAATTAGTAGGTGGTCCTGCAAAAGTTGCGATTTTCTCTTCTGCACTGCAAGGGACAATTTCAGGAAGTTCTGTAGCGAATGTAGTAACTTCCGGTTCCTATACGATTCCGATGATGAAACGTCTCGGCTACAACAAAAACTTCGCAGGTGCTGTAGAGGCATCGGCATCTACAGGTGGTCAGTTAATGCCACCGATCATGGGTGCTGCTGCGTTCTTAATGGTTGAATTTATCGGTCGCGGCGTCACGTATTGGGATATTGCCAAGGCTGCTGCCATTCCGGCAATTTTATACTTTACAGGTATTTGGATCATGACACACTTTGAAGCGAAACGTTTAGGATTACGCGGCTTAAAAGATGAAGAAATGCCGGATCGCTCGAAAGTATTCAAGAAAATTTATTTACTTATTCCGATTGTACTGATTATCATTTTAATGATGTCAGGTGTGCCGGTAATTCACGCGGCACTTTACGGAATTATTTCTTGTATAGTTGTCGGGTTTATTAATCCGGATGTTAAATTCGGTTTTAAAGAAATTATCGACGGAATGGTTGATGGTGCACGCTCGGCATTAGCAGTTGCTGCTGCAACAGCTTGTGCGGGTATTATCGTCGGCGTTGTTGTAAAGACAGGATTAGGGCTGTCTCTTGCAAACAGCTTAGTAAAATTAGCAGGAGGAAGTATTCTCCTTACATTATTCTTTGTAATGATTGCTTCGTTAATTTTAGGTATGGGTGCACCGACAACGGCAAACTATGTTATTACTTCAACGATTGCTGCACCAGCAATTATTGCATTACTGGCACCGGATGTACCGGCAAGTGCAGCACCGCTTGTTATTGTTTTATCAGCGCACTTCTTCGTGTTCTATTTCGGTATTATTGCGGATATTACACCGCCTGTTGCGCTCGCCGCCTTTGCAGCATCCGGTATTTCAGGAGGAGACCCGATTCGTACCGGCGTAAACTCAGCGAAACTTGCTATTGCGGCATTCATTATCCCGTATATGATTATCTTCTCACCGGCGCTGCTTATGATTGATGTGACAGTATGGCAAATTTTATGGGTAGTGTTCACCGCAATCATGGGTATGATTGCTATAGGTGTCGGAGTTATCGGCTACTGGTACCGCCCTGTAAGCTGGATCGAACGCATCGTTTTACTTGGTGCAGGTTTAGCGATGATTTACCCTGAATCACTATCGGATACAATTGGGCTTATTGTATTTGGAGTTATGTTCGTGATTCAATATACTACTAGAAATAAAGGAAATGGTTCAAAAGTGGCCATTTCATAAAAAATGAGGCGTCTGAAGATTTAATTCAGGCGCATTTCTATTTATCTCAAAAATAGATAGATTTAATACTTTTTATGCATTAAGTGCATTTATTTGTTGATTTTCTTGAAAAACCATTATATTATTTAAATTAATTAAAAATTCAAATAATTTAAAGGGGAGAAATGATATGTCAACACTTTTAAAGTCGACGTTCGAAACATACTTGTTTGATGAAGAGGTGGAGTTTGAGTTAGCCGAACAGCAAGAGGTAACGGAAAGTGAAGAACGCACGCAATATCCGCAAGGGTTTTTTTCAAGTTTATAAAGGAGTTTTTAAAATGGATCTAAAAATATTACGGCGTCTATCCAACAAAACTGATTGGATAGATGTCGTTTTTTTAGGCACTAATAATGTAGTATGCAAAAAATGTACTGTATAATAGAAGTACTAAATAATATTCGAGGTGCGTTTCATGTTAGCGGTTAATTCTACGGAACAAATGATTTTTGATTGGTTTCAATATTTCCATGCAAACCCTGAAGTAAGCTGGAAAGAGATAAAAACAACAGCAAAATTAGCAGAAATCTTAGATGATATGGGCGTCAGCTATAAAAAATTTGATGATGTGACTGGCCTTGTAGCGGAAATTGGAAAAGGTGAGGAAACAATTGCGGTTCGCGCTGATATAGATGCACTATGGCAGGAAGTAGATGGCGTTATGCAGGCAAATCATTCTTGCGGACATGATGCGAACATATCCATTGTTTTGGGTGCGCTTTATGCATTAAAAAATGAACCTTTGAAAAAGAAAATACGTTTTATTTTCCAACCGGCTGAGGAAACAGGCGGCGGTGCATTGGCGATGATTGACCGTGGTGTAATGGAAGATGTTACCCATTTATTCGGTGTTCATTTGCGTCCGATGGAAGAGTTGCCATTAGGAAAGGTATCACCCGCAATTTATCATGGTGCTGCAGCATTCTTAACTGGGACAATTACCGGCATTGATGCACATGGCGCTCGTCCACACCAGGGGAAAAATGCAATTGATGTCGTTGTAGCGATTCAGCAAATGTTGAAGAACATCCATGTTGATCCATTTGAAGTATACTCCGCGAAGTTAACGAAAGTTGTAGCAGATGGCGGAAGCGTCAATATTATTCCAGGCAATGCGACCTTCTCTATCGATGTACGTGCACAGAAAAATGAAGTATTGGCACAAGTACAACGTGATGTTGATAAAGGCTTGAAACAAATTGCGGCCATGTTTGATATTGGGGTTGAATGGGATTGGATGGACATTACACCAGGAGCGGAAGTATCATCGGAAGCTGCTGCAATTGCAGAACGCTCAATTGTTGAAGCACTTGGAGAAAAAAGTCTGGCGCCGGCAGTAATAACACCGGGGAGCGATGATTTCCACTTCTATACGATTAAAAATACACAGTTGAAGGCGACGATGATCGGTATTGGCGCAGATCTAGGTCCGGGACTTCATCATCCGAAAATGACCTTTGATGCAAAGGCATTGGTTGATGGCGCCAAAGTAATGGCGACTACATTGAAAAACAGTGCAACGAAATAGAATGTCAGGGCGATGCTATGAAGTTTGTAGCGTCGTTTTTTTTTGCTTTGAGTGTTTGTTCTGATATTAGAAAAGTTGAACCGGATATTAGAAAAAGGGGGATACTTATTAGAACTTTTCATGTTTTATTAGAACAAGTGAGCTATAAATTAGAAAATCGCCCCTGGCAAAAAAGAATTGTGCCTGTTCACCGGACCTTTACTAAAAGGTCAGCGCTTTATTAGAACTTTTTAAGCGATATTAGAAAAACCGGGTTACTTATTAGAAGATCGGATACCTATATTTGAACTTCTGTAACTTTTATTAGCACATCGGCCTACTTTATTAGAAGATCCGGAATTTATTAGAACTTTTCAAGTTTTATTAGAAAAAGCATGCTCTATATTAGAAAATCTTCCTCAGGACAACCAAACTCAGCCATATAAAAAGTGCCGCTATCATTCAGCGGCACTTACAAATCAAAACCCTACTTCATCGGGCAAAATCCGCAAGCCATTAAGCCGGGGATGTCTTTTGAAAAACAGCAGCTTTTGCGAACAGGCTGATTGATGAGAGCGGAAGGGCTTTTTCCGCCTGTATAATTCAAGAACAGTGATTTATCCGAGAAGTATCGCCAAATATTTTTATCTTCGAGCATGTCCAAATCCTCAAAAGCACGGTCAGCCAATGCCGGGTTTTCAAGTAATGTATGGAAGTGCCAAAGCATGTAACCGAAAATATTTTCCCATAAAGTAAGCGGCGAAATGGACGTTGTTTTCCGTAACTGGCCAATAACGACCGATGTCTTGTATAAAATGTCCGTCATTACTCGTTCGCGCTCATCATCTTCCACATAGCGGAAATCATTTGGGTTTATATACATCCCGAGTGTATGAATGCCGAACTCCTGAACAATAGCAAAACGCAGATCTTCCGGCTTTCCGTCCCAAACTTCATCATACGTCGTCAGCATATAAAACTGCATCGCGACAAACATGCCGTAGCGACGCCCGAAGTGGGAGATGGCCGCAGCTTCCGTAGCAGCATTCGTTATGCCCATCATCAAATTGCGGAAATCGGTCAAATAGAAGTCTTTATGTAGATTCGCCAATGTAAATAATGGGCGGTCAGGTTCTTCGGTAAAAATACTATAGGAATTCAATTGTCGTACTTGATCATAGGAAAGTGCAGGCATACGTATCACCTTTTCTAAAAAAATATTTATATTTACTATACCATTTCTCTTCCCAAACGAGGTGAAAAACGCTAAAATGAATAAAACATATAAGAAAGGTTGGTTTTTATGACTAAACCGATTTCTGTACCAAGACCATTAGTGCGTGTAAATCAATGGGTTATATTTTTATCAGTTGTAATCACATGGATTACAGGACAGTACTGGATTTTAGCGATACCGTTAGTTGCAAATTTACTTGGGATTTTCACCGGGTTTAATCCGATAATGCGCTTTGCGAAAATATTTTTAACGAAAGACATAAAATCGTATATTCCTGAAGATATCGGACAGCAAAAGTTCAATTCAACGATTGCGAGCATTTGTCTGGCAGGCGGAATAGTAGGGTTTGCCTTTAATTGGCAGGTCGTTGCATATAGCTTTACGATTATGGTGGCTGTCGCATCCTTTGTCGCAATCTTAGGTTTTTGCATTGGATGCTTTATGTTATTTCAATTCAAACAGTACCAATATCGTCGTTCACTAAAAAATTCTTAAAAAGATTATTGGAAATAGGTTGACAATGATACTGATAATCATTATCATTATAACTGTAGCAAGAGCTTATTTGTAATACAGTACAAATAAGTCTGAGCTAACAACTTTTCTCCAGGAGTTTGTTAGTTCAGCCATAGCGTTCTAAACCCCCTCATTTAGAATGTAAGTTTGACCATGTCAGACACTGAGTTTTTCACCCTTTATATTTTTCTTCTAGTTTTTCTTCCTTTGTTGGGAGACCCATTGCCCGTGTCGCATACAGATACGGGTATTTTTGTGTTTGGAAGTGGGGGTGCAGGAAAAAAGGGTAGGGACGAAAATGCCGCTACCCCTATTCATTTGCTGATTGTAATCTTTTATTCATAAGTACTGTATGATAGCTATGCAGCAGCATGCCGATAATAATGACCGCAAGTCCGATTAAAGCGATTGGCTTCGGAAGCGGCACACTGAGTAAAATCATTTCACCTACCATTGCAAAAAGAACTTCTGTCGATTGTGTTGCTTCAACAGCCGCCAATTTCCCTTGGTCATGGCGAACACGGTCTGTTGCAATAAAGAAAAGTATTGTCGCGATGACACCGGAAGAAACCGCAACGAGCAGTGATTGATACACTTGGCTCGCAGAGGGCAGGCCAACAGTAAACGATGCATAAATGGCAAGTAAAATCCAGGCAGGCAAGGAAGCGATTGTCATGCCTAGAACTCGTTGAAACGGATCGACTCTCCCCCCGCATAGCTCCATCATTTTCCGGTTGCCGAGCGGGTAGGCAAAAGCCGCAATCATTACAGGCAGTATACCGAGCAGCAGGCTTTTCGTGGAAACTGACTGTGCCTGCGGGATTTGAATAAGCAAAATCCCAAATAAAATAATGCCCGAGATACCTAATGAAATAAGCGGGATTTTTGCCCTGACGTCTTTTCCGGCGATAGTTGTAATAAATAGGGGAGCCAACAAAACACCAGCTACAATCGTAAATTGCCATGTACCTGATACAAGCCAGCCCGGACCAAATGCCGCAGCAAATGTAAGAGGCGCATAAAATAATACAAACCCGACAAAGCTCCAAATGAACCATGCAGCCGGATGTTCTTTCATTTCATCCGATAAAGTTCGAAATCCGGCTTTTCCACGTATGGCGACAATGGCGATGAGAAAGGGAAGCATAAAGAAGTAACGGAGCGAGGAACTCCATAACCAGCTGCCGCCTTCCAATTCCATTGAATGGTTCAATACAAATGTAACCGCAAAAAATAAAGCCGCTAAAATGCCAATCAGTATTTCCTTCATCACACACCTCACTCGATTATATTGAATTTTCTGTTTAATAAGTATACAAAAAAATGGAGCGAAAGTAATCGCCCCATTCAAAAATTTCCATTTTGTTCTAACGCTTTTCAAATAACTGAACGATTTCGATAATGACTTCCGTCGCTTTTTCCATTGTTTCAGCTGATACAAATTCATATTTACCATGCATATTTTCGCCGCCCGCAAAAATGTTCGGTGTCGGCAAGCCCATATATGAAAGCTGGGAGCCGTCAGTACCTCCGCGAATCGGTTCGACAATCGGTGTAATGTTAAACTTGGCAAACGCTTCTTTTACGATATCGACGATTTCCATAACAGGCTCGATTTTTTCGCCCATATTGTAATATTGATCCTCGATCGCTACAGTAATTGCTTCTTCACCGTATTTTGCCTGTAACTCTTTGCCGGCCTTTGCCATATACTCTTTTTTCTCTTCGAATTTAGCGCGGTCATGGTCACGGATAATGTATGACATTGTTGTTTCTTCAATTCCACCATTGAAATGCATTAAGTGGATAAAGCCTTCATAGCCGTCCGTTTTTTCAGGTACCGCATCTTTTGGCATTTCGTTTTGGTATTCAATCGCCATTGTAATCGAGTTCACCATTTTATTTTTTGCTGAACCTGGGTGGATGTTCGTGCCGCGTGTCGTTACTTTTACGCCAGCTGCATTAAAGCTTTCGTACTGTAACTCACCAAGAGGACCGCCATCCATTGTATATGCATAATCTGCACCGAATTTCTCGACATCGAACTTGTGCGGACCGCGCCCGATTTCCTCGTCCGGTGTAAATGCTACACGAATTTTTCCGTGCTTGATTTCCGGATTGTTTACTAAGTATTCCATCGCCGTCATAATTTCTGCGATACCGGCTTTATCATCCGCACCAAGCAATGTATTGCCGTCTGTCGTAATTAACGTTTGACCAACATAATTTTTCAAGTTCGGGAAGTAGTCCGGTGCCATGACTAAACCATTTTTTAATGTAATCGCTTCACCGTCATAGTTATCGATGCGCTGAGGCTGTACATTTGTTCCTGTGTAATCCGATGTCGTATCAACATGCGCCAAAAAGCCAAGTGTCGGCACGTCTTTATCTGTATTTGATTCAAGTGTTGCAAAAAGGTACCCGTTTTCGTCCAGCGTAATGTCTGTTAAACCGATTGCAGCCAATTCATCCTTTAATACATGTAATAAATCGAATTGCTTCATTGTTGAAGGGGTTGTGTCAGAGTTGAAATCTGATTGTGTATCAATTTTTGCATAGCGTACTAAACGTTCAATTACTTTCTCTTTCATACGAAAAAGACCTCCTAATACTTATTGCTTTTATTCTACACTTTTTATTTCGGTTTTTGAACTAATTATCTTCACTCAGCGGCTACTTTAAGTACCCGCTGAGTGAAGATAAGCCTCTGGCAGATGTCACAGATTTTTTAAGTGATATATTTTGAGAGTACTCAAAAAAATCTGGACGCGATTACGCTTTAGCGTAATCGATTAGAGTAGTATTCAGTAATACTAAGCATGAGGAAAAACTGTGCGCCGTAATACGTGAACATGATCAGAATATGGGAAGCGGGAACATCAAACATAAAGCGATTAATGGCCAATACCGAATCCGACATGATAAAGAGGATGGCGCCGATGACAGCAAATTTACTCCCTGTTCGAAATGATGTCCATCCCATCGTTAAAATAACGAAAATATAAGCGGTCACTGCAATGGCAAGTACGGTGTCGCCTTTTTGCAGCAGGCTTCCCGCAATCCAGAACATCATCACCGCACCGTATAAAGCTAAAAGAATTTTTACATACAGTGGTGTGTACTGCTGATTTGTTGAACGGAAAGCAAAAATATAGAAAATATGGCCGATCAGGAAAAAGCTCAACCCAACGATGAACCACTGCAATGTATAATCGCCAACCGCACAGAAAATTAAACCGATGGAGATGAGCCAATAATACGGAGATTTCACCTGTACTTTCGTTGAAAATGCGAGTGCTATAAGCAAAATCATTGGCAAAAGCTTAAAGACCATTTTCAGTGAACTATCAATCGTTTCGAAAAAGAATACATAGTACAAGCCAAGCGCGAAGAACAGTAAAATCAGAACTTTACGTGCCATCCATTAACCCCCTAAGTTAAAATGTTTCATCTAACTAAACTATCATTCTGGAAAAAATGCAATATATGCTCTATTATGCCAGAAATTATGCAGTTTTACTTGTTTATGAATCTTTTGGGGAGGTTATTCGTACATAATAAGTAAGAGAGGGTGATTGTTATGGGACAATTATTGCTAATAACGGCAATTGGATCACTTTTGATCACATTGTTATTAATGCCGTTATCAAAAAAAGTTCGCAATAAGGAGCTTTCATCAAAAACATTTACGAGCTTATTCATTACAACATTTATAATAAGTTTTATTTCAGTATTCTTAACAGTATATATTTCTAAAATCGATCTAAGCTGGACGATTTTTTTATACGTAATACCTGTTGTAGCGATTATCGGGGCAATATTTGCTGTTGGTAAGGAGCAAAAAATCAAATCGGCGATCGTGCTTATCAGTATTATTGGGATTGGTTATTTAGTGAGTGCGCCATTTTTAAATGCAGATGAAAAATTCAAGTCTTCAGAGATGAAGGAAGAGACGGAAATTTCGGCTTTTGATGAGACGAAAACACCGGCAAGTGTACCGCCGAAGTTTGTTAAAAATAAAATGAAAAAAGCGTTTGGGCAGGTGCCAAACACGAGCTACTATGAATTAGGAAATCTGCAAATTCAAAAAGTGAATGATCAGTATGTTTACATTGCACCTGTAGAGTTTTCAGGATTCTTTAAATGGTTTAACGGAAAAACAACACCTGGTTATTTCACGATGAGTGCAACTGACTCAAGCGATAATCCAAAGTTTGTGAATGCTGAAATGAGCTATGTTCCGTCTGCTTATTTAAATAAAAATCTGGAGCGTCATATCCGTCTTCAAAATCCGGCTTTAATTTTCTACGGGGATCCGCAGCTGGAAATTGATGAAAATGGTAAACCATTTTACATCCGTTCATACGGTGAATTTATTTCTGCCCGTAACGGCTTTGATGTAAAAGGGGTTGTACTTGTCGATGCGGAGACGGGTGCAACAGAAAAAATTGCAATTGCAGATGTACCGGCATTTATCGATGGTGCTGTATCACCGGAAGCGGTAAGTTTGCAAAACAGTTATTACGGTAACTACGTGCATGGTTTCTGGAACAGTCTTGTCGGCAAAAAGGATGTTAAACTGCCAAGTGATGAAGGTACGGAAGCAAATGTAAGCCCGATCTTTATGGAAGACGGAGAAATGTATTATTTCACTGATTTTACAAGTCCAAAAGAGGGCGTTGACTCGATGCTAGGTTATGCATTAACACATGCACGTACTGGTGAAGCAACGTACTATACAGGAAATCTGGAAGAGTCCTATATGGATTCACAAGGGGCTCTTGAAATTATTGAGAAAAAGTTCATCGAAAAAGAATGGGAAGGCGAAATGCCGATCCTTTACAACTTCTACGGTGAAGCAAGCTGGCTGTCAGCTGTACTTGATGCGAACGGATTCCTGCAAAATTATTTCATTGTGTCAGCGGCAAATCCTGAAATATCGGCATTTGGTACCACACCAAATGAAGCGTTAAGACTTTATAAAACAGCGCTAAGCCGTGGCGGAAGTACGGTAGACGGTACTTCGAATGCCGAAGAGGCAAAAGCGACGGTGAAAGTCGTGCGTGTTTATAAAGAACGTGTAGGTGATTTTACAATCGTATCGTTCCTGGCGAACACAGGTGAAAACTTCATCGTTTCTACAGAAGTTGCACCATTTGCAATCTATTTGCAAGAAGGTGACCAGGCAACGATTACGTATGCAAAAACAGGAGAAGATTTCCAACCTGTAAAAGCATTGCAGATTGAAGGGTTGAAATAAATAAAGAAATTTGGGCAGAAGTAGAAGTACCGTTGAAAAAGAAGGAAACCCTTATTAAGAAACGGCTATTTAAAATTGATTGGAATGGAGGGGAGGCGACTCCAGCGGGATTAGCGTGACGCCTGAGACTACAGGCTCAGGCCACGCCCGCGGAAAGCATCCGACCCGGAATGGAAATCAATTTTTAACGCTCAGCAAAAAAATGCTATTTTTCTCTCTCAGAGAGAAAAATAGCATTTTGGTTTTTATTAGCTTACTTCCAAGTAAAGCCTTGTGAAGCGAGGAAGTCTTTAATATGCGGACGGTTTTGTTCAACTAAGTAATCGGCCATTTGTTTCGTCCATGTTGCTGTCTTTTGATTCGAAGATCGGCTACTGTAGTAATCTTCCATAATCCCATCGTACTCATCTAGAAGGGCATCGTATTTAGCAACGTCATAGCCATTTTCATGCAATACTGCAGCTACCGGTAAACGCGGTTTTGTTTCATTGCGTTTTGTCGGTGTACCGATTGTCATCGCAAACAACGGGAAAACGTACTCCGGTAAATTGAACAGTTCACTGATTTCCTTAGGATTTGTACGGGCACCACCGATATAGCAAATGCCGTAACCCATTGATTCAGCTGCAATAACGAAGTTTTGGGCAAATAACGCAACATCTGCTACCCCTACAAGCACGTTTTCAGCCGTGTCAGCAGAAATATCAACCCCGTGCTTTTGACCAGCTACTTGCAAACGCTTAAAATCTACGCAAAACAGGAAAGAAGCACCCGCTGTTTTAAACTGAAATTCATTTTTAGACAGCTCCCCAAGCTTCGTTTTCTTTTCTTCATCCGTTACCCAAATGACACTGTATGCCTGTACGAAATGCGAACTTGCCGCCATTTGCGCTGTTTCGATTAAATCGATGACAGTTTCTTTTGAAATTTCCTCACCTGTATATTTACGAACAGATGTATGACTGCGTAATAATTCTTTTGTATTCACGTGAACATCTCCCTTTTATGTAATAAAACTTGATGGTGTATCCTTCAAGCTTATTTTAGTCAATATTTTACTTGAAGTCGATTATTAGCGTCTGTTCAATTCATAGGGATGGAATTTTTGCATATCGTTAAATACAGATAAGAGCAATCAGAATAGAAATCTGAAAATTTTAATTTTTTTGTGTTGACATATCGGATTAGTGTGTTTTATACTGAGACACAACGATGGAACACAAATCACATAACTCTTATCAAGAGCGGCGGAGGGAATAGGCCCTGAGATGCCCGGCAACCAGTAAGTGATGAACTGACTAAGGTGCTAATTCCTACAAAATGGACAAACATTTTGAAAGATAAGAGGAGGCAAACTTGCTCATGCGCAACCCTCTTCTTAACTGAAGAGGGTTTTTTTCATTTAAAAAATCCTCCTCAAAAACACCGATTTCACCATCGATTAAATTTTTGGGGGTAATAAAATGACAAATTTAAGACCAGAAACTTTATTATTACACGGGGGTCAAAAGCCAGACCCGGAAACAGGGGCGATCGCAGTTCCGGTTTACCGTACAACGGCCTATGCATTTAACGACACAGCTCATGCGCAACGTCTATTTGCATTACAGGAAACAGGCAATATTTATTCACGTATTATGAACCCGACAGTCGGGGCATTTGAAGAACGGGTTGCTTTATTAGAAGGGGGTACAGCTGCAGTAGGGCTTTCATCTGGCGCAGCAGCAGTAGCATTTTCTATTTTAAACGTTGCCGGTGCAGGGGATGAAATTGTTGCGGCAGGTTCACTTTACGGTGGGACTTACAATTTATTTGCAACTACATTGCCTCGCTACGGCATTACAGTGAAATTTGTGGATGAATCAGATCCTGCAAACTTCCAGGCGGCAATCACGGATAAAACGAAGGCAATCTTCGCTGAAATTATCGGAAATCCAAGCTTGAAAGTATTGGATATTGAAGCGGTAGCAAACATCGCCCATGACAACGGCCTTCCTTTATTAATCGACAGTACATTTGCTTCCCCATACGGAAGTAATCCGATTGAATTCGGTGCGGATGTTGTCATCCATTCTGCAACAAAGTGGATTGGCGGTCACGGGACGACGATCGGCGGGATTGTAGTGGATGCAGGCAAGTTCGACTGGACACAAGGAAGACATCCAGGATTTACAGAACCGGATACTTCTTACCATGGTCTACGCTATGGGATTGACACAGCAGGCGCTGCATTTGCGACAAAGCTTCGTGTTCAACTATTGCGTGATTTTGGTCCAACTCTATCTGCTGACGCAGCATTTAACTTCCTGCAAGGACTTGAAACGCTTCATTTGCGTATTGTCCGTCACAATGAAAATACACAGAAAGTTGCCGAGTATTTAAGAAACCACCCATTTGTGGAATACGTAAATTACAACGGCTTCGAAGATTTTGCAACGCATGATTTAGCGAAAAAATATTTGAAAAACGGTTTCGGATCTATCATTACATTCGGTATTAAAGGCGGACGTGAAGCAGGCCGCCAAGTAATCGATAACGTGGAATTGTTCTCTCATGTAGCAAACGTTGGGGATGCCCGTTCATTAATTATCCACCCTGCGAGCACAACGCACCAACAGTTATCTGCGGAAGAATTAAAAACTGCAGGCGTATCGGAAGAGCTCATTCGCTTATCGATCGGATTAGAAGCAGCAGAAGATATTATCGCGGATTTAGATCAGGCATTAGCGAAGGTTGCGGCTGAAGTTGGGATAGAAACAAACGCATAGTACTTTAGGAAAAAGGCTTTGCTTTTCCCATTCGAAAAGCTAAGCAATTTTTAGAAAATTAATTCCCACTATTTATATAAGTTTTATTGACAAAATTAATACCAAGTAATACAATTGGGATAATAAAATTACCGACCGGAAAAATTTAAAGTGATGTTCTAGCATCATTGGAAGAAAAGGAGTTGTTCAACATGGGGAAAGTATACAGTGCGCAAAACGTAGTAGCCTATATTATTTATGAACTTAATGACGTAAAGGAATTTGTGAACGCTTGCGCTATCCAGCGAATTTTGGCGGATGTGAATACGATGTGGCAGCATGTTTTTGGACACAGTGCTTTCTCAGAACAAGCTCATGATCTTGCCACAGTGGGTTATGTTGTAAAAGAAGTTGCCGAGGAATACAAAATTCATGGTACAGCCCATATTTTATCGCCAGCCAGAGAATGGTTTTTAAAATATGGTGAATTTCAGTTAGTAGAGCGCCCATACGCGGTCCCTGACTACTCGGCAAAAGAGGAAATCGTCATGACCAAAATTTTAACTGCCTATCGTTTACGGGCTTATAATGATATAAACGTGGCAGTTTAAAATAATTCCGGAACACTAGCGAGTCCCCTTGCTAGTGTTTTTTTATTTTGTGTACTGTGCAGGGTGTTTATTAGAAGAATGAAGACGGTTATTAGAAGAAGTTTTGGGGATATTAGAAGAAATGGTAATGTTATTGGAAGTTGGGGAATTTGGAGCTTGGGATTGCTATTTTCCGAGCGAAATACGGGTGCAGAAAACTGTGTTTACACTTTTATTAGAACAATGGTAAGGGATATTAGAAGAAATGGGAGCGATATTAGAAAATTGAACGAAGATATTAGCATAATGGTACTTCTGTCAATAAAACGGACAATAAAATAAGAGAGACTTTTTTGCTACCGCCCTTCGGTTGCTCTGCTCTTTCATGGGGGAAGGTTTCTGCGTAACCTTCCCCCATGAAAGACCTTAAGAGGGGGTTTACGAGACAGTTTAAGCAACGATTTGAAGCAGCTGTCTCTCATATTGGTTTGGCGATAGATATCCTAAGCTTGAATGCCTTCTTCGTTCGTTATAAAAGTACATAATATAGTTTTCCACTAATTTCTTTCCTTCTTGAATCGTCTCAATTGTTTGACGGTGAATTAACTCTTTTTTTATTGTTGAGTGAAAAGCTTCAATACACGCATTATCCCCCGGTGTACCTTTGCGACTCATACTAATTTTTGCCGCATGCTTTGTCAGTAGATCAGTATAGTGATCACTTGTATATTGCGCTCCTTGATCCGAATGGTGAATCCAACCTTTTGCTGGTTTACGTACACTTAAGGCGTGCTTCAATGCCTCTTCAATTAATGATGTTTCCATATGATCCGCCATCGCCCAGCCCACAATTCTACGAGAGCCTAAATCCATTAGAGTCGCTAGATATAACCAGCCTTCTTCTGTCCAAATATATGTAATGTCGCCAACCCATGCTTTATTAAGGGTTCCGACTTCAAACTTTCCACCCAGCACATTTTCATATTTCGTGTGGAGGGTAGCCTGTTGTTTCTTCCCGAATTTCGCTTTTGGAGGCGTTGCTTTAAGACCTAAATCACGCATCATATTGGCTATTTTCTTTTGTGAAACACTGTGCTGATCGGTTTTTAATTCTGCGTGAATACGAGGGCTCCCATAAACGCCGAGATTATGAATGAAGACTTGAAAAATTTGCTTGGCTAACGCCTGATCTTGAAGTTGCTTTTCCGTTAATGGCGCAGTCTCCCGCTTCAACCAGGCATAGTAACCACTTTTGGATACCTTTAATACTTTGCACATCTTCGCAATCGGAAATTCTCCTGCGTGTTCTTGAATAAACGCATAAATTACTCTTGGTTTTTCGCGAAGATGTGCATCGCCTTTTTTAGAATTTCATTTTCTTCTTTCAACGCATGCAATTCTTTTTGGAACTGCGCCTGCATTTTCTCATGATCTTTGGTTGTAATAAATTTAGATCCGTTTGAATTTTGCTTCTCTTGATCACGCAATATCTTCAACCATCTATGAATAGTGGATTCGCCGACTTCAAATTTACGTGACATTTCACGAACCTTTACGCCTTCCTCCTGAATCATCTTTATAATGTAATCTTGAGTTTCTTTTGGTAATCTAGTTCTTTTTTGTTTTTCCATTTCGACACGTCCTTTTTCTTAACTTAATCATAAGTCTCTCTTAATTCCGTGTCCATTTTTTATACTAACAGCCTAATGCAGCCCTATTTTAGAACATTAAACGATTATATTAGAATATCTCAGTTATATTAGAACAATTAAAAATATATTAGATGATTTCAGAATATATTAGAAGTTCCCGCAACACTCTTACCACCTGGCCCAAATACACTAAAAGACTGGAAATATTTACACCGTAGCCCCCAAATTAGCTCTTAAAAAATAAAATTTGGATGAATATTGACCGTTTACAGTAAACAAATGTCCTTCCAGGCGAGATTTTCCTTGTTTTCATGTATTATATAGGATAGAATTTTCTTTAAGATAAATTTTTTGAATTATTCGTTAATATATGTGTGTTAAGAATTTGGAGGAGAAAGGCAATGGCAACAATCAAGGCAGCGATCTTAGGATTTGGCACTGTAGGTCAGGGAATTTACCATATTTTAAATGAAAAGAGGCAGGAGCTTCGCGAAAAGCTAGGTGTTGAACTGGAGGTCGCGAAGATTTTAGTAACCGATGCAAGCAGTGAGCGCGTACCGGGCACAATGCATTTAATGACGGAATCAATGGATGACGTATTGGCGGAAAATGATCTGCAAGTAGTATTCGAAGCGATCGTAAATGAAGAGCCGGCATTCACTTACTTAAAGCGCGCTGTTGAGGCAAAATGTCATGTTGTTACAGCGAATAAAGTCATGCTTGCAAAACGGGGCGAAGAGCTTGAAGCATTGGCGAAAGTAAATGGTGTGTTCGTAGGCTACGAGGCAACGGTAGCAGGCGGAGTGCCGATTATTAAAACAATGAAAAATATTCTTCTTGTCAACGAAGTAAGCTGTGTTCAAGGAATTTTAAATGGAACGACAAATTATATTTTAACAAAGATGCGTGCGGAAGGCTGGAGCTTTGAACAGGCATTAAAAGAAGCGCAGCAATTAGGCTATGCAGAAGCCGATCCATTTAACGATGTATCGGGACAGGACGCATTTAAAAAGCTTATGATTTTATCAAGTCTTGCATTTGGGGAACAGCCAAATTGGGCAGATGTTGAAGTAATCGGCATCGATACAATCTCATCAGAGCAAGTAGCGGAAGCAACAGCGCAAGGTCTGCGTTATCGTCATGTGGCGGAAGTAGAAAAACTCGAAGACGGTACAATTCAGGCGAAAGTGGCACCACTACTAGTGAATAAGGAACATCCTCTTTATCCGGTAGATGATGTGTTCAATGCAGTGACGATGGAGACAAACTACATCGGAACATTATCTGTAATTGGGCCAGGAGCGGGGATGTATCCGACAGCAAGTGTAATGGTAGAGGATTATGCTGAAATTATCGGTAAACGTGCGGGGTTTACAGTAACAATATAAATAAGAAAGATTAAAAAAGAAGCGAACTCGATGAACGAATTCGCTTCTTTTCTTTTAATGAATTTAGACAATCTCGCATCGGGGATAACTTTAATGGAAGATGTGGTCTCCGTCCAGGTCAAAGCGCCAACTCCTCGCATCATTGGGCCTCAAGCATAAGTGGTGAAGCGTTTAATTTTGCTTGAGGGCCCTCCAATGACTGACGGAATTAAACGGGCGCTTTAACATTTTTGTTCTTAGTCTTCATCTTTTATATCGACATCTTCGGGAATTGGCGTATTCCTCCAGATCTCGATCTCTTCTTTGATTCGTTCGAGTTGCTGATGGTATGTTTCAAATTGCGCACTATTAATTAAAAAGTGTTCACCATCATGCACTGCTTTAATGCGACCGGCATAAATGTACTGTAAAACCTGATGTTCAGGCATGCCTATATCTGCTGCAGTTTGTTCTACCGTTTTATACATCATGATGCCTCCTTTTTAGTTTTAGTTAACCTTATTATAAAACGATTTTAATAAAACTTCATCTCGAATAGACTTACAACGTATGATAGCATAATTAATATAATTAAATGAGGTGTGGGACGTGAATATTTTACCGTATCTGTTTGTGCTGCTGGCCGCAATGCTATGGGGGACGGTCGGGACAACGCAAACCTTTTTATCGGAAGGGGTTTCTTCCTTTGCGGTAGCGGGTGTAAGGTCTGGTATTGGCGGCGGAGTGTTGCTGCTTGCGGTTTTGGCCATGCGGAGAATTTCTTTTCGTAACTGGTCATGGAAGTGGACCATTTTAGCTGCGATCGCGATTGCTTTATTCCAAAGCCTGTTCTTCACATCTGTCCGATTTACAGGGGTTGCAGTAGGGACGGTTGTGACAATCGGTAGTGCGCCTGTATTTGCGGGGTTCATCGAGTGGATCTTTTGGAAAGTGCGGCCAACCCTTGTATGGGCAATTGCGACAGTACTTGCTATTGTCGGCTGCCTGCTGTTGTTTATGAATCAAGGTGAGACGGCGATCAATCCACTTGGCATTGGGTTAGCACTGGCAGCAGGTTCCATGTTTGCGCTTTATACAAATGTGAGCAAGCAGCTGATGAAACGGGAAGAGACATTGCCTGCTGTTGCAATGACTTTTTCCATTTGTGCCTTATTATTGTTGCCGCTCGCAGCGAAAGACGGTTTTGGCTGGCTGAAAGAAGGCGTGAATATTTGGCCGATTCTTTTTATGGCACTTGCTGCTACAAGTTTGGCATACATACTATTTTTAGGCGGCTTAAAGAAAATCAG
The DNA here is from genome assembly GCF_038004425.1 of Solibacillus sp. FSL W7-1464. Taxonomy (NCBI): domain Bacteria; kingdom Bacillati; phylum Bacillota; class Bacilli; order Caryophanales; family Caryophanaceae; genus Solibacillus; species Solibacillus sp. FSL W7-1464. The sequence continues at coordinate 348,962 of NZ_JBBORC010000001.1, forward strand.
TTCTTCAGCTGCAGTCACATTGAGTCTAGCCGAACCTTTGACAGCCGCATTACTCGGAGTGTTTTTAGTAGGGGAACATTTAACATTTGTTGCATGGATCGGTGTTAGTTTATTATTAGGTGGAATAGTTGTGCTAACATTCGGCACAAAGCAAGCTGCTTCATAGGAGGCAGCTTTTTTATTGGCATAATTAAGCGTTGAAAGTAGAACAAATCGCATTTATAGTGAAATCTCTTTTAATTTAGATAAGAAATCTTAAGAATTTCTTCAGATTTACAGTAGTGAGATGTTAAGAAATGGGCTTTATTATAAACTTATAAGAAAAAGTTGGCTCTTCATTAAATAGTGGAAATCAACCGCTTGCTATGATGGAGAACAAGAAAGTTGTGAGGTGAGCAAGTTGAATCAGCTGACGGTGCTTGTAACAGATGACGATCAGGACATCCGGGACGGCATAGAAATTTATTTGAAAAATGAAGGCTACCGGGTATTAAAAGCGGCAGACGGGCTTGAGGCAATCGAACTGCTTGAACAAAATGAAGTACACTGCATTATTTTAGACATTATGATGCCGAATATGGATGGGATTACCGCTACATTCAAAATTCGTGCAGAACGCAATATCCCGATTATTATGCTCAGTGCAAAGGCGGAACAAACCGATAAGATCCACGGGCTTTCGGTAGGGGCGGACGATTATATTACAAAGCCGTTCCACCCGCTTGAACTGATGGCACGCGTGAAGTCGCAGCTAAGACGCTATGTAAATCTCGGCACGGCAGGGGAATCCGTTCCTCTTGTGGAAGGGCTTGAGCTGGATGCTGCGGCGCGGGAAATCCGTGTGGACGGAACTCCTGTAAAGCTGACACCGACCGAATATAAAATAACCGAGCTTCTACTAAAGAATGCGGGGCGTGTCTATTCCATCAGCGATATTTATGAGCTCGTCTGGAATGAACCCGCTTATAATGCCGAAAATATTGTTGCAGTGCATATCCGCAAAATCCGAGAAAAAATTGAAGCCGATCCGAAAAACCCCCGTTATTTAAAAGTAGTGTGGGGATTAGGTTATAAAATTGAAAAGTAAAATTCTCTCTTGGGTTGGAGCACTCGGCGCAGCATTTGGTTTTTACTTTCTCGGGACGTATTTTATCGACTATTTGACTGGGCGTTTTGTGCCTTTAGTAAAGCAATTCCTATATTTTTTATCTTCATTCAGCGGAAAACAACCATTTTTGTAAGTGGGTAAGGAATACTTGTTTTATTTGATGCAGCGGGTACTTCAATAGCCTGCTGGAATGAAGATATGCCCCCGGCGGATGTCACAGATTTTCAAAGGAAAGGATGTCAGCCTAAAAACGTCGCGTCGTGCGACAAAGGCTGACTGACCCACGTCCTGTGGGCCTAACTCAAAAAAATCTGGACAAAATTACGCCGAGGCGTAATTGATCATTAAGTGAGGAGGAAGAAAAATGAAAAACAATAAATTATACCTCCAGCTTTTTCTTATATTTGTAGTAGTAACGGCTGTCAGTTTAATTTTTACTAATGGCGGTCGTTATATAGGTAAAACCTTTTATGAATCGCAAAATTATAACAACGAGGCAGAGAACTTAGTATACGAGTTCTCGCAATATGTGTTTAACACGCCGATGGAAAAGGATTTTGAAGGAGCTTTAACAGTCTCGGGTGAGGAAATTGAGGCTTACCGCACATATTACGGCTCCCTTGCTGAGCAAATTCAAAATATTAAAGAGCAGTACGTAGACGAAATAAATGCAACACAAGATAAGGAAGTGATCGAGGCAATTGAACAAGACCGTGATGCCAAAATTGCCGACATTAAGAAAAACTTTGAAGATGATGAGTATGTAAAAGAAAAAATTCTAGCAATTAAGAAAAAAGCGATTCAGCAGAAGCTTAAAGAAATTGAAAGAGAAAAGAAAGCAGTTTTGAGCAAATACGATCACTTTGCTTATGAATTTAAAGATAAGAAAACCGGTGAAGTTTACCGTAATGGCGATATTAGTGAAAATAGTGTCTTTAAAAAAACGGTCAACAATGTAGGGAAAAACCTCTCAGGTCTCTATCCGCTTAATTATTATGAGTATGATAGCATGGGGGTTCTGCAAGATAGCTACACACTCGAGCAGGATTTATCGGATATTTCGGGTGTTGTAACAGTCCCGGCAAGTTGGATTGAAAACAATCATAGCAATGAAAAAAGTGCATTTATCATTACGAAATATGTTTATTATGGCATTATTCTTGCAGGGATTATCAGTTTTGTTTTATTGATGACGTCTTTAAAACCGACGCTTGAACAATTCAATCGCCAGTTCCAGCTACGTGAACTATTTGAACGTTTACCGATTGATATTCGATTTGTCATATACCTTATTGCAACATACTTCGCGTTTATATGTAGCGGTGCCTTTACAAGATCCATCCAGGGGCTAATCTATTACTTTACGGCTAATCGTTCCGACCTTCTTCTGAATTTCATCGTAACCGGTGTTATCAGTTTTGCGTTTATTGCAGCGGTCGTCTTTATGGTTGTCTCCATATGGGTAAGTTTAAAAGGGCAGCGGGATCTGGAAAAAATCTGGCCGGAAACATTTGCGTCGAAGTTTGTAGATGGTGCGATTTCAATGTTTGAAAATCGTTCGATCGGGTTGCAGTCTTTCATATTGCTTGTTGTTGTTTTCCTTGGCGGTTTTGGATTTGCTGTTGTTGTGGCATCAGCAAGTTTCGGTGTTTTCCTGTTCTATATGTTTTTATTTGTAGTGTTCTTCATTCCGGCGCTCTTCATTTTTATGCGTCGTATGGGCTACCTGAACCGTATTATGCAGCATACTGAAAACATGGCGCATGGCCGACTTACAAAGGATTTGAAAGTGAAAGGGAATTCGCCTTTAGCGAGACATGCCGAAAATTTAAATGGCCTTCGTGAAGGTGTCCGTAACAGTATGAATGAACAGGCAAAAAGTGAGAAGATGAAAACAGAGCTGATTACGAATGTCAGCCATGATTTGCGTACACCGCTCACATCGATTATTACGTATACGGATTTACTGAAAAATCCATCGATCACAGAGGAAGAGCGAAAAAAATATATCGAGATTTTAGATACGAAATCGAATCGTTTAAAAACATTAATTGAAGACTTATTTGAAGTATCGAAAATGGCAAGCGGCAATGTTGAAATTTCGAAACAGCGAATCGACTTAGCACAACTGTTGCAGCAGGCGGTCGGTGAGCATGGAGAAGACTTTGCAGCAGCCAATTTGGAATTACGTATCAATATCGCGGAGCAGCCGATTTATGCACATGTGGATGGGCAAAAGTGGTGGCGTGTAATTGATAACTTAATTATTAACGCAAGAAAATATTCGTTGGAAGGCACACGTGTTTACGTCAATTTGAAGTCGCATGAAGGCAATGCGGAATTGACTGTAAAAAATGTGGCGAAATACGAGCTGAACGAGGAAGCATCCCAATTAATCGAGCGTTTCAAACGCGCCGATACATCGCGTCATACAGAAGGCTCAGGACTAGGGCTGGCGATTGCACAGTCAATAGTTGATTTGCATGACGGACAATTGGACATCGCAGTTGATGGGGATCTGTTTAAAGTGACAGTTAGTATACCAACGGATAAATAATGAATGATGATTGCAGCAAGGATTGTGTGCCTTGCTGCAATTTTTTGTTTTGGTGCTGTGCGCTGCGTAGTTGGCGGGATTTATTAGAAGAAAAATGTTTTTATTAGAAGAAGTGTATCGGATATTTGAAGATTCGGACCGGTTATTTGAAAATTTCGCGCAAATATTAGAAAACTAGGCGAGGATATTAGAAAGTCCCGGTTTTATTAGAATAAGTGACCATCTTATTGGAAGAAAACCGAATTTATTAGAAAACCGACAAACCTCACCGCACACGATAATTTTATTGACTAACGCCATCTGCTCAAAATATAGTAAAATAGCACATTGTAGAGGTCATAATAAGTTAGGAGCAACACGACGATGCGTATACTTTTAGGCATACTGGCATTAGTGATATATAGTGGCTTTACATTTTATCTTGGCTGGAATTTTAGAGCATGGCTGTTGTCGATTCATCAGTTTCGCTGGCCGATTGTTTATTGGACAGTGCTGTTTCTCGTTTCATACGGATATTTTATAGGGAAGCTCCATCCACTGTTAACGCCATTCTCGGTGCTCGGCAGCTATTGGATGTTCTTTTTGCAGTACGGGCTCATCCTATGTATCATTGCAAACGTAATCATCAAGTTTACACCGCTTACAACAAGAATGGTCGGTACAGGGGTTGTCGGTTTACTGATCGTTTTATTGATTGCAGGTACATATTTTGCCTATTCTCCGGTCATTCGAAATGCCACGATTAAAATTGATAAGCCTGGAGACGATATACGTATTGTTATGGCATCGGATTTCCATCTTGGAACACTGTCAGGCAAAAGACATTTGGATAAGTTTGTTGCACTTTCAAACGAACAAAATCCCGATTTAGTGCTTCTCCCGGGTGATATTGTCGATGATAGTCCAAAGCGCTTTGTCGAAAAAGATATGGGCGAAGTGATGAAAAAATTAAAGGCGACATATGGTGTATACGGAGTACTGGGAAACCACGAATATTACGGTAACGAAATTCCGGAATTTAAGAAGGAAATGGCTGAGGCGAATGTTAAAGTTTTAATGGATGAAACAATTCTGGTGGCGAATCGTTTTTATTTAACAGGGCGGGAAGATGCGACAAATGCGAACCGCTTAGCTTTAAAAGAGATGCAGCCTGCAGATGGAAACCTGCCTTGGTTTGTCATGAACCATACACCGCTGGACTTGGATGAGCCAGCCCGTTTAGGTGTGGATTTTCATGTTTCCGGGCATACGCATCGCGGTCAAATGTGGCCAAACCATCTCATAACAGAAAGAGTTTTTGAGTTGGATTACGGTCTTCTTGAAAAAGAGCAGTTACATGCGCTTGTTTCGAGTGGCTTTGGTTTTTGGGGGCCTCCGACACGTATCGGCAGTCGCTCCGAATTATGGGTTATAGATGTAAAATTTAGCGAATAAGATTGCAAAAAGGGGAACGGAAAAATGGAATGGATTGAGCTTTTAAAAGCTTTAATTTTAGGGTTTGTCGAAGGGATGACCGAATTTGCGCCTGTTTCTTCAACAGGACATATGATTATTGTTGATGATATGTGGCTGCAAACAAAGGAATTTTTAGGATCCGGCTCGGCAAATACATTTAAAATCGTAATTCAGCTTGGATCGATATTGGCGGTTGTTTTCGTTATGTGGAAACGATTACTGAGTTTAGTTGGGTTATATAAATTAGAAGGCCAGAAAAAAACGCGTTTTAATCTGGGACATGTAATAGTCGGGATTATTCCTGCTGGTATTTTTGGTGTACTGTTTGAAGATTTTATCGATGAAAATTTATTCAGTATCAAAACCGTAATTATAGGATTGATTATCGGAGCGATCTTTATGATTATTGCCGATAAGTTTGGACCGGAAAAACCGTCAATTACATCGCTTGATGATATTTCGTACGGTAAAGCATTGAAAGTAGGGTTTATCCAATGTCTATCGCTTTGGCCAGGGTTTTCACGCTCAGGCTCAACGATTTCAGGCGGGGTACTGTTAGGGTTGGACCATAAAACAGCTGCGGACTTTACATTCATAATGGCCGTGCCGATTATGGCGGGGGCAAGCGGGTTGTCGCTTGTAAAAAACTGGGATCAAATTAACGCCGATCACTTTTGGTTTTATGTAGTCGGTTTTGTGAGCGCATTCGTATTTGCACTTATTTCGATTAAGTTCTTCCTGAAACTTATTTCTAAAGTAAAATTAACGCCATTCGCGATTTACCGAATTGTGCTGGCACTAATCTTAATTATCGTTTTAGCTGTTTAACAAGGAAAAGGAGCTGTCCGGAATTATCATCCGGGACTGCTCCTTTTTTGTGCTTATTTATTGAACAGATCAAATAATCCGCCGATGCCGCCTTCACCTGCGTCTTTACCGCCACCACCTTGTGAAACTGGTGCTGCAGCAAACACACGGCTTGCCAGACGGCTGAATGGCAATGATTGTACCCAAACCGTACCAGGACCGGAAAGCGTTGCAAAGAATAAACCTTCTCCACCGAATAAAGCCGTTTTAATGCCGCTTACCATTTCGATATCGTAATTTACATCTTGTGTCATCGCGACTAAACAGCCTGTATCAATGCGCAATGTTTCACCCGGCTGAAGTTTGCGTTCATAAATTGTACCGCCTGCATGTACAAAAGCCATACCGTCTCCTTCAAGCTTTTGCATAATGAATCCTTCACCACCAAAGAATCCCGTACCTAATTTTCTCTGGAATTCTACGCCAACCGATACACCTTTCGCCGCAGCTAAGAATGCATCTTTTTGACAGATGATTTTGCCGTCCAATTCGCTTAAGTTCATTGGGATGATTTTACCTGGATATGGAGAAGCGAAATACACTTTACGCTTACCCATGCCATTGTTAGTGAATGTCGTCATGAATAAGCTTTCACCTGTAATTAAACGTTTTCCTGCGCCAAGTAATTTCCCCATCAATCCGGAGCCCTGATTTGCCGAGCCATCACCGAAAACGGTTTCCATCTCAATTTGATCTTCCATCATCATTAAACTTCCTGCTTCCGCCACAACTGTTTCCTGCGGATCAAGCTCTACCTCTACAAACTGCATATCATCGCCGTGTAAGACGTAGTCGATTTCATGATTTTTCATTTTTATGTCTCCTTATTCAATTTAATATTTACAATAATAGATACGCTTGAAGATTCCAAAAGTTTCAAAAAGACGAAAATAATATTTGTCACCGAATAATATTATTCTGTTATTCTTTTTGAGGAAAAAAAGGAATAAAGTAGAGAATGTCGAATTATTAAGAGGTAAATGAGAATTTGTGAGGTGGAGAAATGAAGCTGTTAAATTTTATTGGTGGAGAATGGATAGAAGATGATTCATTGCAAACGATGCCTGTGATTAATCCTGCAAATGGTGAACAGTTAGGAACGATACCACTTTCGACAAAATTCCAAGTCGAACTCGCTGCACAAAAGGCGAAAGCGGCTCAAAAAGAATGGGCGCTGGTCCCTGCACCAAAACGTGCGGAGTATTTATATGAAATTGCTTTTAAATTGAAAGAAAAGAAAGAACATCTTGCGCAAGTATTAACGAAGGAAATGGGCAAGGTCATTGAAGAAGCGCGTGGAGAAGTACAAGAAGGAATTGATATGGCACTTTATATGGCAGCGGAAGGTAGACGTTTATTCGGAGAAACGGTCCCGTCGGAATTGCCGAATAAGTTTGCGATGAGTGTACGCGCACCGATTGGGGTGGCAGGACTTATTACGCCATGGAATTTCCCGATTGCAATTGCGACCTGGAAGTCTTTCCCTGCGCTTGTTGCAGGTAATACGGTTGTATGGAAGCCTTCCAACGAAACACCTTTTATGGCTTACGAGCTTGCAAAAATATTTGAGGAGGTCGGCTTGCCGCCTGGTGTCGTCAATGTTGTATTTGGTTCAGGTCCTACAGTCGGAACAGCGATTGTCGAGCATCCGGACATCCGTGTCATTTCCTTTACGGGGTCAACAACGACAGGCAGCAAAGTAGCCGAGCTTGGCGGAAAACATCTGAAAAAAGTTTCGCTTGAAATGGGCGGGAAAAACGCGGTCATTGTAATGGACGATGCTGATCTCGACTTGGCGCTGGAAGGCATTTTGTGGAGCGCATTTGGAACGGCAGGACAGCGCTGTACCGCATGCAGCCGTGTAATTGTGCATAAAAATGTAAAACAGGAGTTGGAAAACCGTCTTGTGGAAGCAACAAAGCAGCTGACAATCGGAGACGGGTTGGATCCTTCCGTTAAAGTAGGACCTGTCATCAATAAGGCTGCACTGGAGAAAATCAATCATTATGTACAGATCGGTAAGCAGCAAGGTGCAAATTTGCTGATTGGCGGAGAAATTTTATCTGAAGGCGAATTGGCAAAAGGCTATTACTATGCCCCGACCATTTTTACCGATGTGGAAGCATCAAGCATTCTTGCACAAGAGGAAATTTTCGGTCCTGTCATTAGTATGATTGAAGTCAGCAGTTTGGAAGAGGCCATTGAAGTGAATAACGGTGTAAAGTTTGGCTTATCAAGTTCGATTTTCTCACAAGATGTCAATAAAATCTTCAGAGCACAGCAGTTGCTTGATACAGGGATTGTCTATGTAAATGCCGGAACAACAGGCGCGGAAATTCACTTGCCGTTTGGCGGTACGAAAGGTACAGGAAATGGTCATCGCGATTCAGGTCAGGCAGCACTTGATGTGTATACGGAGTGGAAGAGTGTTTATGTAGACTACAGCGGCAAATTGCAACGTGCCCAAATCGATAATAACGCTTGATGATTCTTTATTTCGAATCATCGCATCTCAAAATTCTGGACGCAATCACGCATGATGCGTAATTGACTTAATAAAAAAGGGGATGTTTACATGAAAGTAGTAGTGTTAGGTGCAGGATTGATGGGGAAAGAAGTAGCGCGCGATTTAGTCCAAAGTGAAGATGTGAAAAAGATTTTTTTAGCAGATGTTTCAACAGGTCCTGCAAAGGAATTCGTCAATACATTGAATACAGATAAAGTTGAAGTAGTCCAGCTTGATGCAGAAGATGACAAGGCATTGCGTGATGTCATCAGCCGCGGTGATGTAGTTGTGAATGCGCTGTTCTATAAATTCAATAAACGTGTTGCCCAAGCGGCAATTGAGACAGGGGTACATTCAGTAGATTTAGGTGGCCACATTGGCGGAATTACAGAATCTATTTTTGAGCTGCACGGCCAGGCAGTCGATAATGGCGTGACGATTATTCCGGATTTAGGTGTAGCACCTGGAATGATCAATATTTTGACAGGTTATGGGGCGACAAAGTTTGATTCTGTCGATTCGATCAAACTTTATGTAGGTGGTATTCCAACAACGCCACAACCTCCATTGCATTATATTCGTGTGTTCTCGTTGGATGGGGTATTTGACCACTATACAGAGCCTTCGAAAATGATCCAAAAAGGTGTGCTTACAGAGGTCGAGTCTTTAACAGGATTGGAGCCGATCTACTTTGACGAGTTCGGAGTATTAGAGGCATTCTACACGTCAGGCGGAATATCAACTTTATATAAAACATTCCCTCATGTGAAAACACTCGAATACAAGACGATTCGCTACAAAGGTCATGCGGAGCAGTTTAAATTGCTTGCTGATTTAGGTTTCCTTGATAAAAATAATACTGTTGAAGCTGGCGGTCGTGAAGTAAATGTCCGGGAAGTAACAAGGGAAGTATTACAGAAGAAACTGGATATCGGTGATAATATCGATGCAGTGTTATTACGTGCAATTATTTCAGGAGAAAAGTCGGAAGAGCAAATTACGTATGAATATGAAATGGTCGTACGAAAAGATACAGATCAAAACGTGACGGCGATGGCCCGCGCAACAGCAAATACGATTTCAATCGTGGCTCAAATGGTAGGCAAGGGGCTGATTGGGGAGCGCGGTGTATTTGCACCGGAAACGGTTGTGCCAGGTCGTGAGTTTATTCAGGAAATGGCAAAGCGTGGTGTTGATATTAAAGAAACATCACACCGTTCATCTATGATTGTAAAGTGGTAGGAGTGAAGGAATGAACTTCGATTTTACGGAAGAACAGACACTTTTACGCAAAACTGTAAGGCAATTCGTTGATGCGGAAATTATCCCCTATATTGCGGAATGGGACGCGGGCGGCGGTTTTGATACGAGGTTATGGAAGCGACTTGCCGAACTGGGTTTGATGGGAGTTTGTGTACCGGAGAGCTACGGCGGAGCAGGGATGGATTATAATTCCCTTGCAATTGTGTGCGAGGAGCTGGAGCGCGGGGATACGGCATTTCGTACGGCCGTTTCTGTTCATACTGGCTTAAATAGTATGACTCTCATGCAATGGGGAACAGAAGAGCAGAAGGAAAAATACTTGCTGCCCCAGGCAAAGGGTGAGAAAATCGGCGCATTCGGTCTGACAGAACCTGGTGCCGGATCGGATGTTGCGGCGATGAGTTCATTTGCGAAGCGTGATGGGGACCACTATATTTTAAACGGCCAAAAAACATGGATTTCCTTATGTGATATCGCAGATCATTTCCTTGTATTTGCTTATACAGATAAGGAAAAATCGCATCACGGTATTTCCGCTTTTATCGTCGAGCGTGAATGGGCTGGTTTTAGCTCAAAGGCGATAAAGGAGAAATACGGTATTCGTGCAGGCAATACAGGTGAACTGTTCTTTGAGGATGTCAAAATACCGGCAGAAAACTTGCTTGGTAAAGAAGGAGAAGGGTTTAAAATTGCAATGTCCGCACTGGATAACGGCCGTTTTACTGTTGCTGCAGGCGCGGTCGGCTTAATTCAGGCGTGTATAGAAGCGAGCGTAAAATACTGCAAAAAACGCGAAACTTTCGGCAAGCCGATTGGTGAGCATCAACTAGTCGGTCAGATGCTCGCAAAAATGGAAGCCGGCTACGAAATGAGTCGCCTGCTCGTGTATCGCGCAGGAGAGCTGAAAAATAAAGGCGTGCGCAACACTAGGGAAACATCACTCGCCAAATGGCAAGCGTGCGACTTTGCAAATAAAGCTGCGGATGATGCGGTACAAATCCATGGGGCATACGGTTATTCCGATGAATATCCGGTAGCCCGCTATTTACGGAATTCCAAAGCACCGGTCATTTATGAAGGGACACGCGAAATCCATACTCTAATGCAGGCAGATTATGTGCTTGGCAAACGTGCGGATAAGAAATTACGCTGTATGCTGCCAGGCTGGCCATTTGAATAATTTGATGAGGCGAAAGGTTATAGTCACCTTTCGCTTTTTTGATTTGCGAGCGCGGAACTGGTGGTCAGGCTGTTTTGGATAGGGCCTGGCGAATACCGTTTAGAAATTGGCTAATAAATTTTCAACTACTTATTGTGAATGTGTAGCAATAAGTGTCTGAAAAACCGAAGAAGCAGGCGAATAAATTATTGCACTTCGCCTTTGGAAATTCATGTTAATATTATAATAATTATTTAATTAATCTGATTTTTAAGGAGAATGATAAATGGCAATAATTCGTACAATGCACGCTGAGGACATTCCACAAGTCCAGGATGTGGCAAGAAAATCTTGGAACGCTACATATGAGGGGATCATTCCTATGGAAATCCAGGAAAAGTTCCTAAATACGGCCTACAATGATGAAAGAATGAAACAGCGATTGGAACGTTCTCATCTTTTTGTAGCTGAAATCGACAGCAATATTGTAGGGTTCGCGAATTTCTCTCCTGTTAATGATGAAGGGAAAGCCGAACTAGGGGCAATTTACCTTTATCCTGAATACCAGGGAAATGGGGTTGGCTCGGCTTTATTGCAAAAAGGAATCAATGAACTGGACGGCGTAAAGGGGATTTATGTAAATGTTGAAAAGGACAATAAAATTGGCAAGAGCTTTTATGACGCAAAAGGCTTTCAAATGCTGAAAGAGTTTGATGATGTTTTTGAGGGATATACGTTAAAAACAGTACGAATGGTTTTAAGTGTATAGCTTTGTCAGTAAAATCCAAGAGGAGAAATTTATATGAATACTGAAGTCCAAAAACTTTACAATGCACTGATTGATGCCTGGAATAGAAGAGATGCCAAAGGAATGTCTGATCAATTTGCAGAACAGGGAGTTCAAATTGGATTTGATGGCAGTAAGCTAATTGGCAAAGCGGAAATTTTAGCCCATCTTACACCTATTTTTGAAGAGCATCCAACCGCTCCTTTTATAACGAAAGTAAAAGATGTACGGTCGCTAGGAACAGATGCGGCTATTCTCCATGCGATTGCGGGAATGATTCCTTCTGGAAAATCCGATATTGAGCCTGCCGTGAACGCCCATCAAACAATGGTCGCTGTGAAAAAGAACACCGGCTGGCAGGTGGAGTTATTTCAAAATACCCCTGCACAGTTTCATGGAAGACCGGAACTAGTGGAAAAAATGACGAAAGAATTAAGACAGTTGCTTTAGTTTCAGTGGAGAGTGATAGAAATGGTTAACTGGAAAAATAGTAAGGGAATGCTGGCTACAGTCGTGTTATGTGGGGTAGTTTGGTTTGCCCATCCGGCGCAAGACCGGGTAAACGAATTGGAAGATCAAATTAGCGCGCAATACATGTATGCGAACTTTCTCTTAAGAGATACCGCTATAGATTTTCTTGAATATGACTTCAGTGAACCTTTAACAGATGAAAATATAGAAGATTTCAATAAACTTGTTAAACAATTTATAGATGTAACGGACCTGTTTTTCAGCGCAGGTACTGTACATTCCGAATGGCGGGAAAGGTTAGATGATGCGAAATTCTATTTTATGGATTATGCGAATGGTTCACCAATTTCGGAAGAAGAGGCTGCAGATATGTACCAAGTACTGAAGGCTACCCGGTATATTTGTATGGATTTTAGGGATTATGATAATCGCAGTGACTTCTATGACGCAATGCATTCGGAAAATCACGAAATGGTAGAACAAGTGAAAAAACGATTAGCTTGGAAATATGAAAACCAGGACGAATAACTTTGAAAATAGGCGATCTCGCAGGAGCTGGGCAGGTGCTATAACTTTGTCGTTACAGTGAAAAGCCGAGCGAATTCTATAATAGCGCTTGAGGCAGGCTTTAATAAAATAACAGAGTATCTTTCGACATTTAGAGTAAAAAGAGTAGGCTTAGTATACTGAGCCTACTCTTTTTAATTTATGAAGTAAATTTGCATGCGAAGTTATAAATAAGCTGAAAGAGCGAATGCTAAATAAAGTATAAATGACTAAAAGAAGTGCAAATTATGATTCTATATATGGAGATAGCGATAGGTTATACGAACCGAATTTTGATATTTCAGTATATTTTTTGAGGTATGAATTTAATATATCGGAAAAATTTAGTATTCTAGGAATAATATATGGGAAGAGGAGGCGTATCGAAGATGAAGAAACTCGGCTATCTATTTTTTGCAGTATCTATCAATTTAACGCTTGCTGCATGTGCGGACCAAACAAAGGAAGAAAATGAAGTGAGAACTACAAGTGCGGATGAGAGTGATTGGTCCTATGAGGAATTGACGGGGCCAGAATATTGGGATGAACTAGATCCCGGTAACTTAGCTTGTGCAAATGGAAGCGAACAATCGCCGATTAATGTTGAATTGCCACAAGTAAAAGCAGAGAAAAAATTAAATGAAAATGAGATATACTATGAGCCGACAGAATTTACAGTCGAAAACAATGGCCATACAATTCAGGCAAATGCGACAACAGATAGCAATCTTCTAGTTATTGAAGGAAATGAGTACAAGCTTTTACAATTCCATTTTCATACGCCAAGTGAGCACCAGTTTAATAGCCAAAACTTTGATATGGAGCTGCATTTAGTACATAGTGACAAAAATGGGAATCTAGCTGTGCTTGGCATAATGATTCAAAATGGGAAGAAAAATGAACTTTTAGCCGGTATGTGGAATGAATTACCAAAAGAAGAATCAATTAAAGATATTTCTGAAAAGTATTTAATTGATTTAAAAGCTTTATTGCCTAAAAATCAGACTTCTTATGAATATGAGGGTTCATTAACAACACCGCCTTGTACAGAAGAAGTGAAATGGATGGTTTTTGAACAGCCGATTGAAATGTCAAGAGCGCAAATACAAGCATTCCAGAAAATTATTCCGCACAATCGTCGTCCTGTTCAACCGATAAACGAACGTGAAATTATTAAAAACAAGGAATAAGAATTGATTTAAAAAGTAATGATAAGTTATAACGTTGTTTAAATATCACTTAAAGACATTATTATGAAGTTTGAGAAAAGGAGGATATGAATGAACAAAAAGATTTTCCTGGGTACGGTTATTGTTGTGATTGTCATCGCGGTTTTCGGGGTTCTTGAGTTCATAGGTTTTACTCCTATTACCGCCTCCGAAGAGTCAGCCGCTGATGACCGTATTGTGGTGTCCAAAGTACCTGAATACTATGCAGAAGAATTTGGAACATGGGCTTCAAAAGTAAACACGATGCTATCGGAACCGTTTGATGATCCAAGATTGAAAGAAGCGAAATATGATATAGGTTTCGAATATTACTTGAAGGCACAAGAAGCTCTTAAAGAATTTCCATATCCATTGATTCCATTAGGCGATGACATCCATAATGACTATAATAATCTGGTTCTTCTTTCGGGCTACATCAATCATTATCAGTTTGCACGCACCGGTCATTTGGGACCTAACGGTGAAGCAAAAGAAGCAACTGAACTTGCAGATCAGTGGAAACCGGCTGATGCGAATATGCACCAAGCCTTCAAATTTCTAAAACAGATGGTGAATGATTTGGATATTGCATTCAACCATAAAGGAGAAGGAAAAGTATTTGGGGTGACGTATTTATTGAGTGGCGAAAAGGTTTCCCAAATAGATGAACTTATGAAAGGAAATTATAGTGAAGCCAACTAAAATGCTAAAAGTCACGAATGATGCTGCTCAAATTCGTGACTTTTCTTATGTATAACTTCACATAAATTATAGCGGATTCCTTTTATTTACTGTATAATTATCTCGAATTCAAGATAAGTTATTTCAATGATGGAAGGGTGATTCAGAGTGATTTTACATAATCCTGCTACTAATCGTTTTACAGCAAAAAATGAATGGCAAGAAACACACTTTAGTTTTTCATTTGGTCCGTATTATGATGAAGAAAATATTCGATTTGGTCCATTGCGTGTTTTGAATGATGATATCGTGAAGCCGAACAAGGGGTTTGGAATTCATCCTCACAGGGATGCAGAAATTGTATCGATTGTATTAAAAGGGCAGTTAAAGCATGAAGATAATTTAGGGAATGTAGGAACACTTCAATACGGTAACGTGCAAAGAATGACAGCTGGTACGGGGGTGCTGCATTCTGAGGTAAATCCAACAGAAGATGAGGATACTCACTTTTTACAACTATGGATTTTGCCAAATCAGAAGCAGTTAACACCATCATATGAAGATATTACATTTGACCCTGACAAATTAAAAAATGAACTGTTACCAGTCGTTTCTCATAATGCAGGGGAAAATGTAGCTTTGATTCATCAGGATGTTACGTTATACCTTTCAAAAATTGATGCTGAAAAGGAAATTCGATTCCAGCAAAAAGAAGGACGTAAAATATATGTATTTGCTATCGAAGGAGAAGTTTCTCTTAATGATGGTGTTACACTTCAAAGACGTGATGATGCACGAATCACCGACATCCATTCGTTAACAATACACGCAAAAAAAGACGCATTTATACTTTTAATCGATCTACCTGGAGGTGAAGGGTAGATGTTATATGTACGTCATACTGTCGGCAGCAGACTATTTTGCGAAACTACAGAATATGAGATTAAACCAGTTGAAAACAGCTGGGAAATTTCATTTAAAGTTGATCAAGAAACCGCCAATACGTTATTGAAATTCCGAGACGAACTCAATATTTTTTATGTAGAAGAAAACAACCAAAATCAAAAAACATGGTTCTATTCATCAGAAGGGGATGTACGTTTCGTAGAGGATGAAGGTAAGTATATAATCTTGGCTGATCGTAAGACTGTTTACCCGGTGTAATCGTAAAACGGGGGCCCTGCCTACTATTTAGACAGAACCCCCGATAATTTATTTAAGCATTGTTGTCTTTAGAAATTCTTTTGTTCGCTCTTCTTGCGGATTGTTGAAAAATTGATCAGCGTCACCGCGCTCGATAATTTCCCCATCATGCATATACACAATCCAATCAGCGACTTCTCTTGCAAAGCCCATCTCATGGGTAACAACAACCATTGTCATTCCCTCATGAGCCAGTTCTTTCATTGTTGTTAAAACCTCACCGACAAGCTCTGGATCAAGTGCTGATGTCGGTTCATCGAAAAGCATAATGTCCGGTTCCATTGCAAGTGCTCTAGCAATTGCTACCCGTTGCTTTTGCCCGCCGGATAGTTTATTCGGGTAGACATCGGCCTTATCTTCCAGACCGACTTTTTCAAGGAGTTGTTTTGCTTTCGCAGCAGCTTCCTTTTTGTCAGTACCCTTAACCATTACCGGTGCTTCAATAATATTTTCCAAAACAGTTTTGTGGGGGAATAAATTGAAATGTTGAAATACCATTCCTACTCTTTCCCTTATGTTATTAAGGTTATCGTTTTTAGGGTCGACTTCCTTGCCTCCGATAGTAATACTGCCGCTATCTTTTCTTTCCAAAAAGTTAAGACATCGGAGAAGAGTACTTTTTCCGGAACCACTCGATCCTATTAAACAAACAACATCACTTTCAAAAACGGTCATATCGATATTTTTTAATACATGTAAGTCTCCAAATGACTTATTTAATTGATTAACTTTAATCATTTCTCTTGCTTCCATTACTTACGCCTCCTACCTGTCGCTAATTGCTAATTTCTTTTCGAAACGGTTTACTAAGAATGTTAATAATGCCACCAGCACTAAGTAGTAAATCGCTACGATAAGTAAATAGGTCATTTCGTCAAAGTTATTAGATCCAAGCGTTGTTGCTACATTAAAGAGTTCATTCATCGAGATAAATGCGGCTAACGAAGAATCTTTCAAACCGATAATAAATTGGTTGCCCAATGGCGGGAGCGCACGGCGGAATGCCTGCGGAAGAATAATTCTTCTTAATGTCAGAACTTTTGTCATCCCTAAAGAACGTCCTGCCTCCATCTGCCCTTTATCGACTCCTTGGATAGTACCCCGAAGAATTTCAGAAATGTATGCACCATTATGAAGCGCCAAGGCAAGTGAAGCAGCCCAGAAATCGGGAAGAAGGAAAATACCGCTTAGTCCGAAGTAGAGGATAAAGATTTGAACAATCAGCGGTGTTCCGCGAACTAAAAAGACATATATATCTGATATGATTTCTAATACTTTAAATTTGGAAATTTTCATTAACGCAAAGAAAAGCCCGATGACGATACCGATCAAGATGGAGACAAGGGTCAGTTCCAATGTTAAGAGCATGGCTTTAAGGAAAACATCTTTAGTATCTACTAATACTTCTAGAAAATGTGAAAAACTTGGCACTGTAACTACTTCCTTTCTTATTTAGAGGATTGAATTATTCAGGTTTTTTTGTAATGTCCTCACCAAAATACTTCATGCTTATCCGAGTAAGTGTTCCATCTTCCCGGAGTTTTTCCAGCGCCTCGTTTACTCGCTTTAATAGGTTAGGGTTATCTTGAGGCAGTACAATCGCTTGCTCACTGCGTTCGATTAACTGTTGTCCTTCAACTTTAAACCCTTCTTTTGCAGCATTTTTACCGGTAACAAAATCGGTGATGACCGCATCATGACGACCGCTGTTTAACGCCTGCAAAGCAGTGATATCACTGTCATAGGTCTTAACATTATCGGTATATCTGGAAGCTGTATCGGCATAGGTTGATCCTTTCGCTACAGCAACTTCCTTTCCTGCTAAATCATCAACAGTTTTAATTTCACTATCTGGTCGGGTAAAAATCTGCGGTCCAGAATAATAATAGGGGGTAGAGAAAGCAACATGTTTGCTTCGCTGTGGATTAATCGTGTGGCTGGCAACAGCTACATCAGCACGGCCAGTCTTGACTCCTTCTACAATTCCTTTAAACTTGATCCGCTTTTGAACCGGTTCAAGGCCGAGTTCTTTTGCGATCGCTTCGCCAACTTCGATATCAAAGCCAGACATCGTAAGGTCCTCATTATTTACATAACTAAATGGTTTAAACTCGCCAGATGCAGCAAAAACAAACTGATCTTTATGTATCAGTTCAGATCCGTCGGCAAGCTTTTCCTTCTCCGCACAAGCAGATAAGAAGCAGGCCGCGATTAAACTGAAAATCAATATTAACTTTTTTTCCAACCGCATATTACGTATCAACTCCTCTCATGTATTTCTGTAATCTATTTTGCTAAGTATCTTACTAATAAGTGTGAATACCCTTTTAGTTTCGCTAATAAACAATGAGTGTCATAATTTGGACATATTTAATGCGATTTTTTTCAGCTGGAAATGTCGAGTATTTTTATATTTGCTTTGCTAATATGTATCCATGAAGGAGGGATATGTTGCTAAAAGAATTAAATCAGGTGATTGAATATATTGAAGAACATTTAACCGAGGACTTGTCTCTTGAAAGTATTTCACAGTATGCCGGGGTTTCCGATTACCACTTTAGAACAGTATTTTTTCATCTTTCCGGGATGACGTTGAATGAGTATGTAAAAAACAGAAAACTATCGGAAGCGAATAAGGATTTATTAAATGGAGAAAAGGTAACAGATGTTGCGTTTAAATATGGTTACCAGTCAGTCGACGGTTTTACAAGGGCATTTAAAAAATGGAGTGATTGCTTACCTTCGGATGTCGTTAAAAAGAAAATAAGCAAGTCATTTCCTAAACTCACATTCGTGATTTCAGTAAAAGGAGGAATATCGATGGAATGGAGAATTGAAGATAAACAAGCGTTTAATTTAGCAGGGGTAAGTAAACGTGTGCCCATGCAGTTTGAAGGTGTCAATCAGGAAATCGTTAAGCTGGCGCAAAGCATAACGGAAGAACAAAGAAAAGAAATGCGTGCACTGCAAAATATAGCGCCTTTTGAAATTGTGAATGCCTCTTATCATGCTGATGCGAATTTCCTGAAAGAAGAAGGGGAGTTAACCCACTTGATCGGTGTCTTAACAACTGAAACAGAAGTTAGTGAACAATTAGACAAAGTACGAGTTGAAGCATGTACATGGGCGGTATTTCCAAATGAAGGACCGTTTCCTTCCACGCTACAGGAAACAATGGCCAAAACATACTCGGAATGGCTCCCTACTTCCGATTACGAAATTATCCAAGCACCAACTTTTTCATTTACTAAAATGGATGAAAATAAAAAAGGTTATGCTTACAGTGAAATTTGGCTTCCTGTTCGGAAAAAATAACAGGCAGGATATTCTTGTATTATAGTAGAATATTTGTAACTGAAATATAAATAGCGGGAGGGGATAGAGTGGCCCTAATCATTCCAACATGTATGAAATGTAATAATGAAATTAAAGACGATGAAAAAGTATTTGTTCAGATGCGTTACCCGAAGCGAAAAGGGTTTACGGAAATCAAAGCTTATCTGAATCTGGAAGGCAAATTTATTTGTGAAAAGTGCTCTGCTGAAATTAATAGTTAAACATAAAAAGTTGCTCCATTGGTAAATGAACCTGGAGCAACTTTTTATATGTTCAGGCAACTTGTTTACATGCTTCTGCACATTTAAAGCACGCTTCCGCACATTTCTGACAATGGTCATGGTCGTGCTTTTTACATTCATTTCCGCATGCTTCACAAATTTTGGCACAAACGGCCGCCAACTCGGAAATAAACGGTGTACCTCTGGAAATCGCCTGTTCCAGGTAGTTGCATATATCCGCGCATTCTCTGTCCAAACGGATACATTCCGTCATCATCTGAACATGATCCTCTTTTAAGCAGGCGTCAAAACAGTGGTTGCATGCTGCCATACATTCATGTAAAGTTTGCAGCAATTGCTGATGTTGCTCATGTGACATAGCCTATTCCTCCTCTTTCAGTTTATCCACTTTAATTTTCCCGTAATTTTCTCCAGTAAACTAATTTGAATAATTCACAAAAAATGTAAGGCTATCTACAATCGATTCGGCTGAGCAAACAACCGTATATATGGTGAGCTATAAAGATACAGAAACTGGTGAAGAAGTAACGCATCATAAATGGGTAACGGAAAGTGAACTTTCCCCTGTGGAATAAATTGCGAAAAATAATTAACCCTTAGTTAATAAATAGGAAAGGTCCTTCACATAATGGTGTAAGGGGCTTTTTACATATTGGACAAAGCGGCACATTACAGGAACCAGCGATTTTAATGTTAAACTCATTAAATGAACATATAGTTAATATAAAAAAACGAATTTAATTATGAGCGTATAGAATCCCTTTAAAAGTAATTGGATTATGTAGTTTTCTTTAACGCTGATGAAGGGAGAAATATTATGGTAAAAGACTTCGAAAAATTAATGGATTCCCTTTCAAAAATAAATGTTGTATCCAACCCGAATAATGAGCCGGTCACGATTATTGGGGAAGTAGAAGATATGAAATGTGTGGGCATCGGGACCGATGCGGCAGTTTTCCGGTCCGAAAATACTCCGGCATATGCATTTAAACTGTTTGCGAAAGACAAAACAGCTAAAGTAATGTTGGAAGAAGGTGTTTACCGAAAGTTGGGCAATTCACCTTTCTTTTCAACATGCTATGGTTCGAACGGCAATTGCCTCGTATTAAGTTACGAGGAAGGTAAAACGCTCTTTGACTGCATTCTTGAAGGCATCCATATTCCGGAACAGGTAATACAGGATGTTGAAGAAGCAAGAGAATATGCGCGCAGCAAAGGGCTGAACCCGCGTGATATTCATTTGAAAAATATACTGCTGCAAAACGGCAGAGCCAAAATCATCGATGTTTCCGAATATACGACGTCCGGTAATGATTTTCGATGGGAACATTTAAAAAAGGGCTATGAGCAATACTATCATTTAATTGATGGGAAATCCGTACCGGTTGGGGTAGTTGAAACTGTTCGCAAATGGTATAACAGGCGAGGGAAGAATTCCTTGTCATTTGAAGAAATTACAACACCTATTTTAAAACTTTTCTTTAAATAATGAGCTTTATATGTCAGTCTGCAAAAAAGCCTCGCATTTCGATGATCTATTCATCCAAATGCGAGGCTTATTTAAATAGAACCGCTCTTTATTTTTTCGATCAATGAATCAATCCATTCACTTTCATTACTTAGGCGACTTGTAAAATAGCCGGTTAAAAAATCTCCACCTTCTTTTTTAGGACCTTCCAGTTTAACCTGCATATTCAAGCTTTTAATATGATCTCTTTTCTTTTCAAGCTTCCTTAGTTTCTCTTCAAGAATCTTAATGATTTTTGCGCGATCTGCAAAGTCCAGATTCATTAAACCTACAATAGTTTCAGATAAGGAATCGGCTTTTTCAAAGAGCTGATAAATTTTGTTTGGAAGCAATGCGAGGCCCTTTTCTGTAATGGCGAAAACTTGCTTGTCGGGCCGGTTCTCTTCTTTAATAATCTCTGTTGGTTCGATAAGTTCTTGTTTTGTCAAAGATTCAAAATGATAATAGAGCTTGCTTTCCGTCAGGTTGGCCAATTTATCAAATGGAATCGGTTCTGACAGCTCCTTTTTTAGTTTATATGGATAACTGCTTTCTTTCGCTAACTTGCTCAATATATAAATTTGGATGGACATAGTATTCTCCTATACTTTATACATGTTAATTTCCGCTTATATAAATACAACTCGTGCATTAAAATAGCACGAGTTGTATTTTTCCTTAGTTTAACAAAGTTATGCGATAACTTCATCCGCTTTTTTTATAGTAGCTGGTTGTTCAGCCGGTGCATCAACCGGCAGCGGCTTATGGAAAATCCAAACAATAAGGACATTGATAAGCATTGCTCCGGCACCTACTGCAGCCAATCCCCAAAGGTACGGGGCAGGGGTGATCGAACCGAACATGATCGCCAAATAAGATTGAACTGAATGGTACATCGGTGTAATGTAGCTGAACCATTCATATGGTGCGTACATCATATCACGTGGAATTGTCGCACCGTTTGCCAATGTTTGCATAAGCAGAATCGGTATGTTAAGAATCATACCGCCTTCACCAAGGATAAAGATTGGAATCGCACATACATTAAATGCAGCCATATAAAGTAAAATCTGCTGACCGGCTACAGGCAACAATACTGCCATGTCGACATCTGCAATTGAAAAGGCAACACTTAATGAAGCGATAGTTGAAAGTACTGCGATCATTAATGCAGTCAATTGTACATACATGAACAATCTTGTTTTGCTCGCTTTACCACGGCTCGCTTTAAATGAACCGACCAACTGCATTCCTGCAATCATCGCACCTACATAACAAGCCATTGTTAAAAACATCGGGAGCATACTGTTATGCATCCCCGGTGGCACATCATTCATAATGACATAGTTTCCAGTATAGCTGTTTTCGATTTGTGCAGCCATTTCAGCAGCCTGTTCTTCCGGAAGATTAAAGTTCATTAAAATACCTTGAGCTGTTTGCTGTGAGAAGTTTGCACTTAATTCATTATTAATTTGAGTGACTACAGATGACATAGAAGATGAAACCATTGTTGATGAAGCTTCATTTACCGTGAAGTCAATATTAGTTCCTTTACCGCTTTGTGCATCCGCCGAAAAGTTTTCAGGGATATGAATTACTAATGCAAGTTCATTATGCTCTAAATCTTTCAGAGCCTGTTTATTTGTTAAGTCTGTTTCAATTATTTTAAATGGTAAACTTTCGCCTAACTGACCGGCAATCTGACTGCCAGCTTCGCCTTTGTCTTCATTTACGATGGCAATTTTTAATTCATCCATATTGCCGGGTATTGCTGTATATCCAGGTAAAAAGATTCCGAGCATTGCTACCGCATAAAATATTCCCATAAAAATAGAAGCAATTGCTCCTTTTGATTTTAAAAACTGTTTAAATTTCACGTATTGTTTCCTCTCTTATGTAAACTTTAATTTAAGTACTCTAATTAAAGTACTCTACTTTTAGTATTCTATAATATTAATGATTTACCTGTAAAGTAATATATAGGACATAAATATTACGATACTGTGAATGGTCAGAAAAATTTATGATTTAGTTGGTTGTAAAAAAATTGAGAAATTCTGTAACTTTTACACACTTCCTCAGTCTAATTCAATACAAAGTATGGAAAAGGAGGGGTTTACATGAATAAGGGCAAACTTTTAGGGATAGGGCTTGTCGCAACACTTGCAGCGGTTATTGCGCTCGGTTATTTTCTGTTCGCTAAAAATACGGAAGTGCAGGCAACAGGTATTTTATTCGAAGGGGAAACGTATTCGATTACATTGAAACAGCCAGTTATGGAAAAAAGTTTAACGGATGGATCCATTTCGGTATTAGATGAAAATGGTGAAAATGCCGACGCTGAATTTTCGGTTGATAAAGCCGGGACCGCTTTATCTGTCGATGGTCTTAGAGTAGGGAAATATGCGCTCGTGATTAAGGCAACAGCGTACGCGAAAAATGCAAAGTCGCAGCCGGAACAGTCGGTAGCGCTTGAAGTTGTAAGGAAAGTGGAAAAACTTACTACAACGGAAGACTTAAAAGATTACTTTAGAGCGTTGATAGCGCAGGATAATGCAGTATCAAGCCGCTCTAATGATATGGCAAAAGAGGAATCGGCGATGTCGATGGAAAACAAAGATTCAGGCAGTGGCGGACCGAGTTACTCTACTACAAACAACCAGGTTGAAGGCATTGAAGAAGGCGACATTACAATAACGGACGGCCAATCGATTTATACGATTGCCGACAATAAAGTAGTCATTGTTGATGCAAAAACTTTGCAGGTAGTAAAGCGTTTAAAGATCGGTAAAGATATTTATCCATCGCATTTAATGCTGCATGATCAAACATTAATCGTCGGATATACACAATATGTGGAAACACAAAGAGAGCCGCATTATGACGGAAAATCAGTAACAAAAATTGGCTTTTACGATGTGAAAGATGCAAAAAAACCTACATTAGTGCGCGAAGTGGGGCATGACGGGGATATTACGAGTATTCGTAAAGCAGGGAACTACTTGTACGTTGTCTCAAGCCGCATGCCGAACTACTGGCTGCTGCAGGAGACACCGGATGTAGAGCTGCGACCATCTACTTATGACGGAGAAAAGGAAACTATTATGCCGGTCGATAAAATTCGTATGCTGCCTGAAAGCAATGAACCGAATTACTTGATCGTATCAGCAATCGATGTGAGCAATGTAAAGTCGAACGCATGGAAAACAGAGAGCTTCCTAGGTAACAGCGGGCAACTGTACATGTCTGAAAATGCGATCTATATTGCATCTATGAATCATTATCGATTCTGGCCATTAATGGAGAGTACATCTCTAGAAGACGCGATATCCAGTACAATGCCGGTAATTCAAAACAATGAAACGACAATTTACAAAATCTCAATTGATAAAACAGCTGTAAAAATGACAGCACAAGGTAAAGTCCCTGGTTCTGTATTGAATCAGTTTTCAATGGATGAATATGATGGGCACGTCCGGATCGCTACTACAGAAGGCAGCGCATGGGGAACAACAGCCAATTCGAAAAACCATCTCTTCATTTTGGATGAAAATTTAAAACAAGTCGGTGCGGTCAATGATCTGGCGAAAGGGGAACGCATTTACTCCGCGCGCTTTATGGGTGAAAAAGCGTATTTAGTAACATTTAAAGAAACAGATCCGCTCTTTGTCATTGATACGAAAAATCCGGCAGCGCCGAAAGTGTTAGGGGAGCTGAAAATTCCTGGCTTCAGTAATTACTTGCATCCGATTGGCGAAAATCACTTGCTAGGCATTGGTTATGATACGGAAGTGCGGATGGAGGAAGGGTCAAAAGAGCCGGTTGTCTATACAAAAGGCATGAAACTGAGCCTGTTTGATGTGACGGATTTCAATAACCCGAAAGAACAGCAGGCGGTTATAATCGGTGGTCGCGGTACTTATTCACCTGTGCAATATGACCATAAAGCATTATTCAGTGATTCACGTCAAAGTTATTATGGCTTCCCTGTAACGATTTACTCGCCTACAGATGAGGAAGATCAGATGAAATACGAAGGAACAGGTGCACATATTTACAAAGTAACACCAAAAGGAATCGAGCTGGCAGCTGATATGATTGAAAAGGCGCGTCCTGGTGAACAATATGAAGATTGGTATAATGTTGTGCAGCGTCTTCTTTACATTAATGATGAACTGTTTACAGTATCCCGTTCCAAAGTGACGAGCTACAACGGAAAAACATTTGAAAAAGAGCAGATGGCAGGTTTCTAATATCGACTCAACCCCAAGCGCAGGTGGAATTGTGCTTGGGGTTTTTTATGCCCTTAAAAAGTAAATGGGAGTATTCAGCATTTCTTAAGAATTTCTTCATATTTAGCCTTTCTAAATATTAAGATTTGCCCGTTACACTGAAGTTAAGTGAAAAGGAGTGAACGATGATGATTAAAGTAACGAACTTACAACATACATTTTCCATCGGTAAACGCGGAAAGGAAAGACAGGTTCCGGTACTGAGAGATGTATCTTTTGATGTTAAGAAGGGGGAAATCGTGGCAGTCGTCGGGAAAAGCGGATCGGGTAAATCGACACTGCTTCAGATTCTGGCGGGTTTTATGAAGCCGGAACACGGTTCAATTGTAGTAAATGCACAGGAAATAGCCGCATTTAATGAAGTTCAGAGTGCAAAGTTCCGTCTTGAAAACTTCGGCTTTATTTTTCAAAACTTTCAGCTCATGCCAAGTTTGACGGCATTTGAAAATATTGAATTACCGTTAAAACTGCAAGGGATGAGTGTATCGGAGCGTAGAAAACGGGTTGAAGTAATCATGAAAAAGGTCGGGTTAACAGAAGTGACGGACCATTATCCGAATGAATTATCAGGCGGACAACAGCAGCGGGTTAGTATTGCGCGTGCCCTTGTGACGAATGCACCGATTTTGTTGGCGGATGAACCGACAGGAAGCCTCGATTCAGAGACAGAACAGGATATATTAATGCTGATCCAGCAGCTGAACCGCGAATTGGATCTGACATTTATTATTATTACGCACGATGAAGAAGTAGCGATGATTGCGGACAAGCGCTTCCGCATGCATGACGGTCAATTGGTGAAAGAAGGTGAACACAATGCTATTTAATGATCAAGTAAATTTTGTGATGCAGCATATTAAGAAAAATAAGCTGCGTGTATTTATGACGGTACTTGCCGCGACGATGGGCTGTGCGTTTTTAATCGTGCTTGCTTCAATCGGCTTTGGGTTACAGGATTCGATTGAAGATGAGATTTTATCGAGTGAAACAGTGACGCAAATTGAAGTGATGGGCAGTCAAGCGCTGTTTACTGCAGAAGAAGTAGCGGATATCGAAGCGGTGGAAAATGTGCAGACGGTGTTAAAAACGACAAGTGTGGATGCTAATGTAGAAGGCTATATGGGAGACCGTGATACATCTACATCACTACGTTTAGTGGACTTTACTGATTATGCATCGGTAGCGAAACCGTTATCGGAAGGGAAATATCCTGAAACCGAAAAAGAAATTATTGTCGGCTATCATTTCGGTCAAACATTATTAAATGAAGCGGACCGCAAATTAATTGATGAAAAATCAAAAGCAGCAGAAGCGGAAGGTAGTTATTACGATGGTGCTGAAGAAGGGTACAAGGAATCGCTTATCGGCAAGGAAGTGGAGATTGCCCTAAGTACGCATGAACAGCCGGATGTGCAGTCAGAGCGTATGACGTATACGATTGTGGGTGTTATGCCAAAACCGGCATATGAATGGGCAGTAGAAAACAGAATATATATGATGGACGGGCAACGTGAAGTGGTTGAAAATATGTATAGCCAAGTAGTTAAAGAAGAGGGAGCAAGCGATTATCAGCTGTTTTCTGAGCGTTTCGATATTTATGCGGAAAGCCTTGAATATGTGAAGCCTATTTTAGAAGAGTTACGTGAAAAAGGCTACGGTGTGTATTCCGTTACAGAACAGCTGGATGAGTTAAATGTCTTTTTCCTAGTTTTGAAAGCAGGACTTGTTTTCGTTGGAACAATCGCAGTATTAATCGCATCCATCGGAATTTTCAACACGATGACAATGGCGGTGACAGAACGTACGCGTGAGATCGGTGTATTAAAAGCAATTGGTGCCAGCCCGAAACTGATTCAACGACTGTTTTTAATGGAAAGTACGTTTATCGGAGTCATTGGAACAGTTCTTGCAATTGCAATTTCGTATATTGTAAGCTTTGCATCGAATGCACTATTGCCGCTTATTTTAAAGGCAGCAACAGGCGAAGAAGGATTCAACAATGTACAATTTTCAGCAATTCCATGGCAGCTTGTAGTAATTGCTGCAGCGATCAGCATCGGCGTGGCAATGATTTCAGGATTGCGCCCGGCACGCAAAGCAACGAAAATTGAAGTAATGCAGGCGTTAAGACAGGAATTATAGAATTGCAAAATGAAAATAGCTAAATGAATTTAAGGACCAAACATAATCTTGTTTGGTCCTAATTCTGCTGTTTTCAATTACGATGACAGGTTTATTTGTAACACTTGCTGAAAGTAACCCACAAGATTTCTATAAATTCCTGATTTGGAATCTAGGTGAAAAGAAAATTTTTATCGAAGAACAAAATGAACTAAATGAAGTTGCAGCTTCATTTAGTTCATTAAGTACGGTATCTAGCGGATCTTGTTTTAATTAGGAATTCCGGTTCTAGATCGCAATCAACCGTGCCACCAGCCGGTTTTACAATTGATGTAGACTAAATATTGGTAATCTCCTTTGCCATCCTTTTGAATAAACATTTCATAATAAGAATCTTTGTCGTACACTAAACGAATTTTATCATTTTTAGAGACAAATTGTTCTTTGATTTCGGCAATCGCTTTCGCTTTTACTCCAGGCGCCCATGCAGATGGATTTTCGAACTTTAGATCATGTGTCGGGACATATGCATATTTGCCTTTATACATAATTTTTGACCAGCCATATTGATCAGCCGCGGATAAATTTTCTTGATCCTTGCCGATTGGAACACCGCCGTATACTTTCACAGAAGTTTTTGCTTTAAGTTTACCGAGCGTTTTATAGGATTCACCAGGCGCAGATTTTACGAGTATTGTTTTCTTTGCAAAAGCTTTTTCAAAATCCGCGGCTTGAGCATTTTCATTACTAATTACGAAAATACTTCCTATACCTATAAAAACAAGGGCAATAAGTAATATTGATAATTTTTTCATAATAAATCATCCATTCTCCGCTATTTTTATTAGAGTGGCAATGCTTATTTTTACCATTTCTAATAATGCCTCTTAATAATAGGATATGGTTCTGGAGAAAGGGTTACAAAAAAGTTACAGTTAATGGGGGATAATGAAGTTAGAGAATCATGAATGCAAAACAGACATAAGTAGAATGACCGTTAAATAACAGGAAAACCTTTATTAAGAAACGGATATTTTGCAAAATTGATTGGAATGCAGGGCGAGTGTTCGTGCTGACGGTTTCACCTTTCGCACTGTTAAAACACTAGCTGTCGGCTACGCCTTTCGCTACAAGATTTTCTCTGTGAGGAAAGCGTAGCGACAGTCACAAGCAAAGCTTCCTGCAGGAATAGCGAAATTTATTTTGCGACGAAAGCGAAGCGACAGGAGCACTGACGCCTAATACGAGGAACGAAAGCTAAGAACGCCACGTCCTGTGGCAACGCTTTTGTAACCAACTTCGTGTTGGCCCCACGCCGTGCCCGCGGAAAGCGTCCCGGAATGGAAATCAATTTTAACGCTCAGCAAAAAAACACTATTTTCCTCTCAGAGGAAAATAGTGTTTTTGAGTTATGTCTCGGCCTGTTTTAAGTACTTATTTGAAAAATCAATTTTGCGGTTGGAAAAGAGAAATCTTCAGTACTTAGGGCGGTGCTGACGACTGGAGTTCTAATAAATTTTGAAATGTTCTAATATACTTTTATTTGTTCTAATAAACTTTCGATTTTCTAATATATCTCGGAATTTATCTAATAAGTGTTCACGATTTTCTAATATCGCTTTCTGATCTTCTAATACCGATACGAGATTTTCTAATAAACCAAATTTTGTTCTAATATAAGTTCCTGCTCTCCTTCTGAAAACTATATAGGGATATGTAATTTAATATATACAGGAAACCACTAAGCAAATTAGGGGGAATTCTTGAAAGGAATAGGGGCTCTCACTAGTAGCACAAACCAAGGCCATGGTTTGTGCTATTAATGTTAGTATTTTTTAAATTTCATAGTTACCCTTAATATTCAGAAAAAATAGAAAACAAACTTGAGTTTTTAAAATGTAAGATATATGATAAAGCCAAGTCATTTAATTTGTTTACCAAACAAACAAATTAGATATTTGAAAGGGGTAATAAGATGAAAACTAGCATTACGAAAGATTTTTTATTATATAACGAAACGGCCAAGAATATCTATCACCAAATAGCCAGACATCTTCCTATCATTGATTACCATAATCATTTGGACCCGCAGGAAATTTTAGAAGATAAAAATTACAGTAATTTAACAGAAATTTGGCTTACCGGCGATCATTATAAATGGCGTGCAATGCGTGCGAACGGCGTTAACGAGGCGTATATTACAGGCGACAAGAGCGATTACGAAAAGTTTATGGTCTGGGCCAAGACGGTTCCGAATTTAATCGGCAATCCACTTTACCACTGGACACATTTGGAACTGCTGAATTATTTCGGGATTGACGAAGTGCTGAACGAAAAAACAGCGCCTGCAATCTGGGAAGAAGCGAACCGTAAACTTGCGACCAAGGAACTTTCCGTGCGATCGATCTTAAGAAAAGATAAAGTGAATTTTGTCGGTACGACAGACGATCCGACAGATGATTTAGCCGCACACGAAAAGCTGGCTGCAGAAGGATATGACATCACGGTATCTCCCTCATTCCGACCGGACAAAGGGCTCGGAATTGAAAAAGATGAGTTCATGGTATGGTTGGAAAAACTGGAAGTAATGGTCGGGTTCCGTATTGAAAATTACACGGACTTTTTGAAAGCGCTATCAGACAGGGTGGATTACTTCGATGCGCACGGTTGCAGAAGTTCCGACCATGGTATCTCTGTGCTGTTCTTTGAAAATACAGATCAGGAAGAGGCAGGAGTGGCTTTCCGGAAGCGTTTGAACGGGGAAGAGCTGTCTGCTAAAGAAATCGACCAATTTAAGACTTACACATTGCTGGAACTGGCAAGGCTATATACGGAAAAAGGCTGGGTGATGCAGCTACACATCGGTGCGATGCGCAATACGAATACGAAAATGTTTAACCGGATTGGCGCGGATGCTGGCTTTGATTCCATTGGGGATCTTTTACTGGCAGATAAATTAGCAGGTTTGCTTGATTCAATGGACGTAAAAGACCAACTGCCGAGAACGGTGCTGTACAGCCTGAATTCACGTGACAATAATATCTTGGCTGCAATGGCCGGCAATTACCAAAATGATGAAATTCCAGGGAAAATCCAGATGGGTACTGCCTGGTGGTTCAATGACCATATAGACGGCATGGAAGCGCAGATGAAGACCTTGGCGAATATTGGACTCATCAGTAATTTCATCGGCATGCTGACTGATTCAAGAAGCTTTTTGTCTTTCTCACGGCACGAATACTTTAGAAGAATCCTTTGTAACTTGTTGGGCACATGGGTGGAAGAAGGAAAAATGCCGAACGACCCTGAGCTTTTGGAGAATTATGTGAAGAATATCTGCTATTACAACGCTCGGCAGTTCTTCCGTATAAAAGAGCAAGTTACGGCCTCGTAAATAGGAAAGAGTTCAATAAACCAACGAGAATCCCCTTCCTAGTTCGGAAGGGGATTCTTTTAGATAATCGTTCCCGCATAATCATCTGCAGGTAGATGATTTTTTGATAAATCTAAGCGCAGCTCGGGAACTTTCAGAAAGCTCTTGATGGCAAGAGCACATGCTCCCATCGCACATGCATCTTTGCCAAGATCCGAAAGCTTCAATTCACGGTACTGGCTGACCGAAGACTTCAACAGGTTATTAATGCGATCGATTGCGCCTGGATACATTTTCAGCACCTGGCTATTGAGTACAATTGTTTCCGGGTTATAAAGATTGATAATATTATTCAATCCAATTGCCAGAAATTCAAAGAATTCATCGATTTTTCGGATTATAACTGGATCTTTAGCTGCAAGCCAGCTTTCCACATCTTCGTAACTGAGATTGCTCTTGTTTTTGAGAGTGGCGAGGCCCTGTAGGAACCTTGCTTCTGATGCATACATTTCCCAGCATCCTTTATTACCGCAAGTGCAGAGCTTACCGTCTGGAACGACAATCATATGGCCCATTTCGCCAGCAAATCCGTTATAGCCTTTCAATAGCTCGCCTTCCATGATGATACCAAGTCCCATGCCAGAATACATAGAAATGGACAACAGGTTTTCGCTGTCCCGGGATTTAAAGACTTTTTCAGCAAAAGCCGATGCGTTGGCATTGTTTTCGATTAGCACGGCCACACCGGTTTCTTTTTCAAGATCGACTTTCAGGTCCTTATCACGCCACTGGTGTTGTGGGACAAAAAAAACTTTCTCGTTTTTACCCACAGTGCCATGAATGCCGATGACTGCGCCGATCAAACCGTAGCGGCTGTCCGAACATTGAGCCTGAAATTTAATAATTTGCGTAGCCAATAGTTCCACAACGGTTTCGTAATTTGAAGTCTCCAACGGAATAACCTCAGTATGCACAGGATAGCCGAGTAAATCGGAAAGAATATATGTGATATTCTTATGATCCAGATCGATGCCCAGTGCAAAACCGTTTTGACGGTTTAATGACAGCATGACGGGACGTCTCCCCACATTACGGTGCTCCTGATGCATTTCATAAATCAGCTCTTCATCTAGCAGATCGGCTACCTGCACGGATATTGTAGCTTTGTTCAAACCAACTTTTTTTGACAGATCGGCTCTGGAAATCATGCCATGTTCGATGATTTGCTGCACAATCAAACTTCTGTTTATTTGTTTTATATAAGATCCGTCTACCGTAACCATGTCGTTTTCCTCCATTGCTTAATCATTTTGCCGAAGCCATTTTGGCCTTGACTGCAGTCGAAGTTATCTATAACTAAAGGATACCACAAAGGCTTGCTAAGGTTAGGGCATCACCTTTAATAATTACATTTACGAGCAAAATCAGGGAGTTTCGGATACCAATACGGTTTTTAAAAGGAAGCACTGTACAAAATGTAGAAGCTTTGAAATAATTATCTGAATAATCTTTTAATAAAGCACTCTCAGATAATTTAATGAATAATGTAAGCACTTTCAGCTAATGAAATTATCTGAGAATCATATAAAATGGGGGTAGATTCATATGAAAGGCAAATTAGTAATAGAACAGCCGCTTATGGTGCATTACAAGATGGAACAGTACTGGGATCATATCGATTACCATTCCCATCAAGAATATGAGATTTATTTTTTCCATGCCGGTTCCTGCCGTTATTTAATTCACGATCAGATTTATGATCTTGAGCCAGGAGATATTCTGTTGATGGATGGCATGGCTCTACACAAACCGAATATATCGCCGGACAGCGAATATGTCCGCAGCACAATCCATTTTTCACCACAATGGATCGAGAAGGCTTTAGAGGCAGTGGACGGGTTGCATTTGCTGGACGTTTTCGAAAAATTGCATTACTGCCTAATCCGTACGCAAGAGAACGAAGAATCAAAAGAATTGGAGAAGCTGGTACAGCGCCTTGAAGAAGCGCAACAGAATAATGACTTTACAGGTGTCGGAAAAGAAGCGAACACGAAAATCCTGCTTCTGCAGATACTGGTTGCCGTCAATCAGCTTGGCCAAGTCCATTCCTTGAAAATTCCAAGCAAAAAAGCTGAAAAAGAAATGCATGCTGAGAATATCGCTTCATTCATACAAGGAAATTTCCAGATGAAATTGTCGATTGAGTCGATTGCGGATGCATTGAACTTAAGCAAATCATATACTTCACATGTCTTCAAAGAGATGACCGGCTTCACAATCATGGAATATGTGATGGGTTGCCGTTTGAACCGGGTCAAACAATTGTTGGAAAACGAACCTGAGAAGACCTTAAAAAATATTGCGCATGAAAGCGGTTTCGAAAGTATTTCTCATTTTAGCCGTTATTTCCGTGAAAAAGTCGGGATGACAGCAAAAGCTTACCGAAATCGCGAATAAAATACGTGGGAGGAGAATGAATATGAAAAAAGTGAGATTAGGAATTATCGGTTTAGGAGCTCAAGGAGGCGCTTACGCAGGCTTTATCGCTGAGGGCAAAGTACCGAATATGGAAATCGGGGCAATCTGTGATATTGATTCGGCGAAAAAAGACCTGGCTGCTGAAAAATACCCGTCTGTACCATTCTATGAAGACTACATTGACATGATGGAAAGCGGCAATGTCGATGCTATCATTACTTGCGTCCCGCACTACCTGCATCCTGAAATGGGAATCCAGGCGCTGAAGAGAGACATTCATGCCTTATTGGAAAAACCAGCTGGAGTCTACACGAAACAAGTGAAGGAATTAAATGACTTTGCCGCAACTAAACCAGAGCTGACATTCGGTATCATGTTCAATCAGCGCGCCAATGAACTTTATCAGAAAGTCAAAGAAATCATCGATAACGATGAGATTGGAAGCATTCGCCGGACAAATTGGATTATCACGACTTGGTGGCGTCCGCAGGGCTATTATGATCAAAGCGCTTGGAGAGCAACTTGGGAAGGTGAAGGCGGCGGTGTGCTTGTAAATCAGGCTCCGCATCAGCTGGATCTGATGCAATGGATCGCCGGCATGCCGAAAAAAGTCTATTCCAATGTCAAATACGGCTATCAACGTAACATCGCGGTGGAAGACGAAGTGACAGCAATGTTCGATTACGGCAATGGCGCAACAGGTGTCTTCATTACAGCAACTCACGATATCATGGGAACGGACCGTTTTGAAATCCACGGCGATAAAGGAAAAATCATTGTTGATGACAGCAAAAAAGTGACCATCAAACGTTTGAAACGTCCGGAAGCTGAAATGAGTGCGAGCATGGATATGCAGGACGTTATGAAAATTTTCATGGGGGGTGGCGCAGACGACATCTATGATGAAGAAGTGCTGGAATTCAAAGACGAATGGGGTGTACAGCACACAAGCGTACTCAAAAATTTCGCAGACAATGTCCTGGATGGTACACCACTTCTCGCACCAGGAAGCGACGGAATCCATGGAGTGGCATTAGCCAACGCAATTCATCTATCAAGCTGGCTCGGCAAAGAAGTTGAATTACCAGTAGATGAAAATCTGTACTTCGCTGAATTATCGAAAAAAATAGAAGAAGAAAAGAGTTTGCTAATTCAAAAATAATATTAAAAACAATTCATCACCATTGCCGGTGTTGATTTGTTTTTTAAAAGAGGGGGATCCATATGCTGAAAATAGGAGTCATCGGCCTGGGAGATATTTCAAAAATACATATTCCAGCCATTCAGAGCAACCCCTATGTCGAGCTTGCCGCAGTTTGTGATATCGACCCGGAGATGGAAGGTACAGTCGAGGGGCCAGTATTTTACACCGATTACCATGAGATGCTAGAAAAAGAATCTCTAGACTGCGTCCATATTTGCCTGCCACATCATCTTCATTACACGGCAACAAAAGCATGTGTTGAAAAAGGTATCCATGTCTTTCAGGAAAAGCCGTTGGCGCTGGATGCGAATGAAGGCAAATCGTTGGTTGAATTGGAAGCGTTGAATCCCAATATCAAAATCGGGATTTCACTTCAAAACCGGAGGAATGAGACAGTTGTAAAGCTGCTGGAGATTTCAGCAAGCGGGGAATATGGAAAGATTATAGGTATAAAAGGAATTGTCGCCTGGTTCCGTCCGAAAGAGTATTACGATATCAAGCCTTGGCGCGGCCAAATGAAGTATGCGGGTGGCGGTGTGATGATCAATCAGGCGCTTCACACGATAGATCTGATGCAATTGTTCGGTGGAGAAATTAAGACAATCAAAGGTTCCATCGATGAATTGCTGGATTATGGTTTGGATGTAGAAGATACGGCAACAGCCCGCATCGAATTTATAAATGGCGCGACAGGTCTATTATTTGCGACGAATGCCAATGCGGAGAATTCATCTGTGGAACTCGAATTGCTATTTGAAAAAGGTAAATTCACGATCAAAGATAGTATTTTGACCGAGACACTAGTGGACGGAACGAAACTGAAGTTAGAAGAAGATCGGAAATTGCCAGGCATGAAATTTTATTACGGCGCAAGCCATGTGAAATTGATCAATGAGTTCTATGAATGCATCCGGCATAATACCGATGATTATATTAGCGCGAAAGATGCGCAAGCATCGATGGAAATGATTGATGCCATCCGTCAGTCAAGCATAAGCAGAAAACAGATTGCAATGGGGGTATATCAATGAAAAAAGGGAAAATCGGCGTACAAATGATGATGCTGAAAGATAAAGTAGAGGAAATCGGCATTTACGAAACGATGAGAAAAATTAACGAACTGGGATATCACGCAGTGGAAGTCTCGCAAATCCCAATGACTGAAAATAATGTCTCTGAGCTGAAAAGAGCCAGCCAGGATTTCGATATCGAAATAGCAGCTTTATCAGCTTCACTGGACCCGATAATGCCAGGAATGCCGGGTGAAACATTAACAGATGACTTTGATAAAATTGTCCAGGACTGCAAAACACTGGACTGTAATTTCCTCCGCATCGGCATGCTGCCGCTGACAATTATGGGCGACAAAGAAAAAATCATGCAGTTTATCTCAAAAGCGGAAGACATGGCGCATAGCCTAGCAGAACAGGGAATCGAGCTATACTACCATACGCATCATATCGAATTCCAAAAATTTGATGGTGAGTATCTTCTTGATATGATCAAAAACAATACATCCAAGCTTGGTTTCGAGTTGGATATCCATTGGATTCAGCGAGCTGGTGAAAATCCGGTTGATATTATCAGTCAGTATAAGGACCGGATTTCTTTATTACATCTGAAGGATTACCGTATTGGCCAATTAGATTTGAATGAGGAAGATTTCAAGGACATGCCAAAGTTCTTCAATAAATTCACAAATTTAATTGAATTTGCGGAAGTCGGCGAAGGGAATATGAATATCCCGGCTGTTATTGATGCAGGGCTTGCAAGCGGCGTAAAGTATTTCCTGGTGGAACAGGACGATACGTACGGTCGCGACCCGTTCGATTGTCTGGAAATTTCAGCGCAGAATTTACGTAAACTCGGATATGCCGATTGGTTCGGGGTAACGGTTAAATGACAGGAGGCCGAAATAAATGAGTAAAGACGGAATGACATATGCGCCGAAAGGAAAACCGAATCCTGTAGTGAAGGAAGGTGAGTTTTCGATTGCGGCTGCCGCTCTTGATCATGGCCATATCTATGGAATGGTAAACGGCCTACTGGAAGCAGGCGCGACATTGAAATGGGTTTATGATCCGGACTCAAAAAAAGTGGAGGAATTCGTCGAGAAATTTCCACAAGTTGCAATAGCAGAATCGCTCGATCAGATTCTGGATGACCATGAAGTGAAACTGGTTGCCGCAGCTGCGATTCCTTCGCAGCGCAGTGCACTTGGAAATCGGGTGATGGAATCCGGAAAAGATTATTTTACGGATAAAACACCATTCACCACGATGGCCCAATTGGAGGAGACGAAGCGTGTCGTTAAAAAGACCGGAAAGAAGTATATGGTTTATTTCAGCGAACGTCTTCATGTTGAAGGTGCGGTATTTGCAGGACAGCTCATTAAGGACGGTGCAATTGGCCGAGTCATTCAAGTGACCGGTTTCGGACCGCACCGTTTGAATGCAGAAAGCCGCCCGGACTGGTTTTTTGATAAAGAGCAGTACGGCGGAATCATTTGTGATATCGGCAGCCATCAGATTGAACAGTTTTTATATTATGCCGGCTGTAAAGATGCAGAGGTTCTGCACAGTAAAGTCGGAAATTACAATAATCCGGACTATCCTGGACTTGAGGATTACGGTGATGCCACGCTGCGCGGAGATAACGGTGCCACTCAAATTTTCAAAGTCGATTGGTTTACGCCGGACGGATTGCGGACATGGGGTGATGGCCGCACTTTCATCACCGGAACAGAAGGTACCATTGAAATCCGCAAATATCTGGATGTGGCGCGTGAAGAAACGGGCGATCACTTATATCTTGTTAACAAGGATGGTGAAAAGCATTACAGTCTTTCAGGGACTGTCGGCTACCCGTTTTTCGGGGAATTTATCAAAGACTGTATCAATCGCACTGAGAATGCTATGACGCAAGAGCATGCATTCAAAGCAGCCGAGCTGTGCCTGATTGCACAGGAACGGGCTGTCGTCGTCACGCGGTAAGTAGCAAAACATAAGGAAGCCGTTTCCGCTGGCTGTTTTATGTATTGGAAAGTGAAGCGGCTTTTAAAATGAGAGTTTTCTGAGTATTGGAAAACTTGATTGATTAAGTGCTTACTTTTAGTTTGTTGACTAAACAAACAGTGTTTTCTACATCACTTATAGTAAGTACAAAAATTTTAAAGAATATTGAAAGCGCCTTCATCAAATGTTTGATTTAAAAGAGAAGCAACAAAAAAATATATCTTATGGTAGAAAAGAGGAGATTCAATGAAAGCTGCAGCACTCAACGAAGACCATACGTACCATAAAGCAAAAATTTGGCAGATTGGATTTTTCACACTAAATAACACGGCAACCAATTTGTATATGTTCATTTTGGCGTTTGTCACTTATTACGCTACAGGCATTGTTGGATTGACAGTTGTGGCTGTCAGCACCATTTTGACATTGATGCGCGTATTTGATGGAATAACAGATCCGATTATCGGCTTTATCATCGATAAGACAGAATCGAAATTCGGTAAATTCCGTCCGATGATGGTTATAGGGAATATCATTTTAGCGGGATCCATTTTGATTATGTACAATGTCACGCATCTTTTGCCGGAGTCGCTCCAATTGATATTTTTTATCTTAGTCTATGCAATTTATGTCATCGGGTATACGATGCAGACAGCTTGTACAAAAGCGGCTCAGACAGTGCTGACGAACGACCCGAAACAGCGTCCGCTCTTTGCAGTATTTGACGGCATTAACAACACGATATTGTTCACTGGGGGACAAGTATTTATAGCTTCCTACTTAGTGGTTAAGCACGGTGGATTTACAATGGATTTATTTCATGAATTGAATACTTATGCCATACTCGCCGGTTTTTTATTTACAGTGCTGGCTGTCATGGGCATCGGGAGCAAAGACCAGAAAGAATTTTATGGCCTCGCAGATTTAACAGTACAGACGAAGTTTCGGGATTATTGGCCGATTTTAAAAGGAAATCGACCGTTGCAGATGCTTATCATTGCAGCTTCCAGCGATAAATTAACGTTAAGCGTCCTCCGTCATGCAGTTGTTATAGTTATGCTTTTTGGAATTTTACTGGGAGATTACAGTTTGAGCGGAGCGATTTCAATGATTATCATTGTACCGACTCTATTAATCACTTTTGTGGGCGTATGGTATGCACGCAAAACGGATTTGAAAAGAGCTTTTGTCATATCAACTTGGATCGGGCTCATAGCGTTTGGGCTACTGGCAGCTTTCCTCTTTACAATCGATCCAACAACAATTTCACTTAGCAATATGGGTCTTGCCACAATCGGTTTTATTGTCTTGTACGCAATGGGAATGGGCTTCGGAGCTCTGCCATCCGCCCTGGTCAATCCGATGATTGCCGATGTATCCGACTATGAAACATTTAAATCCGGCCGCTATGTGCCGGGGATGATCGGAACACTGTTTTCCTTCGTCGATAAATTGATATCGTCGCTGGCTCCCGCTCTTGTTGGTTTTGCGGTAGCATTGATTGGCTATAAAGACACTTTCCCTGAAATTGGGGATACGTTAACAACTTCATTATACGGAATGACTATCTTCCTTGCATTTGGAATTCCGGTACTTGGGTGGATTGCTTCTTTAATCGCAATGAAGTTCTATCATTTGGACAGCAAGAAAATGGCTGAAATCCAGACTTCAATTGCTGAAGCTAAAGAAAAAGCTGATGAAAAAAGAATGAGTGAACCTTCTGCAGAACTAGTAGGTGAAAGTGAAGATATGCTGAACACTATTCTGAATCCGAAGTGAAAAACTACTCTGTTCCGTTCTATACTGGGAATGTAAATTAATAGAAAATTAAAATAATTTATCGTGAAAAAATGAATATAAAGTAAGAAAAATGCAAAAGCGGTTCTCCCCAATATAAATTGGAAAGAACCGCTTTTAGTTGCTTACATCTAATACGCTTAATCGTATAGTAGTTAACTTACGAAGCTCTACGCATCGATTTCATAATAAAGCTTACAATGAATACAAGTATAATCGCACCTAGTAGAGCAGGGAAAATATAGAAATCAGAAACTTTAGGTCCCCAACTTCCTAGAAGCATACCACCAATCCAAGCACCGATAATACCCGCAATAATGTTACCGATAATTCCACCTGGGACATCTTTACCTAAAATTGCTCCTGCAAGCCAACCGATTACCCCGCCAATGATTAAAAACCAAATAAAACTCATAATTTCCATCTCCTATTTTTTTTAATTATTTCGCGATAGTGGTTTATAACCTTTATTCACTTTTTTCAAACATTTCAGAGGGAAAATTTGCGGACTTCTTTTAGGAGACAGCTGATATACTCATAATTTTTTTCGAAATTAGAAATGCCTAGTTTCTCAAAAGGGTTTCCAATAAGCGTAGCCGTTGCTCCAGCTGAAAGTACGCTTGCTCCGCCTGTTCAATTGTGACCAGTTCAAAGTGGAGGGGCTGTTTCGGACCGAGCTGTGCAACTTTGTGCAAATCGGCTGTAATGATTTGTGCGATTTTCGGATAGCCGCCTGTTGTTTGCCGGTCCGCCATCAGCAAAATTGGCTGCCCGCTTGGAGGTAACTGAACAGTCCCGAATGTAACAGCTTCAGAAAGCAGGTTAAACGGTTTTTCCAATGAAATGACGGTTTGTCCTTCCAGCCGGTAACCCATGCGGTCGGCTTCAAGTGAAATCATGTAGTGCTGTTCGATGAAGCGTTGCTGCATTAGATGGCTGAAATGCTCCCACTCGGTCCCTTTTAATAGGCGGATTGGCTTTTGTTCGTAAAAACGGTCTGATATTACTTGATATGTATGATACGGACTGGCTGTTCCTGTATAAGGTATTGAATCATTTGCTTGAAGCGTACGCCCGTGAAAACCACCAAAAGCTGCTTTTATATAGGTGCTTCGGCTGCCAAGTATTTCCTCAACCGAAAAGCCGCCCGCAATACATAAATAGCTTCTTGCACCATTATGAATTGTCCCGCATTTTAAAATGTCTCCTTGTTCGATAGAAATCACTTTATACATCGGGACCGGGACTTCATTAACTGTTGCTTGCATTTGTCCGCCAGCTAATACGATCGCAGTCGGTATCTGAAACTCAAATATACCGCCGACTAACGTCATTTCAATGGCTGCTCTATTGTGCTGTTTCAGAAGGGCATTGCCGATGCGAAAAGCGACAGAATCCATGGCGCCGCTTACAATAACACCGTATTGCTGGTAGCCGGTACGCCCTGCATCTTGAATGGTGCTGAACAATCCAGGTTTGATTACTTTTAGCATGTAGTATCCTCCTTAACAGCGACAAAGCGTATGTGGTCACCTGCCCGCAGTAGTGTCGGCGGATTTTGGTCCGGTAAAAATAATGGTATCATCGTCCGACCGATAATTTGCCAGCCTCCTGGGGTAGAGAGCGGATAAATGCCGGTTTGCTCACCCGCAATACCTACAGAACCGGCTGAAATTTCAAGTCTTGGTGCAGCACGGCGCGGCGTTGCGATTCTTTTGTCCATTCCGCCTAAAAACGGAAAACCCGGCGCAAAGCCGAGCATGTGGACGAGGTATTCCTTCGATGTGTGGATTGCAATGACTTCTTCAGGTGTTAAGCCATTGATGTTGGCAACCTCATTTAAATCGGGTCCGTATTCACCTCCGTAAAGTACGGGAATCTCAATTAACCGGCTTTCGTGAGGAGCTTCCTGCAATTGGTGTTCAAGCAGAATTTTAATATAGTGCTGAACTATTTCGGCGCTCGTTGTTGTATGCTTCTGCTGCAAAGATTTTCGCACTGTAAAAGGATCGTAATACACACAGAAGTTCGTATAGCTCGGCACAATTTCGATTAGTCCCGGGAATGGATGCTCCTGTAAGATCGCAATGGCCTGCTGGATTTGCTGGTGGGTTTGTTCATTGATTGTCGTACCGAACTGAACGAGCAGTGCCTGGTCGCTAAGTTGTTTAAATTGCAATGCCGGCATGAAATATCACCTCATTATTGGAATGAATCATTATATATGGCATGATGATAGCATAACATTCAGATAATTCCAAAGTTGGGGGAGACATTATGTTTCGAGTAGATATTAACTGTGATTTAGGTGAAAGCTTTGGGCGCTATAAGCTGGGGGAGCAAGAAGAAATTCTTTGTTATGTTACGTCCGCCAATATCGCGTGCGGATTTCATGCAGGGGATCCGTCTGTCATGCGCAAAACGGTGGAGCTTGCGATTAAAAACAATGTACAAATCGGTGCGCATCCAGGACTGCCGGATTTAAACGGTTTCGGACGGCGGGAAATGAACATCTCATGGCAGGAAGCCTATGATCTTGTTGTTTATCAAATTGGGGCACTGCAAGGGTTTTTGACAGCAAAAGGCGTGAAAATGCAGCATGTGAAGCCGCATGGTGCTCTTTACAATATGGCAGCGGTAAATGATGAGCTCGCCGATGCCATTGCAAAGGCAGTTCATGATGTGTCGCCGGACCTACTTTTATATGGTTTGGCATCAAGTAAATTAACAGCTGCGGGTGAAAACCGGGGCTTACAGACAGTCCATGAAGTGTTTGCAGACCGGACATATCAGGCGGATGGTACATTAACATCCCGCACTTTTCCAAATGCGCTCATTACAGACGAAGAAAAGGCGATTGCACAAATTATTGAAATGGTGAAAGAGGGGGCAGTAACCTCTGTTCAGCAAACGAAAGTAGCATTGCAGGCACATAGTATTTGTGTGCATGGGGACGGGGAGCATGCCGTGCAATTCGCAAAGCGTGCACGTCAGGAACTGGATCAGCAAGGGGTATCGGTTCGGGCATTTCATACTTTTGTGTGAGATGGTGTTTATTCAAAAGTTGAATTGAGAATTATGGTTGGAAGTTAAAAATAATCGTCCTCAAGTGACGACTAAGTGCAGCCTTCGAAGGATTATGCCGAAAAAAGGGGGGGATTAAAACAGGTCCGGTTGGTGGGGAGAAAAATTTTAAAACAATATAAATGAAACTCTAATTGGGGTTACTTCGTAAAATGCAGATTTACAACGCTAAGAATATACAAGAATTTATGCAAGAAAACCAATGACCCAGCATTCTCCAAAACACGCTTAAACCGTTGTCAGTATTAGCTTTTAGTAAAATGTATAAAACAGCGCATAAACAATGTACCAATCAAAAAGGCAGAAACGCTGTTAAATCAACGTTTCTGCCTTTTATGTTCATTCCCAAACTTTGATTTGGGAACCTTTTTTGTATTTGAATTGTATAAAACTAAATTCTTTAAAAAGGATTTCTAATTCACTAGCATCATACATATCTTTATCACTTTAATTTTTTATAAAATAAGGACCCGAATTATCGCTGTGTGTCATTATAAACGTCCAGTTTAAATCCCAATCCATTATGTATATGTCTCCATAAAACATATGAGATTGATCATAGGGGAGTTCGTCTACATTCAGCGTTTGAGCATTTTGCACAAGATAAGCTTCATCTATAAATTGATAAAAGACAGTACATTTAATCTTGGATTGTTTCTTAAAAGCTTCTATTGCTGCATCTTTCTCTAAGCAAGTAACCTTTTCCCAGCCACATAAATGCCATAGAAATCCGTCCATTCCAATCGATTTTTGTTCTTCATTTGAAAGGTGACTTGCAAAATTTATACGCCATTGCTCACGTAAAAAGGTTCCCCATTTTGGGATATCAACTACTTTTAATTCTTTATACCTCAATTTATTACCCCTTTAAATTTTAATTATTAGTATATCTGATTTGCGTAAGAACAAAAAACGCTCCCAACGATGCATTTGGGAATATTTTTTAGAATTATACTAATACGGTGGGCTTACGCTATTTCACATATCGAATCAAAGTTTTTCTCAATAAACTTGCTCATTATTTTCATTATAAAGTATCGGATTCTCAAGCATTTTTTCAGTAATACTTCTCGGAATAGTTTCGAGTGTAATATATAAATTGCCGAATTCCCCAGCAATATTTTCGACTTTAAATAAATATTCACTATCCCCTTCTTTTACTAAAAAACTGTCTACTTTTTCATTATAATTACCACTTAAAATGATATAATTCCCCTTATTTGTATAGATAATACCTATATATTCATCTAAAAGATTTTTATTTAAAGATACAAGCTTTAACTTATTGTTAAAATAATTCTTTTTAAAAAGTGCATACCCATTTTTTTTACTATACTCAAAGAAAATAATTTGTGTATTTGAATTTGAAATAATATATTTTTCAATCAATGAAATGTCTAGCTCTTCCCCTAGTCCATTTTGAATGCTATTTGTAATTTCATTTTCATTTAATTCGATATTATAATTTTTCTCTATAATATAAAATATAAGGGTTATAAATAAAATAATGAATATTAATATAATTAGATATTTTTTCAAACTATTATAACTCTCCCCTCTATAATACGCTTACTCTTGATTATAAAACATTTTGCCTAATTCAGATAAAATGAAAACCCCTCTCGTTTTCTATTAATTAACGAAGAGGAGTTTTTATTTTAAATATATGCTAAAAAAATGTAATTGTACCGCATAATTTAACTATTAATGCATCTTCAATCTATAGGGCTTTTTATATGTCATACTTTGAACAAAAAATACAGATTCATGATTCAATACATTATTAACTAGTATTCTCACAGTCCATTTTCCTTGTGTAATCACACCATAGCCTGCAAGAACTAACGTAATAATTGAAAATAGAATGTATAAAATTTTTAACAATTCTACTCCCCCCTTCAAATCATTATTTGAACATCGTGGTAATACATCTCCTTTAAACCTTCCC
The DNA here is from genome assembly GCF_038004425.1 of Solibacillus sp. FSL W7-1464. Lineage (NCBI taxonomy): Bacteria > Bacillati > Bacillota > Bacilli > Caryophanales > Caryophanaceae > Solibacillus > Solibacillus sp. FSL W7-1464. Next base: position 393,169 of record NZ_JBBORC010000001.1, read on the forward strand.
AAAGCGGTGTTTGGGAACATCTATCCCTCATTTTGAACTTCAAGAAGGCTACTTTTTATTTTTTGAAAAAAATCTAATGCAGCAATTTTCATTGTCATGCAGGAATCGTAAATCTTCAGGTGTTATTTGTTGTGGATTAAGTCGATACATATTATTCGAAGGTACTTTTTCACTATGCCATATCGACCAAAATTCTACTCGATCTTGTTCTCTAACATTTTCTCTAATATAGTCAACAAGTTGATGTAGAGCCTTTCCATTCCCTCTCACCTTGTAAACAAAAGGCTTTTGGATTTGTCCTGCTGCTGCAATCGGAGGATTTTTTCGACAAGGGACAATCTCAAATTGTGTTTCTAAAGCATCCTCTTCTAAAGTTGCGAAAGAGTTTTCTATAATTGGTAAAGGATTTTTTGAAGCAAAATATCGATAAAGGCTCATTATACCGCCACTTTCTCTATGGTTTTAATTAAATATTAAAATTCCCTCTTCATTTAATGATACGGTAAAATTTCAGAAACCGTTAAAAATTCATAGCCTTCCTTTTGTAAGTAGGCAAGGACAGGCTCCAGTCCATCAGCTGTAGATTGGTGGATGTCATGCATTAACACAATTGCGTTATTATGCAATGCTTTTTTCACCATTGGTAACAGCTTTTCCGGGTCGCGATATTTCCAGTCAAGTGTATCAATCGTCCAGTTGACCGATTTACATGGAATGGCATTGCGAATATCATCATTAATTGCCCCATATGGAGGGCGGAATGTTGTAGAGTGTTCACCGATCGCATGGATAATTGCTTCTTCTGTTGAATTGTATTCCTTATTAATATCTGCAGGGGACATTTTCGTTAAAACTGGATGTGTCCACGTATGATTGCCGATTTCATGACCGCTATCATGCACTTCCTGTACTAAGCCAGGGTAATATTGTACTCGGCTTCCAAGCATAAAGAACGTTGCTTTTGCATTGTACTTTTCCAGAAGCGCTAAAATCTGCTTCGTTACTTCCGGGTGTGGACCGTCGTCAAATGTAAGGGCGATCCGTTTTTTAGATGTATCTTTATCAACTTTAGGAATAATCGTATTCTCAGATTGCATTGCTATTTGGAAATCAGATGCCAAAAGCGGGTTGATAAATGATAAAGGAATTTCAACTACTGGCATACCTGCTTCAGGTTTTGTTACTTCTCCTTCATTGAAATAAATGAAAAGATAGTCATCCTTTAGTGCTATACGGTTAAATAATTCCCATTTTGGCTCGGTAGCGAATGCGAATTCTTTTTCTAAAACATACTCTTTATACGCTGGGTTTTTCAACAATTCCGACTGGATATGTGCTGCAAATGTTTTCAGGCTTTCTGAATCCCCGTTTAAAAGGGCGTGAATATCAATGAGCACGCCAGTTTCAGAATCAATTAAAAATGTTTGAATCGTTGTTTGCTTGTCGTCGGCATTTAAAATCATTTTATTCGTTAAAACAAAGGAGTAATAATGGTCATGCTCGAATGTTTCAACAGATATCGTTAGATTGCCTGCCAACTTTTCTGAATTTTGCTGCAGGCGCATCATGTTTATGTAATATTGTTTGGACTCTTCTATATAAGTCGTAATTACTTTATTGATATCTTCATATTCTGTCGCTGGGTATTGAACGGTAAACGGTAAATTTTTGTCATCAGAGCGATCTGTAACTATTTTTATGCCGGGGAAATTTGATGCTTCCTCCGTGATCGTATGTTCTTTAGCAGATGTTTTGTCACTGTGCGGGAAAAGCGGATTATCGCTTAGAAAAGTTAAAAACACGATAACGGCACCTAAAAAACCGATAGCGCCAATAAGAAGTAAGTCAATCCAAGGACCACGCCGTTTTCTGTAAGGGTTTGTCATGATGTATCGGGTTCCTTTCTATGTGGGTTAATCTATTGTCTGTGTCCAGAATAAAAGTCATAGTAAATATTAAGGGAATACGTTGCTAGTCAGCATATTTTGCATGAAAAAAGACTGTTATTTTCCGAGTGCTTCAAGTAATATGAGCTAAGAAGTGGAAGGGGGTCCCTTTAATGAATACTGAGAATACTGAACTAGCGCTCGACTGTTTTTTGCTTGCTGGTCGTATTATGATTGAAAGCGGTGCTGAAACGTATCGAGTAGAAGACACGATGCTGCGAATGGCCCGTTCTCAAAATATGATGAATGCACAAAGCTATGTTACGCCAACAGGTATTATTTTCTCTCTAGGGAAAACACAGCCTACACAAATTACATCGATTCCAACTCGAATTACAGATTTACATCGCATTGTGCTTGTAAACAATGTTTCACGTAAGCTTACATCTCAAATGATAACATTGGAGCAGGCGTATGACGAGTTAAAGAAGATAGAAAAAACAAATTATTTTCTCCCGATTTCAGTACAAGTTTTGGCAGCATGTTTAGCAAGCAGTGCCTTTTTATTGCTGTTTAAAGGGACAATATCGGATATTCCAGCTGCCTTTGTTGCAGGGGGAGTAGGTTTGTATATTGTTACGATTCTTCATAATATGACCCGCGTCAAGTTCTTCTCCGAGTTTTTGGCATCGGTCGGAGTAGGTGCTGTTGCATATATAGCAGTGCATTTTAATATTGGTACGGAAATCGATAAAATTATTATTGGCTCGGTCATGCCGCTTGTGCCGGGTCTGCTCATTACGAATGCGGTCCGTGATTTAATGGCAGGCCATTTCACAGCAGGGATGGCAAAAGGTGCCGAAGCCTTTTTAACAGCGTTTGCGATTGGTTCAGGTGTTGCCCTTGTGCTTTCACTGTAGTTTTGGAATCAATTCGGAATGAAATCAATCATTCCAAGGTATGATTGATTGGAGGGGAGCGTTCGTTGGTGGAGCATGTTTTAGTTCAAATCGTTATCAGTTTTATTGCGACCGCCTGTTTTGGTGTCATTTTTAATGCCCCGATCAAAACAATCCCGGCATGTGGTTTCGTCGGTGCTGTAGGTTGGGCAGTATATTATGTTCTGTTCGAAGGCGGGCTGGATGATGTTCGTGCATCTTTTCTTGGGGCGTTTGTCGTTTCGTTAGTAGCATATTTTTTTGCGCGCAAGTTCAGGATGCCGATGATTATATTTAGTGTTTCTGGAATCATACCGCTTGTTCCTGGGGGCATTGCCTACAGTACGATGCGCAATGTGATGGAACTCGATTATATTGCAGGTCTGGAAAATGGAATGCGGGCATTTATGATATCCGGAGCGATTGCGATGGGACTTGTATTTGCGGAAGTAATGATGCAGATCATCCTGCGTATAATGAGAAAAGGAAGAACTTCGATTCAGTCCTTTACAAAAGTAAAAAAAAGAAGCTCGTAAAGCACTGATCACCAGTTGCCTTACGAGCTTTTATTTATCCTAATAATGAAGAAATTTCTTCTGTAGAGCTCGGTTTGCTTACGAAGTATCCTTGGATGACCTCACAGCCGATGCTTGTGAGGAACTGCATTTGCTCTTCTGTTTCCACACCTTCAGCAACGACGGTAAGATTCATTGATTTTCCTAGCTGTACCATACCGTTTACAAGCTGCTGGTTTTTTTCTGATTTCAGCGAGCGGATAAATGTCTGGTCGATTTTCAAAATTGAAATCGGCAGAAGCTGCATGTAACGGAACGAGCCGTAACCTGTACCGAAGTCGTCAAGTGCAAAGACAATGCCTTCGTTTTCAAGTGTACGCATTTGCTTAATAATTCCTGTTTCAGCTTCAGCTTCTAATGCAAACTTTTCGGTAATTTCGATTTGCAGTAAATTCGCCGGGCATCCAGTACGTTCAAGTGTTTCCAAAATGGACTTGGCCATATTTTTATCACGGAACTCGCGTACAGAAGAGTTGATACTCACTTTGATCGGATGGCCCGCATTTTTCCATAGGACCGCTTGTTCACATGCTTTATCAAGCATAAACGAACCGATATTATTAATGAGACCTGTCTCTTCCGCGATAGGGATCAGTTCATCAGGCGAAACAGTGCCGATTTCTTCATCATCCCAACGGACTAATGCCTCGACAGCAGTAATTTTACCGCTTCTTAAATCAAGTTGAGGCTGGTAGAGAACATGCAGGTTTTTTTGATCTAATGCAAGCAGTAATCGTTTTTCGACAATCGATCTGCGGTTTAATGCAGCATGCGAAGATTTTGATAAGGAAACGATGCTGTCACCGCCCGCGCTCCGTACAGAAGCGATCGTAGCCAAAGATGCCTTCATCAATTGGGAGAATGTCATTTGATCTTCCGGGAAGCGTGTAATCCCGCCGCTTAATGAAAGTGGTACTGCTACGTTACCGTTGTATATTGGATTTTGCTGTAAATAATTAAGAAAACCTTGTGTAAACCATTCTGGTAATGGTGTAATCACGACAAATTCACTTTCATTAATACGAGCCATCGTACTATCCTGGAAATACATTTTCATGCGCTTCGTAAATTCTAAGATAAGGGACTTTTCGGCTACGCCATCATGTAAATCCTTAATTGTATAAAACTTATCGATACTTAAGTAAACGAATGAAAAATGGCGCTCTTCTTCAATCATTTCCCCGATAATTTGTTCGAGACGGTGGACATTCATCATTCCGGTTTCTGTATCGATATAGGCGATTTTTTCCAGTTGGAACTGGATATTTTTTTCGTTTGTAATATTACGCTCAATTAGCAAATACTCGTTTTTTTCAGATGTTTGACCCAACATTGGTATGGCTGTTAAATGTACCCAGTAAAGCTGCTCATCCTTTGTCAATTTCTCAACTTCACCTTGCCATATTTGTCCGTTTTGCAACGTTTTCCAAATCTCCAGCACAAGCTTTTCCGATTCAGGATTTTGCGGGAACAATTGCCACAATGTTTTACCGATAACCCGTTTCGGTGTCCAGCGGCTTGTTGTTAAAAATGACTGGTTTGTTTGAGTAATAAAGCCGTCCTGGTCAAATGTAACAGTCATGAATGATTGGTGAATCCCATTTTTAAGGTCGACTAAATGCTGCTGTTCTTCATCCATCAAACGAACTTCATCATTTGGAATACAAAGAACAGAAATTGCCTGCTCTTTCGCAAAGACTGTCGGCTTCGTATAAAGGGTGCATGTTGTGGGAGATTGCCCTTTTAGCGAAAGAGGAATGTTGTGTAAACATAACGCTGCCGAACTTGTTAAAATGGATTCAATAACATCATCACCTACTTCTGAGAATAGCGTGTCATGTATGGAATTCCCGATTAGTTCTTTTGTCTCTTTTGTCGGATAGTCTAAATGATGGAGATTTCCATGAACGAGTGTACCATTAGGTAAAAGTACAAAAGAAGGGAAAGGGGTATCTAGTAGCGGCTCAGTACTAGTAGAATAGATTTGTTCTTTTGTCATAAGTTAAGTCTCCTTAATTAATTGATTCATTATTGCAATTATAATTAAATAACCTCGTTTAGTCATTTAAGATGAATTTTTATTTGAAAAAAATAATCATGCATAGGATTATTATACCTTATTATTGGGTAATAAGTAGTTAAAATTATGCATCTTTACTAGAAAAATTGTATCATGAATTTGTTTTATTTTTAATGAAAATAATATTTAAGGAAAGAGAAATTTAACGGATTTAGGCGTGAGTATTGCGTTACTTCAATAGCTTTACTAAAATAAAGAAATTATAGTAGTTAGAATTGGAGTAGAAAGAATGAATTTATCGGCAATAACAGTGTCGTTTCCTTTAGATGAAGAAACATATGAAGAAGTACAGCAATTATGTAAAACTGCGGCCGTTTGTGATGGCGTACTATTAAATCAAGTCATGAATTTACCGATAGCAAAAAGCTATGAAATGCGAGGATTTTATGTTCTTGTATATGATGATGAAAAGAATTTGCTTGTCGGAGCAGGTACTGCAGTCGATTTAATGGGGTTAAATACGTATGAATGGTCGATGCTCGTTGCACCAATGTATCGTCAACTTGGAATTGGCACAGCGATATTGAACGTGCTGAAAGAAGGAATGGCGATGCGCGAAAGTGAAGGGGAGCTCGCATTAATCGCGGAAGGCTCGCATTACGGTAAAGAATTTCTTCAAAAGAACGGGTATTTATACAGCTTTTCTGAAGCAACATTGGAAGCTCATGCAGAAGTTCTGCAAAAAGAGGGGCCTGTTACTTTACGCCCGTTTATGCAAAAGGACACGGAAGCACTTGTCGCGATTTTCAGTGATGCGTTTGGCGACATTCGTGAGGAATCATTGGAACTGATTGAGTTTAATACAACGACTGAAGGCCTAGTTATGTGGACAGCCGAAATTGATGGTGAAGTCGTTGGAACAGTGACGACCCGCAAAGAAGGCGAAGTACAGTGGATTACGGCATTTGCGGTTTCCCCGAAGAGACAGCGCCAAGGGATTGGCACGCAGATTTTGAATTTAGTGAAAGATTATTCGCTCCGTTCAGGTGACAAGACCATTTTACTTGATGTGGAAGTCGAAAACATGGCAGCCCTTCATGTATACGAAAAAGCAGGCTTTATGAAGTCATCCCAGCTAGATTATTACATTTATATTGGAATGTAAGCAGTAGATTCAAATGCTTGCAAAGTAAACGTTCATGATTATATGAACGTTTTTTTTATGCAAAAAAAGTACGATTATGAATGTTTTATTCGTTTTGAAGAGTCTTTAAACATGAATTATTCGAACGAAAGTATAGTGGAATTAGGCAATTTTCAAGGAAGGGGGGATATTTTGAAAGTACTGATTGTTTCAATGTCTACTTTGTTTATTGATGCATTACAAATAGCGATTCAGGATAAGCGTCCGACTTGGCAAGTAGATACTTATCCCATTCAAGCTCCTATATTTAATCAGACATTACTGAAAAAAATTAAAGAACAGTGTATTGATATTGTGGTGATTGAAACAACTAATCAGCATTTCGCACTGATCATTGAAAGTTTAAAGAAAGTGAAGGGTCCCGAAATAGACATCATGCTTCTTGTAGATTCTAGAATGGGAGAAGTTTACCATCACTTAAAGGATGAGGAGCGCTGGGCAAGTGTCACAAAAAATACAGGGCTGGACGAATTTTTATTGCTAATGGAATCTTTTAAAAGTAATACACCTCATTTAGTTGAGGTTTCTTTAAAAGAATTGGATAAAAAAATCCTGAAAGATTTAGCAGTAGGCCATACATTTGAATTTATTCAGCGTACAAGAGATTTAACGGCTGAAGAGATTGATCAGGCCCTTCACCGGATTACCACGTATTTTAAAGTACCAAATTATATTGAGTCGATCAGTAAGGCATTTGAGCAGAAAATCATTGCGTATTAATCATATAAGGAGGCAAATAAAATGAAAAACATTTTAAGGGCTGTAGTTGGAGTAGTTATTGGGGTCCTCGTTATTTCTATTGTAAAGATGTTCAGTTAGGAGGGAGATTTGCATAATGACATTTCAGATTCAAAATTTAAGTAAAAACTTTGGTGGTAAAAAAGCGGTGAACAATATTTCAATTCACTTAGAAGAAGGGCAAATCCTCGGCATGCTAGGTAGAAATGGCGCTGGAAAAACAACAACCATTCGAATGATGTTAGAACTGATTCCTAAAGACAGTGGAAAAATCTTATGGAAAGGAAAACCTTTCTCCAAGAAAAATTTAAAAATAGGTTACTTACCGGAGGAACGTGGACTATATGCAAAAATGAACGTTTTAGATCAGATCATCTACTTTGGTATGTTGGAAGGTATGAGCAAAAAAGAGGCGAAAAGAGAGGCACTAAAGTGGTTGGAAAAGCTTGAAATCTCTTATGCGGCAAAAAAGCGTACCGAACAATTATCGAAAGGGAACCAGCAAAAAGTACAATTAATTACGGCAATTATACATGACCCGAATTTTATCATTTTAGATGAGCCTTTCAGCGGGTTAGACCCTGTTAATGCAGATATGTTGAAAAGCGTCGTAAAAGAATTGATTGCTAAAAAGAAAACAATTATTTTCTGTAGTCATCAAATGGAACAGGTTGAATCTTTCTGCAGCCAAATCTGTATTTTAAAGGAAGGGAACCTGATTGTTTCTGATGAGTTAGCGAATGTTAAGAGTTCCTATGATTATCGCTACTTGGAACTGGAAACATCGGCTGCTGACTTGAAGGATTACCTTATGCTTAAACAATATGAATTTACTGAGGAAAACAACCGGTATAAGTTAAAAATTCCGAGAAGCGAAAAAATATATCAGCTCATTCAGGAGTTCGGAGAGAAATTCGAGCTGAATGGGATTTCATTAAAAGAGCCGAGCCTGCATGAAATCTTTATTGAACGGACAGGAGGGATGTAATTGCGTAACTTCAGTATTGTATTCAGCACTGTTTTCAAAGAAGCTGTTAAAACTAAAGCATATGTGTATATTACGCTCGGTCTGCTTGTGCTAAGTGTACTGCTCTTTGCATCCCCAACGATTTTGAGCAAATTCGTGAAGGATAGCTCGGAAGAAACATATAAACTCGTCAATCGTACATCTTTGGGATTAACTGAACAAGATCTTGCCAAAGTAGATGGGAATTGGGAGATTGTAAACGATGCAAGGATAGAAAAGCTAAAAGAAGAGATTAAATCAGAAGAACTGGCAGGATTCTTTGTGTTGGAAGATCGAGTGGATATGATGCAGCTGAATATTTTTATGCCAGAATTGAACAATGAACTACTGCTCATGTTAGAATCCTATATTGAACAAAAGAGAGTGGCATCTATTGTAGAAGCTCAATCCATTCATCCGACGGTTGTTCAGGCACTAAACGCCCCATTACAGACAAGCTTTGGATCATTATATGAAACAGAGCCAAATGCCTTACTTATTGTCTATGGATTGATTGCAATTATGTTTTTGGCCATTTCTATTTACGGGAATAATGTTGCAACAGCAATTGCGTCTGAAAAATCTTCCCGAGTTATGGAAGTCATGATTACAAAGGTAACGCCAGTACCGATGATGTATGGGAAAATTTTAGGCATTGGTCTAGCAAGCTTAGCGCAATTATTCATCTTTATCGGAGGCCTCCTATTATGGGCAAACTTAGGTATTTTTGAGATTCCTGAAGGGTCGTTTGTACAGACTGTAATTGAGACAATTACGTGGGGGACAGCCGCATATATCCTCATTTTCTTCATCATTGGGTACTTCATCTATGCGACATTATTTGCTATTGTAGGATCGATGGTAGGTCGTCCGGATGATTTATCGAGCGCAACAATGCCAATTGTAATTTTATTGATGGCGAGTTTGACAGTAGAAATATTGTTTGTCATGGATTATCCGGAAGGCACTTTGACAAAAGTAACTTCGTACATTCCATTTACAGCACCAATGAGTGTACTGATCCGTATTGTCTATAATACGATTGCGCCGGGAGAAATTATTATTTCAATATTGGTTATGATTTTATTTATTGGAGTATTTGCCGGTATAGCTGCGAAAATATATCCAAAGGGTGTTCTAAAATCAGATAGTTTAACATTTAAACAATTACTTCAATTTAAATGATAGTTGTTAGCGTTCCAATATTTTGCAACGTTTTAAGAGTTTTCTCAAAGGCTAAACCAGCTTTCGGGAAGACTTTTTAATTTCATGTATTAGTATATAATGGATATAAAGTAAATTTATAACGGAGTGTAAATGAGTGGACGGACTAACTATTGAAGCAATCATATTATTTCTTATTCAATACTTGATGCTACTATTTTTTAACACATATGTATTAGACTTGTCATGGTCAAAAAAACAATTACTCACGATTGTATTAATTATATTTTTACCTACTTCTATATTGTTTCAATTTATTGGTGCAATATCGATTCTATACTATTTAGCCATTTTCACATGGATGATTTATCGGAAAAACCGAGTAGTTATTCATATTTTCCATTCGTTAGTAGCCCTTATTTTTTTAGTCATTTCAGATAATATTTCAAGTATAGTGACTTTTCATTTGCTTGGTAGAATCGGCAATGATCAACTGACATTATTCAGCTATATATCATTATTCATCCTATTGGGCATTCTATTTGCTTTTTGTTATAAACGCATTGCAAATTTAATTAATAGGTGGGTATTCCACCGTGTTGTCTCTTATATACTCGTGTTCCTTGGTTTTGTTGCAGTAGTTTTTATGTATATCAATATTATGAAAATTGACCATGGAAATTTTAATGAGAGCGTCCAGGATAATTTGGTAATGTTTCTAACTTATGTAGCGATACTGACAATCAGTATTACTACCATTGTCTTTCTTGCGTTTAAACAATTCAAAATGGAGCAACGTGAACAGCAGATAAATAACTTTGAATCATATGTAGCGTCACTTGAACAAATTAATCAGGATATGCGTAAGTTTAAACATGATTACATCAATATTTTAACTTCTTTACGTATCTTTATTGATGATAAAAACTATGATGGCCTCCATACATATTTTTACGAATACATATTAGAAGCGAGTCATCAGGAACAGTTGAATCAGCACTCGATGATGGTATTGAATAACCTGAAAATCAATAGTTTAAAAGGGTTATTAACGACAAAGATTTTACAAGCTCAATCCCACCAAGTTCCGTTTCATATTGAGATTGTGGAAGAAATCACTGATATCCCGGTAGACCCAATTGTTTTAAACCGTATGGTAGGGATTCTGCTGGACAATGCAATCGAAGCAGCAAGAGAAACTGAAGATGGAGAAGTACGTGCAGCCTTTATTCATATGAAAGATGCGATTTTATTAGTCGTAACTAACAAATTTAATGAATCAACAAATATAAAAGTACATGAAATTTACAAAGAAGGCTTTTCAACAAAGGGAGAAAATCGAGGACTGGGCTTAGCTAATTTACGTCAAATGAAAAACAATTTAAAAAATGTTAGTTTAAACACAAAAATTAGCCCGCCTTATTTTATTCAGGAAATTGAGTTTAAAAAGGGGTAGATTAGATGGATATAGTTATTTGTGAAGATGATCGATTTCAATTGGATAGAACGAAAGAAATAATTGAGAACTTCGCCATGATGGAAGATAACGGCATGAAAGTAGTACTTGCAACTACGAATCCACATGATGTTGTCTCATTTTTAGAAAACGAAAAGGCGGATTGTTATTTTTTGGATATAGATTTAAAAGACGAAATTACTGGGATTACATTAGGAAGCAAAATTCGAGAGGATGATCCAGTTGCTAGCTTAGTGTATATTACAACACATGCTGAAATGAGCTTTCTTACCTTTATCTATAAACTGGCAGCATTAGATTTTATTATTAAAGACAATACGAATACGTTAAAGGAAAAGATACTATCCACTTTAAAAGAAGCTCATCGACGCTATTTAAAATTAGGCGAACAAGAAAGCGTTCAAAAACTGCAGATCAAAACTACGGGACGTACTTATACTATCGATTTCCAAAATATTTACTTTTTCGAAGCATCTTCGGATTCGCATAAAGTGATATTGCATTTGGAAAATGAACATATTGAATTTTACGGTCGTTTAAAAAATTATGAAGGGCTACATCCCGATCTTTACCGCTGCCATAAATCTTTTATAGTGAATAAAAGTAAGATTACAAACATTGATTCAAAAGAAAGATCTATTATGTTAGATAATGGTGAAATTTGCTATGCATCCGCAAGGCTGATTAAAGGTTTATTGAAGGAAACTGTTATAACTTGAAGGGATTTTGATTAAATTTTTAATTTATGAAGATGGCCTCTTTGTGCGTAGTTACGGCGTCTGCCACTGTAAGCGCCGACTTTATAGCGTAACGGGATAAAGCAGGGCACAATAGATTTAGCGAATTCTCATGCCACAATAAAAGCAGCAGTAAAGGCGCATCGTTTACGGTGTGCCTTTATTGCTGCTATGCGGCTTTCTTCAAAATATATTGGAATTAAATAAGAAACTATATGAGAACACTCTTTAATCTTTGAAGAAAAAGACGCATGTTGCTTCACTCACTTCATCAAAAAAGCCTTTTTCGATGGACCGATCAGATAAAGCTCATGCATGGCACGGGTTAAGGCAACATACAGCAGTTTCCGGTCAAGAGGGTTGTCATCATACGGTGTGTCAAATGACGTCAGAATAACCGCATCAAACTCTAAACCTTTTGCCAAATGACTTGGGATGACAAGAAGTTTTTGCTGGTCGATTGCTGAATTTTCATCGAGCAGCTGAGCAGGGATATCCGACTCCTCAAGCTGTTCTATTAACTGAACCGCTTCCTCAGTTGTTTTACAAATGAGTGCAATGGATTGATGCTGATTGTCGCGAATTTTTACAAGCACGTCTTGAATAATAGCGGCATCAAAATGTTCTGCGGTGATAAATTGCGGTACTTTCCCATGACGGACAACCGGTTCAACAAGCGGTAAATCCTCATTCATTTGCATCAGGATTTCATTGGCGACATCCATTATTTCAATGGTTGTCCGGTAGCTTTTTTGAAGAGTAGCATACGTTGCGCGCGGGAATAGAGAGAGCACGGGCTGCCAGTCTGTCAGTGACCGGTAGCTGTGGATTCCTTGTGCCAGATCTCCAACCATTGTGAACATATCCGTTTCAAGGCCTGCTTTTAGTGCTGCAAGCTGAAAATAGCTGTAGTCCTGCACTTCATCGATAAAAACAACGCGCATTTTCCATTTGTCATCAATGCCTTTAATCTTGGCCTGTAAAAAGTAAAGGGCCGCCAAATCCTCCAAGACCCAACGTTCTTTCTGATGCGCTTTTATAAAATGTGCGATTTCTTCCAAAGACCATTCAGGAGCAATTTCACCCAATAAATTACGATTCGTCAAAAGCTCACGGTACAGCTGCTTCACTTTCACTTTCATAAATTTCATCATATAGACTGTTGCAACGGATTTTGCTTCCTGTTTAATTTTTGGAACGCGGGCATCCCGTTCATCGATCAGTTTTGTTACTGTACGACGGCGTTTCTCCGCATCTCGCATGCCATTCAGTGCACGGCCGATTGCATCTTCATAGCGCGTATTCAGTGTCGAGAGCACAGCTGCCGTTTTCCGCTTCACCTCTGTTTGAATTACCTTTTTAATACGCTCAAGCCGTTTCTCGACAGGCATATAATGAAATTCAACCAAAAACAGCTTTCGTAAATGCTCGCCTTTCATAATGCGGTATTTTTCAATGAATACATCATCAAACAATGCGGCAAGCTGCTGTTCATGGTGTTCGATATAGCGGTTCATCATAAGCTCATAAAATGGACTGCCTTTTGTTTTTGAAATTATGGCATTTTCTTGCTGTACGGAAGGGTTCGCAATGAGCTGCTCGAGTTGTTCATTCGGATTTTGCAGTTTTAATTTCAGATTCAGTGCATCAAGCACATATTGCGCATACGTTGTCTGGCAAATTTTATCGACGCCAAGCTCCGGTAATACATCGGCAATATAGTCGATAAATAACCGGTTTGGAGCAAGAATCATCAACTGTTCGGGATTGAAATGCTCGCCCATAGTGTAAAGGAAATACGAAATCCGGTGCAGGGCAATCGTTGTTTTACCTGAACCTGCTGCACCTTGTACAAGGATTGGCTGACGAAGATGTGCGCGAATAATTTCATTTTGTTCTTTCTGGATCGTAGAGACGATTTCAGTTAACCGGACATCGGCTTTTCCTTCAAGCGCTTCTTGCAGGAGTTCATCATTTGTTGTTAGATCGACGTCACGGTAATTGATCAGCTTGCCGTTTTCAATTTTATATTGGCGCTTGGCAAACAAATGACCGGAATGTGTTTCATCCCGGACATCATAAGAAATATCGCCAAGGCGGCCATCGTAATAGACGTTTGCGACAGGGGAGCGCCAGTCAACGATAATCGGTTCATGGGTCTCACTATGGAAAAGTGAAGTCTTTCCGATATAAAGAAACTCCTCGTTTTCGTTTTCACGCTGGAAATGGATTCGTGCAAAATACGGTTTTTGGCGAATCGCTTCCAAACCTTCTTTTTGATTACGGGCAAGTTCGAAAAAACGTGTATTCATTAAAATATTCAGGAAGCTGTCACTGGAGTCCAAATATTCCACATTGGCCATCGCAGTACGGATATTTTCCTGTGCCGTTTCAATATCTCTTTTTGAGCTATTTAAAATCTGGTCCATATAATGGATCGTTTCGTGCAGGCGCTGTTGTTCCTGCTTAAAATCTTGAGCTGTCATTAAAATTTCCCCCTAACGCGTTACCACTTTGCAACATGTTCTTCAATGCAGCCAAGCATTTGCTGGATTTGCAGTGTTTTGCCATCATCGAGCTGAATAAATCCATCGTAATATCCGACCATCTGGTGAACAGAGGAAACGATGAGCTTCGCATTCGTTTCTGCCACACGTTCAAAAAATGGTGTGAAAGTTAAGTTGACGCGACCGCTAAATTTCGTTTTGATCGTCCACGGATGCATGAAATTAGTGCGATCATAGTGAAACAGAACATCTTCATGAATTTTCGTCATTTGACCATCGATAAAGATGGCATTTTCGGTCATGCCTGTCCCATCCGTCCACTTACCGCCAAAGTTTAAACCGATCCGCTGACCACGAACGCGCTGTGAAGCCATGCCCCAGTTCCATGTTGCTTCACGTGGCCAAACACCGCGGCCGTAATCGAGTACAGCAAAGCTTTCTTCCGGTGTGAACGTAAAGGTGCGATTTCCGATTTTTACCGTTCCCGAAGTTGGTAATGTGTGATGTTTCGCCGTAAATTGAAATGTACGTCGATTCCATGGAATGACTACATTGAGGGAATCATCGTCTTTCGGATGTGCTATTGTGAGCTCTGCGTGTAAAGGGTCACCATCAAAATCAGGCGCGGTTACTGTTAAATGGGTCTCGCGGTTGAAGTATGTAAGTTGAATGGACATTTCAGTATTTTTGTAGTGAATTGTTTCCAGTACTTGTGTCGGCATTTTTACTTTTGCCCCAAGCGGAATTAAAATTGTTTTTTCAAAGTAACGTTGTGTTTCATATTCGAGGAAATAAACAAAGCATACAGCCGCGTAATCCATATGACTGATTGTCGCGGAAAATAAAATCTCCTCGCCATATACACACCAGTAATTCCATTTTTTCTTGCGCATAAAATGCCCTGACAAATTACTGTCGATAATAGGTCTTCTTGCAAAACCGATTGCTTCCGGATTTAGATTCCCTTTTTTATCGCAAAGGGCTATAGGAAGAAAAATTTCCCTTTCTGCATGTTGTGTCATCATAATTCCCCCTAACTATTTCATAATTCCGATAAAATAATTGTAGCAGACATTTACAAAAACAGGGGATTTTTGCTCTACATTCACAACACTTTCATAATTAGAAAGTACTCGACATACGCTGTGAAAAAAGGAGAAGATCGTTGCCTACTTATAATCGGGATGCTGCTGTTGCTTATGCAAATAGATGGTGGGACAGCTTTAACCCGGAATATCCGGTATTTCGGGATGACTGCACGAATTTTATTTCCCAGTGTTTACGTGCTGGAGGGGCTCCAATGCGGGGGGCACCGAATCGGGGGCAAGGCTGGTGGATGATCGGGCAACCGGAGCGCTGGAGTTATAGCTGGTCTGTTGCACACTCTCTTCGCTGGTATTTGGAGACATCCACGCAGGGCTTACGCGCGACAAGGGTAAACTCGGCTAGTGAACTGCAGCTTGGGGATGTTATTTTTTATGATTTTACGGGGGATGGCCGTATCGATCACAGTACAATTGTGACGCGCATCAAGCAGGGGGTTCCGTATGTAAATGCCCATACATCCAACAGCAGTGACCGCCTCTATACGTATGAAGATTCCACAGCCTATACCCCGAACATGCAGTATTACTATTTCCATATAGCGGATGAATTTTGAGGGTGCTTATGGGGGAGGAGAGGTGAACTAAGCGGAGTTTTTCCACTTTTTAAAGCTGATGGAGTACCATATTGTGGTAGCCTGACTAATAATGAGTCTTTTTAATAAATTCCCTCAGTGTAATATATTAAATATAGATTATTCATGCTAATGTAATAGTAGTAATTGAAGGAGGATTTGGCGATGACTTTATCAGTAAGAGACGCAGTATTGCAACGCCGTTCGATTAAGCTGTTTAACGGACAGCAAGTTGACAAAAAGGCGGTAATGGAAATTTTGGATGATGCAAAGTGGGCACCGAATCACGGTAACCGTCAGCCATGGCGCATTGTAGTAGGTGCAGAGGAGCAGCTGCCAAAAGTGCATGAACTGCTTCGAGACCTGGCAGTTCCGAAATGGCAGGAGCTTTCGGAAGATGCGCTTGAAATTCAAATGAAAAAATTCACATTGGCCGGTGCGTACGCATTTGTGCTTGTGACAGAAGATGTTCGTCAAAAAGAACGACTGGAAGACTACGCGGCAGCCGCTTGCTATTTACAAAATGTGCAACTGCTGGCGTGGGAAAAAGGCATTGGCACGTGCTGGAAAACACCGGGATTCCTGGACAACCCGAAATTCCGTGAAGCATTAAACGCACAGCCACATGAACGTGTTATTTCGATGTTCCAGTTCGGTTATTACGATAATGTGCCAAATGTAAGAGTACGTAAAGAGCTTTCGGAATTTGTAACGGAATTTGGTCAATAATAGGATTGAATGCATGAGGAAACGATGATTTCCTTGTGCATTTTTTTATGGGGACCAACATGTGTGATTAATTATGACATTTATGTAAAATAATTTACAATTAATTAATTTGAATTCGAGATAATTACATAATAGAATTGAATGCTGTATATAGAAAATAATAAATGAGGAATTCATTCTGATATGGAAAGATTTCACCAAAGGAGTTATTATGCAGTTTAAAAGTTTAAAAACCCGACTAATGATAATCTTGTTATTAGTTGGAATTATTCCTGTTTTAACGATAGTTACATATAATTATTTTGCAACATCAACCAGCTTCGAAGACGCTCAGTTTGATCAGCAACAAGAAATCGAACAAGGTGTTTCCGAATATTTCGAAACAACGGCAGCCGACCTTCAACATTTAGTCGAGCTGTATGCAAAAGATCCGGAAATTCAGCAGTTGTTGACGAATAAAGACCGGGATGCTATTCAATCTGTAGGAGAGGTATTATTTAAAAGATTAAATGCACTGCATAAGCTGACCGTTATGGAGCTTGGTGATGAAAATGGCACGGTTTATTTAAGAGGCCATAATCCTGCAAAGTTCGGGGATGACAAGTCCGATATTCCAGCAATCCAAGGTGCACTTGATGGAAAGGTGTACAGCGGATTTGAATATGGCTCAAGCGGTCTGGCTGTACGAGCATTTGCACCGGTTGAAGTGAATGGGCAAATCGCTGGGACATTGCAAATAGGCCTTGGCAATGAATTTATTGCAGAAGTGCAAAAATTATTCCCGGGTATGTCACTTCAACTTCTGAATGGAGAGGGTGAAATTGTCGAATCCTCAGAAGAAGCGAGTATCGGTACAAAGCTAAGTGGTAAGACAATTGAGGATGTATTGGCCGGAAAGTCGAGCCAATTGAAAAATGACGACGAGCAAATAATCGAAAGCTTTTTACCAATGAGAGACCCGGCAGCTACTTCGGTTATTGGCGGGATCCATCTCAAACAAAATATAGAAAAATCGCAAACCGCGATGGTTAACATGATCAATATGAGTGCTGTGATTTTAATCACCACCATTATCCTATCTGTTCTTGTTGCCTTGTTCTTTAGTCGCTCATTAACAAAGCCTATTCTCAATACATCGCAACTGATGCATATGCTAAGTAAAGGAGATTTGACGCAGCGTATGGATGATCATATTCGTCAAGATGAAATAGGCCGGTTAATGACGGATATGAAAGTGATGCAGGAACAATTGCATGGGACAATTTCGGAAGTTTCCTTGGCATCAAGCAGTGTGACAGTGCAAAGTACAATGCTTGCCCAGTCGACAAATGAAGTTTCTACAGGTGCTTTGGCGATTGCCGAAACGATGGAAGCACTGTCGCGCGGGATAGAGACTCAAACGAATGAAATTGCCGAAGTGTATGAAGCGGTAACGGATTTTTCTGAAACATTGAAAGAAACGACCGAGCAAGGAACAAAGCTTGAAACGCTATCGCGAAACGTTCTTTCCCTTTCATCGGAAGGAACAAAAATGATGGAAACTTCAAATGGACAGATGGAACAAATTCATGACATGATGCATACGGCAATTGAAAAGATGGGAGACTTAGGCCAACGTGTCGGACAAATTTCTTCGTTTGTGAAAATTATTGAAGATGTCGCCAATCAGACGAATCTGCTTGCATTAAACGCGTCAATCGAGGCTGCTCGTGCAGGTGAACATGGTAAAGGGTTTGCCGTTGTAGCCGAAGAAGTACGCAAACTCGCGGAGCAAGTGGGTAATTCGGTAACAGAAATTACAACGATTGTCGGAACCATTCAGTACGGAACGAATGAATTAAGCAATTCATTACAGCAAGGCTTTACGAAAGTTGAAACAAGTTCAAAACAGCTTGCACATACTGCCGAAACGTTCAGGGAAATCGAACAATCGGTACTGAAAATGGACCAGTTTATGAGGCAAGTGCTTGTTCAGCTACAAACGATGAGAAAAGAAGGTCAGGATATTAATGATTCCATGCAGGAAATCTCAGCGATTACAGAGGAAACTACAGCCAGCGTAGAAGAAACGACGGCTACAGTCGTTCAAACAAGTGCCACAATGGAAAATGTTGCGGCAACGACAGAGCAGTTGGCTGAACTGGCCGAGAAGTTGGATGCTATTGTAAAAGAATATAAAGTGTGATGTTTATGTATAAGGAGTTGCCGCATCTTGTCGGCAGCTCCTTTAATTATTCCCTGACGAATAATTTGCGAGGATTGAGACTAACCTGGTATACAATTCATCTAAGAAAGGATGAGATATAAATGAAAAAAGTATTATTTCTGCTCGGGCTTCTATTATTGGCAGGGTGTTCGGAGGAAATAGTCGCGTATGAGGGGATGCCGTTAAAAATTGCTGTTTTAGGGGAGTTTCAAGATCATTACAATACCAATATAGAAATTGTAGAAATTACATTCGAGGCTCTTGAAGAAGCGGTTACGGATTCAACTTTACAATTTGATGCACTTTTTATAACGCCAACTGTTTTTGGACAAGCTTCCAGGGATGAATATATTAAGGTATATGAAGATGCGATCATCCCGATTGTTTATTATGAAGCAGCGAAAGGTCATTTTGCTTTTACGAAAGAGAACATAACTTACGATACACTGCACTTTCAAAATCTGATAAACGGGTCGCATTCAACGCTTTATTTACATAATGAAATTCTAGTAGGTGATGAATTGTCAGAGATAAAATGTGATGTCGATGTTTTTAATTTTTACTTGAATGGTGACCGTTATGATATTATGCTGAAAGAAATTTATGAAAAAATTGAAACATTAACCTGATGCAATGTGAAAAGTCCCGTTACAAAGTTTTATTAGCTTTGTAACGGGATTTTGCTGTTACTAAATAGCGATTTCGATTTCTTCAACGGAGATTTCTTCTGGCTTTGGTGCACGTTTACGGTGAGAGATTACGCCGGAAAGAACCGTCATGAAAAATACACTAGCAACAGTTACGATAATACAAGGGACTAAATAGTCGCGGTTCATCGAAAGCAGAATGTCTGTACGGAACCAGTTTTGAAACGGAATACCACAGCCGAGAAGAACGGCAAAGAATAACACTTTTACTCCGACAGATTTACCTTTCATCTTTTTTATCATTCCATTAATAAAGAGGCGCAGCATAGCTAAACCTAATCCGACAAAAACGAAGATGACCAAATACATCTTGCTGGATTCATCTAAAATAAACGCTTTTCCGATCATAAATGCAATAATGGCCAGTGAAGCAGCTAAAATTATTTTCGATATTTTATTCATATATAATTCCTCCTGAAAAAGTATTGAACAACTTGTTGATTACTGTAATTAGTTTAAAATGAACCGGTATAGGAAGCAATCAACAGAATATTTCAAGGTGTTGAGTGGAGAGGGGAAGTCAGCACTTTTGAGTAGATAAATAAACAAACGGAGCGAAAAAACGTCTCTTTCTTTAATGGGAAAGGGAGTTTACCGCCTGTATGCTATTTCAAAATAAGTTTTGGATGGGGGAGATGGGGAAAAGGTACTTACGAATAATTTAATGGAGGGATGCAAATGTTTTTTGATGAGCCGAAACAGAAAATTGATGTTGCCTATACGAAACAGGAATTGCTAGAAAAACTCCAGGAATTACGCAGACCGGATAATGAACTGGAAGGGACACATATTTATCTTTTAACAAAGGATGTAGACGAATTCCACTCGATTGCACGTGATCAGCAAGTGTCGCTTATTACAACGAATGGTGTCCGCAGTATATTGAAAACAGCTTTGACGAAGGAATCGCCAATAGAAGAGAAAATTCGCCGCCTCGGTTTACCGGAAAACAAGCGGCTGGAATACGAAAAAATTATTGAAGATGGCGGGAAACTGCTCATAACAGGCACCGATCCATTCGATGAAGAAGACTGGACAGGTCACACTCTCGATGATTGGATTACGAACCGCTCCAATCCCTCAAACCTCATTAACAAAGAGGTAATGGATGAACGCCCTGTCCCATTTGAGCCCGAGAAAAAGTATGAGACATTGCCGAATACAACGGTTGCAGGAGATTTTGGCCGCAGCAGTGATATCGATGATCCGGATATTATTCCGTTACAAGACGACCAGCGCATTGTTCGCGACCCGAATACAAAGGAACTTGGCATTTATCAGGCACCGCATGATAAACAAAATTAACAGGAAAGTCAGACTGTTCTTTAAGGGCGGTTTGGCTTTTTATGTGGGATGGGGGAGCAGGAATTTATTAGAAAGTTCGGGGAGAGTATTAGAAAATAACCGGCGTAGACCGTATTTTTAATCGGCAAAGATGCGGGGATTGACGGGGGCTGATTTTATTAGAACAAATGAAAGGGTTATTAGAAAAACGAGGGCAGTTTTTAGAAAATGAGTCAGAGCAGACTATATTTTTGATCTGAAAAGGTACGGGGGAAGACGGGGGCTGATTATATTAGAACAAATGACCGGGATATTAGAAGAAGCGAGGGCGTTATTAGAAAGTCCGGGGAGATTATTAGAAGATCGGTGTATTCGTGGCAAGAAGACTGTATTTTTGCCAGCATCAGGGACAGCGGAAGAAGGAAATCGGATTTTATTAGAACAAATGTACGGGATATTAGAACAACGGCGGAGTATATTAGCAAATGTGGTGGAGATATTAGAACAAAGCGCGGACTTATTAGCACATCTCGGGAATATATTAGAAAATCGGCAATTTATTAGAACAAATAAAAATATATTAGAACATTTTCAAATTTATTAGAAAGCCCATGCCAGCCAAACCGCCAAACCACAATAGAAAAACAGATTTTTAAAGGGAATTTCGTCTTTTTGTAGAATATTTTGTATGGATGTGAAAGGGGATAAGGACATGGACAAAGTAGTAGCTTCTGTACAACAGGCGATTCAGGCAATAGACGATGGAGCTGTATTATTAGTGGGGGGCTTCGGGTTATGCGGTATTCCGGAAAATCTAATTCAGGCGGTAAAAGATAAAGGTACAAAAAATCTGACGGTTGTCAGCAATAACTGCGGTGTCGATGATTTCGGGCTCGGCGTCCTTTTGCAAGACAAGCAGATCACAAAAATCATCGCTTCCTATGTAGGGGAAAATAAAACATTCGAACAGCAATATTTAAATGGTGAGCTAGAAGTGGAGTTGACTCCACAGGGCACATTAGCTGAACGCATTCGTGCTGGCGGTGCGGGCATACCAGGATTTTATACGGCAACAGGTGTTGGTACGCCAATTGCTGAGGGGAAAGAGACGAAGGAGTTTGACGGCAAGACATATTTGCTAGAACGCGCGATTACTGGGAATTTTGCGCTTGTGAAAGCATGGAAAGCGGATCGTTCCGGAAATCTCGTGTTCCGTAAAACATCGCGCAACTTTAACCCGCTTTGTGCGACAGCAGGTAAAGTGACCATTGTCGAAGTGGAGCAGCTTGTCGAAACAGGCGAACTCGATCCGGACGAAATTCATCTGCCGGGCATTTATGTACAGCATATTATCCATAGCGAGTCATTTGAAAAACGCATTGAACGCCGCACTGTAAGGGAGGAAGCATAATGGATGCACGCATGAAAATTATCCGACGCGCAGTGAAGGAAATTCAGGACGGAACATATGTCAATTTAGGTATCGGCATGCCAACTTTGATCGCAAATGAAATTCCGGAGCATTATAACGTGATGCTGCAGTCGGAAAACGGACTGCTCGGAATTGGACCATACCCGACAGAAACAGAAGTCGATGCAGACCTGATCAATGCCGGGAAGGAAACAGTGACAGCGAAAACAGGTGCGACATTTTTTGATAGTGCGGAAAGCTTTGCGATGATTCGCGGCGGGCATATTGATTTGGCGATTCTCGGTGGCATGGAAGTTTCGGAAGAGGGGGACTTGGCCAACTGGATGATTCCAGGAAAAGTAGTAAAAGGGATGGGCGGGGCGATGGACTTAGTTGTCGGCGCGAAAAAGGTCATCGTCATTATGGAACATACGAACAAGTACGGTGAATCGAAAGTAAAACGCGAATGTACATTGCCGTTGACAGGCAAAAGTGTTGTTCACCGGTTAATTACCGATTTGGCGGTCTTTGATTTTCAAGATGGACAGATGCAGCTGGTGGAGCTTCAGGATGGAGTGACGCTGGAGGAAGTGCAGGAAAAAACAGAGGCTATGTTTGAAGTCGCTATTTAATGAAAAAGGAGCAAGAGAGTCTTGTAATAGACTTCTTTTGCTCCTTTTCTGTGGTTTACTATTAATCTGCTTTATTCATTAATTTAGCATCTATTGGATATCGACCCGAGAGATCTGTAATCTCAAAAATGCAGGAACGCGTTTTTTATTTGTAGATTATAATCAACTAAAGATTAACTTTACATAAATATTTTGAGAATAAATAGGATTAGCTTTCGTTGTACGTTATGAAAAAGCTTTTTCAATAACATAGGGAGCGAAGTAAATGAATAGTTCATCAACAAACTTTATTAAGCGGTTAAAAAAACGAAAAGAAGATGCACTCGAATATATTATTGATGCCTATATGCCACTTGTTAAAACGATTGCTACGAAAATTTTATGCAATTTGAAAAGACAGGATATTGATGAGTGTATCAATGATGTTTTCTTAACAGTTTGGCAAAACGCACATCAATTTCAAGGAGATGCTGAAGATTTTAAGAAGTGGATTGGCATCATCACAAAATATAAAGCAATTGACCGATATCGCCAAACAGAAAAACAAATTGCTCGAGAACAATCCGATGTGCTGCTTGAACGAAAAGCCAGCAGTCTACAGACGGATCGATTTATTTTACAACTTGAGGATAAAAATGAAATATTACTAGCTATTAGTCAATTAGCAGAAATTGACCGGGATATCTTTATCATGAAATATTATTTGGAGCTATCCAATAATGAAATCGCTGAAAATTTAAGTCTTTCCAAAGCTGCTGTTGATAATCGCTTATATCGAGGAAAAAAAATATTAGCTACCAATACCAAATTAAAGGAGCGATTTTTATGAGTTTGAAAAAGTGGACAGAATTGGATATCGATCATCTCGATTTGCTCGAAGTGTCCGAGATGGAAAAAGCTCGTGTCAAACAACATGTATTAAAGAAACATAAAAGAGCACCTATTTGGCGAAATATTGCCGTTGCGTCCATCATCGTGCTAAGTGCGACAATCACAACTGGCTTCGCCTTTCCTACAATTGCATCGCAGATTCCGTTTATGGATAATATTTTAAGTTACTTTACGGATGATGAACGTTCTACTAACTTTGCTAACTTTTCTACTGATGTGGGACTTATTGAAACGAGCAATGGTACGACGGTGATGATAGAAAATGCTGTTTATGATGGAACGAATATTACCGTATCCTACGCAATAGAGACTGAGCGCCCATTTGGTGATGAGAGTAGTACACTTTCTCACCACTCATTTAATGTGGAAGATTCAATGGGGGGGAGTGGTTCACGTGAAATAAAGAAAATTACTGACACACGTTATGTTGGTATTGAGACTATTACACCATTTTTCAAAGATGCTCAACACCCAGAAAAGGTCCAGGTAACATGGGAGCCAACAATAATAAGAGATAATGAAGGTGCAGAAATAGAAGGTGATTGGTCCTTTGCCTTTTTTCTAGAGCGTTTAGAAGGAAACGTAGCACTTCTGAACGAAACTACGCAAAATGAAGACGTACTATTCACGCTCCAATCGGTTGAATATACGCCGGTATCAACGATTATTTCCTATGAACAAGTGGTGACGGATGAACTACTGAAATCTTGGGAAAGTGTGACACCTGTATTTAGAGTATCAGACGACCTTGGACACGTGTATTTAGATGAGCTTAGTGGTGGGGGTATGTCTCACGATAACGGTAAAACATTTAAGGGGACTACTGAATTTGGAAAAATTCAAGAAGGTGCAAGCCAATTGATTATCCAGCCCATTGAAATTGCCAGTCTTAACTTTGGAAAAGGTCATATAGAAATAGAACTTGATCCTATTGTGATTGAATTGAATCAATAATTTGGTGCTAGCTATTTGAAGTTGATTTTTGTTTAAGGGCGCTTTCTGAAATAGGAAAAGCGTCTTTTCATTTATTAGATAAGCAGTTAGAATGGATACTTACAATAGTAGCTATTTATGGAAATAGTAGAAGTATATGGGAGATTAGTGATAGAAGACTTTGAAATATACGGCCACGTTGAACATGAACACATATAGTAATTGGAAGGAAGATGAGTAATGGAAACGACAACACCTTGGTATTTAAAGAAAAAGACTTTATATTTTTTCTGTATATTAACCCCGCCAATCGGTTATCTAGTCTTACTAATGAATTTAAAAAAGTTTGAACAGACTCAAAAAATTGAGTATTTATCAATCGCAACCATTATGATGGGGATTTGGTTACTGAAATTTTTACCTGAAAAATTGAATACGTATGTATGGGCAATTATTATTACGTTTTTAGTTGGTAGTGCTATTATAAAATTCTCCAGGCGTAGTAAAGATACATATAAATAGCGTAATTTAAATGGAAAGCGTAGGAACTGCATATTAAAAGTTAATAATTACTTTTTAGAAAGGCTGATTTATTATTAAATGGAGTAAAACTAAAGCAACACTTGAAAGTTTCTTATGCGAAAAGCTGCAAGGAAGAATTAAAATATACGCAACGGTCTACCGGAAATTTCATGATGAACCAAGCAGGGTCTGGATTACATTTGATAAAAAGGAAATTATCAGTGCTTCGGATGTTACATATCAGACAAGGCATGAAGAAACATACCGCAAAATAAGAGAAGAAGAAAATCTGAAAGGCATTCCATTCAACCCGAATTGGGACGAGATGTTTCAATCCCCTGAGCGACAAGCATTGATAAAAGCATCCGATCAATCTGAAGAAATGATGATTAGCCAAAATATTTTCAGCAGTTATCACTTTTATGAGCCCTTTATGGAATATAGTTTACTGTCCATTGATGAAGCGTTAACTTCCGACAATATTTTAATACAGGCATTTGCCATGTTTGATAGAAGGCTGGGCAAAAGAAGGGTGAGAAACTTAAGCTTTAAGAGCGAAAATACGCACCCTTTAATTTTGAAGTTTTATAAAATACGATGTGATGTTGAAGGGATTTCAGTAACAGAAAATCCCCTGCCTAAATTTTAGGAGGGGAATCGTTTTGCATTTTATACCTACTTAGGATAAGTCTGACATACACGACCTATTTGTCCATCAGCCAATCGCACTTTAATGCCGTGTGGGTGGGAGCTGCTGTTTGTCAGTAAATCCTTAACGACACCGCGTGTTGTTTTGCCTGTACGCTGATCTTGTTTCAATATGATATCCACTTCCAAGCCTGGATAGACATCGCTTCGATTTTTACCGTTCATAGTAAAACGTCCTCTCATTCATAAGTTTCTCTAGTATAGCATGAAACTGAAGAGGACCTGACGTTACAGCTATTTCGGCAAATGCTTCAGGAAATTCGCAGACGTAAACCCTCGTACGTCCTGTTCACTGTAATGCTTTAACAGCTCATTAACGAGATTTTGATGCATTCCGGAATGTTCAAGATGGGGGATTTTCGCATCGATTCCATCAAAATCAGATCCAAGCCCGATCAAATGCTTCCCGCCAAGTGAGCAAATATAGTCAATATGACGAATCAAGTCCGTCATGTTCGCATTATTAGTACCGTTTATAAATTCAGGGTAGTATACGACATGAATCGGTGCGTTTTTTTCAATCATCGCTTTAATCTGTGCATCGTTTAAGTTGCGCTCATGGTTGCAGACCTCCATCGCATTTGAATGAGTTGCAATTACATAATCGGCATGCTCGATGACGTCCCAAAAGCTTCGTTCATGCAGGTGGGTGACATCGGTGAACAGCCGGTGCTCATTATTCAGCCTGATGATTTCCTTGCCGAACGGTGTAACGCCAATCTGTGATGTACTATGTAAGCCGTCTGCTGCTTCGTTTGAATAATTCCATGTAAGCCCGATCGACAACACGCCAAGCTCACGGAACCGGTGCCAAAAATCAATATCGCCCCCGAAAAAATCAACGCCTTCAATCGTTAAAAAAGCGCCGGTTTGTCCCGGCTGAAGCTTCTCAAAATCTGTCCACTTTTTCATATGGACAATTTGTTCACTTAGCACTTCCTGTTGGAAATGTGCAATTTGTTTGAAAGCAGCGGCCCGTTTTTCCTCCAATGTCAACGTTGGATACACATAGATCGCAAATGCCTGTCCCATTACATTTCCTGCACGCAGTTTATCGGCATTTACATCAAGCAGACCATCGTTAAACCGGTGGCCGTCCTGCTGCATGCGCCATAATGCATCACAATGTAAATCAATTACTGGAATACTCATCAAAGAACCCCCTCCATTTTGGTGGAAAAAAGGTGAATGACCGCAATCATCCACCTAATCTAAACTTTAATTTCTATGCATGATGCAGCCCTGCAAAAATACCGCCTTCTGCGACAAGCTCGTCATATGTGCCTTGCTCTTCAATACCATTTGGTGTGACAACGAAAATATAGTCCGCATCGCGAATTGTCGCTAAACGGTGTGCAATGATCAATGTCGTCCGGTTTTTCGCCAGATCATTCAATGACTGCTGGATAATCCGCTCTGTCGCTGTATCAAGTGCGGATGTCGCCTCATCCAAAATTAAAATTGGCGGGTTTTTCAGGAACATGCGCGCAATCGCAAGACGCTGCTTTTGACCGCCTGATAATTTCAGACCACGTTCACCGATTTCCGTCTCGAAGCCGTCCGGTAAATTCTCGATAAATTCCAGCAAGTTCGCCTGCTCGGCCGCTGCTTTAATGTCCTCGAAGCTTGCGCCTAATTTACCATATTCGATATTTTCACGAATAGTACCTGTAAATAAAAATACATCCTGCTGTACGGTACCGATTTGCTTACGCAGCGAGTGCTGTGTTAAATCGCGGATATCATGCCCGTCGATTGTAATCGCACCGTCCGTAATATCGTAAAAGCGGGGGATGAGCGCACTGATCGTCGTTTTCCCTGAACCGGATGGACCGACAAAGGCAACCGTTTTGCCTGCTTCTACTTTAAAGGATAAATCGTTCAACACTTGCTTGCTGTCCGCATATTTGAAGCTCACATTTTTAAACTCGATATCTCCATGCAATTGCTCAACATCAATCGCATTCGGACGGTCGACAATCGTCGGCTCCTGGTCAAGCAGATCGCAGAACCGCTTAAAGCCGGCCATTCCCTTTGGATACATTTCAAGCAATGCACTGATTTTATCGATCGGTCTAATTAATACATTCGTAAATAAAATAAAGCTCGCAAACTCCCCGGCTGTAAGGTTGTCGTTAAATGAAAGCCATGCCCCCACTACAAGAACAAGTAATGTCAGTAAACGAGTTAAAATATAAATGCTTGAATGTGTGCCGGCCATTACTTTGTACGCGTAAATTTTCGCTTTACGGAATAGGGCATTCTGGTTTTTGAAGCGGTTCTTTTCGAATTCTTCATTTGTAAATGATTTCACGACGCGAATACCCGAGAAGCTGTCTTCCACACGGCCATTGACGTTCGCGATTTCAGTGTACATAACGCTCCAGCCTTTTTTCATGCGTCTGTTACTCCAATACATAACCGCAATCAGAAACGGAACGAAAATCAGAATAATCGTCGCAAGGGTCGCGTTAATATTGAACATAATCGTAAATGCCCCGATGAATGTCATCATCGCGATGAACAAATCTTCTGGACCATGATGCGCAAACTCTCCGATATCGAATAAATCATTCGTTATACGACTCATTAAATGACCGGTTTTCATATTATCGAAAAACGTATAAGGCTGACGCTGTACATGATTGAACAGCTGCTGGCGCATATCGGTTTCGATATTGACCCCGAGCTTATGCCCCAAATAGTTCACGACAAAGTTCATGCCTGTACTTAAAATATACGTCAGTAAAAGAAGTGCACTGATTTTCGTGATCATGCCCCAATCGTTTGTCGGGAGCAGATCATCGATAAACCATTGCACAGCCATCGGGAACAGCAATTCCAAAATGGCCACAAATACCGCACACGAGAAGTCGATGATGAACAATCGCTTATGCGGCTTATAATACGTAAAAAATCTTGCTAGCATTGTAGTTCCTTTCTGTTAAACAACTCAAGACTGAGTGCAACCGGTTGTAATAGTAATGAAAATGATTCTTACTGGGATTATAACATTTTTTAGGAGCTTTTCGAGAGGCGAAATAGTGTGGGGTGGTAAAAATTGAAATTTAATTTTATTGAAGGGTTTAGAGATGAAACTATGAAAGTGAGAGTTATTTATAAGGCATGTTAGTTATGATAAGAAAAAAGAAATGGTACACTAAAAGAAAGTAAAGAAGCGAAGGTGTACGTATGAATTTTTATATCGTAATGCAAGGGCGTACATACGATGAGGCGAAGGAAAAGCAGGTCGTATGGTGCTCAATTTTAGATAATAGTGGACAAACACCGCATTCTTGGGAGCGGATGAAGGAAGTCAAAAAGGGCGATGCGATTTTTCACTGTGTGAAAGGGGAAATCGTAGCGATCAGTACTGCTCAGGAAGATTGTGGGGAAGGCGTGAATCCTTTTGATCAATCAGACGAAGTAGGGCATCAATTCCCGGCGGTGTACGAGGAACTACATTTTCCAATCTCGATAAAAGAACATTTTGTAGAAATCGAGCCACTGCTCCCAGTTAAATATTCACCATTCCAACATAATGGTGATGGTAACCAAGGCTTTTTATATCCTTGTAATGAAATGCTCGCAATCAAGCTGCTTGAGCTTATGAGTGATGCGAATATTTATGAGGAAAATGAAGAGCAGCTGGAATTTGCGATGGGTCTCATTGCGCAAAAAGAACGCAATACACTTGTGCCTGTATTAATTGAAACAGAAGCGGAAGCAAAGGTGAAAATACGTAAAGGCCAGCAAAAATTCAGAAAGCAACTGATGCCATTATGGGACAGTCAATGTGCACTATGCGGCATCTCGTTACCTGGATTATTACGCGCAAGCCATTCAAAACCATGGAAAGATGCAACAAATGATGAGCGACTTGATCCATACAATGGTATTCTGCTTTGTCATAACCATGATGCGTTATATGACCAAGGCTATATTGCATTTGATGGAACCGGGAAAATCCATATTTCCTCTGAAATTGATCAGATGGATTATGTGAAATACGGAATTCATGAGAAAATGCGCGTTGCAAGAGTAGAAGAGAACAAGAAATATTTCAAGTGGCATAAGCGGGAGATATTTAGGGGCAAAGAATAATCAATAGAAAAAACAAGGTGTAACCAAAACTTGGGCTACACCTTGTTTTATTTTATTCCTCTACTAAATAGTGGTAGATGTCGTATTGGATTGGTTGTTCCAGTACCATTTCCATTGTAACAACAGGATAATATTTTCCTTTATCTAAAATTCTTTCTGGCTTTGCAGAGCTCGGGTTTACAGCACAGCGACCAAGGTAATAGAAATCTTTACCTTCACCATTGTCTTTTTTTACAAATAAATAAACGTTTGTTCCATTTTCAATAGAGTGTATAAGAATTTGCATTTCCTTTGATTTATCGATATATCGATTTTTTGTTGAACACCATTTAAATGTATCGTCTGATAAAAATTCATCCATATAATTTGTTTCAAGATTGTTTTCGTCATTTTTATGATAATTTACGAAAATAGGGAAGTCACCATTTTTCGGTCGTCCACCATTTAATGTACCTTCCTCGTTTTTTTCCCAATCTAGTAAGCGGCATACTTCACGGCGAGAGTATTTTTCGTATAGTGTAAATGGCTCGTGATTATTGAATTGTTTGTTTTTCTTAAAGGCACATTCGAGTAAATCTACGAAGTACTGTTTGAAATTTTCATCTCGCAGTGAAAGTTGCAATTCCTCATTAAACATATAGCGTGAATTCGACTTAATAATTAAAGGTTTATTTCCAAATTTTTTATTGTCAGCTTCTACGAAAAAGTTTAAAGAAAACACATTTTCAATGCCTTCAATTGTACCTTTGTGAATGTAAGCATTTCGAGCTTGCAATGCTGAAATATAGCTTTGTTCTGAAATCGAGTCTTCTTTTAAAAGAAGTTGCAACAATAAAACTTCATGGATTCTTTTACCTGATAATAAGTCCTTTCCAATGAATGATAGAACAGATTTTTCGTAATCGGTAATTGAAGGGAGTTCTTCTTTCATCTTCATCAAAAAATCATAATAGGTAGGGATGTAGCTAATAATGACTTCGGGATCTAATGAATTTTGTTCAATAAAATCTTTAAGCATTGGAACTCGTCCAATCCGATTTTTAAGCTCAGAATAGCTATCCCTTAACATTTTTAATGTTGATAAATTTGCGTTATTTATCGCATCAAAAATTTGCTTCTTCGCGATTTCTTCAAAGTTAATTGTTGAAACCCCTTGAATGTAATCTGTGTTTACTGTGTTACGTCGAACATTATCTTTATTCATCGACTTATCACCAGATAGAGCAATCGGAATTAAATAGTTATTTTTATAGTTGCCGATAAAATCAATGATCGTTACATATTCCTTCACATCATGTTTCCGTAATCCACGACCTAGCTGTTGAATAAAGATGATACTAGATTGTGTTTGGCGAAGCATGACGATTTGGTTAATGAAGGGAATATCAATACCTTCATTAAAAATATCTACCGTCAAAATGTACTCCAGCTCACCATTTTCTAATTTAGCAATTGCTTCTTCACGTTCTTCTTGTGAGTGATCACCAGTCAAGGCAGTCGTTTTATATCCACGCACATTCAATAGGTTGGATAGGGTACGAGCTTCTTCCTTCGTACTGCAAAACATTAATCCACGAACACGATCCCCAGAAAACCCGTAATACGAAATCTTTTCGATAATATGGTCGATTCGTTCACGGTGACTTAACTTTTGTAAATCTGCTGTTTCATCGATGAGTTCACCATCAAGCTCATAGTCCGTCACACCGAAATAGTGGAAGGGGCAGAGCATGTCTTCTTCTAATGCTGCTTGAAGACGAATTTCGTAGGCTACATTATAATCAAATAGTTCGTAGATATTGAAGTTATCTGTACGTTCCGGTGTCGCCGTCATTCCTAATAAAAATTGAGGTTCAAAGTAATTCATGATTTTCAAATACGATTCGGCACCTGCTCGGTGAACTTCATCAATTAAAATATAGTCAAAATGGTCTTTAGCAAACTGTTGTAAATAAGGATCTCTTGATATTGTTTGAACGGTAGCAAATAAATAACGCGCATTTAACTCTTTTGTGTTACCTGATAAAATCCCATAGTCTTGCGGATCACCTAGTAAAATATTTCGGAAATCTTGCATCGCCTTTTTCAAAATTTGTTCACGGTGTACGATGAATAGCATGCGTTTTGGTGCAGCATTTCGAACATCAAATGCAGATAAATAAGTTTTCCCTGTCCCAGTCGCGGAAATGATGAGTCCATGGTTTGCACCACTTTGACGAAGGAGCTTTAACTGCTCAAGCGCGGCTGTTTGCATTTTATTAGGCTGTATTTTTAAACTCTCTTTTAATGGATTTGTTACATATAAAGGTGGTGATGCGACTTTACTGTTAAACTCTGGCTTCTCATAATTGATTTGATAGTGAGCAATCCATTCTTCACTTAACGGAATCGCACTATTCCATTGCTGTTCAAACTGATTTTTAAAATGGTTGATAACCTCGCCATTTTCTAGGGAAGTTAAATAGACATTCCATTCAAAGTTTGCTTTTAGTGCGCTATCCGTTAAATTAGAGCTTCCTACGATTAATGAATAATGTTGATCATGCTCGAAAATATAGCCTTTTGAGTGAAAGCCTTTCACATCGGTAACACGAACTTCTACATTAGTTAATTTGAGCAGTTCTTTAAACATTTTTGGCTGATTAAAGCTTAAAAAGGTAGATGTTAGTATGCGGCCATGAATGCCTTTTTTCTCCAGGTCATATAGCATCGTTTTAATTGTCGCTAAACCACCTTCAGTAATGAACGCCACAGAAAAGGTGAACGTTTTACATGTCTTCATTTCTTGTAAAAGTGTCGAAAGGACATTTTCATGTGCTTTATTGGATAATAACTTCGGCTTAAACTGTGTGGAGACGGACTTTGTTTGATCGATAAAACCTTTATGTAAAGAAGCTTCAAGTTTTTTAACTAACTGCTCCATAAAAGAACCACCTTTAAATACTTATTTTAATAACTTTTCAACTGCCGGAATATCTGCTGGTGCAAAATCTAGTTCATTGAGTGATGCACGCTTTACCCACTTCGTATCTGAATGCTCTAAAGCAACAGGTGTTCCATTCACAATTTTCGCCATATATGTTTCAAGACGAACGATAAACGTGCCATAATCATAAGTTGTATCTTCAACTTTATCGCCTACAGCAATTTCACAAGTAAATTCTTCTAATATTTCGCGCTTTAATGCTTGCTGTGGAGTTTCATCTTTCTCGATCTTTCCACCTGGGAATTCCCAATAGTTTGGTAATGACATTTGAGGGCTACGTTGTGCACAGTAAATTTCCTTTTTGTCGTTTTCGATAATAGCTCCAACTACGTGAACTTGTTTTTTCAAAATTATTCATTCCAATCTTTAAGTTTCATAATTTAATTATATACGAATGGGGTTACTTTTAAATCACTCCTTAATTTTATTTCATGAGTAGAGGATAAATGGGTAGGGAATTATATAATTCTTTTTTAGAGAAAGGATTATATCTATACAAGGCTTACACTGTTTTTCAACTAAAACAGTATGTTATTTACAATTTATTTTTAGGATATATAATAGGAAGAGAGTGGATTGTATAAAAGAGAATAAAAAAAGTTTATAAAAACTATTGACGTTTATTTAAATAGGATGTATAGTTATACAAGTCGCCGGGAGTTACCGAGACAAACGAACAAAATGAACCTTGAAAACTGAACAAGCAACGTTAATGAAACAGCTTCTTAAATGAAGCAAACAATAGATTTCAACTTCTAACGAAGTTGAATCGCTAGCAAAGCAAATGAGCTTTCAAACTACTTTTATGGAGAGTTTGATCCTGGCTCAGGACGAACGCTGGCGGCGTGCCTAATACATGCAAGTCGAGCGGAAATTTTATTGGTGCTTGCACCTTTAAAATTTTAGCGGCGGACGGGTGAGTAACACGTGGGTAACCTACCTTATAGATTGGGATAACTCCGGGAAACCGGGGCTAATACCGAATAACACTTTTGAACACATGTTTGGAAGTTGAAAGACGGCATCTCGCTGTCACTATAAGATGGACCCGCGGCGCATTAGCTAGTTGGTGAGGTAACGGCTCACCAAGGCAACGATGCGTAGCCGACCTGAGAGGGTGATCGGCCACACTGGGACTGAGACACGGCCCAGACTCCTACGGGAGGCAGCAGTAGGGAATCTTCCACAATGGACGAAAGTCTGATGGAGCAACGCCGCGTGAGTGAAGAAGGATTTCGGTTCGTAAAACTCTGTTGCAAGGGAAGAACAAGTAGCGTAGTAACTGGCGCTACCTTGACGGTACCTTGTTAGAAAGCCACGGCTAACTACGTGCCAGCAGCCGCGGTAATACGTAGGTGGCAAGCGTTGTCCGGAATTATTGGGCGTAAAGCGCGCGCAGGTGGTTCCTTAAGTCTGATGTGAAAGCCCCCGGCTCAACCGGGGAGGGTCATTGGAAACTGGGGAACTTGAGTGCAGAAGAGGATAGTGGAATTCCAAGTGTAGCGGTGAAATGCGTAGAGATTTGGAGGAACACCAGTGGCGAAGGCGACTGTCTGGTCTGTAACTGACACTGAGGCGCGAAAGCGTGGGGAGCAAACAGGATTAGATACCCTGGTAGTCCACGCCGTAAACGATGAGTGCTAAGTGTTGGGGGGTTTCCGCCCCTCAGTGCTGCAGCTAACGCATTAAGCACTCCGCCTGGGGAGTACGGTCGCAAGACTGAAACTCAAAGGAATTGACGGGGGCCCGCACAAGCGGTGGAGCATGTGGTTTAATTCGAAGCAACGCGAAGAACCTTACCAGGTCTTGACATCCCGGTGACCACTATGGAGACATAGTTTCCCCTTCGGGGGCAACGGTGACAGGTGGTGCATGGTTGTCGTCAGCTCGTGTCGTGAGATGTTGGGTTAAGTCCCGCAACGAGCGCAACCCTTATTCTTAGTTGCCATCATTCAGTTGGGCACTCTAAGGAGACTGCCGGTGATAAACCGGAGGAAGGTGGGGATGACGTCAAATCATCATGCCCCTTATGACCTGGGCTACACACGTGCTACAATGGACGGTACAAACGGTTGCCAACCCGCGAGGGGGAGCTAATCCGATAAAACCGTTCTCAGTTCGGATTGTAGGCTGCAACTCGCCTACATGAAGCCGGAATCGCTAGTAATCGCGGATCAGCATGCCGCGGTGAATACGTTCCCGGGCCTTGTACACACCGCCCGTCACACCACGAGAGTTTGTAACACCCGAAGTCGGTGAGGTAACCTTTATGGAGCCAGCCGCCGAAGGTGGGATAGATGATTGGGGTGAAGTCGTAACAAGGTAGCCGTATCGGAAGGTGCGGCTGGATCACCTCCTTTCTAAGGATTATTTCGGAATCATTCCCTCGGGGAATGAAACATTAACGGTTGCTGTTCAGTTTTGAAGGTTCATTCTTAATTGAATGGAATACTTCAATAACTTGCTCCTGACGCTTGCGCTTACGTCGCAAAGCTGCATGAAGCAAAATCAGTGAAGCTTTGTCACGATGTGATTGAAGTCAGCTGCTTCGTTCTTTGAAAACTGGATAAAACGACATTGAAAGCAATAAATCAAATTTCTATTTTATAGATATTTAAACAAGTCAAGCAATTGACGTGTGAACTAAATCTTGGATTTTATCCAAGTGTTAACTTTTGGTTAAGTTAATAAGGGCGCACGGTGGATGCCTTGGCACTAGGAGTCGATGAAGGACGGCACTAACACCGATATGCCTCGGGGAGCTGTAAGTAAGCTTTGATCCGGGGATTTCCGAATGGGGGAACCCACTATCTTTAATCGGATAGTATCTTCACGTGAATTCATAGCGTGTTGAAGACAGACGCAGGGAACTGAAACATCTAAGTACCTGCAGGAACAGAAAGAAAATTCGATTCCCTGAGTAGCGGCGAGCGAAACGGGAAGAGCCCAAACCAAAGAGCTTGCTCTTTGGGGTTGTAGGACACTCTATACGGAGTTACAAAAGAATGGATTAGACGAAGCGACTTGGAAAGGTCCGCGAAACGAGGTAAAAGCCCTGTAGTCAAAAGTTCATTCCCTCCAGAGTGTATCCTGAGTACGGCGGAACACGTGAAATTCCGTCGGAATCCGGGAGGACCATCTCCCAAGGCTAAATACTACCTAGTGACCGATAGTGAACCAGTACCGTGAGGGAAAGGTGAAAAGCACCCCGGAAGGGGAGTGAAATAGATCCTGAAACCGTGTGCCTACAAGTAGTTAGAGCCCGTTAATGGGTGATAGCGTGCCTTTTGTAGAATGAACCGGCGAGTTACGATTACGTGCGAGGTTAAGTTGAGAAGACGGAGCCGCAGCGAAAGCGAGTCTGAATAGGGCGAATTAGTACGTGGTCGTAGACCCGAAACCAGGTGATCTACCCATGTCCAGGGTGAAGGTGAGGTAACACTCACTGGAGGCCCGAACCCACGCACGTTGAAAAGTGCGGGGATGAGGTGTGGGTAGCGGAGAAATTCCAATCGAACCTGGAGATAGCTGGTTCTCTCCGAAATAGCTTTAGGGCTAGCCTCGTGATTGAGAATACCGGAGGTAGAGCACTGTTTGGACTAGGGGGGCATCTCGCTTTACCGAATTCAGACAAACTCCGAATGCCGGATATTTATACACGGGAGTCAGACTGCGAGTGATAAGATCCGTAGTCAAGAGGGAAACAGCCCAGACCACCAGCTAAGGTCCCCAAGTAATCGTTAAGTGGAAAAGGATGTGGCGTTGCTTAGACAACCAGGATGTTGGCTTAGAAGCAGCCATCATTTAAAGAGTGCGTAATAGCTCACTGGTCGAGTGACGCTGCGCCGAAAATGTATCGGGGCTAAACGATTCACCGAAGCTGTGGATGCATACTTTGAGTATGCGTGGTAGGAGAGCGTTCTAACAGCGTTGAAGTCAGACCGGAAGGACTGGTGGAGCGGTTAGAAGTGAGAATGCCGGTATGAGTAGCGAAACATGGGTGAGAATCCCATGCACCGTATGACTAAGGTTTCCTGAGGAAGGCTCGTCCGCTCAGGGTTAGTCGGGACCTAAGCCGAGGCCGATAGGCGTAGGCGATGGACAACAGGTTGATATTCCTGTACCACCTCCTCACCGTTTGAGAAATGGGGGGACGCAGTAGGATAGGGTAAGCACGCCGTTGGTTGCGCGTGTTCAAGCAGTAAGGCGTGTATGTAGGCAAATCCGCATACTATAACGTTGAGCTGTGATGACGAGCTCGTATGAGCGAAGTTCCTGATTTCACACTGCCAAGAAAAGCCTCTATCGAGGTGAGAGGTGCCCGTACCGCAAACCGACACAGGTAGTCGAGGAGAGAATCCTAAGGTGTGCGAGAGAACTCTCGTTAAGGAACTCGGCAAAATGACCCCGTAACTTCGGGAGAAGGGGTGCTTCTTTGGGTGCATAGCCTAGAGAAGCCGCAGTGAATAGGCCCAGGCGACTGTTTAGCAAAAACACAGGTCTCTGCAAAACCGTAAGGTGACGTATAGGGGCTGACGCCTGCCCGGTGCTGGAAGGTTAAGAGGAGCGGTTAGCGCAAGCGAAGCTGTGAATTGAAGCCCCAGTAAACGGCGGCCGTAACTATAACGGTCCTAAGGTAGCGAAATTCCTTGTCGGGTAAGTTCCGACCCGCACGAAAGGCGTAACGATCTGGGCACTGTCTCAACGAGAGACTCGGTGAAATTATAGTACCTGTGAAGATGCAGGTTACCCGCGACAGGACGGAAAGACCCCGTGGAGCTTTACTGTAGCCTGATATTGAATTTTGGTACAACTTGTACAGGATAGGTAGGAGCCAGAGATCTCGGAGCGCCAGCTTCGAAGGAGGCGTCGGTGGGATACTACCCTGGTTGTATTGAACTTCTAACCCATGCCCCTTAGCGGGGTAGGAGACAGTGTCAGGCGGACAGTTTGACTGGGGCGGTCGCCTCCTAAAGAGTAACGGAGGCGCCCAAAGGTTCCCTCAGAATGGTTGGAAATCATTCGTAGAGTGTAAAGGCATAAGGGAGCTTGACTGCGAGACCTACAAGTCGAGCAGGGTCGAAAGACGGGCTTAGTGATCCGGTGGTTCCGCATGGAAGGGCCATCGCTCAACGGATAAAAGCTACCCCGGGGATAACAGGCTTATCTCCCCCAAGAGTCCACATCGACGGGGAGGTTTGGCACCTCGATGTCGGCTCATCGCATCCTGGGGCTGTAGTCGGTCCCAAGGGTTGGGCTGTTCGCCCATTAAAGCGGTACGCGAGCTGGGTTCAGAACGTCGTGAGACAGTTCGGTCCCTATCCGTCGTGGGCGTAGGAAATTTGAGAGGAGCTGTCCTTAGTACGAGAGGACCGGGATGGACATACCGCTGGTGTACCAGTTGTCTTGCCAAAGGCATCGCTGGGTAGCTATGTATGGACGGGATAAGTGCTGAAAGCATCTAAGCATGAAGCCCCCCTCAAGATGAGATTTCCCATTACGCAAGTAAGTAAGACCCCTGAAAGACGATCAGGTAGATAGGTTCGAGGTGGAAGTGCGGTGACGTATGCAGCTGACGAATACTAATCGGTCGAGGACTTAACCACATTTTATTGCAAAAATTCAATGAAACGTTTATCCAGTTTTGAAAGAATGAAAATTCTTTTAACTAAATATTTAAGTGAAGTGATGATGGCAAAGAGGTCACACCCGTTCCCATACCGAACACGGAAGTTAAGCTCTTTAGCGCCGATGGTAGTTGGGGGCTTCCCCCTGCGAGAGTAGGACGTCGCTTCGCTTATTTTTTTTTGGAGGATTAGCTCAGCTGGGAGAGCACCTGCCTTACAAGCAGGGGGTCGGCGGTTCGAGCCCGTCATCCTCCACCATTTTAATCAAGAGCCATTAGCTCAGTTGGTAGAGCATCTGACTTTTAATCAGAGGGTCGAAGGTTCGAGTCCTTCATGGCTCACCAGTTTTATAATTATTATATATACTGTCAGAATAAAAATTCTCTAATGCATTTTGCGGAAGTAGTTCAGTGGTAGAACACCACCTTGCCAAGGTGGGGGTCGCGAGTTCGAACCTCGTCTTCCGCTCCAAAAAATGCCGGGGTGGCGGAACTGGCAGACGCACAGGACTTAAAATCCTGCGGTGAGTGATCACCGTGCCGGTTCGATTCCGGCCCTCGGCACCATCTTTACAATAAACAATATGCGCCCGTAGCTCAATTGGATAGAGCGTCTGACTACGGATCAGAAGGTTGTGGGTTCGACTCCTGCCGGGCGCGCCATATAACTTTTATCATCATGGCTACCTAGCTCAGCTGGCTAGAGCATTCGGTTCATACCCGAAAGGTCGTGGGTTCGACTCCCTCGGTAGCCATTTTATACTTTTGGAGGTATACCCAAGTCTGGCTGAAGGGATCGGTCTTGAAAACCGACAGGCGGGTAACACCGCGCGGGGGTTCGAATCCCTCTACCTCCTCCATTTTTACAAACTGGGTAATGAAACAAGTTCTAACATAATATTGTCGCGGGGTGGAGCAGTGGTAGCTCGTCGGGCTCATAACCCGAAGGTCGCAGGTTCAAGTCCTGCCCCCGCAACCAAATGGTCCCGTGGTGTAGCGGTTAACATGCCTGCCTGTCACGCAGGAGATCGCCGGTTCGATCCCGGTCGGGACCGCCATTTTTGGGTTTGTAGCTCAGTTGGTAGAGCATTAGATTGAAGCTCTAAGTGTCGGCGGTTCGATTCCGTCCAAACCCACCATATGCGGGTGTAGTTTAGTGGTAAAACCTCAGCCTTCCAAGCTGATGTTGTCGGTTCGATTCCGATCACCCGCTCCAGTTTTTAAATAGGGCCTATAGCTCAGCTGGTTAGAGCGCACGCCTGATAAGCGTGAGGTCGATGGTTCGAGTCCATTTAGGCCCACCATAATTATTCCGAAGTAGCTCAGTTGGTAGAGCATCCGGCTGTTAACCGGCAGGTCGCAGGTTCGAGTCCTGCCTTCGGAGCCATGGCCCGTTGGTCAAGTGGTTAAGACACCGCCCTTTCACGGCGGTAACACGGGTTCGAATCCCGTACGGGTCATTTCTAAGTATGTAGCAGAAGCTACATGCTTTTTTTGTTTGTAAAGGAATTTAAATATAAATAGAAATAGAAAACCTCCACAAAAAAGGAATTTCGATTATCCGTATGTAGATTATTAAGAAAAAGAAAAATTATGGTATTCTATTTCGTAGTTCCTATAAGTAATAATGTACAGCAGACAATAAAATATTTCCTTCAGAAAAGGACCTCCTTAGTTAGGTAAATTTCTAAGGAGGCCAATGCTACGTTTTGCATTAACCTAACATACTTGGCGTATTAGGGTGAAGAAATATATGTTTCATATCTACTGCTTCAAACTGTTCCTCTAACAGTTGCTCTAGCCGCCCATAATCAATCCGATACCATTTTGTTCGATCTGTGTAAAACTTATTAAGTGTATTTGTTGAAATAATAACACCTGACTTTTCTAGCTTTTGAATGATCCGCATAATTTTAGGGACATTCCAGAAAAACAGTTGCTTTGACCAATCCTCATATGATTGGCAATACCAGACTTCTCCGTTCCTTAAAACCCCTTGTTCTTCAAGTTTTTCATGAAGCTGTTGAAGTAATAATGCACCGTTTATACCAACTACTGTTGCTAAATCCTGTGATAAACTCATTTGTTCCCCATCTACTAAAAATATACTCATTTTCCATCCTCCTAAAAATTGATTTCACATTATATATAATTGATTGATACATAAAAAGGGGACATACAGTTAAAAGTTTTTTGAAATGTGTTACTTAATCCCACTCGCTCGGCCCTGTTTCTCCTTCTGACAAATCAAGTACAAGTGGGGGAGGCGGCATATCATAGCGTTTACGTGCAAGGGCATTGTTATAGTAGGATTCAAAGTTTTCTTCTTTAAACAATGTAGATGGCCGTAAATATTTTTGCATAAGTAAATCACCCATCCAGCTTCTGACTTGCACATCAATGACCATAAAGCAGTCTTCGATCGTAAAGCCATCATTTAAGCGTGAAGCGATATGTCGTTGGTTTGCTTTTAATTTTTTATTGAAGTTTGTTAATGCCTTTTCATTTAAGTAATCAATGACCATATAAATAGCATCTGTTTTATTTGTAATGTTTTTTTGAATGTCTTTAACTTCTCTTAAATAAGAGCGTTCCGTTTGAACCTGTTGCAATGGTTCCTCCTGTAACACTGGCATTGTTTTAGCCGTACCATTGGATGGACGGTTTTGACCGATAGGAGCAAAAAAATAGGCATCTACCATTTTGTAATCGATGCGATACCATTTAGTACGGTCTCCTAAATAACGATTGAAACGACTATTGGAAATAACCAAACCTAACTTTTCTAAGCGTAAAAATTTCTTTTTCACCTTTTGAACTCCCCAAAAAGGAAATTGCTTCTGCTAGCGTTCATAAGACTGGCAATACCATACCTCACCGTCCCGTGTCACACCTTGGTGATGTAACCTGAAATGCAATTGCTGTAACATTACGGCTTCTTCCAGACCGATTGCCATTGCTAATTGCGGATATATTAATAACGGTGCATCATTTACAAGTGGTTTCATCTAAAAAACTCCCTTCACCTTTTAAAAACTATATGTCATTCAAAAAACGAAAAAGGGACAAATTCCATTTTCTAAATTTGAGTAATCAAAAAAATGTATAATCCACTACTTCCCATAATATTTTTCAAAACTATTTGGAAATTAATTCCTTTATATGGGGGGCGTGTTTAAGCTGATATAAAAGTGACAAGTGGTCTATAAGACGGCATTTATTGCACACGCATTACTTCGTTATAGTGCAAAAAAAGAAATAAATAAAGCGCTAGATATGGTATTTATTTACATAATATTTAAGAATAATGTTGTTTTATTTAGATAATAATGTAAAAATTTAAAAAAATATGAAAATTTCATATTGTGAAATTTCCCTATGTATCCTTTTATACCATCTTGTTAATATGAGCTTAATATTTTGAAAGGGGGT
This sequence comes from Solibacillus sp. FSL W7-1464, assembly GCF_038004425.1. Taxonomy (NCBI): domain Bacteria; kingdom Bacillati; phylum Bacillota; class Bacilli; order Caryophanales; family Caryophanaceae; genus Solibacillus; species Solibacillus sp. FSL W7-1464. The sequence continues at coordinate 435,270 of NZ_JBBORC010000001.1, forward strand.
TTTTATAATGGACGGTAAATTATTAAGACAGGCATTTGGAAAGTTTCCGACAGGTGTAACAGTTGTGACTTGGTTTGATGAAGATGGCATTAATGGAATTACGGTGAATTCATTTACATCGGTGTCTTTAGAGCCACCACTTGCACTTGTGTCGATTGATAAAAAAGCAAATTCATATAAACAGTTACAAAATAAACCTTTCACGATTAATGTATTGGCGGACGATCAGGAGGCGATTGCATGGCAGTTTGCGGGGCGCCCTCAGGATGGACTGGACATTTCTTGGAATAAGGATGGGGATTCGCCTAGTATTGCCGGTGTGTCAAGCTACTTTAAATGCAAGCAATGGCAACAATATGATGCTGGCGATCATGTGCTGTTTATTGGAGAAGTAACAGAGTTCGAATGTCAAGACGGCGATTCATTAACATTCTTTGAAGGCAAGATGGGAACTTCAGCAATGTATAAAAGCCAAGAAGTGCAATAAATACAAAGGGAGTGTATATGGTGGGGATTCGTACTGGAGCACAATATATTGAAGCTTTAAAGTCACGCAAGCCAGAAATCTGGTTAAACGGAAAAATCGTAGAAAATGTTTTGGATGAACCATATTTTAAACAACCTGCACAGGAAATTGCAAAGTTGTATGATATGCAGCATGATCCCGAATATCAGGATGATTTAACTGTAATGTGTGAGGAAACGGGAGAGCGTATGGCAACATCCTTTTTAATGCCACATAATTATGATGATATTATGAAGCGAAGTAAGGCATTTGAGGTGGTGGCACGTCAAACTTTTGGATTAATGGGGCGTACACCGGATTTCTTAAATACAGTTGTTACATCATTGGCTCAAAATTCTTGGTTTTTACGCAAATATAATGAAGACTGGGCAACGAATATTGAAAACTACTATAAGCATTTGCGAGATAACGATATTTTCTTGACACATGCGATTGTGAATCCTCAAAATGACCGGAGTAAAAATTCGCATGAACAGGCTGATAAATTTACGCATCTCGGTGTTGTAGAGGAACGACCTGAAGGAATTATTGTGCGCGGGGCAAAAATGCTGGCGACATTGGCGGCATTGACAGATGAAGTGATTGTTTATTCGTTCCCAGGTTTTGCGCCTGGCGATGAGCGATATGCGCTGGCGTTTGCCGTACCAGTTGATGTAAAAGGGTTGAAAATTATTTGTCGTGAGCCAGTGCAGGATGGTACACGTTCAACATTCGATCATCCACTTGCATCGAGATATGAAGAGATGGACGCTCTACTTGTATTCGAAGATGTACTTGTTCCTTGGGATAAAGTATTCCTATATAACAATGTTGAAGCAGCAAACTTGTTGTATCCTATGACGGGTATTGCTGAACAGCCAGCACATCAATCGGGTGTACGTGGCTATATTAAACTGAAATTTGCAGTGGAAGTTGCATGTAAAGTGGCAGATTCAATCGGAGCGGATCAATACTTACATGTGCAACAAGATTTAGGGGAGTTAATTCAAAATACAGAGGTTATTCGTTCACTTCTGCGTACAGCGGAGCATGAATATACAATTACAGAGTACGGAGAGGCTCGATTAAATCCAATCGTACTAGAAACAATTCGCGGTATGATGCCAGACATGTATCCACGTACAATCGAAGTAATGCAGAAAATTGGTGCAGGGGGCTTACTCATGATGCCAACAGAGGCAGACTTCTTAAGTGAGGAGCTGCGTCCAACGATTGATCGTCATTATGGAGGTCGTGCAGGTATCGACGCAGAGGCTCGAATGAAAATTTTCAAACTAGCCTGGGATTTATGTGGAGAGGCATTTGGGATGCGTGCATTGCAATATGAGCGTTATTATACTGGAGATCCAATTCGTAAACGCGCAATTTTCTACAACAAGTACAAAAAGGACAATGCACTTGATTTAGCTGATGCTATTTTAATGAAGGAAGATACGGTAAAAGAGCCACAGATAAACTAATCAGGAGGTAATAGGAATGATCGCTTCTGTAAGTAAAATGGCACAAATTATTGATTTATTTTTCGAAAGTGAGTCAGCTTTGTCAAACAAACAAATTGCAGAAATGTTAGGTCTTCCTGTTAGCTCAGCACACCATTTTTTAAAGACGATGTGCAAGGAAAATATACTAATGCAAGATAAAGACCGTAAATATCGACTCGGCTGGCGTATTTTAGAGTGGAGTAATAAAGTCATGTATCAGCAGGAGATAAATGAAAAGGTTACACCAATTGCAGCAAGTATTGTAAATCGCTTTAAAGGCAGCGTTCATGTTGGAATGTTCGATAATGGTCAAGTCCGATTCATATTTAAAAATGTTTCACCCCAATCAGAAGTATTGCCGACATATATCGGTGTAACAAGATTTCCGGCTCATGCCACAAGTATTGGTAAAGTTCTGCTTGCCTATAACCCTTCGTTTGTAAAGGCGGTTGAGCACTATGGTATGGAGAAGTTTACGGAAAATACGATAACTGATATTGCTGATTTGAAGGCAGAGCTAAAAGGGATTTATAAAAAAGGCTTTGCTGTTAGCAAGGGGGAAAATGATACAGGGACATTTGGAATTGCCGCACCAATTAAAAGCTATAGCGGGCAAGTAATTGCAGCATTGAACTTCGTATGTGATATCAATTACGTTCAGGAACATAATTTTCAGCTTATTTTAAATGAGGTTATCCGCTCTGCGCAGACAATATCGCGGGAGATTGGCTATATAACAATTTAAATGCTTAATGTAATCAGCTTACTTTCTATTAATAGAAAACTTGTAAGCCAGACGCATAGCACAAATAAATAGGAGGTTTTAAAATGAACAATTTTACAGAAGTTAGCAAAATGCAAGCACGCTCTAAAAATATTTGGAAAATCATAGAGGAAAACAAAGATTTATTAAAGCCACCAGTAAATAATACGGTACTTTGGAATGATTCTCAGTTTTTAGTGATGTTAGTTGGCGGTCCAAATGCACGTCGTGAGTTTCACGTAAGCCCTTCTGATGAAATTTTCTACCAAGTAAAAGGTTCTTGCTATGTTGAAATCATTAATGATGAAAAAAAACGAGAAGTAATCGAAGTAAAAGAAGGTGAGATGTTCGTATTACCAGGCAATGTACCTCATTCTCCGCACCGAGTAGCTGACACATACGGTATCGTGATTGAATATAAACGTCAAGAAGGTGAACTCGAGGACTTAGTATGGCTATGTGAAAAATGTGATCATGAAGTACACCGTGTAACGTTGCAAGTAACAAATATTGGACAGCAGATTGCAGAAGGGATTGCAAAGTTCAATGGCTCGGAGGAATTACGTTCATGTGATAAGTGCGGTCATGTAATGGCAGAAAAAGTTGAGGAATGGCAAGTATGAGAATCGACTTCCATACACACATTTATCCACTGAATTTACCGAATTTTGCAAAGAAGTACGATAACGATAAATGGCCGGTAATGGAGCAGAAATGTTCTTGTGGAGCAGACATTATGGTAAGCGGCAATGTGTTTCGGGAAGTAACGGATCAAGTGTGGGACCCCAAAAAACGTATTGAGGATATGGAAAAAGAAGGCGTGGATATGCAGGTTATTTCACCTGTACCTGTTACTTTTTCCTATTGGGCACCAGTGAAGCAAGCGCTAGAAATGGCACAATTCCAAAATGACTTTATCGCTAACATAGTAAAGGAATATCCGGCACACTTTGCTGGGTTAGGCACCGTGCCAATGCAGGATGCGCAAGTAGCAATTGAAGAAATGCGACGTTGCAAGGAGCTTGGATTAGCCGGTATTGAAATCGGAACAAACGTCAATGGCGAAAACTTAGATGCAGACTATTTGCTGCCATTTTTCAAAGCTGCTGAAGAGCTGGAGATGCCACTGTTTATTCACCCATGGGAAACGATGGCAAAAGATCGTACACCACGTCATAACTTTATGTACACAATAGGTATGCCGAGTGAGACAGCTCTTGCCGCTGCGAGCTTAATATGGAGCGGAGTGATGGAAAAATGTCCGAACCTCAAAGTATGCTTTGCACATGGGGGAGGGTCATTTGCATATATTTTACCTCGCCTAGATCAAGGCTGGGATGTCTGGCCGGATTTACGTCTTACAGAGCATCCGCCAAGTTATTACGCTAAAAGATTTTACTTCGATTCGCTCGTTTACGATAAAGACAATTTTGCCTTTTTGTTAGAGCGCTTTGGTCATGACAAGATCATTATGGGATCGGATTACCCATTTTTGCTACGTGAAATTAATCCAGGTAAAGTCATCGATGAATCGCTGCAGCTTTCAGACGAAGTGAAGAATGCTGTTCTTGGCGAAAATGCGCGCCAGTTTTTAAATTTAGCGAAGGTTGGTGTGAGTAAATAATGAATAGTACACAAACGCCAGAATCACAGTTGGAGAAGCTAGGCATCGAGCTAGGGAAACCACGTTCGGCAGTCGGGAATTATGTAGGGTGTGTTCGTACGGGAAATTTAATTTTCACATCAGGGCAAGGTGTTGATCAATATCACGGTAAGCTTGGTAAGGATTTATCAGTTGAAGAGGGCTATGCGGCGTCACGGCAGTCAATGATTAACTTAATTACAGTGCTAAAACATGAATTAGGAGATTTATCGAAGGTGAAGCGCGTTGTAAAAATTTTAGGAATGGTTAATTCTGCTCCTGATTTTACACAGCAGCCAAAAGTAATGGATGGCGCATCGGATTTACTTGTTGAAGTATTTGGCGAAAAGGGAAAACATGCACGTTCAGCAGTGGGAATGGCGCAATTGCCGAATAATACAGCAATCGAAATTGAGATGATTGTTGAAGTAGAAGAATAACAGCAAGTGCGGCAGCTTTAAGGAAGTAACAGCTTTATCTTCTTTAAGGTTGCCTTATTTTATACATCGAAGTAAAGCGAGGTGAATCCTACATATTAAATGTAGGAAGATATGCAACAAGTGCAGATAAAGGGAATTGATTGTCGCAATTTTATTAATGGACATTATATCGAGGCGACTGAAGATCGGAAGTTTTTAAATATTAATCCAGCAACTGAAGAAGTAATCGGTTGGGTAGCTGAAGCAACTCAGGATGAAGTCGATTTTGCGGTAAAAGCAGCTAAGGCGGCGGTAAAAGGCGAATGGTCTACGTTTACAGTGAAACAGCGCTCGCAGGTGATTCGCAAAATAGGTGATCTTATTTTGGAAAATGTAGAAGAGTTTGCAATGCTTGAAGCGCTTGATACAGGAAAACCTTACGCATTGGCAATGGAGATGGATATTAAACGCGCAGCACATAACTTTCACTTTTTTGCCGATTATGTGACGTCGTTAGGAAATGAAGCATTTAATCAGGACAATATTGCACTGCATTATACCGTAACGAGACCGGTAGGAGTTGTGGCAATGATTAATCCTTGGAACTTGCCGCTCTTATTATTAACGTGGAAGCTTGCCCCGTGTTTAGCTGCAGGGAGTACAGCCGTTATGAAACCTGCGGAACTAACACCGATGACCGCAACAAAGCTCGCAGAAATTTGTAAGGAGGCGGGTGTTCCTGATGGGGTTGTCAATGTTGTACATGGTTTCGGAAAAGATTCTGCAGGGGCATTTTTATCAGAGCACCCATTAGTGGATGCGATAACTTTTACTGGAGAAACCCGTACAGGAACTACAATTATGAAGGCTGCTGCCCCAACGTTAAAGAAAGTGTCATTTGAGCTTGGTGGTAAAAACCCTGCCATAATTTTCGCGGATTCAGATATTGACGAAGTGGTGGAAACGACACTGCATTCAAGCTTCCGTAATCAAGGGCAAGTATGCTTGTGTGCATCACGCATATACGTAGAACGTTCCATCATGGATGACTTTTTGAAAAAATTTGTGGCCCGTACGAAAGAGCTGGTTGTCGGAGATCCATTTGATTCTAAAACGAATATCGGTTCATTAGTAGGGAAGGAACATTACGCAAAAGTCATGCACTATATAGATATTGCTAAAGAAGAAGGCGGCACAATTTTAACAGGCGGAAGGCGACCGACATCTATGGAAAAGGGCTACTTTATCGAGCCGACAATTATTGTTGGATTAGATGAACATTCACGCTGTGTAAAAGAAGAAATTTTTGGTCCAGTCGTTACGGTATTGCCATTTGATTCAGAAGAAGAAGTAATTGGTTATGCGAATGATACAACGTATGGCTTAGGAGCGACAATTTGGACGAATGATTTACGCCGTGCACACCGTGTAGCTGGGCAAATCGAATCGGGAATTGTATGGGTGAATACATGGTATCTGCGGGATTTACGTACACCGTTTGGCGGTATGAAGCAAAGTGGAATCGGACGTGAAGGTGGCGCACATAGTTTCGAATTTTATTGTGAGCAATCGAACGTAACAATCAAATTATAAAAGCGGGTGACCCATGATGAGTGTAAATTTAATTGAATGGTCTAGCAGAATTTCGCAGGCAGAAAAAACGCGTCAAGGCATTACTCCATTGACGGAACAAATCGATAGTCTAAGTTTGAAGGATGCCTATTCAATTCAGCTTGAGCAGATACATCGTAAAGTAAATGCCGGTGATATTATTACAGGCAAAAAAATTGGCTTAACTTCACACGCGATGCAGCAGCTGTTAAATGTGGATGAACCAGATTATGGACATTTACTGGCATCGATGGCTATAACAAACAACGTCCTTAATTGCAGTGAATGTATTAAGCCGCGAGTAGAAGCTGAAATTGCGTTTGTCATGAAGGAAGATTTAATTGGTCCGAATGTTACGTTGGAACAAGTGCTTGCAGCAACCGATTACGTCGTTGCAAGCCTTGAAATCGTTGATAGTCGTATAAAAGATTGGAAAATTAAATTACTGGATACGATAGCGGATAACGCATCGTCAGCAAAGTATGTGTTAGGGGATTTAAAGAAGCCAATCGAAGAGATTAATCTACCCGCTGTGGAAATGAATTTTTATAAAAATGGTGAATTGATTAATAGTGGAAAAGGGACGGATGTTTTAGGCAATCCTGCCGCATGTGTTGTATGGCTCGTAAACCGTTTAGCTGATTTTAATATTGGGGTGAAAAAGGGAGAAGTGATTTTATCGGGTGCTCTATCTGCTGCACTTGATGCAAGCCCAGGGGACGAATTTACAGCGGACTTTGGTGAAGTGCTCGGAAAAATTCAACTAAGTTGTCGTTAATAGGAGGTTCTATGAAAAAAGTGAAAGTAGGAATTATCGGTTCCGGCAATATCGGTACGGATTTGATGAAAAAGGTCATGCGCTCGGACTCTTTGGAAATGTCCGTGTTAATTGGTATTGATCCGACATCTGATGGATTAAAGCGTGCGCAAGATGTTGGGATACACACAATTTCAAACGGTATTGAAGGATTTTTGCAGCAACCTGAGCTAGCAGATATATTATTCGATGCTACTTCAGCAAAAGTACATCAAACGCATATTGATGCATTGGTGCCTCTAGGAAAACGTATAGTTGACCTGACACCGGCAGCAATCGGACCGTTTGTTGTACCGGCTGTTAATTTACAAAAGCATATTGAACAGCCAGTTGTAAATATGATTACTTGCGGTGGACAGGCAACTATACCAATTGTATATGCGATTCAGCGTATACAAAATGTTGCTTATGCAGAAATTGTTGCCACAATAGCCTCAAAAAGCGCTGGGCCAGGTACACGAGCGAATATTGATGAATTTACAGAAACAACAGCGCGTGCCATCGAGCAAGTTGGCGGTGCTAAACAAGGAAAAGCGATTATTATTTTAAATCCTGCAGAGCCACCAATGCTTATGCGTGATACTATTTCATGTTTATTGGAGGAAGAAGTGAAAGATCCAGTAAAAATTAAGCAATCAATTGAAGAAATCGTGCAGGCGGTCAAGGAATATGTTCCAGGCTACCGGTTGAAGATGGAGCCTTTGGTGGATGGACTCGAAGTAAAGGTATTTTTAGAAGTGGAAGGGCTAGGAGACTATTTGCCGGTGTATGCTGGTAACTTAGATATTATGACGGCTGCAGGCTTAAGAGTCGCTGAAATGATTGCGCAGCAGCTCCAGCAAGAAGGAGTGCAAATATCATGAAAAAGTTATTGATAACAGAAGTAGCGTTACGAGACGGAAGCCATGTTGTAGGGCACCAATTTACAAAAGAACAGGTGCGCAGTGTAACAAAACAACTTAGCGAAGCTGGGGTCCCTTATATCGAAGTGACCCACGGCGACGGCTTAGGCGGATCCTCTTTACAATATGGCTTTTCAAAGGTATATGACATAGAACTCGTTAAAGCCGCGGTGGAAGAGGCCGGTAACTCAACAATTGCTGTTTTGCTTTTACCGGGAATTGGTACGATCGAAGACTTGAAAGAGGCGTATGATGCAGGTGCTCGTATGGTACGCGTAGCAACTCATGTCACAGAAGCTGATGTATCAAAGCAACATATCGAAACAGCAAAAGCGATGGGCATGGAGGTAGTTGGATTTTTAATGATGGCACATAGTGCTCCACCGGAAGTTGTATTGGAACAGGCAAAGCTAATGGAGGTATATGGTGCAGATGCTGTTTACGTAACAGACTCTGCAGGTGCAATGCTACCAAGTGATGTAACGGCACGCATTAGTTTGTTAAAGGCTCATTTGTCAGTAGACATTGGCTTCCATGCGCACAATAACTTATCCTTAGCAGTTGCAAACACTCTTGCGGCAGTTGAAGCTGGTGCAAATCGTATTGATGGAAGTGTATGCTGTCTAGGTGCAGGCGCAGGAAATACACAAACGGAAGTCTTAGTCGGGGTATTAGATCGCTTAGGTTATGAAACTGGTATTGATCTATACAAAATGCTCGATTTAGCAGATGAAGTGCGTGCTAATATTTTGCCAGCACCACAAGAGGTTACGAGTGGCAGCTTTATTATGGGCTATGCAGGTGTTTATTCAAGCTTTTTACGTCATGCTATCGTTGCCTCGGAGAAATTCGAGGTCGATGCCCGAGATATTTTAGTGGAGCTTGGTAAGCGTAAAGTAGTAGGTGGACAAGAAGATATGATTATTGAAGTAGCACAACAAATGGCAGAAAAAAAGGTGAGTGTATTGTGAGTACAATTTATGAATATGTAGAGCGCATTGCTTCTGCTCAATCAGAAAAAAAAGCAATCGAAAAAATTACGATTAGCAATCCATCGTTAACATTTGAAGAGGCATATGAAATTCAACGTCTTAGTATCGAAAAATCGATTTCATCAAGTAATGCATTTATAGGTTGGAAGATGGGCTTGACGAGCAAGGCAAAACAACTTCAAGTTGGTGTAGACTCAACGATTTACGGTCGTTTAACGAATAATATGTTAATGAACAACAATGAAATTACAGCAGCAGATCACATTCATCCGCGCATCGAACCGGAAGTCGCTTTTACATTTAAAAAACCAATTGCAGGAGAAAATTTAATGCCTTACGAAGTATGGTCGGCAGTGGAATATGTGTATTTAGCGCTGGAAGTTATTGATAGTCGTTACGAAAACTTTTCCTTTTCTTTAATGGATGTAATTGCCGACAATGCCTCATCCACAAAGTTTTTATTGGGTAGTCAGCCATATGCACCGACTACAACTGATTGGGCTCAAATAAAAGTAGATGTATATTACAATAATGAGCTGAAATATGAAGGAATTGGTGCAGCTATTTTAGAGCATCCGATTAATTCGGTAATAGACCTGCTTAATATGCTGAGCAAAGAAGGGCGTGGTATACAGCCTGGTGAACTTGTATTAGCTGGTGCGATGACTGATGCGGTGGCTGTGAAATCAGGTGATATCGTAACAGCAGATTATGGTGCACTAGGTAGCTTAACGATTAATGTGAAGTAATATAGATTACTAGATACTAATAACAGAAATTCAATTATTGTATTTTGCAATGCGAAACAAAAACAAACTACTATTTATGAAATGACACAGAGACACTTGTATTGAGTTGTTAATGCTCCGAAAGAAGATGCGTTCGCACAATTAATTATTAGAGATACCGCGAGTGAGAAGATGACCAAGTATAAAAAAACAAGGATAAAAGGGAGGAAATTTCATGAAAAAGTTTTTAAGTTTTGCAGCAATGCTTATGTTAATTCTAGTTTTAGCGGCTTGTAGTAATGATGAAGAAAAAGCAGATAATACCGCTTCAGCAGGAACTGGTGAATATCCAAAGGTAACGTTTAAACTAGCGCATATTACACCAACGGATCATATGTGGCATCAAGCTTCTGAAAAATTCAAAGAAGAGTTGGAGTCGATTACTGGAGGCAAAATGTCAGTTGAAATTTACCCGGCAAGTCAGTTAGGTTCTGAGGCAGATATGGTTCAGCAGGTGGAAGCTGGATCAGTTGATATGGCGATGATTACAGCGGCATATTTAACTTCTCGTACACCAGAAATGGCAGCATGGTTTGCACCATATTTGTTCGAAACATTAGAAGAAGCGAATACAGCAGCGCAATCAGACTTAGGTCAGCAAGTGTTGAAGAAAGTAGAAGGTACAGGACTTAAAGGCTTAACATATTTATTCGCTGGTCAACGTACGATCGTAACGAAGGACGCTAAAATTAACTCAACGGATGATTTAAACGGCTTAAAATTACGAGTAACACCAAGTCCAGCGCTACAATCATTTTATCGTAATGCAGGAGCAGCGCCAGAATCGTTATCATTAACGGAAGTTTATTCAGCTTTACAAACGGGTGTAATTGATGGCATGGATATGGATTTAGACGCAACGATTACAAATAAATATGCTGAAATTGCAAAATATGTGGCAGTAACGAATCACATGGTATGGCCTTCAACAATTTTAACAAATGAGAAAAAATTTAATGAACTTTCACAAGATGCACAAGATGCAGTTACACAGGCCTGGAAAGTAGCGAGTGAATATGCAGTAACAACGCGTGCTGGTCAGGAAGAGGACTTCCGCAAAGAACTGGAAGGACAAGGTATGGAAGTATATGACTTAGATGCTACCGTATTTAAGGAGCAAATTGAAGCATTCGATAGCGAATATGGAGGCCAATCAGAATTAATTAAGCAATTTATTGAAGAAAACCGTTAATTAAATATAGTATTCGAACAGGGATTTGGAGGGTGTAGGATGACGAAGCTCAGCAATTTTATTACAAGAGTAGAGGAAGTGATTATGGGTGTTTCAATGGCAGTTTTAACGATTGTCATGGTAACAGCTGTATTTTTCCGCTACGTATTATCGGATCCACTCCCTTGGGCAACAGAAGTTTCGATTTACTTATTCATTTGGTTTTCATTCATAGGAGGTAGCTGGGGCTTGAAGTATGGTACACAAGCCGCAGTTACTTTTTTACTCGATGCTTTATCAGAGAATAAGCAACGAATTTTAAAGATTGTCCAAGATGTGATTATGTTAGTCTTTTTAATCATTATTTTCGTATATTCTGTAAAGTGGCTTATGCTACCTTCAACAATGCTCCAAAAATCTACATCGCTTGGCATGCCAATGTGGATTCCGTATAGTGCGGTACCGACGGGCATTTTATTTGCGACAATCCACATTATCGCGCGTCTAGTTCGTCTATTTAAAAATGAAGAAAAACCAAAAGAAAAAGAGATTGGAGATGAGTTAGTATGACATTTATTACAATCGCAGTATTTGTCATTTTATTAATTTTAGGTATTCCGATTTCTTTAGTTTTGGGGATAACGACAGTTGTTTACTTTTTGATTAATGGGCAAGCTTTACTGCTTGAGTCGACACCGCTACGTATGTTTTCGGGGCTCGAAAATTTTGGTTTATTAGCAATTCCATTGTTCATGTTAATGGGTGAAATTATGAATGAAGGTGGTATTACAACACGGCTAGTTAATTTTGCAAAGCTGATTTTAGGACATTTTCGTGGTGGATTGGCGTATGTAACAGTCGTGGCGAATATGTTTTTAGCTTCTATTTTGGGCTCTGCCAACGCTCAAGCTGCGATGATGAGTAAAGTTATGGTGCCACAAATGGAAAAAGAGGGGTATAAGCGGGAATTTGCAGGAGCAATTACGCTTGCTTCATCAATTATTGCGCCCATTATTCCACCGAGTATGATTTTTATTATTTATGGAACATTGTCGAGTACTTCGATTGGCGCGATGTTCATGGCAGGAATCTTACCAGGAATTTTGTATGGATTGGCCTTTATGGGAATGATCGCATATATGGGTTACAAACATAATTTCCCTAAAAGTGAGCGCAGTTCTTTTAAGGAGATTTTTCAGGGGATACTTAAGACGTTACCGGCGTTATTGATTCCCTTAATAGTGGTGGTGGGTATTTTACGCGGTATTTTTACAGCGACAGAATCAGCGGCAGTTGCGTGCTTTTTAGCGATTATCATCGGGTTATTTGTTTACCGAGAGCTAGATATTAAAAAGTTTCCAAAAATGCTTGTCAACACAGTAACAAATACTGCGACGGTAACATTTTTAATTATAATGGCCAACATATTTGGTTGGATGATAGCATTTGAGCAGATTCCTCAATTAATGGCCGATTTAATTTTGAGCTTCACAGAGAGCCCATGGGTGTTCCTACTATTAGTTAATGTTTTATTATTAATTGTCGGGATGTTAATCGATGGTATTGCTGCACTTGTTATTTTAGTACCAGTATTAATGCCACTTGTACACGCGCTTGAAATTGATCCGATACATTTTGGAGTTATAATTTGTATAAACTTAACATTAGGTTTGTTAACACCACCAGTAGGTACGGGGCTCTTTATCGTATCATCTATGGCTGATATTAAGTTTGAACGGCTAGTAAAAGCTGTTTTCCCATTTATTATCGTATCGGTCGTTGTACTATTCATTATTACGTACATTCCCGATTTAGTGTTGTTTATTCCAAGATTCCTAGGATTTTAATATGAAACAGTTAAGGTGGTTCGTTTTACTCATCGTTATTTCTCAGCTATTTACCGCATTTGTAGGCCGTAGCTTAAATCCGTTTGCTGCGTATATTGGAGAAAGTTTTGCGCTTTCTAATTTTCAAATTGGCTTTCTACCAACTGCCTTATTTGTGGGACAATTTATCGCAACATTGCCGATGGGATTTATCGCCGATAAAGTCGCGACCCATCGACTTTTGTTAATGCTGATGTTAATTGTCGGTAGCGGTTTTTTGTTGCTTGCAACAATTGAAGGCAATTATTTTATCACGCTATTTTTTATTATGTTAGCAGGTATTGGTTATGGCGGGATGCATCCGGTAACGAATAAAATGCTTGTTCAACTTTATCCTATCGAAAAAATAGCGTTGCCAATGGGCTTAAAGCAAATGTCAATTACGCTTGGCTCTGCTTTAGCAAGTATACTACTAATCGCCATTGCCGAAGATTTTGGATGGCGGCATACCATTGCGATGGCATCCCTTTTTTTAATGATAATTGGTTTAGTTGTTTATTTTATCTTGAGGCCCTATGAGGAGAATTTCCGTTCACATAGTGCGATGGAAACGTCATTGATTTCACAGCTAAAAAAAATAATTAGTTCTGGGCCATTATTTTTTACTACTTTAGTAGCGCTCATTTTAATGGGCATACAAGTAACGTTTAATACGTATCTACTATTATATTTAATCGAGGTAAAACAATGGGCGATTTATTTAGCCGGATGGGCACTTGCTTGTTCCGAACTTTTCGGAGCACTTGGTCGTGTAATGTGGGGAGTAATTAGCGACAAGTTTTTAAACAGCAACCGCTGGATCGCGCTATTAATAATTGCAATTTGGCTGCCACCTGCTTTATATGCTTTACATATTGTGCAACATCATCTGCTGTTGTTAGCAGTCATTGCTACTATTGGATTTTCGCTATCAGGATTTAATGGTGTTTGGATGAACCTGGCTGTGGAAAGCGTGTCGAAAACCTTAAGTGGTTCGGCGAGTGGATATAGTGTGACATTTGCGTCCGTTGGTGTTTTTATTATCCCACCGCTTTTTGGGTTTATTTTAGATAAATCAAGTTATGTACAAGCTGGGGCTTTTTTAGTTTGTGTAAGCATTGTATGTGCACTCATTATTGTTGTGAGGCTTTTTTGTGAGAAGAAACTAAATAGTATGAATCAGTAGCTGTGATAAAGCGGTTGAGTGTCTTAGCACTATAACACCACACTTATATTTTGTTTCATTAATTTTGTTTGTTTTATATAAGAACAATCCCTCTAAGAACATTGCGGCCAACATTATAAAGCGTGTATCTTTAAGTAAAGGGGTGGATGAAATGAAGCATGAATATAAAAAGCACGAAAAAGAGCTGTACGGTACAAAAGCCAAGCCGGTATTACTGGACGTGCCCCGACAGAAGTATATCTGTATCAAAGGTGAAGGTAATCCAAATGGAGAAGACTTTAAAAAACGCGTGGAGGCACTGTACAGTTTGGCGTATACGATTCGCATGAGTCATAAAAATGGATTCGCGCCGGATGATTATTTTGAGTACACGGTTTATCCGCTTGAAGGGCTGTGGGATAAAAAGAATTATGATTCCAAAGAGCTCCACCTAGATGATCTTATGTATACGATTATGATTCGCCAGCCGGAATTTGTGGATGAAGCCATGTTCAAAAAAGCGATGGAAGTAGCGCGGAATAAAAAGCGAAATGAGCTGTTGTCCGAAATTTACTTTGACGAGATAGCGGATGGTTTATCAGTTCAAATGCTGCATATCGGGCCATTTGCTACAGAAAGTGAGACGTTTTCGGTCATGCGGGAATTTATTGAAAACAATAATCTGCACATTAAAACATTGGTGCACCGTGAAATTTATTTATCAGACCCACGGAAAGTAGCAGGGGATCGATTAAAAACGTTACTGCGCTATCGTGTGGAAAAAAATGAATGATAAAAAGGAAACACCAGCAGCACACTCGATGTTTCCTTTTTATCATTCATAATTTACTGAACGCGGGGCAAACCCGAATCCTGAAGCGCAGTAGCGAGTGGGCCCAAGATGGGTTTTGAACCCAAATTTCGCTGCTGAACCTGATGTTGACAAACATTGTTTTCGTACAAGTAGTTGCTTAATATGCTAGCTGGATGGCATTTTGTAATTATTTCATTACCTTTGACTTCATTAAAAAAGCATAGCCTTCAGCGCTCTCCAATGAAAATGAAGCACCGCGACCTTCCATTACATCAACAAGAACTTGCATATGCTTTAAATACTCCGCTTGATGCTTATCAATATAATACGGAACACCCGCAATTTCCCCGATGAGAACTAGCTGGCTGCTAATATAGTGCCCGTCCGCCTGAAAACACATCGGCACCGTACCATCACAGCATCCCGAAGACTGTTCAAAAACTAAGTTCCCATGCTTCACCTTCAACAGCTCAATAACCTCTATCGCTTTTTCGGTTGCGATTAGCTTTTCCATAAACATCCTCCCTATAAAAAAGAGGATGCACTATAAAAGCACATCCTCTAATCGTTCGCTTCGGCTTAGAAGAAACCTTGAGCGTTTTTGTTGTAGCTTACTAACATACATTTTGTTTGTTGGTAGTGATCTAACATCATTAAGTGGTTTTCGCGACCGATACCTGATTTTTTATATCCGCCGAATGCAGCGTGTGCAGGGTATTGGTGGTAAGTGTTTGTCCAAACACGACCAGCTTGGATGCCACGAACAGCGCGGTAAGCTGTATCCATGTTACGAGACCATACACCAGCACCTAAACCGAATTCAGTGTCGTTAGCGATTTCCATAGCTTCTTCGAAAGTAGAGAATGTTGTTACAGAAAGAACTGGACCAAAGATCTCTTCTTGGAAGATACGCATTTTGTTGTGACCTTTGAATACTGTTGGTGCCACATAGTAGCCGCCTTCTTGGTCAGCATCTAATTGGTTTTGGTAGCCGCCGATAAGTAGCTCAGCGCCTTCTTCTTTACCGATTTCGA
This sequence comes from Solibacillus sp. FSL W7-1464, assembly GCF_038004425.1. Taxonomy (NCBI): domain Bacteria; kingdom Bacillati; phylum Bacillota; class Bacilli; order Caryophanales; family Caryophanaceae; genus Solibacillus; species Solibacillus sp. FSL W7-1464. The sequence continues at coordinate 451,260 of NZ_JBBORC010000001.1, forward strand.
TGTAAGATAAGATTTTTTGTAATTGTTCATTTGAAGCTTGAGCACCCATCATTACTTCTGTATCTAATGGGTTACCGATTTTGATTGCTTTAACACGTTCTAATACACGTTCCATAAATTTGTCATAGATAGATTCGTGAACTAATGCACGTGAAGGACAAGTACAAATTTCGCCTGAGTTTAATGCGAACATTACTAAACCTTCAATAGCTTTATCTAAATACTCATCGTCATGATCCATTACGTCCGGGAAGAAGACGTTTGGTGATTTACCGCCAAGCTCTAATGTTACAGGGATAATATTCTCTGTAGCATATTGCATAATTAAACGACCTACACCAGTAGAACCAGTGAACGCCACTTTGTTGATACGTGGATTCGTAGCAAGTGGTTTACCAACTTCAATACCTAAACCATTAACAACGTTGAATACGCCTTTTGGTAATAAGTCTTGAATTAATTCGATTAATACCATGATTGAAGCTGGTGTTTGTTCAGCAGGCTTCATCACGATTACGTTACCAGCCGCTAATGCCGGAGCAATTTTCCAAGAAGCCATTAATAATGGGAAGTTCCAAGGAATAATTTGACCAACCACCCCGATTGGCTCATGGAAGTGGTATGCTACTGTATCGTTGTCGATTTCAGAAATTCCGCCTTGTTGTGCACGAATTGCACCAGCAAAGTAACGGAAGTGATCCACTACTAATGGAATATCGGCATTTAATGTTTCACGTACTGCTTTACCGTTGTCCCAAGTTTCGGCAACAGCGATTTTTTCCAGATTTTCTTCAATGCGGTCTGCAATTTTATTTAAAATATTCGCGCGGTATGCAACAGAAGTTTGTGCCCAGGCACCTTTAGCTGCATGTGCTGCGTCTAATGCTAATTCAATATCTTCTTCAGTTGAACGTGCAACTGTTGTAAATACTTTACCAGTTACAGGTGATTTTACATCTAGGTATTGCCCTTTAACAGGAGCAACCCATTCGCCACCGATAAAGTTCTCATATTTTTCTTTAAAGTTAACTACTGCACCAGCAGTATTAGGGTTTGCATAGATCATCTATTAACACCTCTATTATGTTATTAAAGTTGCGACAACTTTATGAACCTATTATGCATCTATGTATAAAAAATCGCAAATGAAAATGCTTACATACTTACTCGTGTTGTTATATTTGTAAAAAGAATTGCATGTGAATAACATTTTTAAGGCAATATTTATGTACTGATACAGAAGTGGTGGTGGTGTAATGGAATGAAAAGAACAGGCGATTAAACCTTATATTATTATAGTGAGTGGTTATTATATAACAAAATTAACAGTTGAAAACAATTGTATAAGTATACATAAAACATTATAAATATTTTTTGTGTAATCTATTTATTTCAGAACAATTTAGTAGTTCAAAATGAATTAATCTGCAAATATTTTCTAGTATCTACTTTTTATTGTCACCCTTAGGAGGTATTTTGGTTATTCGCTTTGCGAAATAATTTAAGTTAAAATAAATGTATTCATCAATAGAAAAGGGGAGGATTTATGCTTCTTGTATTCGTAATAGCACTCATTGGAGCACTTCTATTTTCCGCGCTTTCATTGCCGATCCCATGGCTGATCGGTCCGATTTTTTCGGTATTAATTGCACAATTTTTTATAAAAGATCGACTGAGATGGCCGGCAGTTTTACGCAATACCGGAATTGTAATCGTCGGTGTCGCGATTGGCCAGCAATTTGATTTCTCGCTATTTTCCGATTTCAAATCATTGCTGTTCTTTATGGTTATCGTCAATGTTCTGTTATTTGCGTTTTGTCTAGGTATTGCATGGGTCATTGCCAGGTCAACGGGGCTTACATTTAAAACCGCCGTAGCTGCCAATGTTCCGGGCGGATTGTCTCAGCTTGTATTGTTTGCGGAAGAAGAAGGGGATGTCCATCTAACAGCGGTCACGTATTTTCATATCGTCCGTGTGTTGGGGGTCGTGATGCTTATTCCGTTTTTAGTTTCAGGTCACGTTGTAGGGGGAGTGAGTATTCCATTGACATGGGACGTTTGGCAAGTAGTTCTGGTTATTTTGCTCGCTGCTGTTGCTGTACCGCTTGGCAGAAAGCTAAAGTTGCCTGTCGCGCACTTTTTAACACCAATCATTATTGTCATCGGATTAAAATTCTTTGAAATTGAAGCGCCGACAATGCCGAGTGATGTTCTTCATATTGCGCAAATTTTAATCGGTGCTTATATCGGACTGTTATTAAAACCGGAAACATTGCGTCTTCCATTGAAAGTTTTAATCGGCGGGGTGATCAGTACCGTTGCAATGATTATTCTTACATACGGCACAAGCTTGCTCATCGCTCGTTTTTTGGATTTGAGTTTTGCGACAAGCTTTTTAAGTACAGCACCAGGAGGACTTGATCAAATGGGGCTGTTGGCCGCTGCAGTAAAGGCAGATATTTCTGTTGTAACGGTTTTCCAGCTGTTTCGTCTGCTGTTTATTTTCCTGTGTGTACTGCCTATTATTAAATGGATTTACCGGGATCGGGGAGAACCTGTACAACAATAAATCCGATGCCGATGCGTTACGTGTGTGCCGAGTATCCAATCGATTAATTGTGACAGCATTATCACGACATTTTAAGTGGAAGATGAGAAAAAAAGCCTGGATGCTAACCCTTTGTGTCCCTTATAGGGTATACTAGAGAAAGTGATTAATTGAGGAAGTAGGATTAAGAACATGCAAACGCAATCGAATCGTCAGTTGTGGGCGCAAGCTGTGAAGACCGGCATTATTAAATCAAACTTAATTCCGATGATCGCGGCATTAATGCTCGCCCTGTATACGTATGAATTAAATTTTATTGAACATATTCCCGCTATTATTTATGCAATTATTGGTTCTGCGGCCGTCATAGCTGCTGCAGGTGCATATAACAACGTATATGACCGGGATATCGATCAAATTATGCCCCGTACTAAATCACGTCCAACCGTTACTGGAGAACTATCTGCAAAGTTAGTGCTGATCGTTGCGACGATTTTATTAATACTAGGATGTACGGCGCTCTATTTAGCATCACCGTTAGCTGCTTTGTTAGGGTTTTTAGGTGTATTTTTCTATGTTGTCCCTTACACAATGTGGACAAAACGCCGTACGATCTGGAATACAGAAGTTGGCAGTATTTCAGGCGCGATGCCACCACTTATTGGGTGGGCAGCCGTCGCTCCGGATCTTTGGCATCCGGCCGCATGGGCATTGTTTCTAATTATGGTTATTTGGCAAATGCCGCACTTTTATGCCATCGCCATTCGTAAAAAAGAAGATTACGCCGCGGCTAATATCCCGATGCTCCCTGTAGCAAAAGGGGAGCAGCGCACATATATTCAGTCAAATATTTATCTCGTGCTGCTAAGTTTATCGAGCTTTTTATTTTTACCGCTTAGCTTGGGGTTAACAATCGTTTCTCTTGTCCTTGGTGTCATTTGGCTCTGCATGAGTATAGCAGCGTCCAAAAAGCAGGGCGAGAAGAAATGGGCGAATATTATGTTCGGCTACTCGCTTTTCCATATGATGGCTGTATTTGGAACAGTCTTTATTTATGCAACAGTTGGCATGATTTTAAATGTGCTTTGAAGTTGTATAATCTAAAACTCATCCATATTCTATAAAAGGAATGGATGAGTTTTTGTTTGTAGTGGATGCTTTCCTTATTTGGTAATAAATGCGTATATGAAATAGTTTTATCTTATAAAAAATAAAATCTAATCAAAAATCAACTAAAATATATCAAAATATTATCATTTTATGTCCGCTTGTTGAGAAATTGTGAACAGAAAATGTGAGCATAATATGACAATGGAATCCCTCGTATTTTTTGATGGTAGGATACATGCTATCATTGATTTATCAAGTGGAGCAGGTTGCATGGTAGGCAGGCTTGCTCACTCATTGATATGCTATGTTACTCATAAATCTCGTACATGACTTCGACAACATATAAAACCCCCCTATTTTTTTATATGGTCACGTACGGATTACAAAAGACTCCAATGCTGTAGTGGGCATTGGAGTCTTTTTTGTTATGTCACGGCTAGGCTAAAGCGCCAACTCCTCGCTACATTAGGTCGGAGTTGGACGGGCGCTTTAGCACTTTTATTTTTATAACTTGATTGTTGCCACTTCATGCATGTAATCGCCAAGTACGCGTAGACCTTGGTCGAAGTTTTCCAGGTGGAAATGTTCGTTCGGGGCATGGAAGTTTTCGCTTGAAAGACCGAAGCCCATCAGCACAACAGGCAAGCCTAAAATTTCATCGAATGCCGCAACAATCGGGATTGATCCGCCACCGCGTGTATAAGCTGTCGGTACTTCATACACTTTTTCGTATGAACGACCTGCCGCCTGAATTGCCGGGTGGTCAAACGGTGTTAAATAAGGTTTACCTTTATCGAACTCAGAAATCGCTACTTCGACACCTGCTGGTTTATGCTTCTCGATATGTGCTTTCAGTAAAGCGACAATTTCCTCAGGGTCTTGGTCCGGTACTAAGCGGCATGTAATTTTTGCACCCGCTTCAGCAGGTAATACTGTTTTAATGCCTTCACCAGAGAAGCCGCCGAATACGCCGTTCACTTCCAATGTTGGTCGTGCCCATGTTTGCTCCAAATAAGAATAGCCGGCTTCACCGAATAATTCTTTTACACCGACTTCTTCTTTTAATGCATCTTCATCAAAGTTTAGATCGCGGTAGGCTTGACGCTCTTCTTCAGATAGGGGACGCACTGAATCATAGAAGCCTTCCACTTGAATTGTCCCATGCTCGTCACGGAAAGAAGCTAAAATTTCTGCAAGTGCATGGATCGCATTTTGAACACCGCCGCCATAAAGGCCGGAGTGCAGGTCACCTTTTGCACCGCGCACATCAATCTGCACACCTGTTAACCCGCGTAAACCGTAGCATACTGCCGGTTTTCCTTTAGCGTATAGTCCCGTATCGGAAATGACGATCAAGTCTGCCGCTAATTTCTCTTTATTGTCTTCTGTATACTTTGGAAGAGACGGACTGCCGATTTCCTCTTCACCTTCATAAATGAATTTCACGTTAACCGGTAATGTACCTTCCGTTGCGAATAACGCTTCAACCATTTTTAAATGCATGAACACTTGTCCTTTATCGTCCGAAGAACCACGTGCAAACAGTTTATTGTCGCGGATGGCCGGTTCGAAAGGAGGTGTCTCCCATAAGTTTAGAGGATCCACTGGTTGTACATCGTAATGACCGTAGAACAGGATTGTCGGTTTGTCTTCAGCATGAAGCCATTCCCCGTAAACGACCGGATGACCGTCCGTTTCATCTACTGAAACGTTTTCGATGTTCAATGATTTTAAGTGGTCTGCCAGCCAGTTTGCAGCAGACAGCATATCTGCCTTATGTTCAGATAAAGCGGAGATACTGGGAATGCGTAAAAATTCGTTTAACTCCGCTAAATGACGTTCACGGTTTTCTGTGAAGTACGCATCTAATTTTTCTAAATGACTCATATGGTTGAGTGCCTCCCTTTATTTCGATATTTCGGTTATGGAAATAATTATAGCATAGAACGAGTGGAAATCAGCTTCCCAACTTTCCTTTTTTTGAGCCTGTATCAAATACCCAATACATTGTCGCCGTTGCGATTGCAAAGACAATTCCGCCATATAAAGGCAAGTAGATGGATTCCATCATGAGGGAAATTGTCATTAAAAGCGTGAACGAGATGAGTAAGTGCGCAAAGTATTTATGGAACCGGTGATGCTGTGTTGTTTTTAATTCAATCAGAACATCGGATACCATGACAAGCCCAAATTCAATAATTCCGTAGACTAGGATGAACCAAATTAAGTTGCCCCAGCCTTCAAATTCAATTCCGACAAGCAGTAAAATGCCTACTTCCACGGAAATCGCGACGCCGATAATCGCTATAAATAATAAACCGATAAAGATAAAGCCGATAAAACCTCCGAAATTTTTCATATAGACTCCTAACAATTTTGAATAGATCATAGTTAGTATAAATGATTTCCGGAAAAAAGAGGGAAGTGCGCTCTCATCAAAGAATATAAAAAATACCTGTAGCAAGCACACTTTATCGAATGCCTCACTACAGGTATGAAGTTATGCTTTTACTGTCATGTTTTTCGTTAACTGACGAATCGTATAAACTAAAGCGCCGATTAATAGGACGTTGAGCAATACGATTAGAAAAGTGGAGTAGTTTTCGATGCTGATCATGCTGAAAATTGCTAATGGTAGCTCTTCACCCCATAACCCCGAATGAATGAAAATCACAAAAAGTGAAATTAAAATGAAACTCACACCCCTGTAAAGGTTCATTCGATGAAACCCTGCAGCAATAAACCAGCCGACTAAATAAAATACGACAATATCCAAAGCCAGTTTCACAAAGTATAATGTCATTTGTTCAAAGCCATTAGTGAAGTTGCCAAAGATGAAGTCTTCAATCTCGTATAAAATGGCTGTTAACATTGTAAATGAGGCAGCCAGCAGGAAAATACCGATGACATTTCCTTTAAAGTAAGCTTTCCTTGTAATGCCCATCGATACGAAATATTGAAGAAATGGCCCCATCGATAAAATCCCACATACTAGGAAAAAGATGCGCGCGGAATTACCGAGCAGGGCGGCAATCGAAGTTTCAGAACCTTCGTCCATAAAAGTAGGGACACTCATCTCAAAGCTGTTCCCAGAGAAATTAGAGAAAATAAGACTTCCAATATAGATGGCTAAAACAATCCCCATAAACCAAAGTGTCCAGCTGCCGATTACTTGAAACATGGCAGAGCCGACGACAAATGATTTTTTCGTTCTCATATTAAGATTCCTCCTCCGTCAAATGGATAAATAGCTCTTGTAATGTAATCTGTGCAATTTGTAATCCATTCGCACGTTGTTTTTCTTCTTCCGAAAGCTGTCCATAAACCATCGCCTGCTTCGTGCTCCCAAGAACTTGCTCTTTTAAAACGGTCTTCCCGATTGTAAATGCATCGACCTCTTCAATCGGACCTGTCACCGTAACTCCTCGTGATGTGAATGTATCCAGATCTTCGTGAATGATAATTTCACCTTGGTCGATAATAATAACTCCCTCAAACATCGATTCCATTTCCGAAATTAAATGTGTCGATAAGATGATTGTTCGCGGATGCTCCATATAATCATTTAATACTTCTTCATAAAATTTTACGCGTGCAGGTGCGTCCATTCCTAAATAGGCTTCATCAAAAATCGTAATTGCACATCGGCTTGCTAAACCGATGACGACATGCATGGCAGACATCATCCCGCGCGATAGGGAAGAGACCGCTACATCTTCAGGGAGTCGGAACCGTTGCATCAGCTCTTTTGCATAGTCTTCATCAAAATTCGGACGGAATGCTGCTGTTTGTTTAATGTATTTCCATACTTTTTCCGACTCGTCGAGCTTTATATCCCGGATAAAAATAATATTTTCCATTAAATCTTCATTTTCAAAAACAGAAACCCCGTCAATTGCTACACGTCCGGAAGTTGCCTGCACAAAGCTCGCGAGCAGTGAGAGCATGGAAGTTTTTCCGGCTCCATTACGACCGAGCAGCCCGTATATTTTATTTGTTTCTAATGTAAGAGAAACATTTTTTAATATTTGTTTATTTTTTAATTGAAGAGAGACATCTTCAAATTGAATGACGTTGTACATATTTGAACCCTACCTTTCGTATGAATCGAACATTTTCTGAATTTCCTCTTTCGTCATGCCAAGTTTTTTTGCCTCGGCGATTAGCGGTTCAATATATTGCTGTTGAAATTGGGAAATGCGTCGGTTTCGCAGCATTTCAAATGCGCCGTCCGCGACAAACATCCCGACGCCACGTCTTTTATAGACAATCCCTGAATCGACCAGCTGGTTAAAGCCTTTTAAAATCGTGGCGGGATTTATTTTATAATGGGCAACGAGCTGATTCGTTGAAGGAATTTGATCACCATCTTTTAAAACACCATTTACAATATCATCCTCAATCATTTCTGCAATCTGTTGGAAAATGGGCTTCGTATCATCGAATGTTAATCGCATTGTTTTCCTCCTCTCCGTTTCTGTTATATGGTTAACTATATGAGTAACTAACTAAAAAGTCAAGCAGGAATGTAATATATTTTTAGATAAATTTGGAAAGCAATCGATGCAACTTCTGCTCAATTGCGCTACGATAAACATAATAAATCCAAAAGGGTGATCAGGATGTTCTATCTATTGCTAAGTTATTTATTCGGTACAATCCTTTTTGCAGTCGTTATAGGGAAAATAAAAGGGATTGATCTGCAATATGCAAATAGCGGCAATCTTGGGGCACGAAATGCCGGACGTACATTAGGTAAGTGGGCTTTTATCCTCGTGGCAGTGGGGGATGGACTAAAAGGGCTGATTGTAGTAGTAGCAGGGCGTATGCTTGAGCTTCCTGAACAGATGATTGCGCTTGCCGTCATCGCTGTAGTGCTTGGCCATCTGTACCCGTTTTGGAATCACGGAAAAGGCGGAAAAGGAGTCGCAACAGTAATCGGAGCAATGGTCGCTTTTTCTCCGTTACTCCTATTGGTATTTTTAGCCGGCTTTTTATTGAGTCTGCTCATCACAAAAAGTGCAACACTTAGTATGACAGGCGGATTCATCATGTACGGACTAGTCGCGAGCGTATATATGGATGCAGGGTTTATCGTAACGATTGCACTTATTCTCGTGATTTGGAAACAGCGTCATAGCATTGTAGAAAGGGTGAAACCGAATGTACTGGAGTAAGATTGCAGCAACAGATGAAGAATTTGATGCAATTGCAGCATTAAACTATGCAACATTTGTGGAGGAAATTCCCCAGCATGAGCACAATCCATCGCGGCGACTCATCGATAAATTTCATGATGAAAATGTGTATGTAATTGTTTATAAAAATACGGAAATGGTCGGTATGGTCGCATTCCGCGATACTAGGCCATTTTCAATTGACCGTAAAATCGGGGATGTTGAAAACCATTTGGACCCAGAAGTTTGCGAATATTTATGCGAAATCAGGCTGCTCGCGGTAAAAAAGAATCACCGGAACGGACGTGTTTTTACGAAGCTTGCAACAGCGATCTACCGCTATTTTTACGATGCGGGATATACGGCATGTGTCATTTCCGGTACGGTACGTGAAGAGAAAATGTATACACAAATGGGGTTCAGGCAATTCGCTTCAGCTGTAGGGACAGAGGAAGCTCGTTATTTGCCGATGGTTTTAACACGGCAGGACAGTACAGTTTTCCGGGAGCGTCTGCGTGAACAGAATATGGTGTTTTTCCCGGGACCGGTTGCATTGGAAAAGCCGATCATCCCATCAACGAATTCCCACCGCTCCGTAAAATTTCAGCAAGAGCTTGAGCAGGTGAAAGGTGAGTTATGTAAGCTTGCAAAGGCAAATTTCGTCATACCGCTTGTCGGTACAGGAACACTTGCTAATGATGCGATGCTTGGTCAGTTGAAAAGTGAATTTCCCGATGAAGCCGGACTAGTATTAGTGAACGGAGAATTCGGCGATCGTCTTTATAACCAGGCAAAACAATGGGGACTACATATTGAAAAGATTGATGTTGGATGGGGAAGTCCATTCGATATTGCGCAAATTGAAACGTACTTCCAAAAAGGCAGTTATCGTTACATTGTATTTGTTCATGGCGAAACGTCGAACAGTACATTGAATCCGCTCGAGGAGTTAGGAGAGCTGGCGGACAAATATAATATTAAGCTATGTGCGGACTGTATTAGTTCGTTTGGTTCCGTACCATTTTCGATGCAGGGGCTTCATTATGCAACAGCGGTCAGCGGAAAGTCGCTCGGTACGGTGGCAGGACTTGCTTTCATCTTTTGTAAGGAACGGCCGGTTTCGAGTGATGCGCCGTTATATATGAATTTGCCGTATTATATTGAGAAGCAAATTCCATTTACATTGCCGCATTATTTTGTCGAGGCTGTCAAAGATGCACTAAAGTTGTATCCGGAGCGCTTTGACGTGTTGGAAAAGCGGATGGCAACAATAAAAAATTCAGCACTTAATGTAACAGCAACTTATCCGATGATTGCAACATGGGCACACCCGAAAATGGCCGAAATACTAACAATATGCGCATTAAACGGCTTTTTGCTGCATGGTGACAGCACTTATTTAAAGGAATGCAACATCGCTCAAATCAGCACAATTCAGCCGAGTTTTGATAAGGATTTTAAAAGGTTACAAGAGTTGCTTACTTATGTAATGGAAACGTTGTAGGGGGAGGGATAGTAGGGTAGGTAATGCAGAAACATTTAGTTCATTCAAATGATTACAATCAATCTTACAGCATTGTAAGGTAATTGAAAGCCAATCCGATAGAGTGTAATAGTTTAATTTGGCACAATAAGGTCATAAGGAAATTTAACATACACATACGATGTAATTATGCCGAGGCGCTCTTCATATAAAATCTATCGGAGGACTTTCAAATGAATGAATTATTAACGACTATTTATGATGAATACAACCGCTACATTTACCATCTTTGCTTAAAGCTTACACGCAATCAAAACGAAGCAGAAGATTTAATGCAGGAAGTTTGGGTAAAAGTTGTACGCTATGAAGAATCAGTTTCAAAAGTAGACCATGTAAAAGCATGGCTTACAACAATTACGATGAATACATTCCGCGACCGTTATCGCAAAAATGTACGTCGGAGTAAATACATGATGAATCAACCTGAACAATTAGACGTACCGATTTTAGATTTGGTTCCCAACAATGATTTTACGACAGAAGAACTTGTGGAAAAAACAGAAATTACAAAAATTGTGCAAGAGAAAATGGGTCAGCTTGATAGCATTTACCAAAAAACATTATGGTATTTCTATGTGGATCAATTCTCATTAGCCGAAATTTCCGAGCTGATGAAAGTATCAATCGGTACCGTGAAATCTCGCCTGTTCCGCGCAAAAGCACGTTTAAAAGAAATTTTGTTATCCGACAATGGTGTCGCAGAAACAGTATTGGCTTAGTAATAGTTAGGACGAAAGCTATGGCAGAAAGTTGCCGTAGCTTTTTTTGTGTGAATGGAAAGTGGCTGATATCTTATTGTGGTTGACTAATATTAGGGGAGAAATGGCTAAAATCTAATAGAGTTTGACTAATAACCAAGAGAGTTTGACTAATATCCGCAGAAAAGTGACTAAAAAACGAAACACGATGACCTTCTGATACTTTTCAAAGTAAGGGGCGATTCAAAATCGGGGAATAAGAGGAGCCATACAAAAAACACATGAGCATACGGCTGCTCATGTGTTTATAACTTCGTACATTTATCAAAGATTGCCGTTAAAGTCTTAATTTCATCTTCTGTTAACATGCCGAACAGGTTTTCGAAAAGATTGTCTACTTGCTGACGAGAGCGTTCGAGCACTTCGATTCCTGCTTCGGTAATATGAATTTGCGAAGCGCGGCGATCCGTTTCATTTTGTGTTTTTTCAATGAGCCCCGCCTTAATGAGCTTCGTCGTCAAAACGGTCACGCCACCTGTTGTCACTTTCAGCTTTTCTGCAATGGCAGAAGGGCGCTTTGGACCATCTGTGTGCAAGTAAGCCAAAATTAAAATATGTGATTTTGAGAAGCCTAACTGATTTTGACTGTTCCATTGATTAGCAATTTTGCGTTCCAACGATGTCATTTTTTCAAAAAGTTCGGTTAACTGCTCGCGTTTATGCTCATTCATCAGTGTCAACTCCAAATGTTATCACTATTCTACGGCTAATTTCTGAAGGGCATTTAATTCAAATGCACGCACTTTACGAGGGATGAAACGACGAATGTCCATTTCGTTATAGCCGATCTGAATGCGTTTTTCATCAAGTAAAATAGGGCTGCGCAACATACGAGGATGCTGCTGGATTAAGTTGTACAGCTCTTGAATGGATAGCTGGTCAATATCAATGTCCAGGTTTTTGAAATCATTGGAGTTTGTCGCAATAATTTCATCCGTACCATCTTCTGTCATACTTAAAATATGTTTAAACTCTGCTAAAGTCAAAGATTGAGAAGTTGTTCTTTTTTCAGTATAAGTAATATTATTTTCATTTAGCCATTTCAATGCTTTTCGTGATGAGGAACAGCTCGATTGTGTATAGATTGTTACTGTCATAATTAATTTCCTCGCTTTCCCATAATCAATAATTTGGTGATAGCTTAGTTGTAAGACATTTACTTATAATAATATCTTACCAGTAAGCTATTTATAATGCAATAAGTTTATTATATGTTTCCCTTTAACTGTTTACCCATTCTTCTAATAAATTATACGTATAAAACTATAAAAAGTTTCTATTTTAATATTACAGTTTTGTAAAGTATAAACTAGAAGAGAGAGGGGACTGCTGGGCGCGGTTAGTTTTGTACAGAAAATTAATCTAATATGTAGTGGAAGTGCTTTAAAAGACCGCGACTTTTTATTATATTCCTGAAATATTCCAGATAGAACCGGCTATGAAAAAAGGTTTTTCTGAAATACAGAAGATATTGCGATTACCCAATAAAACAGTATCTGTTCCAATAAGTAAGGGATGTTTTCTAATAAATACTCGAACATCTACTATATTCGTCATATATACTGTAAAGTCCTTGCAACGTCGCTATTATATTGGTAAATAATTCTAAAAATTATTGTATTTTTCAAATATTTGCCATAATCCTCCCGAGAAAAATACTCGCAAAAAAACAGCACACTCCATAAAATAGAGGCGCTGCTTCATTAATACTATTTAAATTCGTTCAATTCCTTCGTTTCACGAGTCGTGAACCAGTCTTGCACGTTCCAAACTTTTGTTGCCAAACCTTCATAGAACTCAGGTTCATGCGATACTAGAACGATTGTACCTTTGAATTCTTTCATGGCGCGTTTAAGCTCTTCTTTCGCATCAACGTCCAAGTGGTTTGTCGGTTCGTCAAAGATCAGCCAGTTTGTTTGATCCATCATCAGCTTGCAAAGACGTACTTTTGCCTGCTCACCACCAGAAAGGGAATTCAGTGGGCGAGTAATATGGTCCGTTTTCAGACCGGCACGTGCCAATGCTGCACGAACTTGTGCTTGTTCCATAGAAGGGAAGGCATTCCATACATCATCGATCGGTGTGATTTTATCAGCTTTTACTTCCTGTTCGAAGTATGACGGCTCCAGATAGTCACCTAAAATCACTTTACCGTCCAATGGCTGAACTTTACCTAACATTGTTTTCAGTAACGTCGATTTCCCGACACCGTTCATGCCGACTAATGCGATTTTTTCACCGCGTTCGATTTGGAATGTAAGTGGCGGCAATAATGGTTTTTCTTTATCATAGCCAATTACCAAGTTTTCTGCTTCCACAATATAACGGCCAGGTGTTCGCGCTTCTTTAAAGCTGAACTCCGGTTTCACGGCAGTTTCCGGGCGATCAATACGCTCCATACGGTCCAGCTGTTTTGCACGTGATTTTGCACGGCCGCTTGTTGAGTAACGTGCTTTGTTGCGGGCAATGAAATCTTCCTGCTGCTTAATAAATTCCTGCTGTTTTTCATATGCATCAATATGCTGGCGCTTATTGATTTCTGCAAGCTCGATAAATTTCTCATATGTCGCAGTATAACGCGTCATTTTCGTAAATTCTAAATGTAAAATTACATCGACAACATTGTTCATAAATTCCGTATCATGTGAAATTAACAGGAATGCATACGGATAGTTTTTCAAGTAGTTTTTCAGCCAAGTAACATGTTCTTCATCAAGATAGTTCGTCGGCTCATCCAGTAATAATACTTTTGGTTTTTCAAGTAAAAGTTTAGCAAGTAATACTTTTGTACGCTGACCACCAGATAATGCGGCAACATCGCGTTCCAGACCAATCGCATCCAATCCTAAACCGCGGGCGATCTCATCGATTTTCATGTCCAGGCTATAGAAATCACCAGCATCAAGTGCATCCTGGATTTCCGACATTTCTTCCAATAGGCTGTCGTAATCTGCATCAGGCTCGCCTAGTTCCACTGAAATTTCATTTAAACGCTCTTCCTTCTTATATAAAGGTGCAAACGCGTCACGTAATGCATCGCGCATTGAACGGCCGGCAGTTAAAACCGTATGCTGATCCAAATAACCGTAATGTGTGCCAGGAAGCCATTCGACTTTTCCTTCATCGTGAATTGCTTGCCCTGTAATAATGCTCATCAATGTCGATTTTCCAACACCGTTTGCACCAACAAGTCCGATATGATCGCCTTCAACAAGACGGAATGAAACATCTTTAAATAACGTACGGTCACCAAATGAATGACCTAAATTTTCAACAGTTAATATTGCCATATATAATCCTCCGAGTGTTTTAGTGTTTTCTGCTAACAGCGTTGATTTTCGTTTCGGCGCACGGTTTCCGCCTACACTCCAATCAACTAGATTCTTCTTTAAAAAAAATTTTATCCATTAAAAAACCCGCAACATTAAAGTGCTGCGAGCTGTTTGTTTAGTTCTGCTAGCCGTGCTTCCATATTTTCAAGGCGTGTGAGCGCTTGTTTTACTGAGTCTGCATGGCCAAGTGATTCTAGCTTTTCCATATCGCCTTGAAGATTGATGTAATCATTCTTTAATTCGGCGATTTCCTGCTGAAGCTGGTCCTTTGTTTGCATCGTTAATTACTCCTTTATTTTCGGAAATTAATCTTTTCATATTGTAACATAATGCATACATTTATGTGATGGGGAAAGCCTGATTTTTTAAGTTAAATATGTGCCATATTATGACGTGCATAAGCTAAATCGAGCAACAGGTTTTTCAGTATTTCATTGTTTGTCAAAATTTCTAGACTGCGCTGCTTGCGGACAGCCCGTTCACGGCGCTGCTCATGAAGCAAGAGCTCCATCACGGCATTTTGAATAATGGACTGCTTCATTTTCCGGCCTAACCCGATATGGATAAAGCCGTTCATCTCGCGTGTAAATGCATAATTCAGTTCATTATCCTGTTGAGCCGTTGTAATACAAGGAATGCCGGCTGCCGCCACTTTATAAGGCGTATAGTTGGCATTACAAATAATCAAGTCTGCTTGCGGCATCAACTCGAGCAGGGCATCATGTTTTTGAACGATGACGGTATTTTTCCGGCTTAACGCCATCATTTTTAGACTATCGATGTCATGATGATAGTCATCGTCAATCGCGACTGAAATTTTTAAAGGGATTTGCAGCTGTGTTAAGTGGCGTAAAGTACGATAAGTAAGGTTGTTGCTATCCCCATCTTCAAATGCGACAACAATATGCGGAAGTGAATCTTTAATCGAGCTATCGGGTTTTTCAAGGATTTGGTGTGCGACTTTTTCTAAATTTGGCGGAACGGCAAACGCATAGCTGCCGGCTAGCTCATGTGTATGCGGCTCTTCATGGGATTCCCCAAACAACGCAACAATATGACAGTCGCTAAGCTGTGCACCCATGCCAAAATCATCAAAATGAACAATCGTCGAGCAAAACGGTTTAATCATTTCAATTTGTTCAACTTGGGTATCTTTACCTTCATGGATAATTAAATGCGGCTCCAATTCACGAATTTTCTTTTTAAGTTCGATAAAACGATCAAACTTTACAATATTTAAGCCGGTTTGGGCCAATTTATCAAGAAGCTGTTGATTTGCAGTTTTCACAAAGAGAACGATCTCTTCTTCCTGCAACAGATTTGCCAAAGTTACTGCACGCTCAAAAGGATATGTTCCTTTAATCTCACAATGCTCGATAATCCATATAATTTTTCTTTTTTGCACGTAAATCCCATCCTTTCCACTATCTCTATAAAATATGGTGGAATTGCCGAAATTATGAATGAGAGAGTTTTCTGCATATACATACATCAAAATAAAGAAAAGAGGAAACATATGAAAACGATGCGTTCAGCGTTGGTCGTCGGTGCAACAGGATTGGTCGGTTCTTCCCTTGTGAAGTTATTATGCGAGAGTGAGGAGTATGTTGCAGTCAATGTCATTTCAAGAAGACCGCTTGATTTTACGCACCCAAAATTAGTTGTAAAGCTGTGTGAATTTAATCAGATTGCCGACAAGGATATTGAATTTGCTCATGAGGTATTTTGCTGTTTAGGAACGACGATGAAAAAAGCGGGTTCAAAGCAGCAGTTTGAAAAGGTCGATTTCGAGTATCCGCTAACGATTGCAGCGATTGCAAAAAATCGCGGGGTCGGTCATTTTATTGTCATTTCGGCAATGGGAGCAAATGAAAAGGCACTTGCTTACTATAGTCAGGTAAAGGGGAAATTGGAGGCAGAGCTCATTAAAATGGATTTCCCGCAACTATCCATCGTACGTCCCTCACTTATTACAGGGGATCGCCCGGAATTCCGTCTTGGAGAAACGATTGGCGATAAAATATTAAAGGTGCTTAATCCGATTTTAGTCGGACCGCTGAAAAAAATCCATTCCATTCCGGCGACGCAGATTGCATTGGCGATGAAAGTAATCGCACTACACGGAAAAAAGCAGAAAGTGGCGATTTACTTATCCGATGAGCTGCTGAAAATGCATATGCCCAATATTGAAAAGGAAGAAACTTTAGCAGATGATGAAGTGACTTTTAACTGGGATAAATACAAAGAAGACTCGTTGCCGCCAGTAGATATTGAGGATAAAGAGTTCAGTCGGAAAAATGAAACGCGGGGTAAATAAGGGGAAACAACCCTCATCTTATATTTTGGGAAATTATTCAAATTCCTTTCCCGATATAACAATGTAAGACGAAAGACTGAAATTGTACTTTACTAAGCAACTACCTATTAAAAAGCAAAGTTATTCTGATACAATATGAGTACAATGATTTGCATGGAGGAACTTTTATGAAAATATTACTTGTCGATGGAACCATTTTTGGTCGTAAAACCGGCGTTCTTTTGGAACAGGTTCAACAATATATTCAAGCTTTCAACCCTTCGCTAGAATTAGAGATTTTATACTTCTCAAAATTACAGCATCAAATTTTAGACGGCAGTCCGCTAAATGATGATATGAAAAAAATGATTCAAAAGTTTGAAGAAGCGGATGCCTACATTTTCGCATCGCCGATTTTCCAGGCATCAATCCCGGGCGTACTGAAAAATGCCTTTGATATGATTCCACCAAAAGCGTTACGTTACAAGCCGGCAGCTATTATCGGCAATGGCGGAACATACCAGCATCATTTAGTACTGGAAAACCAATTGCGTCCGATTCTTGATTACTTCCGCTGCCTAGTTACGCCAAACTATGTATACACACACGCGGATCACTTTGATAAAGAAAATAAAATTATCGATGAAGATGTGCACAACCGCCTGCGCGAACTGGCGCGTGTATTCGTTCAATATTGCGAAATGACAAAAACATTATCAAAACAAGCAGTAGATATGCAATAACCATTAGGAAGCCTCCATTAAATGTGGAAGCTTCTTTTTTATTTCCTTCAGCAAACGCATCATATCCCTTCAAAAATTCATGAATATAAACTCGCGTATAATATATTTCTTTATTCACCATAATTTAAAGTTAGGATGATGCTATAATGGTATTGTAAAAATTTGTAATGACAAGGGAGCGCAAATAGTTTCATTTGAATCCACCGTCATTTTGAAGTACCATGAATACTTATGTCAAAGTGAAGATTTTACTTCCGGAGCATTTGGAGGCGAACCGATAGATGGAACAAACGATATGGCAACAGGAAGAGACACATTTAAAAGAAATTAGTGCTCTTCTCAAACAACAAATAAAGGTCCAGTCCAATCATTTAAAAAAGCAAAAAGGCGACATTGTAGAGGAACGCTCACAAGCATCTTCGGAGTTTAACGATGTTTCAGGGGAAAGTGCCATCCAATTTTCGCAAATACTGCAAACGATGCAATTGCACGAACGGGAGTATCTGAATGCCAGCGAACAATTAAGCAAAATGCAAATACTATATAAAAGTCCGTATTTTGGACGAATATCAATTGAAAATGAAGAAGGCGAGCGTGAACATTTATATATTGGCTTATCAACATTCCGCGAACCAAAAACGGATGATGTGCTCATATATGACTGGCGTGCGCCAATCTCAAGCCTTTTTTATGAAAATAAAGTCGGAAATGCGCGCTATCAAATTCCGGACGGGGAATATATTCCGGTTACGATTCAAGGCCGTCGTCAGTATAAAGTGAAGTACGATGAGCTGTTGCAAGTACTGGACGCGGATATTTATGTAGGCGATGAAGTGCTGCAAAGCCTGCTGTCGGATACGGCAAAAGAAAAGATGAAATCGATTGTCGCAACGATTCAAAGTGACCAGAACATCGTCATTCGTTCATCAAACAAAGATAATTTAATCGTACTAGGACCGCCTGGCAGCGGAAAAACCTCTGTTGCGATGCAGCGAATTGCTTATTTGCTGTATGAATACCGCCAAACAATGAGTGCACGCAGTATTTTGCTCATTTCGCCGTCTGATTTGTTCAATGACTACATTTCAAATGTATTGCCGGAACTCGGCGAGGATAATGTCCAGCATACGACATATTACCGTTTACTGCGCGATTTAAAATTGTCTTATTATAAAGCAGAAACGAGCTACGAAAATATTGAACGACTTCAAAAGGCGAGTAAGGAAGAACGTGAGCACTATGCATTTAAAGGCTCACATAGCTACGTAAAGCAACTGCTGAAATATATTGAAAGTCTCAAGAAGAGCGGTATGCCGTTTTATAATTTAAAAATCGAAGGAAAGCTGTTCGTATCCGCCAAAAAACTGACAGATCTGTTTTATGACAAGTTCGGCGCATTGGATATTGATTTTCGTCTGAAAAAGATCCGTACAGTACTGCTGGAAAAAATCGAGCAGGAAAAAACAAAAGACCGCAAAGTATTGATGAAGGAACTAAAAGCGGTCAATACGTATATTGGGACAGATAAGGAAATCGAGCAGCAGGCAAATGAAAAGCTGCAAAAAAGGTACGGCAAGCTTGAAAGTGCGATTCATCAGCTAGGATTTGTGAATTTAAACAAAATGTATCTGCATTCGTTAACATACCAAAATGATAATCTAAAGACACAAACGATTCAGGCCGCTACGACTGAAACGCTGAAACAACGCATATTATATTACGAAGATTTGGCACCGATCATGTATATGCAAGCCGTTGTAAAAGGCTTGTATACAGATAATACGATCAAACATATTGTCATTGATGAAATCCAGGACTATTCGTATTTACAGCTGTTGACGATTAAAGCGATGTATCCGAAAGCGCATTACACATTGCTTGGAGATAAAAATCAGGTCGTGCATCCGCAAATGAAGGACTCGCTTGCAGGTCCATTGTCCAAGCACTTCAAAGCAGTAGAGCTAAATAAATCGTACCGGTCAACAAATGAAATTACCGATTTTATGAGTGCAATTTTAAACAATACGACAACCGAATCCCTTGGTGTATCAGGAGATAAGCCAAAAATTATTGAAACGAATGCAGTGCGCGAAACAATTACCCAGCTCGTCAAAACACATTATAAAGATGAGGATAGCTTCGTTATTTTATGCAAAAATAAACTGGCTTCCGAACAATTATACAATGAATTAAAACCGCTTCTTCCTCAGCTACAGCTCGTTACAGAAGAACAGAAAGTATATATGAAGGGACTGCTCATCATGCCGGGCTATATGGCGAAAGGCTTTGAGTTTACGACGGTTCTTGTAGCAGATGCAAATGCTCATGTATACAAGGAAGAGATGGATGCGTATTTGCTGTATACAATTGCTTCACGTGCGACACGTCAATTATTTTTAGTAACGGACGGAACATTGCCAAAAGCGCTTGCCCATATCGGTGAACAGTATTATCGTAAAGAAGTGAACATTTAGGCGTCTTTATCGTCTAACAGAAGAGAACTACTTTTTTAGGAGATATAAATGGAAAATTTTGATTTGATTTTAGTTTTAAAGCATTTTATTATCGGTATTGTCCAAGGCTTAACTGAACCGATACCGGTGTCATCAAGTGGACATGTCATGATTGTAAGTGAACTTCTGGGAATGGGTGAACAAGGTTTTACTTTCGCGATCCTGACGAATACGGCATCATTAATTGCGATCATGTTTATTTACCGTGAAGATATTATTCGGTTAATTACTGGGTTTTTACTGTTTATTAAAACACGTAATGCTCGATACCGTGCGGATTTTAATTTTGCATTGTTCGTCATTATCGGCTCGATTCCAGCAGGTGTTCTAGGTGTTCTGCTGAGCGATGTTATTGCAGATAATGTGAGTATGACGACAATCGCGATTATGCTGTTTGTGACAGGGATTGCCTTATGGTTAATTCGGAATTTACGCGGAACAAAACGTGACGGGGATTTATCAGCAAAGGATGCCTTATTAGTAGGTTTTGGGCAGGCAGTTGCATTAACACCGGGAATTAGCCGATCGGGTGCAACAATTATTTCGGCAATCGCTGTCGGAATGAAACAGGAGACGGCACTGCGTTTCTCATTCATGCTGTATATTCCGGTGAGTTTAGGCGGTGTTGTGCTAGGGTTTACTGACTTCCTCGATGAGCCAAACAAAGCGGATTTAGCCATTCCGTATACCGTTACATTCCTTGCGACCTTGTTTATGACATATTTCGCCATGCGCTGGTTCATGGGCATTATGAAAAACGGAAAGCTGCACTACTTTACGTATTACTGCTTTTTAGTTGGTATTTTATTATTAATATTCTATTAGAACGGATAAACACGCTCGTAGTCTTAAAGGCTATAAAGCGTGTTTTTTGTTTAAAGTAAGAGTGGTTTTCCATTTATTTTGAAAAATAAACTGGATTACTTCTTCTATTTTTTTGAGGAAGTATATAACCTGATTAATCAGCCTTCCTAACCAATTTAGCAACCTATATTATTTCAATTTCAATCTGATTTAATAAAAAATTATTGACAAACGGAGCAGATTTCTATTTAATTAGTTAGGTTAACTAACCATTTTAGAAAAAATAGGGAGGTATCTAATTATGACTTTCTTTTTACAATTGCACCGTTTTCATAAACGATATATGCAGCGTCTGACTAATATACTGGCAGGGTATGAACTGTCCAATGCCAACTGGTCTTTAATGCAATATTTGGCGAATGAAGAGCTGGCAACGATGAGCCAAATCGCAAAATATTGGGATGTTGAAAAGCCGACTGTTTCTGCAAATGTTAAGACATTGACGAAACTGGAGATTATTCAAATGAAGCAAGGTAATGACAGAAGGGAGAAATATATAAGTTTGACGGAAAAAGGAGAAAGATTGTATAAAAATATTTCCCCGGAAATTAAATTTCTACAAAATCAGCTATTAAACAACCTGTCAGAAGAACAACAGGAGCTTTTTGAAAAAGTACTGTCTGATATGGAGAAAATATTGAAAGAAGGGCTAGAATGAAGGAAGTAAAAGAGCCAATTTGGACGAAGGATTTTATCATTGTATCAATCATTAACTTTATAGCAATCTTAATATTCTTCCTGCTAATGGTGACCATTTCAAGTTATGCAGTAGAAACGTATCAAGTTTCAACAAGTATTGCAGGACTTGTTTCGAGTATTTTTATTATCGGATCATTGATTGGTCGGATAGGTGCGGGGCGTCTCATCAGCAATATCGGGCCACAGAAGATGCTTTTAATCGGTCTTATCGTATTTTTCGTATCTACAACACTTTATTTAATGGAATGGGGCGTTATTTATTTATTGATCGTCCGTTTATTGCAAGGGATTGCTGTCGGGACAGTCGGAACAGCGACAGGTACGATTGTTGCTATGATATTACCGGCATCACGTAAAGGGGAAGGGATTGGATACTTTAGCTTAAGCGCAATTTTGGCAACAGCAATCGGACCGTTTGTCGGCATGTTTATGCTGAAGCTTGAAAACGGCTTTGATGTCATTTTCTATATGAACATGGCCCTTTCACTTATTTTACTGGTCGCTTATTTCTTTGTTAAAATTTCTTTACCGCAACCTAGTAAACAAAATGGGAATGAGCCTGAGAAGCTTTCATTCCTTGAAAAATTCATCGAACCAAAAGCGCTTCCGATTTCATTTATTGCCTTATTAATTGGCTTTGCATACTCGGGAGTTATGACGTTCATCACATTTTATGCAAAAGAAATCAATTTAGTGGAAGCGGCAAGCTACTTTTTCTTAGCCTATGCGGGGATTGTCGTTATTTCCCGTCCGATTACCGGGAAAATGATGGATGTGCGCGGTCCAAATATTATTGTTTATCCATGTCTTGTTGTTTTCGCGATTGGAATGCTGCTGTTCAGTCAGGCATCAGCAGGCTGGATGCTGTTACTTGCAGCTGTCCTTATTGGATTTGGCTACGGGAACTTCAATTCCATTGCCCAAACGATTGCAGTTAAAGTAACAGAGCCACATCGGTTCGGATTAGCAACATCCACATACTTCATTTTATATGATTTAGGATTAGGTGTCGGGCCATTTATTTTAGGGATGATTGAACCTTATACAACATACCGCACAATATTCGTATCGATGATTCCGCTCATTCTTATCTGTATTCCGCTTTACTATTTATTAGTAGGAAGAAAGCGAAAGCTGGCATAAGTCTGTCAAGGTAATTGGTCAAAATGACAGCTTCATGTCATTAACTTACTAGCAATAAGCATGTATCTTCTTAAATGGTACATGCTTATTGTTTATTCAGATAGAAAGTGATAAAATTTTGAAAATTACAAAAAGGAAGAGAGTTCATTATGCAATATTCTGATAGTATTTTAAAAACACCGTCATCATTCATCCGAAATATTTTAAAGGTAACGGATGCATGCGACGTCATTTCATTTGCAGGAGGCTTACCAAATCCAATCTCATTTCCAATTGATGAGTTAAAGCAGTCGGTAAATGATGCGATTGATGCAAATGGTGCAAAGGTCTTTCAATATTCAACGACACAAGGCTATTTGCCGCTACGTCAGTATATTGCAGAGAAATATAATAACAAGCAATCGAATTTAAATTATACAGCTGATGATGTCCTTATTACGACAGGTTCGCAACAAGCATTGGAACTTATTTCCAAAGTTCTGCTGAACAAAGGTGATGGGGTTGTAATTGAGGAACCGGGCTATTTAGGGGCGATCCAGGCATTTACATTACGCGAACCAAAATTCTACGGTGTCACACTGGAAACAGAAGGTGTGAATGTAGAACAATTAAAGGATGCGTTAAAACAGCCGAATGTGAAAATGGTATACACAGTTCCGAATTTCCAAAATCCTACTGGGTTAACGTATACAAAAGAGCGCCGTGAAGAAGTATTTGAAGCGGTAGAAGACCAGGATATCATTTTTATCGAGGATGATCCATACGGAGAGCTTCGTTTTACTGGAGAACATTTGCCATATATCGCAGCAGGGAAGATGACAAACAGTGTCGTACTAGGTTCATTTTCAAAAACGGTGACACCGGGTATGCGCCTAGGTTATATTTTGACGAAAAATCATGAACTACTAAATCATGTCGAAACAGCGAAGCAGGCAACGGATTTACATACAAATATTTTCGCGCAATACATTTTGCATCAGTATTTAACGACTAACGAGTATGAAGCACATGTTGAAAAAATTATAGCGCTGTACAAAACACAAGCAGATGCGATGCTTGCTGCAATGGAAAAGTACTTCCCGCCATATGTGGAATATACGAAACCTGAAGGCGGTATGTTTATATGGGTAACTCTCCCGGAAGGCGTAAATGCGCTTGGCAAGTTTTCGGAAGCGATGGAGAAAAAAGTAGCATTCGTACCGGGAAATCCATTTTACACTGACAAAGAGTCGGTAAATACACTGCGCCTGAACTATACAAATGCAACACCTGAAATTATTGAAGAGGGTATTAAACGATTAGCGGAAATTTTATAAGTAAATTTAGGGAAGCTGTTGCCAGGAGGAATCCGGGTGATAGCTTTTTCTTATTTTGTTAATTTACAAATGAACAAATGAGTAATTAATCTTTAATCCGCCAAAAATCGATTATATCGAAAGTGAGGAGGGAGGGGGAGAAGTGTTTGAAGTACAAACAAATCGGAAGTACATTATCACGCACAAAACTTACGGAGTTAAAAGAAATTGTCGGAATATAGATTTCCTGGGAAATAGCACGTACATTTCATCGATTCTATAATACCAAACACCATTAATTTTTCGACAATTCACCGGCAAATAATGTTTCCAGTTTTCATTAAATTCAAGGCAACAAAAATGAGAGGGAAACAAATGATAGCAAACAATATTGAAGAAAATCTATTGCTGTACTGTAGTTTATATAATCCCCCTGAACGTACGATAGGAGAGGCAAAAAGAAGGGGGACCAGCTTTCAAAAAGGGATGATGCAACGTGTTATTTTGGCATTTACGATTATGCACAACGTGAAAAATAGAAACAGCCGTGCCGAAGTTAATCTTCGGCATGGCTGTTTTTAAATCATTATGAAACTATAAAAAGAAGCATACCCGATAGAGTATGCTTCTTGCAACTAACTATGTGAACTTAATTCGTTAGAATTAAAGTTTTGTTACGTTAGTAGCTTGTGGGCCACGGTTGCCTTCTTCAACGTCGAATTCAACTTTTTGACCTTCGTCTAAAGTTTTGAAACCTTCGCCTTGGATAGCTGAGAAGTGTACGAATACATCGTTACCGCCTTCAACTTCGATGAAACCGAAACCTTTTTCTGAGTTAAACCATTTTACTGTACCTTGTTGCATGAGAGAAAACCTCCAAAAAATTAATTAATTGAATTGCTAAATGTATAAAAAATTCACACATTAAAAAAGGGAGCGTAGCGTACACGTTCACTTTTTTAATATGTGAATTAATCGTTAACAGCTAAAGCAATTTAATTAAGTTTATTGTATAACAACAATATCCAAATGTCTACTAAAAATATTCGAAATGAAGAAGAAAATTTTGATTTTTCATACAAATGAAGGGAAAGTATGAGTAAATTACATCGTTTTTATAGTACTATACTACTGAATTAGACGCATTATATGTAAAATTTTATGTAATATATAAACTTTTTACCTTTAATTTTGAGATATACTCATAATCAACAACCCTAAAAAATTTTTAAGTTTTATTTGAATTATTTTGTTGTTAATAATAATATACCCTACCTTTTAAAATGCTAAACATCATATTATATTCTTATAACAATTTATTGTGATATCCAATAATATTTTTTCCGTCCATGGGTCGTGAAGCATTACGTCTAGATGCTCTTGATGTATGGTATAGTTGGTTCAAAGAGTTACGAAAGGATTGTTTACAATGGTTAAAAGCTTAGTATTAGCAGAGAAACCTTCAGTAGCACGCGATATTGCAAATGTGCTGAAGTGTCATAAAAAAGGTAATGGATTTTTAGAAGGAGACAAATATATTGTCACATGGGCGTTAGGACATTTAGTAACGCTGGCAGACCCGGAAAGCTATGACGAGAAATATAAGAAGTGGGATTTGGCCGATTTACCGATGCTGCCGGAACGTCTGAAACTAACAACAATCAAGCAGACAAGCAAACAATATAATGCGGTTAAATCACAGCTGACGCGCAATGATGTAAATGAAATTATCATTGCAACAGATGCCGGTCGTGAAGGGGAGCTTGTTGCCCGCTGGATTATTGAACGTGCAAAAGTAAATAAACCGGTTAAACGTTTATGGATATCTTCTGTTACCGATAAAGCAATTAAAGAAGGCTTTGCAAATTTAAAGCCAGGGAAAGCATATGAAAACTTATATTATGCAGCGGTTGCCCGAAGTGAAGCCGACTGGTATATCGGACTGAACGCAAGTCGCGCATTATCGACGAAATTTAATGCACAGCTTAATACGGGTCGTGTGCAAACACCGGTTGTTGCAATGGTCGCAGCCCGTGAAGATGAGATTAAGCATTTTAAACCTCAAACGTATTATGGAATCGAAGCTCAAACAAAAGAGCTGAAATTAACTTGGCAGGATCAAAACGGCAATTCACGCAGTTTCGATAGAGACAAGATTGAACGAATCGTCAACGCTTTAGATCATCAAAATGCAAAAGTAATCGATATTGAACGAAAACCGAAAAAGACGTTCTCGCCCGGACTATATGATTTAACTGAATTGCAACGTGATGCCAATAAAATATTTGGCTATTCGGCAAAAGAAACGCTGAATATTATGCAAAAGCTATATGAATCACATAAAGTGCTCACATATCCTCGTACCGATTCACGTTATCTGTCGTCTGATATTGTCGGCACATTACCTGAACGCCTGAAAGCATGTGCTGTAGGGGAATATCGCACATTAGCAAACAAAGTACTGACAAAGCCGATTAAAGCAAACAAATCGTTTGTTGATGATAGTAAAGTATCGGATCACCATGCCATCATCCCGACTGAAGAATATGTAAACTTTGCGAACTTCAATGATAAAGAGCGCAAAATTTACGATTTAGTCGTAAAGCGTTTTCTTGCAGTGCTTTTCCCTGCACATGAGTTTGAGCAGTTAACGGTTCAGGCAGAAATCGGGAAAGAGAAGTTCATCGCACGCGGTAAAACGGTAATTACTGCGGGGTGGAAAGAAGTGTACTCGAATCGTTTTGATGACGAGGAAACTTCAGAGGATGTAAAAGAACAGCTGTTGCCGCGCCTTGAAAAAGGACAAGTGCTGAACGTGTCATTACTAGCCCAAACTTCGGGACAAACAAAACCGCCAGCACGCTTTACAGAGGCGACGATATTGACGGCGATGGAGAATCCGGCAAAATATATGAACACGCAAAATAAAGCTCTTGCCGATACATTAAAATCAACTGGCGGGTTAGGGACTGTTGCGACACGTGCCGATATAATCGAAAAATTGTTCAATTCATTCCTTATTGAAAAGCGCGGAAAAGACATTCATATTACGTCAAAAGGCCGCCAGCTGCTGGATTTAGTGCCGAATGAACTGAAATCACCGGAAACGACAGCACAGTGGGAACAAAAGCTAGAGCAAATTGCTAAAGGTAAGCTGAAAAAAGATGTCTTCATTAATGAAATGAAACAGCACACGAAAGCAATCGTTGCTGATATTAAAAACAGCGATAAGAAATTCAAGCACGATAATATTTCAACGAAGTCCTGCCCGGATTGCGGAAAGCCGATGCTTGAAGTGAACGGGAAAAAAGGCAAAATGCTCGTATGTCAGGACCGTGAATGTGGTCACCGCAAAAACGTCTCACGCGTAACGAATGCCCGCTGTCCGCAATGTAAGAAAAAGCTGGAACTGCACGGACAAGGCGACGGCCAAATTTTTGTATGTAAATGCGGTTACCGCGAAAAATTATCCGCATTTGAAGCACGCCGTAAAAAAGAAGGCGGCGGTAAAGTCGATAAACGCAGTGTTCAAAAATATATGAAGCAACAAGAAAAAGAAGCCGAGCCAATTAATAACGCATTTGCGGATTTATTAAAAGGCATGAAGTTTGATGATTAATCATTAATCATTTAAATAATTAAATGCAAGATGGAAAACCGTACTTTAAATAAGTGCGGTTTTCGTGTTTTAAAGGGATTCTGTAGTTACTTCTATTTAATCAATAAACAGAGTGAGAATGGAATCTATTGAGGCTTCTCCATTCGCAACAGCATTCACTTTATCAACATATTGCTTGTCGATTAAATATTTTAACGGCTGCTCTACTGCATTAAAATATTTGAATGTTTCCCGTGCTATCTCATCCCATTCTTCATAATAGGTTAAATAGTCATTTGCCGTTACTTTTGTTCTTGATGTGCCTTCCTCGGGGATGCACTCAAATTCCTCATCATCACCCAAAGTTCCGTAATCGCATGTTAATTGCTCGCCAGGTTGAATGGCTTTTGCAGCCATTTGAAAATTATAAGCTGTATCGATACAATTTGGATTGAAACTGTGATTCATATATTTTGCGTGATCCCAATGAAGAACATAGATGCCGTCAGACTCTAAATATGCGTATTTATAGACATCCGCTTTTTGCAAATCACCTAGGCTTTCGATAAAGTCCTCAGTCAGCATGAGATCAAGGTCATCTTTAATCCAGACTATCGTTCCTTTTGGGATTAATTTTGTTGCAAAGACGCCGACGCCTACCTGCTCACTGACGAATTGGATTTCTGTATCGGGGTGCATCATTTGTTATTCCTCCTTAAAAGTAAACCCGTTCAACTACTATGTTGAGTGGGGGATACATCATTTCCTTGAATTCAGATTGTTTTAATATGTTTATGTCATTACTTTCTATTTTGAATAGGCTTTCGTCTTATTTATAACGCCATGATGCACGTGAATTTTAAGTTGTACTGCGGATTCCATTTCATTAGAAAACCATGTAGAATAATTCCTGTTCTACATGGTTTATTTAACAAATGTAATGCAATTATTTAATTCTCTTTATTCTTTCGTGCAATAATCCATCCGAGCTGTTATTCTCACCATAAACAAAATCCTGCATATAGTAAGCTAAATATTTTCCGTAATTACTTTCCGTCTTCATTAATAACTCATCAACATAATAGGCACCTAAAGGAATCGTATCTAATAGTAAACTTGCGGTACCTGCATATATGCCGCACGCTACCTGAAAGTATGTGGCACTCGTGTTGTATTTTTTGAATATATCTTTACTTCTCATCTTGTTATACATATAGATTTCCTTATCTTCGTAAACTAAAAGAACCCCGACAAGATCTTCTCCTTCAACTTCTCCCTCAGCAGGGTCGATTAACGTTTGATTCCAGTTCCAAAGGTCATCCACATCATCTAAATTATTGCGGATTAATTCCGTTGTATGTTCATTGACTCGATAAATAAAGCCCAACTCAAAATCAAATAGTTTTCCTAATGACAGTACTTCTTCATGGGGCATGAGGCATCCATAAAATTCTCGATCCTTTAAAGTAATCTTAAATTCGGTCGCATACACATGATCGTACATGTAAAGTGGAATCTGATCGCGGACAAACATAGGATAGCTTAAAATGGCTTCATCGAGAAAACACTCAACAGACCATGTCGTATATATCGTTTTAGAATCAACAAGGTTTTCGTCTTTATAAAAAGAACTGTCGTGCTCAAAAATATAACAAGCTAAAGGTGGGTCACTCGTATGATCCTTCAATAATTTAATCGCCATCCATTGCACGACACCAGGATTCATACCTGAGCCGATAATAGCTCTCGTATTGGTAAAGGCATCTTTCTTTTTTTCGAACCGGGTATACCGTTCAGTAAGCGGAAAACCATACAAGCTTTCGTCTAGATCAACTGCAGTGTTTTCCAAAGCCGAGTTGATATAATGAACGCCAAGCTTATTGCAGCATTCGACCATTTCAATTGTATCAGCCCAGGATACATCAATAACTAGTTTGGTGCTCGTCGACCGTAAATGTTCCGTAAATTGATCAAGATCATTCAAATCAAATTGAACAGCAATTATTTTATCCTTTAAATTAGGGAACAGTTGCTGATAGTAATCCATTGTTTTTTGATTGATATCAATTAGGTAAAGCTTTGAATTTACAATAACTCGATGGATAGGATCATTTTTATCGGTAGCTGAGTGATTTAAAATCGATAAGACCGACTTCGCAACACCCCCTGTACTTCCAAGAATCGTGATTGTATATTCATTTAGTTGGACCACAGCAAAACATCCTTTTCCTTTAATTCCTATAGCGTATGAAATTTTGAAGAGGGATGTATGTATGTGTAACTAGTTATAAGAAATTTATTTAAATATAAAAATGCCATTTTCCTCCTAAAGAGAATAATGGCATTTCTGTGATTTCATTTTAAGCAATATTTAGCAACGACTTCTGCACCAGCTTTTGCTGCAACTAATAATGCCCGTTCATCAATATCAAACTTTGGATGATGATTCATATAAGGTACATCTATATACGTTGGTTGGCAGCCAATATAATAAAATGTGGAAGGCTTTGCGAGTGCATAATAGGCAAAGTCCTCGGATCCAGAGAATAAAGGTGCTTCTTCGACGGCAATGATTTCTTCCTGTACCGAAGCTTCCAATGTTTCCACAACAAAGTTTGTCAGGTCTTCATCGTTTACTAACGGCGGATAATCCTTTTCGTATTCGAGCGTACAAGTAACACCAAACTGTACTTCCAAACCATTTACTAAACGTTTGATTTCCTTCTCAATCGTAGTGTGAACCACGTCGTTCATATATCGAACATCACCTTCAAGTGTTACCGCATCTTTAATAACATTAAACGTACCTTTCCCATCAAAGGAACCGATTGTCACGACACCCATATCATAGGGGTTTAACCGTCTGCTAATAACCGTTTGTACTGTCGTTACAAAATTTGCGGCGGCAACAATTGCATCATTTGCGAGGTGAGGGGACGAACCATGCCCTCCTGTACCATGGATGACCAGTTTGAAAAATGAGCGGCCGGCCATTGCAGCACCAGCACGATAGCCGATATGTCCAACTTTAAATGTTGGAAATAAATGTGCTCCGACAATAATTTCACAGTCATCGAGCAAACCGGAAGCCATCATACTTTTCGCACCACCAGGGGGTTTTTCCTCTGCATGCTGATGAATAATTTTTACTGTTCCGTGCAATTCTTCTTTTAATTGAATAAGGCAGTCCGCTAAAACAAGCAAATACGCGGTATGACCATCATGCCCGCAAGCATGCATGACACCCGGGTTTTTCGATTTGAATGGGACATCAGTTTCTTCTTCAATCGGTAAAGCATCAAAATCGGCACGTATCCCGATGACAGGACCTGGATAAAGGCCTTGAATTTCTACAATAATTCCGTAGCCATTGCCAACATTACGATGTATTTTTACGTCTTTATTTTCATAGAAATCCATAATATACTGAGCCGTTTGCTGTTCTTCAAAGGAGAGTTCCGGATGTTCGTGCAGATGACGGCGGATTGCAATCATCTCATCATTCCGCGCTGCTAACATACCCATTAACTGTTGTTTAATTGTCATGATGCTTGTTCACTCGCTTTCATTTTTTCTAGTATTACGGCAAAGAGTACTGTTCCTGCAATACAAATAAATGTTTGGAACGACGGCGGAATAGGGCCAAGCGCTGCGAAAATACCTAATCCTATTGCACCGATTCCCCAAACAGGTTTTTTTAAGGCAAACTGCGCAAGTACTCCCCCAAATATAGCCGGCAATACAAAGCTGAAGCTCGCGCGGATTGACTCTGGCAATGCATTAATTAAGTAAGAACCACCTAAAATAACAGCAATTAGCATTGTTGTATTCACAATCGAAGCAGCAGAAATTGCTAACGTCGCTGTAACTTCACCTTTGCGCGTCCCTGGCTCTGCTTTCACGATGGATTGTGCAATAGATGCGCTAGGTAAGCACATATTTCCGATATTACCTGTTAGAAAGGCCAAATACGTACCCGACACACCTAAAATAGGGTAGTAGCTAATTGGCTCGACAAACCAGATAATTCCTACAACGGCCCCGTAACTTAAAAATCCTGTTAAAATAACAGACCAACCTGGATGATACCCTAGACCGAATGATAAATAGAGGGGGAGGGCAATCGTACAAATGATGACACCCCAAATAGTAAGACGTCCCCAGAAATGTGCTTGACTATGAAACGTTGCAAAGTTTTCTTCGCTTTTTGCAGGTGAAGCAGCTGTTGTGTGACGCTCTAAAACGACCATGTTAATCATCCTCTTTCGTTTAAATTAAGAAATACCCGACGCTCATACCGACTAAAATAACTAATCCTAATGACCATTCACGAAGCCAATTTAGGTTGAAACGTTTTGCTGCCCACATAATAGCAGGCATTACAATTAAAGCGATTATAAAAATAATTGTTTCATTCATCCCTTTTGCAATCTGGCCGCCACCAAAGTATCCGAAAGCCCCAATCATTGCTGCAGTCGAAATAACACTTAACCATTTTGCCCGGTTGCCG
The DNA here is from genome assembly GCF_038004425.1 of Solibacillus sp. FSL W7-1464. Taxonomy (NCBI): domain Bacteria; kingdom Bacillati; phylum Bacillota; class Bacilli; order Caryophanales; family Caryophanaceae; genus Solibacillus; species Solibacillus sp. FSL W7-1464. Next base: position 483,389 of record NZ_JBBORC010000001.1, read on the forward strand.
CCACCGCTCGTTAATTTACCCTGAAGACGACCAAGAGATTTCGTGAACAACGCTGTAACAATCAACCATCCCATGCCGCCTAAACACATTGTCCAAACTGCTGCTGTAAATGCTTGTGCTGAAAAGCTTTTGTCATTTAACTGTTCACCTGCCGCTTCTGCCCCAAGACTCGCTCCTACTGTTTCGATTGGTGCTGACCCTACAATACCAATTCGCATCATTGTCGTTGGTTCACCAATTAAAGTAATTAAAGAGATGGCCACGATGATAATGGCAAATGAAGGACCTAGTGAGCTAATTGCCCCTGTTCGTATGATTGAAGTGACTTCCTTATTTGTTAAACCTACTTCCGGTGCTACTTTCTTTGAAATACGTATAAAGACAATGGCCTGGAAAATCACGATGAGTACAACGACAAACGCTATAACCCATAAAACCGGATGATCCATAATTTCTGATGCTAAGTTCAATAAAACCCCTCCTCTAAATTGGCGAACAATTCAGTTTTTTTACACTATACTTTGTTTTCATATTGCGAAACAATGGTTAATCCTCTATATTTATAATTAAAATTATGGAATATTCTATATATTTCAGAAAGAGGTGAATGTCTATGTCAGATGGACAAGGAGCAATTCTACGTCAATTAACACTTTCAAATAAACAGTTATCTATCCTCGTGGAAAGTATTCGGACAATCACTTCCAAACTCCATATTGATGAAGTATTACATACGATTATGCGACATGCACTGAATGTCATTCCGGAAGCGGATGCAGGGTATTTAATGCTTTTTGATGAACAGAAACAATGTCTAATTCCTAAAACCTATCTTCATTTCCCGCCGATTATTGAACAATTTCAAACAAAGCCAAATGAGGCCATTACGGGTCGTGTATTTGTGACAGGAATAGGTGAGTTCTTTAATAGTTACGATGAAATTATGGAAGCTATGTACCATCAAAATGTAAGCCCTCAAAATTTACAAACGATACTAAAGAGCGTACATATACCGCAAGCAGCTCTTTGTGTACCGATAACCGTTGATGCTAAGCCAATCGGCATTATGATCCTTCACCAACTTCAAAAGAAAAGAGACCTCACACAAGAAGATCTATTATTTTTTCAAGCCTTTGCCGATCAGGTAGGGGTGGCAATCCAAAAAGCCCAGTATTATGAACAGATGATTGAAAAAGTAAAAGAAGCGCATGAATTATCTCTGGCACTAGAGACAAAACATGCCCTTCTTAAACAGCGCTATGATGTGCATGCTACATTAAATCAATTGCTCTTGCAAAATGAACCAATACCCGTCATTTTAAATGAACTGCAAAACCTAACCCAATTACAAATAGGTTTTTATGATGCATATGATGATGTATTTTTAGAAGATGATCTGTTGATTCCCCATCACTCAAAAATTAAAATCAAAAAACAATTATTTTTAAAAATGAAGCCATTTGAGTACAGGCTTAAAAATGACCGCAGCTTTATTGTTTATCCTCTCTATAATTTGGATATTTGTTTAGGGAGCATGATTATAGAACAGAAAGGCATCATTTCCTATAAAGAACAGCAAACACTGGAGCAGGGAGCCAATATTTTAACACTGCAAATTTTACGCAATAAAAATGTTCTGGAGCTTCATAACAAACGAATCCAGGAAACATTCCAGCAGATTGTCGATGAACCTAATCAAAAATCAGTGGCTACTAGGGCATACCAACAGAATCTAGATATGAAGGACTACTACCGAGTATGTATTTTTGAGTTCAAACAAATGGCGGACATGTTATCAATTGATCAATATTTACATCAGTTCATCTCATTGCTGAAGGAACAATTTTCAAGTGAACGGAAGTTACTCTTTTACGAAAAAAACAAAATCATTTTTTTGATCGGAGTGCCGTCACCAACAATACTTTCAACATTAAGCGAAACACTAACGCGTCTTCAAAAAAAGTGGCTATCACAGCATAAACCGCTTTTCCGTTGCGCAATCAGTAAACAATATAAAACCCTTCAGACGGTTTCTACTCTATACGAGGAAGCGCTGCAAACATTGCGTTTTTTACATGTACGTGATGAATGGACCATTACGAGCTACGATAAAATCGGTCTTAACCAGTTGATTTTACAAGTCCCGCCAAAAGATTTAACAAACTTCATTCATGAACAGATCGGTGAGTTATTGACTAAAGCCAATAAAAATCATCTGTATGAAACATTGTTGGGCTATTTCAGATTTAATCGTTCCATTCAACAAACAGCGCAGCATTTACATATCCATACCAACACCCTGTACCAGCGCTTAAACCGGATTGAGCAAATGTTAAATATCTCTTTGCAAATACAGGAGGACGCTTTAAAAATACAGCTAGCGTGTTATTTAAAAGAAAATTATTTAACGCCCGTAGAAAAACGAGAGTAAATACAGAGATGATACTGAGATAATTGTTCTGCTAGAAAATTAATACATCTTAATAAAAATGTGTACTAAAATTTCAAGTGAGTATAAAATAGGACAAGTCAACATTGGTAGCTGAATGTTGCTCATTACGTTGGGCTTACGGTTACGGTTTGCGTAATAGTGTAGGAATGTAGCTTTGTGTTTAGAGGATGTTAGTACAGAACTTTAATAGTTGACGAGGCAGGGCGGTCTACATACAAACAGGAAAAGTTGAAAAAATAGAGGATGTGAAGCAATGGATTGGTTTGGCAATATATTGGGAGAAGTAAATACAATATTATATTCATATGTATTGATAGTTTTATTAGTAGGAACGGGTATATTTTTAACGATCAAGACAAAGTTTATTCAATTTCGATTAATCAAAGAAATGTTTAAACTTATAACAGAAGCAGCGCCTACAGATAAGTCAGGGAAAAAAGGTATATCTTCTTTCCAGGCCTTTACAATATCTGCGGCTTCCCGTATCGGAACAGGTAATATAGCGGGTGTTGCAACAGCAATTGCTCTTGGTGGTCCAGGTGCAATTTTTTGGATGTGGATGATTGCGCTCATCGGTGCGGCATCTGCGCTGATTGAAAGTACATTAGCACAAGTATATAAAGTTAAAGATAGTGGTACTGGGTTGTTTCGTGGTGGTCCTGCTTATTATATGGAAAAAGGTTTAAATAAAAGATGGATGGGCATTCTTTTCGCCGTGGTCATTACGATTACTTATGGCTTTATTTTTAATTCCGTTCAGGCAAATACGATTTCCATTGCCTTTGAAGAGAGTTTTGGTGCCAATCGTTTTGTTGTAGGTTTAGTATTGGCTGCCTTAACAGGGGTTATTGTTTTTGGTGGACTGAAGAGAATCGTAAGTTTTACTCAAATAGTTGTTCCTGTTATGGCAATTTTGTATATTGTAATCGCACTTATTGTTGTATTCCTCAATATTTCCGAAATTCCGGGTGTGTTTCTCCTTATCATAAAGTCTGCCTTTGGATTGGAAGAAGCTTTTGCCGGGATGATCGGTGCGGCGATTATGAATGGAATTAAACGCGGATTATTCTCCAATGAAGCGGGGATTGGGTCAGCACCAAATGCAGCAGCAACAGCAGATGTTTCCCACCCAGTGAAACAAGGATTGATTCAATCGCTTGGTGTATTTATTGACACATTAGTTGTTTGTACTGCAACTGCGGCAATCGTACTATTAGGCGATGCATATATGCTATCCGATGCAACTTCAGTCAATTTAACGCAAGCCTCTTTAGTTGGAAGTTTAGGTGATTGGGCAGGAAGCTTCTTGGCGATTATTGTCTTTATGTTTGCTTTTAGTACAGTTATCGGGAATTACTATTATGGTGAATCAAATATTAGTTTTATAAAAGAGTCAAAAATGGGCTTGTTAGTATTCCGTATTTTTGTCGTACTTTTTGTTATGTTTGGCTCAATTGCAAAAGTACAAATTGTATGGGATTTAGCGGATCTATTTATGGCCTTTATGGCAATCATCAACTTAATTGCGATTCTTCAACTTTGGAAAGTAGCCAAACCGGTTATTAATGATTATTTAAATCAGCGCAAACAAGGCAAAAATCCAGTGTTCTATAAGAAAAACGTACCTAATATAGGGGAAGTGGAATGCTGGGGGGAAGATGAAGAAATAGAAGTACAAGGGAAACGTTAAATATGCCCCACATTAATTGATCGAGCACATAGTGCAGGCTGGGACATAAGTAGAATGACCGTAAATAATAGGAAAACCTTTATTAAGAAACGGATATTGCAAAATTGATTGGAAAGCGTCCCGGAATGGAAATCAATTTTAACGCTCAGCAAAAAAATGCTATTTTTCTCTCTCAGAGAAAAATAGCATTTTTGGGTTATGTCCCGGCCTCTTTCTTACGATTAGTCAAGTGTATTTAATTAATTTCTTTTGTTTTGATGATTTAGTTTTAAGGGTGAGGGGTACCCCTCACCCTTAAAACTAAATTTTCACATGACGAAAAGACCTAACGATTTCTATTTTTTTCGAAAGGTCTGTATGGTATAGTTGAATTACATTTCATTACGATTTCTGAGCTGGTAGTGCGGACTCATAATCGTACATAATGCCACGTGTCAGTAACTGAAATGTCACTTTCAGAAATTTATTGACGCAGGCGATGATCGCAACCTTATGAGGCTTTCTCTGAGGTTGCGTTTTTAATTTATAATAGTAATCCGCAAAATGATTGGGTTTGTCTTTTAACATAAGCATTCCTTGCATCATGAAATATAAAATTTTCCGCAAATGTTTATTGCCACGCTTATTGATACGATCCCGATATTGTGTGTTACCGGATTGATACCGCATGATGTCTATGCCTGCATAAGCGTTTAATTGTTTCGCATTTTGGAAGCGGCGAATATCACCGATTTCACCAATCAGACGACAAGCGGTTGAATCGCCCACACCAGGAATCGAACGGAATACAAGATATTCTTGACGTTCTTTTGATAGCTCTGTCATCTTTTGGACGATTGCTTCTTTCTTCTCTTTTAATTCCGCAATACGAGTGGCGTAATCCTTTACTTGTTCGCATCGAACATCTGACGACTTAATTGCCGGATAACTATTTTGAGCTGCTTCTATTAGCTCCATCGCCTTTTTCTCGGCACGGGTAAGTGATAGATTCTTTTTCGTATTTGATTTCAAACGATTTTTAATGACCGTTTTTGAATGCGACAAAACAAGTGCTGGATGTGGATATAGTTGTACGATATTCAAAAATAAAGCAGAACTTGGCGTAATGAGTTTTTCAAGCTCTGGAAAGCTCATATGTAAAATCGCATGCATACGACTTTTTAATAAAATCATTTCCTCATCGATTTCATCGTAATATCGGGTTAAAGCACGCATTTGTTCATAATAATCATCTTGTATATAAGTTGCTTCACGCTCCATTTTAAAGTGCGTTCTCGCTAATTCATGGGCATCACTTCTATCCGTTTTATGGCGTCGCATTTTCGCCATCTGTAAATTCGCTTCCAGTGGATTCATACGACTGTATGTATAACCATGATTTTTGAAAAACGCTTCAACTGGTTTTGAATAAACACCTGTCGCTTCAAATACAATTTGAGGAGTTTGTCCATCAAGTCTTGAGATTTCTTCAATCCGTTTGTGTAAACGTTCAAAATCAACTCGAGTATGATAGAGTTCTCCTTCAAACTCACATTGACGATAGCCATCGTAAATAACCATCGAACTTTTCCCTTTACTTACATCAAACGCAATGACATGTTTCATATAGTTTCTCCTTTTTAGCCAAATATAGAAGTCTTCACAATACCTTATCGATTCCACTTTCTTATACACGATCTCTTGGACCCAACATACTAAACTGATTCATATAAGGGCGTGAAGTTAGCCGGTTTATTATACGGACTCAGAAATGGTCCCAGAGGCTGGTCGACTTTTCTTCACTTCTACTATAAAAAAATAGTAGCACAAACCATGGCCTTGGTTTGTACTACTAATGTTAGTATGTTTATTTTTAATTATTAAACTATAGTCCTATTTTCTGAATATATAAAGTACTTCAAAAGGATTGTAAACAGTACTTCTTTACAGTAATATTTTATCATTAATGTTTTTGGAGGTACTGATGAAAATTTTTTCGCCGATTATTAAAATGCTCAACAAAATGAAGTATCCAATGAAGTTTTCAGTTATTGGATTTATATTATTAGTTCCATTATTGTTAGTTAGCCTATTTTATTTAAATACGATGAATGATGAGATGAAACAGATCGAGAAAAAAATGGAAGGGGCAACGTACAACACTGTATTAAAAGAGGTTCTGCAATACAGCCAACAAACAAGGGCATTAAATGTCTCTCTTTTAACCGATGCGTCAGTTGCCAAACAGTTGGATGAAGTAACCGAAAAGGTCAATCAAGCGTTTGAAGAAATTGAAGCGTTGGAATCTGAAATGGAATATGACTTTAGTACGAAGGAAGAATTCCAGGCGATTCAAGAAAATTGGAATACGCTACAGCAAACAACTTGGAAGGATTCGGGGCAGATTACTTCACAATATAAAGCCTATATTGAGGGAATTCTAAACCTTATGACCGATGTAACGAATAATTCGGAATTGCTGTTAACTGATTCGAAAGAGATGTTTAATTTAACGTATAATACATTTATCGAATTACCAAAATTAACGGAACAATTTGGGCAAATGCGAGCTTTAGGTGTAAGTACCATTAACAGTAATGCTACAGATGAAGCCCAATTAGAACAATTGAATATGATTTATTTCCCGACACAAAACGCCATTGAAAATATGAATAAAAGCTCGTCGGTCATATTTAATAACCCGGAGTTTGAAGCTGCATTACAACAGCCTTTAAATTTAGTGAAAGAAAGTACAGAAACATATTTTGAAGCAATTGACAGCATTGCAAAGGGTGCAATTTCATCAACCGATTATTCTGATATTGCCACTGCGTCCAACAATACAAACTTTGACTTTTATACAGCAAGTCTAGATGAAATGGAGAAAACTTTACAGCAACATTCTGATAATTTAAAGCAAACGATGATGATCATCTTTATCGCACTTTCAATTATATTTATTGTAGCATTACTCCTGTTTGTCAGCTTATTTTTAGCAATTCGTCAATCTATACAGTTATTGGAAGCGGGTACTACAAAAGTCGCTAGTGGAGATTTGAATGTAAAAGTTACATTAAATACAAATGACGAAATGAAAAATGTAGAAACTGCATTTAATAGCATGACCGTACAATTAAATGAACTCGTTCGAGAAATTACAACAAGTGCCGAACATGTGGCTTCTTCGAGTGAAGAATTAAATGCAAGTGCAGAGGAAGCAACTGCAGCTGTGGAGCATACAACAACTGCGGTCAATCAAATGATGACGGATACAGAAATACAGGAAGTAAGACTAAATGAAAGTGCACAGGCAATGGATGAAATGGTAACAGGGATTGAGCGTATTGCAGAAAATAGTGTACGCATTTCTGCTCTGACAAATGAAACAACGGGCTTTGCCAATGATGGAAATACAACCGTTGAAAAAGCACTGCAGCAAATGGATATAATTAAACAAACTGTCGGGGAATCGAGCGGGAAAATTAACGAATTAAATAAACAATCTACTAAAATCGATTCTATTGTGCGTGTCATTACAGACATTGCGGATCAGACAAATTTACTGGCATTAAACGCTGCTATAGAGGCGGCACGTGCCGGAGAACATGGGAAAGGCTTTGCTGTAGTGGCTGATGAAGTACGTAAACTGGCTGAAGAATCACGCAGTTCTGCTAAGCAAATAGCCGAGCTTATTGAGACGATTCAGATAGATACAACGGACTCTGTAAAAATGATGAGTCTTGTTACGGATAATGTCGATGTCGGTATAAAAGTGACGGAAGAAACCGCATATAAATTTGGTCATATTTTAACAAGTATGCAGACATTGAATCCTCAAATGGAAGAAATATCAGCAACAGCGACGGAATTTTCAGCTCAGGCCGAGCAAGTTGCTTCGGCAATGCAACATCTGTTGGAAATGGCAAAACAAACGAGCGATGCAACAGCGGAAATTGCCTCAACTTCAGAAGAACAATTAGCGATTATGGAAGAAGTATCGTCTTCCTCAAATTCTTTATCAGAAATCGCTGAATCATTACAAGGTTTAGTCATGAGATTTAAGCTATAATTTTTGCACTTACATTAGCAGGTGCGTTTTTAAAGCAGTTTCAATTATAATAGTTGAAGCTGCTTTTAAATTTACATATCTGTCCGGCAGTTAAAAGAAAGGGGGCAAAAATTATGCACTCTATACACAAATTAGGGGAAAGTTTTTGGTACATCACTCCAGTATCGCTGACGGACCGTCCGATTTTAGGGATGGTGGCTGGCAGTAAAAAGACATTAATGATTGATGCGGGGAATTCGGAAGAACATGTGAATTATTTTCTGAATGAACTTAATAATAGGGGGATTTCTACTCCGGATTTAGTTGTGCTAACGCATTGGCATTGGGACCATATTTTTGGTCTTTCCGCATTATCTGATACTGTTTCCATTGCGTCCAAAGAGACGAAAGAGGAAATGGAGAAGCTTATCCCGTTTTCGTGGTCAGATGAAGCGATTGATGCACGAGTAAAGGAAGGCGTGGAAATTGAATTTTGTGCGAAAGCAATTAAGGAAGAATACAAAAATCACCGGAATATCATCATTACTTTGCCGGATATTACATTAGAGAATAGAGCAGAGATAGATCTAGGTGGTGTCACGTGTATCGTACAGCATGTTGGAGGGGATCATGCTGCAGATTCTGTCATTGTGTATATTAAAGAAGAAAAGATTCTGTTCCTTGGGGACTGCATTTATCCGAGAATGTATGCCGAAAAAGTACACTATACAATTAGTGAAACGTTACGAGTATTAGATCTATTGGAAACATTTGATGCAGAAACTTATATCCCTTCGCATCAACAGCCAATGGCAAAAGAAGATTTTGCTCTGGAAGTTGCGATGCTTAGAACGATTGCAAAATATACAGAGGAATGTAATGGGGAGCATCCGGAAATAGTGAAGAAATATGAAGACTATGTAAAAAGAAAACTTACCGAAGATGAATTAGACACGATTTCCGATTTTGTAAATGGATTCTAAATGATCGCTTCAATTAAACAATATAAATGTGAAAAGAACCGCCCAGTTGCTGAAGAACAACTAGGCGGTTTTTGTATTGCTGATTTGACAAAAGTAACAACCTATTTATAATTATAAGTTGTTAGATATTAATTTTTACATATAAACCACTATCGGCAAAACAATCAGAAAGGGAGATTTTATAATGAAATTCATTAGTTTACCAAAGCTAGGATTAATTTTAGTGTTTAGTTTATTACTAGCTGCATGTTCTTCGGAGGTTGACGGTACAGAGAAACAAGCTGTCAATTTAGCTTATGTAGAGTGGGAGACTGAAGTTGCCTCCACTCATGTAGTAGGGCAAGTTCTGGAAGATCTAGGATATAATGTAACTCTCACGCCTTTAGATAATGGGATTATGTGGGAAGCTCTTGCCAATGGAGAAGTTGATGGCATGGTTTCAGCATGGCTACCACAGACGCATGCCCCGCAAGTTGAGAAGTACCAAGGTCTTATAGATGATTTAGGAGAAAACCTGATAGGTGGAAAAATCGGATTAGTAGTCCCAAGCTATATGGATGTGGACTCCATCGAAGATTTAACAGATGAGGCGGGTAAAACGATTACGGGCATTGAACCAGGAGCAAATATAACGGGAACTACGGAAAAGGCATATGAGATATATCCTAACCTTGAAGGGTGGACGGTACTCAGCTCATCTTCAGTAGCAATGGTAGGAGCTCTTAAGCAAGCAATTGAGAACGGCGAAGAAATCATTGTGACAGGCTGGTCTCCTCACTGGAAATTTAACGCATTTGATTTGAAGTACTTAGATGATCCGAAAGGGATGTATGGAACTGAAGAGTATATCGGTACATTTGCACGTAATGGATTTAAAGAGGATAATCCTGGGGCGCATAGTGTTCTCGATAATTTCCACTGGACTCCGGAAGATATAGAAAGTGTTATGATGGATATTATGGAAGGCATGGATCCGAAAGAGGCAGCAAAAAAATGGATTGAAGAAAATGAAGATAAAGTTGCCGAATGGACAAAAGAAGTTTAATAAAGTTCCATGTACCGGGTGCACTAATCCAAATTTAATCTGTCTTAGGATATAAACAAAAACGTGAGTCTCCGTACTAAGGGGTTGCGATTTTTGAAAAGAACCACCTAATTGTTGATGGACAACGAATTAGGTGGTTCTTTTTCTGGATACAATAAGAAAGTGAATTGTAAGTAATTTTTCCTGCTATGCAACGTATTTGAATTTGCCCGATTTTAAGCAAAAAAAATACACCTGCCAAATGCATTGTAAAATATGCCGACACGTGGTAAATTTATATAGATATGCGCGAAAATAAAAATTATGCGTATATTATCCCTTACTATAAGTATATATAAAAATTCTTTATTAGTCAACTCTTAAATACTTTCAAGGAGTGAATGTTATGAAAGCAGATTTCCTGAACGAACAAAAGCGGTTAAATAGTGTTGTGAGTGTAATTAATGATCAAACACATCAACTCGAATCAGAAACATTAAAGCTCCGAAATGAAGTAGTAAATACCCGAAAGCATTTTTGGGATGAGATTAAAGTGAATACGGATTCGTTTGATGACTTTTTGGAAACCGTTATTAACTTAAGACAAGAAGCGCAGGCATTAGCTGTTGGCGAAAGTACGCATCATCACGCATCCAAAAGATTAGCTGTCTTGCATCGGATGAAGTCAGTCCCCTATTTTGGACGGATTGATTTTCTTGAAGAAGGTTTTTCAGAACAGGAGAAAATTTATATTGGTATTTCATCCTTGATGGATGCAAGTGGGGAGGACTTTCTCATTTATGACTGGAGAGCCCCGATTTCAAGCGTCTATTATGATTATGAGCCGGGTCCTGCACAGTATACAACGCCTGGGGGCAAGGTTTACGGCGAGCTCGAGAAAAAGTGGCAATACGTTATTCGTGACGGAAAACTGCAATTCATGTTTGATACAAGTCTCACGATTGGTGACGAAATTTTACAGAAGGTGCTTGGAAAAGGCGCGGATAAGTATATGCAAAGTATCGTAGCAACGATTCAAAAAGATCAAAACCGTATTATTCGCCATGATCAAGGGCGTATGCTCATTGTGCACGGTGCAGCAGGAAGTGGTAAAACTTCGGCTGCATTACAAAGAATCGCATTTCTTCTGTATAAATACCGGGATCGTATAAAAGCTGATCAAATTATATTATTTTCACCGAATGCGATGTTTAATAGCTACGTTTCCAACGTACTTCCGGAGCTTGGGGAAGAAAATATGCAGCAAGTTACATTTCAGGAATATTTGGATCACCGCCTAAGTAAAGATTTCCACTTGGAAAATCCATTTCATCAACTGGAATATGTGCTGACTGCAGCAAATAGCCCTTCGTATAGCGCAAGGATTAAAGGAATTCAATTTAAAGCATCTGTTAAATATGTTGAGGCGATTAAACTATACCGAGAAACTTTGGAGAAGTCGGACCTGCTATTTAAAGATGTAAAGTTCAGAGGGAAAACAATCATTTCGGCTCAGCAATTGTCGGAGAAGTTTTATGGGGATCATATTTCACTGAGTTTCCAAAGCAGACTTGAAAAACTGAAAGACTGGCTAATGAATAAAATAAAAGAAGTAGAAAAAATAGAACGTTCTCAGCCATGGGCAGAGGAGGAAATTGAGTTACTGAGCGATGAGACGTACCACAAAATTCATAAATATTTAGCGAAGAAAAATGGCTTTGAACGAGAGGAGCAGGCAGACTATGAAATGGATCATGACGCGCTTATTCAAGTAATTGTCCGCCTGAAAATGAAGGTAGTAAGAAAACAAATTCAAACACTGGACTTTATCGATTTAGAAGGGATCTATAAGCAGCTATTTACAGATCCATTACTGATGCAACAGCAATTAAAAGTAGAAGTACCGGATGAGTGGGAAGCGATATGTGATGATACACTTCAAACGATGGAATCAGGAACGCTGTATTATGAAGATGCGACACCATTCCTGTTTTTGCAGGAATTGATTCAAGGTTTTCAAACGAACCGTTCGATCAAGCATATTCTCATTGATGAAGCACAGGATTATTCGCCGTTTCAATTTGAATTTCTGAAGCGTTTATTCCCATCTGCCAAAATGACGGTGCTAGGTGACTTCAATCAGGCAATTTTTGCTCATGCGAGTGGAGTAGCAGATTTTCAAATGCTAAACCATCTCTATGGGGAAGAAGAGACGGAAGTGATCGACATGACCCGAAGTTATCGTTCGACGAAGCCGATTATTGAATTTACAAGAAGTCTCATTGCTAATGGAGAAGAGATCATTCCGTTTGACCGTGGTGGTGAGCTGCCGGTATTAAACCAAGTGGAAAATCATACACAATTGCACGAGCGCATTATGTCCAGCATTTCGAAGTTGCAAAGTGAAGGCTATGGCAGTATCGCAGTCATTTGTAAATCAGCAGAAGAAAGTAGGACAGCATTTGAGACGTTAAATAAAATTGACGGAATTAAGCTGATAAAAAGTGGTACAGCAGAATTTGAGCAAGGAGTTGTCGTCATTCCTTCATATTTAGCGAAGGGAATCGAATTTGAAGCGGTCATCATTTACGACGCATCCGAACACGTATATGGAGATGAAAGTTTACGGAGAATTTTTTATACAGCCTGCACAAGAGCAATGCACGTGCTGCAATTGTACAGTGTAGGGAAACCGAGTCCTTTTATACGAAAGGCTTTGGAAGAGAACCTCGTACAACTTGAGTTGAATTCAGAGAGCATTAGGTAAACACAGCTGTTTCATTAAATCCTTAAGAAAACGGAGTCCGGGAGCGTATCGGACTCCGTTTTAATTTTGGACCATTTTATTTCCAACACTATTTCTCCTAATACGTATAGCGTGCTACTTGCTCACCATCAATAACAAGACCGTCTATTTCCCGGAAGCCCATTTTTTCATAGATACGCTTTGCATGATCATTGTCAGGTTCATAGGAAAGGGTAATCGTTTGATGGTGAGGTTCTTTTAATGTTTGAATATCCTCTATGACGAGCTGAACTGCCTCTTTGCCGTAACCATTCCCCTGATATTTTTGGTCGATCATCATACGGTAAATCCAGTACTCATGGTCATCTTCATCCAGACCATAAAGTGTGAACCCGACCATTTCTTGACCATAGTAAATTCCTTTCGCATGGAAATTTTCCAGAAAGTTCAGCTGTGCCAGTGACACCGCATTCGAGGCTACAAACTTTACTTGATCCTCTCGTACTTTGAGCGAAATCGCTTTTATCCAATTGTCTTTTGAAATCGTTTTTAAATGCAGCATTCCTTTTAACCCACTCTCATGTAAAATGACTTGTCGTACTTCCTTACTAACAATTAATACCATAAAAGAAGTTGGAATTGAATGTTGTGTATGACCAAATTTCTTTCAACTAAGATAAATTGGAAAAACTGCTGAAAGTCCCAAAAACCTCTTGTTTATATAACTGAGGGTAAGTGGACATGAAGTTAAGTATGATGAATGCATTGTCCAAAACCGGATAGAGCTCAAATAACAAGCGGTCGCCGTACCGGATGGCTGCCAATGCAAGCGGCAGTTCGCGCCGGAATACTTCATACCGCCGCATAGCTGTATCGAAATCCTGATTTTCTTTATTAATTAATATATAGGCGCTGTAATACAAATAATGTCCATCTGCTTTCCATTCACCGAGCACTTCATCTCTAAGTTGGGGATTTACTTTGTTCCAAGCGAACTTTGTCCCGATTGTTAAAAATAAATCTCCTGTATCATCTGAATGGGTCAGAGTGTGATGTCTAGAAATAATAGGTTCCGTTACTGTTACACCTTCCCTGTATTCAACAAACAGTCTTTCCGGATTGAAATTGCTCATGTCATAGCTCCAATCATTTTCTTTATTCATATGCATTTTTCTGTTGGAGGTGAAGGGGAATACAATGAACAATTAACGTTTTACCGCTTATTTCAAATGTCTATATTACGAAAAACCATGAACATATACTAGGGTAGAGGTCAAACTTAGTAGGAGGTGAAAATATATGCCATTTTATGGGCAAAATTCTAGAGCGGGAATGTTTCCGCCAAATGGACAGCAATTTGGTCCTCCACCGCAAATGGGAAGACAGCAGATGGGAATGCCTCGTCCCAATGAATTCGCAAGACCGAGGGAAGCCTTTTATCCACCATATCCGGTGAATCCGAGACAGGGGCAACAGCAGAACAATTTTTATCCGCCACAGCCACAGCAGCAGCAAGGTTCTCGCTTTAGCGGTCTATCTGATAACTTAAATACAATGATGGGCCATGTAGGGACAATAACGAATGGAATTAATACAATGAGACAAGTAGGCGCAATGCTGAATCTCTTTAAATAACAAATAGATAAGAAAGAATATCAATTTAGCCTATCAATTATTATTATTGATAAGCTTTTTTGTTTCTGTACATAAAAACGCTAACCAACGGCGGCCATACAGCTTCGAATAACGAAATCCCTACAGTTGAGTAGAAATTATTGACAACTAAAATAATTATATGATAAATTTATCTCGAAATAAAGATATTTTAATTTGAAATAAATTACAAGGAAGAGGTAGCACATTATGAACTTTGAAGAATTAGTAAAATCTCGCCATTCCGCAATGAACTTTATTGAAAATGAACAAATGACAGAAGAGGATTTTAAAAATATATTTGAGCTGACAAAGCTGGCTCCAAGCGCATACAACCTGCAGTTTACGAATTACTTGGTGATTACAGATCAAGAGAAGAAGGAAAGAGTAAAAGAATTAAGCTACAACCAATATAAAATCCATACAGCAAGCGGTGTCGTTATTGTTATGGGAAATAAAAACAGCATTGAAATGCCGGAAGTTGAAAGAATCTACAGTCCACTGAAAATGCTGAAGATGATGGATGAAGTTGAATACGACATGACGATGGAATTGATTAAAGGGTACAGTGACGGCTTAAAGGACAATCCGCATGAATTAAATTTAGAACTGATGCGAAACGCAGGGATTCACGCGATGCTCTTTATGATGAGTGCCAAAAATTACGGTTTTGATACTTGTCCAATGCATGTCCATAATGTTGATGAATTACGAAAAGAGTTCAATATACCAGATCATTTAGAGCCGGTTATGATGATTACGATTGGGAAAAGCGTAGAGAAAGTGCGCGCACGAGGCTACCGTAAACCTGTCGGAGAATTTGTGAATTACAACGGCTATTAGTTAATTAAAATTAGGCGACTGAACATCCGGTAAGGATATTCAGTCGCCTATTATATTATCAGGACTTCATATACCGCTTGGATCTTTTCCTTCTATTAAATTCTCGTGAGGACGCCCGATTGCATAGCCTTGCGCATAATGAACGCCGACTGATTGGATGAATTCATATTCCGCCTTTGTTTCTATACCTTCAGCAATCACTTTTGTCCCCGATTCGATCGCATAATTTAAAATGACTGTTAAAAGCTGCTGCTGTGCTTTGTGCTGATTGATATGTCGAATAAGTGAGCGATCCAGCTTAATAAATTCCGGTTTTAAGTAAATTAATGTTTTTAAACTATTGTAGCCCGAACCAACATCATCAACCGCAATCCGGTAGCCTTGTGACCGGTAGTGGGAAAGTACCCGTGCAAATTCCTCGAAATCTCCGACAGCACTGCGCTCGGTCAGCTCAAATACGACCTGTTCAGGGGATATATTCAATTTTTCCAGTAAAGCTCTCGTTTCACCGCTATGATAATTTTTATCGAGTAAAACATTTGGATGGATATTGATAAACAATGTGAAATCTTTCGTCTTATTGTAATTGAGCCACTTTTTATGATAGCGTACGAGCGAAAGATTGCGGCAAAAACATTCAAACAGAAATACTTTATCCGATCGTCCAACAAATTCATAGAAAATATCGGCTGTCTGAAAAAGCTGCAGCGCAACAGGACGGTTCAATGCTTCAAAACCGAATGTCGTATTGTTATTTACATCATAAATAGGCTGAAAATATGTATTCATTGCCTCTTGCGCAATAATTTTTTTCAATGCTAGTGACCGGGATAGATGGCGGATTATTTTGCTCTTTAACAGAAATCGCTGCATCATTGCCTTGAAGTCGATCAAGTAATTCGGTTTTGAATTTATTATTGTTTTCATGGAATGCTCCTACCTATAGTAATGATTCCTAATTTTAAACAGAAATTGTTTCCGTACTATAAAGCCAGTGTAAAGATTGTTTTTTTAATATAGGTAATGGGTACTTTAATTAAGACTACAAATAGTCCATTTTGTAAGATAAAACGCGGAGAGAGTTGGTAAAAAAGTTCTGAATATGAACAAACGGTGAATATTCTCTATATAAAAGCGGTATATGTTGGTATATTAATAAAAAATTAATGTAACTTTTACAAAAGGGGTGAAGAAGATGAAGATTAATAGCTTGGCACGAGGCTTTAATTCAGAGATGGATGAAAGAAAACGCACCCAACTTCGCAAAGAGGCAGGCGAAGTATATAAAAAGCATGCACAATATACGAATCCAAGTAAAAATCCACTGCTGAAAGTTCTGGAAAACCTGCTTTCCGGTAAAACAGAAAAAGATTTGCTGGAACAGGACAATGCCAATCAGTCCGAAAATCTTCCAGTAGGAAATGACATCACGTATACACAAACACCAACATTGGATAATATGCGTCTAGCATCAGCTGTCCCTTCATCTCAAGACTTACTTACAGCAGCAAATGTTTCAACCTCCATTCCGCAAATGCCGGTAAACACTCAAAATGAACATACAACGCAAGTACAAACCGAGGAAGCAATCTCGTTATTTAACGGAAGTCCTTCCCTAACAATACCGGAAAAGTTCCAACGAAATTTTGTACGTAATCCAGACGAGCAAACAGTATTTGGTCGAGAGTTGGAAAAGCGTTCATTCCAGCGTTCATTCAATTTAGCTGCACAAAAATACAGCACACATATTGCAATGGTGAACAACGGTTACCGTTCAATAGAGGAATCGATTTTTTCTCAGATTGCATGACAATAAACCCGCTCATTTTGGAGTGGGTTTTTTACATTTAAGTAAATTATAAAATTTTTTGAAGCAGCACTTAGAAATCATTCAATGGTATACTATTTCCAAAGTTGAGAATTTGGAGTGGTCTTTTTGGCGAAGAAGCAAGCAAAGACGAATGCAGTTCGTTTAATTGAGCAAAAAAAAATCGCACATGAAATTTTTGAGTATACGATCAACGACGGGGAATCCGTCGATGGACTGACTGTTGCCGGCAAAATCGGTCAACCTGCCCTTCACGTATATAAAACATTGGTCGCCACTGCTGGAAAAGGCAATTATTTCGTTTTCGTCATCCCGGTCAATGCGGAGCTTAATTTAAAGGCCGCCGCAAAAGTAGTAGGGCAAAAGAAAATCGAGATGCTGCCTGTTAAGGAGTTGCTTGGCTTAACCGGCTATATTCGCGGAGGCTGCTCGCCGATCGGGATGAAAAAGCTGTTTCCGACAATTATTGAGGAAGCAGCGGCTGCACTTGATTATATAATTGTGAGTGCCGGCAAAATCGGGATGCAAATCAAGCTTGCACCGGAAGATTTACAAAAGGCAACGAATGGGCAATTTGCATCGATTGTCTCTTTATAAGAAAGAAGGATTGTTGTGTCGAAGAAATTTAAATGGCAATGGGGAAGTTTTTTTGTAGGAATGATGATCATGGCGCTTGGTATTACGATGACGATTAAAGGGAATGTCGTCGGAACAGCTCCATGGGATGTTTTCCATATTGGTCTTTACAAGCAAATCGGATTGACGATCGGTTCTTGGTCCATTTTAACGGGTCTGACGATTATTATCGGGACATCGATTTATTTGAAACGCATTCCGAAGCTTGCGACGTTTTTAAATATGCTGTTCATCGGTTCATTTATCGATTTGTTCAACTGGCTTCTGCCGGAAACAAGTATATTTGTACTGGAGCTTGCGTATTTTACTGCCGGCTTTTTTGTAATGAGCATAGGCTGTGCGCTCTATATTGCGGCAAGTCTTGGCGAAGGTCCGCGTGATACGATCATGATGATTATTGCGAGCAAAGGCTATTCTGTGAAAACAGGGCGGCTCGTAATGGAAGTATTTGCGACAGGTGCCGGATGGCTGCTTGGTGGTCCTGTTGGTTTCGGGACGGTTATTTTAGCGCTCGGCACAGGTTATGTCATTCAGCCTTCACTGTTTTTCTTTAAAAGAAAGCTTGAGGAAATAATCGGAGAGCCGCTTACATAAAATTTTCATTCTCTGTGCTAAAATATAGTGGAAATAGATATCGAAAGGATGAACGCGCATGTCAAATGTATTAAACACCTTTTTAGATGAAAATTTACTGGCACTACAAGCACAAGGTTTATACAACGAAATCGATCCGGTGGAAGGTGCAAACGGTCCGATCATTAAAGTTGCCGGCAAACAGCTCATAAACCTGTCATCAAATAACTATTTAGGTTTGGCGACGAACGATGAGCTGAAAAAGATTGCTCAGGACACAATCGCCTCATACGGTGTTGGTGCAGGTGCTGTTCGTACAATTAACGGTACGCTCGATCTACACGTGAAATTGGAAGAAACATTAGCGAAATTTAAAGGTACAGAAGCAGCAATCAGCTATCAATCAGGCTTCAACTGTAATATGGCGGCAATTTCTGCTGTTATGGACAAAAATGATGCGATTTTATCGGATGCATTAAACCATGCTTCAATTATCGACGGCTGCCGTTTATCTAAAGCGAAAATTATTCCATTCGCTCATGCGGATATGGATGATTTACGCGCAAAAGCAAAAGACGCAACAGAATCAGGCCTCTACAATAAAGTAATGGTTATTACAGATGGTGTTTTCTCGATGGATGGCGATATTGCCAAGCTTCCGGAAATCGTGGAAATCGCAAAAGAATTTGATTTAATCACATATGTAGACGATGCACACGGTTCTGGCGTTACAGGTAAAGGTGCCGGAACAGTGAAGCATTTCGGTCTGCAACATGACATCGACTTCCAAATCGGTACATTATCAAAAGCGATCGGTGTTGTCGGCGGCTATGTAGCAGGGAAGAAAAATCTGATCGACTGGCTGAAAGTGCGCTCCCGTCCGTTTTTATTCTCAACAGCATTGCCACCAGGGGATGTTGCGGCGATTACACGTGCGGTAGAGATGATTATGGAATCGACAGTGCTGCATGACAAGCTTTGGGAAAACGGTCAGTATTTAAAAGATGGCCTAGCAAAACTTGGCTTTAATATCGGAGAATCGGAAACACCGATTACACCATGTATTATCGGCGAAGAAAAGCTGACACAACAATTCTCGAAACGCTTGCTTGAAGAAGGTGTGTACGCAAAAGCAATCGTGTTCCCGACAGTACCAAAAGGAACAGGTCGTGTGCGCAATATGCCGACAGCTGCACATACAAAAGAAATGCTCGATGAAGCACTAGCGATTTACGAAAAAGTAGGCCGCGAGTTGGAAGTAATTAAATAAACGATGTATGCTCAGCGCTGTTTTTGATGGCGCTGAGTTTTTTGTTGAGGATTAAAAAAATGCGGCGAATAAAGCACCGCATTTCCGATAGTAGCATCTACACCAAAAATTTATTTCAAAACCGACTGCGCAAACAGCCCAAGCTTCGCGATACGCTGCATTGCTTCACGCAAACGTTCTTCATCAACGAGCAGCCCGACACGAATATAGCCTTCGCCGTACTCACCAAACCCATTGCCGGCTGCAACAGCAATATCCGCTCTTTCCAGCAGAAAGTCGGCGAACAGTTCACTCGTATATGGTGCAGGTACTGGGAGCCAGGCAAAGAATGAGCCTTTCGGAGCGGTAACTTCCCAGCCGATTTTACGGGCCTCTTCAACGAGTACATTGCGGCGGCGCTCATATAATGCACGCAATTCCTCTACACAGGATTGTTCCTCATTCAGTGCAACGGCTGCTGCATGCTGAATTGCAGGGAACTGGCTGCAAAACAGATGGTCCTGAATAATATTGATCGCTTCAATGATTTTTGCGTTACCGACAGCAAAGCCGATGCGCCAGCCTGCCATATTGTACGATTTGGACAATGTATAAAGCTCAATGCCGACTTCTTTTGCACCGGGTGCCTGCAGGAAGCTTGGCGGGCGTTCACCATCAAAGCCTAGTGCCCCGTAAGCGAAGTCATGGGCAATCGCAACGTTATTTTCTTTAGCGAACTGTACGGTCTGTTCAAAAAATTCATGCGTTGCGACACCGCCAGTCGGGTTGTTCGGATAGTTTAAATACATCAATTTTGCCCGTTGTTTAATGTCTGCGGACAAAGCCTCGTAGTCTGGCAAAAAGTGATTTTCCTCTTGAAGTGGCATCGTATCAAACTTTACATCTGCAAGTGCGGCACCGGATAAGTAATCCGGATAACCCGGATCTGGGAGAAGCATATAATCCCCAGGATTCAGGAGACCGAGCGGAAGTTCGACTAAACCGATTTTCGTTCCTCCAAGAACGGCCACTTCTGTAGCAGGATCAATATCGACATTATATTCACGTTTATAAAAGTCCGCAGCTGCCTGCTTAAGCTCTGCAATACCGCGGAACGGAGAATATTTATGTGTTTGCGGGTCGTTTGCCGCATTTTGCAGTGCTTCAATAATATGCGCCGGTGTTGGCTGGTCCGGATTTCCCTGACCTAAATTAATCACATCGCGTCCTTGGGCAAGCGCTTCATTTACTTTGTTTACAAGTGCTGCGAAAAACTGTGGTGGTAACTGCTGCAGCTTTTTCGAGAATTCAATCATTCTTTATCACCTCTGAAAAATAGTAAGGTTAATGTTAGTCCAAAACTTCACTTAAGTAAAGTGAAGATTTTGACAACTTGAGGTGAAATGTTACAATGAGTACGAATATGCGAAAATAGATTCGCACGGAATTTTTAAGGCGGTGGCAGTTATGAAAATCGGTTGTATTCAATTGAATGTTGGTTTTGGCAAGGTAGATGAAAACTATGAACGCGCGGAGAAATTTATTCGCGAAGCAGTAGCAGGCGGTGCTGAAATCGTTGTATTGCCGGAAATGTGGAATACGGGCTATGCGCTCGAAAAACTGGAAGAGCTGGCGGACGAAAATGGTGAACGTACAAAAGCATTTTTAAGCAGCCTTTCAAAAGAACTGGCAGTACATATTGTAGGCGGGTCGGTATCGGTGAAGCGTGATGATAAGTTTTACAATACGATGTACACGTACAATCGCGATGGTGAATTAGTCGGCGAGTACAGTAAAGTGCATTTATTCCGCTTAATGGATGAGCATATGTATTTGGAATCCGGCAGTGATATGAACCGTTTCGCATTAGGCGAGCTCGAAGCGGGCGGAGCGATTTGCTATGATATTCGCTTCCCGGAATGGCTGCGTTCTCATGCATTGGATGGTGCTAAGGTGCTGTTCGTACCAGCACAATGGCCGACACCACGTATTGATCACTGGAAAATATTACTGCAGGCACGAGCAATTGAAAACCAGTGCTTCGTCGTTGCGGTAAACCGTATTGCCCGTAAAGTGGAGAATTTCAATGGTCAGTCAATGATTATCGGGCCATGGGGTGAAGTGCTTTGGACAGGTGCAGAAGATGAGGAACTGGCGATTATTGACGTTGATTTTTCGACGGTCGATGAAGTGCGCGGCCGCATTCCTGTATACGAAGATCGCCGTCCGGGTCTTTATGAAAAAGTAGTGAAAGAATAAAGTTAAAAGTGTACCGGATGAATGCCGGTGCGCTTTTTTTGCATTAAGCAGCAAATCAACTCAATCCTACAAAAAAAATTCCCCAACAACCAAAACAACCACTACTTTCCACTTGCCATCTCACACGTCTCATTTTAATATAAGAACAAATGTTCTATATAAGGAGATGAGCTTTATGTATGAAAATGCGCCGGAACGTTCGATTATATGTATTGATATGCGCAGTTTTTATGCAAGCTGTATTGCATCGGTTGAAAATTTAAATGTAATGGAAGTCCCGATTGCGATTGTCGGAAATTTTCAGCAAAAGGGAAGTGTTGTACTTGCAGCGTCCCCTCCGATGAAAAAGCGCTTTAATATTCGCACAGGTTCGCGATTATACGAAATCCCGCCACATCCGGATATTCGGCTTTTTGAACCGCGGATGTCATTATTTATACGCATATCAATGGAAATTACACGTCTGTTCAACGAGTTCGTTCCAAAAGAGGCCATTCATGTATATAGCGTCGACGAAAGTTTTATCGATTTAACCGGAACCGAAAAGTTATGGGGACCGCCCGAAGAAACGGCAAAATACATTCAGCAGCTCGTCTACAATCAATTTGAAATTCCATGTGCAGTCGGTTTCGGCCCGAATATGCTAATGGCAAAATTGGCGCTCGATATCGATGCAAAAAAGACGGGATTCGCGAAATGGACATATAATGATGTACCGGATAAACTGTGGCCGATTATGCCGCTATCCACAATGTGGGGTATCGGCAGCCGTACGGAAAGAACGCTGAACCATATGGGCATTTATTCGGTCTACGATTTGGCGCATGCCGATTTAGCATTACTTGAAAAGCGATTCGGAGTTCTTGGCAATCAGCTTTATTATCATGCTTGGGGAATTGATCATTCGACAGTCGGTGCGCCGATTATGCAAGGGCAGATCAGCTTCGGTAAAGGCCAGATGCTGATGCGCGATTATCGCAGTCGAAAGGAAATTTTAGTCGTACTGCTGGAAATGTGCGAAGACGTGGCAAGGCGGGCACGGGAAGCGAAAAAAATTGGTCGGACGATTTCATTGGGGCTTAGCTACAGCAAAGATGCCTTCGGGGGCGGATTTCATCGTTCACGCACAATCGATGAGCCGACAAACGATACACTGAAAATTTTCGAAGTGTGCAAGCAGCTGCTCGACGAGTCTTATGCCGAACGACCGGCACGTAAAGTGACGATTACATTAAGCAATATTGAAAGTGAATATTCGATGCAGCTCAGCCTGTTCGATGAAATGCGTTGGCGCAACCGCAAGCTTGGAGAAACGATGGACCGTTTACGTACAAAATACGGCACAACAGCGATATTGCGTGCGGTTTCCTATACGGAAGCGGGTACTGCGCTGACAAGGGCTAAATTAGTAGGCGGGCATAAACAATAAGGAGTGAAGGCGATGAACAGAGATAGAGGAACAATTAAATGGAGCGCAATGATGCTGCCGGAGCATGTCAAACTATTGCGTGAATGGCAAGAAGAGGACGCAATTGTTACCCAACCCCAACTCGACGAAGCCCAGTTAGAACAAATTAACATCAATCTGCAGCGAGCCTACACAGAGCATTGCCCGATCCAACTAAAAGTATGGGAACAAACAGGCATCTATACAGTTTCCGGGGCAATTCAAAAAATCAGCATCCACGAACAATACGTAAAACTGACGAACAGCGAGAAAATTCAGTTCCACCATATTTATGAAGCACTCTTGGATGAGTAGACTTTCCGATTGTCCAATAAAAATAGACAATAAATGGGGAGATAACTCCAGCGGAAAGGTCCGACCCGGAATGGAAATCAACCCCATGTTAGAAAGAGAAATTAATTTCTCTCAATCTTATAACGAGAACCACCCTAATAGAAGAAATTTTTCTATTCGAATATTTCACACGTACAAATGTATTGCTCAAAAAGAATATTTTTAAAATATTGTTTTTTACAAAAGAACACCCTATAATAAATTTCATGAAAATGTTTGAACACTAAGTTTTGCGGATGGTTCTATGTATTTTCCACAAGGACATTTGTTTTAATAGATGAGAAATAATAGACGGTATATTCAGCGGTAACAGGCTGAAAAACTGTCTTTTAAAGGATAGGGAGGCTTCAGCTTGAAGAAAATTATGGTGACCGGTGCTTTAGGTCAAATTGGTTCGGAATTAGTAGAGAAATTACGCCATACGTATGGCACAGATAATGTATTGGCAACAGATATTCGAAAAATTGATCAGCATGAAGGTCCATTTGAAGTATTGGATGTAACAGATGGGAAACGCATGCACACACTTGCCCATGATTTTGGTGCAGACACGATGATACACATGGCTGCATTACTCTCGGCAACAGCAGAAAAAAATCCGGTATTCGCCTGGAATTTAAATATGGGCGGTTTAATGAATGCACTTGAAGTGGCACGTGAACTGGATATGCAGTTTTTCACGCCAAGTTCAATCGGTGCATTCGGTCCTTCTACGCCAAAGGACAATACACCGCAAGATACACTGCAGCGTCCAACAACGATGTACGGTGTCAATAAAGTAGCAGGCGAATTATTATGCGATTACTACTACACACGTTACGGACTGGATACACGCGGTGTCCGTTTCCCGGGGCTGATTTCTTATGTGACGCCACCTGGTGGAGGAACGACGGACTATGCGGTAGATATTTATTATAAAGCAATTGCGGAAGGACGCTACACATCGTATATTGCAGAAGGTACGTATATGGATATGATGTATATGCCGGATGCACTGCAGGCCATTGTGGATTTAATGGAAGCAGATTCGGCAAAGCTTGAGCACCGCAATGCATTCAATATTTCGGCGATGAGCTTTGAGCCGTCTCAAATCGCAGCCGAAATTAAAAAGCATATTCCAAGCTTCACAGTGGATTATGAGGTGGACCCGATCCGTCAGGCAATTGCCGACAGCTGGCCAAATGCAATCGATTCATCAGCAGCGATTGAGGAATGGGGCTTTAAAGCAAGCTACGATCTGGAAAAAATGACGATCGATATGCTGGAAAAACTAAAAGTACGACTGGCACAAAACGCGATTTAACTTAAGAAGCGAGTGAAACTGTGGAAAAACAGTTCACTCGCTTTTTTTTTTAGGTGCCTGCGGAAATCCTTGATGCGGGAGACCCTAAAAGCGAAATTCTATACTATCCGCTTTATCTGGTAAAATGAAATTCTTGCATTATTAACAAAATATTTTCATTTTTCAGTATATTATATTAGAATGATATTGTGGGAGAAATTAGGAGGTGTTTTATCGGAAATGGGGATTGCCGGTAAAAGAGAACGCCTCATAAAAGGGGGAAATATATTATGATGATGCAAACACCACTCGTTCTAACGGACATGATCAAGCGTGCAGAAACGTATTATGCACACAAAGAAATTATTTCACGTACAAGTGAGGAAAAGGTGCATCGCCTTACATACGGGCAATGGGTGAAACGCACAAGAAAACTGGCGCATGCATTAACAAAGCTGGGCATGGAGCGCGGCGACAAAATTGCTTCATTTGCCTGGAACCAGCACCGCCATTTAGAAGCGTATTTTGCGGTCCCATGTACAGGCGCAATTTTGCATATGGTCAATATCCGCCTGTCACCGGAACATATTGCGTACATTATTAATCATGCGGAAGATAAAATAATTTTAATAGATGAAGATTTAGTACCGCTCATTGAAGAAGTGCAGTCGGAGCTGAAAACAATTGAACATTACATCATTATGGCGGATGGGGAGCTGCCGGAAACAACATTGCCGAATGTCCTGTCATACGAGGCATTGCTGGAAGAAGCAGATGAAAACTTTGCGTTTCCGGAAGACTTGGACGAAAATGCGCCGGCGAGCATGTGCTATACAAGCGCAACAACGGGAAATCCAAAAGGGGTCGTGTATACACATCGTTCGCTCGTGCTGCATTCCATGTCGATCTCAATGGTGGACACAATGGCGATTTCGGAACGTGACACGATTTTACCGATTGTTCCGATGTTCCATGTCAACGCCTGGGGGATGCCGTTTGCAGCAGTGAATGTAGGGGCTACGCAAGTATTGATCGGTCCGCAATTTACACCGGCATTAATATTGGATTTCATTGAGAGATATAATGTAACAAAAACGGCAGGTGTCCCGACAATCTGGCTCGGTGCATTGCAGGAGCAGGAAAAAAGAGCCCGTAATTTATCGACATTACAGGAAATTTTCTGTGGAGGATCTGCTTCGCCAAAAGGACTTATTAAAAAATACGAAGAAATGGGCGTCAACTATATTGTGGCATACGGCATGACGGAAACTTCACCGATCGTTTCGATGTCACGTGATCTATCACATATGGATGACTGGTCGTTGGATGAAAAAATCGAAACACGCGCGATGCAAGGGTTAACGGTTCCTGGGATTGAATCGAGCATTGTCAATGAAAATGGAGAAGTGCCTTGGGATGGCGAAACAATGGGCGAGCTGCGTCTGCGTGGCCCATGGATTGCGGCCGAATATTATGAGGATGAGCGTACAGCGGAAGCATTTTCTGATGGGTGGCTCTATACAGGAGATATCGCGGTTCGCTCAAAAGAGGGATTCATTAAAATAACAGACCGAACGAAAGATCTGATCAAATCCGGTGGTGAGTGGATATCGTCCGTTGATTTGGAAAATGCGCTCATGTCGCATGAAGCGGTATTTGAGGCGGCGGTGATTGCCATTCCACACGCGAAATGGCAAGAGCGACCGCTGGCATGTGTTGTTCTGAAAGAGGGAGCAAATGCGACGAAAGAAGAGCTGACGGCATTTTTGGAAGGTCAATTTGCGAAGTGGTGGCTGCCGGACGATATTGTATTCTTAACGGAGATTCCGAAAACTTCTGTCGGGAAATTCTTAAAAGCAAAACTGCGTGAAAATGTGAATGAAATTTATCCGCAGCTCCAACTATAGTGTGGAATGAAATAAAAAACGGGGACGCATCGGATTACCGAGCGTTCCCGTTTTTCGTCGTCCCGCCTACGAAAAAGCGTTTCATAAGGGATAGTCCTAAGTTGAAAAGGAAAATAATGAGTGCAACACGAAAGAATGCGACAAAGTATTGCCAAGTCGTTGTATTGTCAATGAATAACTTTGACATGCTATCTACTAATACATACGTAAAATAACCGGCAATCGCGATAAAAAACAAACCACCAAAAAAATCCTTTACATTCATCTGGAACCTCCACTAAATAGATTTAATCAAAGGATACCATATAAAGGAAACATAATATATATAGAAGAAAGCAGGATGCAAAGACATGTAAAGAGAAGGGGTCCTCCAATTCATCAAGTCGTTGCATCCTCTTACTCAGCAATTAAATCACGGCCGATTTCTTCGTTGCCTGTACAAGCGCTTCGATTGTTGCCCAGTCCTGCTCGACGAGTGCCGTCACAATTTTACTGCCGACAATTACTCCATCCGCAATGTCGCCGAAGCCTTTTACATGTTCAGTCGTAGAAATCCCGAAGCCCGCTAGCACCGGGATATTGCTCGCTGCTTTCAAGTTCGCAAAATGCGCGGCAAGTTCCGTGGCAAAGCTTGCACGTTCACCGGTAATACCATTTACCGTTACGGCATAAACAAACCCTTCACTTGCAGCAGCTAATTTTTTTATGCGTTCAGGAGGGCTCATCAACGATACGAGCTGGACAAGCGCAATACCGTTTTCCTTTAAAGTATCATGTAGTAAAGCACTTTCTTCAAAAGGCATATCCGGTACAATCAGTCCTTCGACACCACCAAGTTTTGCATCCTTTGCAAATGCTTCAATCCCATAAGCCAGAATCGGGTTTAAGTACGTCATGACAACGAGCGGAATATGGATTTCCTGTGCAAAGCTTTGCAGTTCATCCAGTACTTTTTTCAATGTCACACCGTGAGCAAGTGCACGTTCGCCCGCTTGCTCAATTGTTGGTCCATCTGCTACAGGATCGGTAAATGGAATGCCGACTTCAATTGCGGAAACTCCAATTTGCTGTAGTTTCAATATAGTAGGTTTTAATGTTTCAAGCCCGCCATCACCTGCCATAATATAAGGAACAAATGCTTTGTCCCCTGCTGCTAATACGTTTTCAAGCTGTTTTTGCAATGTCATTTCACGCCACCTCCGAGTTTATCCATTAATGTATGAACATCTTTGTCCCCACGACCTGATAAGCAAACGACAACAATTTCATCAGCAGGACGGTTTTTGGCAAATTGACTTGCATAGTAAACGGCATGGGCACTTTCCAAGGCCGGTAAAATTCCTTCCGTTTCACATAACAGCTTCACACCTTCAAGTGCCTGTTCATCTGTAACAGAAGGGTAGGCAGCACGACCTGTTTCATGTAAATGACAGTGTTCCGGCCCAACTCCAGGATAATCGAGTCCCGCTGAAATTGAATGAGCTTCTTGAACAAAACCGTTATCATCCTGCAGTAAATACATGAATGCACCGTGAAGGACACCTGTTTTTCCGACATGAATTGCTGCCGCATGCTTGTCGGTATTGACACCGGACCCTGCAGCTTCCACTCCGTATAATGCTACATCCTGATCTTCCACAAACGGGTAGAACATTCCGATTGCATTACTGCCGCCACCGATACAAGCAATAACTGTATCCGGAAGACGTCCTTCCTGCTGTAAAATTTGGGCACGTGTTTCATCCCCGATGACACGCTGGAAATCACGGACAATTGTAGGGAAGGGGTGTGGTCCAAGTGCCGACCCTAAAATGTAATGCGTATCTTCTATATGAGTAACCCAGTGACGCAACGCTTCATTAACCGCATCTTTCAATGTAGCGGAACCTTTTTCGACCGCC
Organism: Solibacillus sp. FSL W7-1464; assembly: GCF_038004425.1. Classification (NCBI taxonomy): domain Bacteria; kingdom Bacillati; phylum Bacillota; class Bacilli; order Caryophanales; family Caryophanaceae; genus Solibacillus; species Solibacillus sp. FSL W7-1464. The sequence goes on from NZ_JBBORC010000001.1 coordinate 512,243, forward strand.
ACAACTTTTGTTCCGAGCAGCTCCATACGGAAAACATTCAGTTGCTGACGGCGTACATCTTCTGCCCCCATGTAAACGATACATTCCATATCAAGCAGTGCACATGCAGTTGCTGTTGCGACACCATGCTGACCTGCGCCAGTTTCAGCGACAATCTTTTTCTTCCCCATACGTTTTGCCAAAAGTGCCTGGCCGATCGCATTATTTATTTTATGTGCACCCGTATGGTTTAAATCTTCACGTTTTAAATAGATTTTCGCACCGCCGACTTTTTTCGTTAAACGCTCCGCAAAATAAAGGGGGGTTTCACGTCCGACATATTGCTTTAAATAATAGTCAAGTTCTTCCTGGAAAGAGGGGTCCTTTTTTGCTTCCTCATATGCAAGCTCCAATTCCTCAAGTGAAGTCATCAATGTCTCGGGCACAAACTGACCGCCGAATCGCCCGAAGCGTCCTTTTACTGTCGTCATAAAATCAACTCTCCTTTTGCTGTTTCAATAAAATTCGTAATCGCTGCTGAACTTTTTCGGCCATCTACTTCTACACCACTTGAAACATCTACTGCAAATGGCTCGACAAGCATAATCGCCAGTCCAACATTTTCTTCATTTAGTCCACCTGCCAAAATGACCTTTTCAAGCGGGATTTTTACTTTATCAAGAAGCATCCAGTCAAAGGACTTTCCGCTACCTCCACGGAAGTCAGTTCCAGGCGCATCGAACAAATAATAGTCCACATCATATGTTGCCGCACGTGTCACATCGTCTTCACTACGAATCGAGAACGCTTTAATTGCCGGCAGCCCGATTTCCTGAATCTGCTCGGGCGTTTCATCCCCGTGATACTGGATATAATCGAGTCCGACTTCTTTTGCAATTTGACGAATTTTGGCCGGCTCTTCATTGACAAAAACCCCGACCTTTTTGACCGTCCCCGGAATTGCCTTTGCAAGCTTCACTGCTTCCTCTACCGTAATGCGTCGTTTACTGGGCGCAAACATAAATCCGATAAAATCAGCACCTGCTTTGACCGCTGTTTCTACATGTTCGATTTCTTTTAATCCGCAAATTTTTACTTTTGTCATCGATTTTCGCCAACCTTTGCTGTTATGTCGATTTGTAGTGCTTTAAGTGAGTTTTTGACATCGTCGCTGCGCATTAACGCTTCGCCGACTAAAATTCCTTTTGCGCCAGCATTCGCCACAAACTGTGCATCTTCCGGACCTAAAATTCCGCTTTCACTAATAAATGCAATCGGTGATGGGGGAAGAAGCTGTGCAATTTCAAGTGTTGCCGACAGTGAAACATCGAATGTTTTCAAATTCCGGTTATTCACTCCGATAATATTTGCTCCAATGGCAAGGGCACGCTTTAATTCATCGGCATCATGTACTTCAACGAGCACTTCCAGCTGTTGTTCTGTTGCATAGGCGTAAAGTGATTTCAGCTGGTCATCTGTTAATGCTGCGACAATCAACAGGACAACCGATGCGCCGGCAGCCTTCGCATAGTCGATCTGCACTTCATGAATGATGAAGTCTTTACATAAAACCGGTATGTCCACAGCATTTGCGACTGCATTTAAATCCGCATAGCTTCCTTTGAAAAATGCGCGCTCTGTCAATACGGAAATACAGGCAGCACCCGCTTCTTCATATTGTAAAGCTTGCTCGACAGGGTCGACTTGTGTCGCAATATCGCCTTTGGAAGGGGAGGCACGTTTCATTTCCGAAATGACTTGCAATGAATTGGCTGATATCAGTGTTTCATATAGAGAAGGGCGAACCTTATCGATTGTTAAAAACACAGGCTTTGTCGAAAGCAATTGTGGCAGCTCAGTCTTTTTCTGGTCAATAATACGGTCTAAAATCGTCATTTTACGGGTTCCTCCTGCATCTGTTTTTCGCTGTAAGCAACAATATTCTCTAATTTTTCATAAGCGCGACCAGACATTATACTGTCCTTCGCCATGTCGATACCTTCTTTCATCGTTTCGGCAAGCCCGTATGCAAAGAAGCCAATGCCGGCATTTAAAAGAACTGTATCAAAATACACGCTTTGTTTTCCTTTTAATAAGTCACGCATAATATCCGCATTTTCTGCAGGAGTACCGCCGCGAATTGCAGAAAGTGGCTGTGCGGCTAAGCCGACATCTTCAGCACGCAGTTTAAATGGAATCATGTCTCCGCGGTCTAACAATACAAAAGTGTTTTCGCCATCCAGTGATGCTTCATCCATTCCTTGTGCACCCGATACGACGATTGCCCGTTCACGTCCCAGCATATGGAGAACTTCCGCATAATCGGTCGTGAAGCTCGGTCGGTTAATACCGACAAACTGTGTCTTTAACGGGACAGGGTTTGTCAGGGGACCAACTAAATTGAAAATCGTCGGTTTGCCGATTGCCTGTCGAACTTCACCAATCCGTTTTAACTTCGGATGCATGTTCGGAGCATGTAAAAAGGCGATACCGTGCTGTTTGAGCAATTCTGATGTTTGCTCGATATTCGGCAGCAGCGTAATGCCAAGTGCCTCCAATACATCCGAACTTCCTGAAGCACTCGATACTTTCCGGTTGCCATGCTTTGCTACTGAAATGCCGCCACCTGCCAATACAAATGCGGAAGTCGTACTTATATTGAAGCTTTGAAGTCCATCGCCGCCTGTGCCGCAGTTATCAATATAAATGCCTTCGGGTACGTCAACAGCAACTGCATGTGATTTCATAACAGAAGCTAAGCCTGCAACTTCATGTGCCGTTTCTCCTTTTGCGCTCATCGCTGTTAAAAATGAGGCGATCTGTTCTTTCGGTGTTTGTTCATTAAAAATAAGCTGTGCTGCCTGCTGCATTTCCTCAAAAACTAAGTGCTCTTTTCGCTCAATCTGTTCAATGTATGGAAGTAAAGACATGTTCATCATCCTTTCAGTAAAGAGTGGAATGGCGCTTCTTCGTCTGTTTCCGAGTGAAGCTGTGCGACATTTCCTTGAATTATTATCGTTTGTTCGGGTGTTGTGAAATCGACCTGGCCATTAAAGCCGATATAGCCGATCAAGCCTTGTGCTGGTAATAGCCCTTTCACGACATCGATGGCATGAAGGGTAGGGCTTAACGTACTTGTTGTAACATTGGCAAGCTGTTGCACCGAATTTTCCGTACTAAAGCGTTCAATTGACGGTGCGTCATTTGTAACGGAAATATTCCCGTTCCTTACTTGCACATAGTTTGATTTTGATGTACCGATTACTGTGCAATCATCAAATTCGACATAGTACATATATGGTGCCGCGTGCTCAACGCGCATTTTTCGATAAAGGGAAAGGGCCTCTCCGGTAAATTGTGCACGATAACGTCCATTTTCCTCTTTTTCGACACGTTGTAATGTATAGGATGACTGTTCAGGTGTCGGTGTTGTAAACAGCTGTTCAATCAATTGATCAATGTTTGGTTCTACTTGTTCTGCTTCAATATTTGTATGGAAAACAGCGATTTCATCTGTTAAATGATCAAAAATAACGAGTGTGTCGTAAACATGAAACTGCAGTTCAGGCAAGGGCTTTTGCAATGCGTGAATATAGCCGATTCCGCCACCTGTAAAGGGATATTCCGTATGGGATGAAACACGCGGCATCACTTGCTTCAACAGTTGGATCAGCTCGCCTTCATATGTGTAGGCTTTATTGGAATGATGCGTATGGTCTAAAAGCTGATCATCTGCCCCAATATACGTTTTGCGCGGATTGACACCGATGAACGAATAGCGTCCATTGCCATCATATTTAGAGGAACTTTCCAATAAAAATTTCCGTTCACCTTGCAGTCGCTGGAAAATAGAAATCGGTGTCAGTAAATCCCCATTTACTTTTTTCATTGATGTACGAAAATGTTGCTGAACTACCATTTGAAACACTCCTTTTTTGAAATAAACTACGCCTTTACGATTCAGATCATTTAGCATTCTTGTAATTAATTTAAGTTTTGCTGAATAAAAAAATCGCCCTCAGCAAAAGAATTAACTTTTGCGAAAGGACGATTTTCACCGCGTTGCCACCTCGTTTGAAGCAAACCAAAAAAGCTTGCTTCCACTTAAACCTGATAACGGCAGGGTACCGTCCGCCGACTAACGCCAGCAGCTTTCATAAGGCCCATTCACATTTACCTTTTGGCGTATTTTCACCAGCCATACGCTCTCTGGACAAAACGATAAATGCTACTCTTCTTATTCAACAATTTACTCAACTAAGCTCTACTAAAAGAAAACGGTGGTCACGCTCCCGTAACCTGCTACCGTAAATAACATTTGAATTATGCTTTATTCTAACACTGAAAAACGAAATGTCAAACAATTCTAAAATATTTTTGCTAAATAAAAAACCAGCTGATGTTTAAAAATCAGCTGGTGAAACAATCGAAATTAGATTAATTTTTTGAAATCCAATCGTTTATTTAAAGTGTACATAATCGGTGCTCCAACCGCCAATACAACAAATTCGCCAAATGCTACAAACAGCCAAGTTTCCCAGAACGGGAAGCCAAGCACGATGTTCAGCTGTGCTGCAATGATAAACATTGTAAACGTAAAGAGCGTTGTATTGATAATCAGACGAGCCCAAATATTTTTCACAAACTTACAAATGAATATGAAAATTCCCAGTGTAATAATCGTATGTCCGACACCGAATACTAAATCGATTGGACCGATCGAAGACATCAGGAAATTGGAAATAAATACACCTAAAACAACACCTAGCATATAGCGCGGGTTAAATGCGACTAAATGGTTAAAAATTTCGGCAATACGGAACTGTACTTGCCCAAAGCTAATTGGCGCAACAAGCATTGTGACAGCAATATATAATGCTGCAATAATGGCGCTCGCTGCAATAAACTTTACCTTCATATGAAATTCCTCCTAGTTTTTTAACGTGGGATGGTTACGAACCACGCAAAGCAACTGCAATCATAGCAATATTGAAAATAAAAGTAAAGATTTATAGGACTTTTTTTCAATAAATAATCAAAAAATTTACCAAGAGCTAAAACTTCATTAAACCGCGTTGCTTAGCGGTTTGAAGTGTATCAGCTAAACCCCAAAATGAGGCACATTACCTAGAATAAATTCAGAACATTCTAAATGTTATTGACTATCTAAATATGACGCGGTAATATTATTTAAACACTTCATCCAAATGAAGTTCGGCGCTTTAAACCGATAAAGTTAACTAGGGGGAAATAAGATGAGAAAAAATTTAATGAAGCTGTCCTTTTTATTATTCGGGCTTCTTTTATTATTAGCTGCGTGTGGCGGGGAAGAGAGCGAGACATCTTCGAACGAGACGTCAAATGGCGAGGCTGTAGATACAGCTAAAGCAGATAGCGAAAAAACTTTTAAAATCGGAACAACACAAATTGTTGAGCATCCATCATTAGATGCCGCAAAAGAAGGATTTAAAAAGGCAATTGAAGATGCAGGTATTAAAGCAGAATACGTAGACAAATCTGCAAACAATGATAACAGTGCGAACATGACAATCGCTCAGCAGTTAGTCGGGGAAAATGTAGATCTGATTTTCGCGAACTCAACACCTTCAGCACAGGCTGCAAAAAGCGCAACTTCTGATATTCCGGTTATCTTTACATCTGTAACGGATGCAGTAGGTGCGGAATTGATCGATTCAATGGCAACACCTGGCGCTAACGTAACAGGTACGATTGATTTACATCCGGAAACAATGCCGAAAACAGTTGCTTTCCTTAAAGAATTAGGGGCAACAAATGTAGGAATGGTATATAACGCTGGTGAGCAAAACTCTGTTGCACAAATCGCGGCAATAAAAGAAATTGCAGCAAAAGAAGGCGTAACAATCGTAGAAGCAGCAGTATCTGCTTCATCTGAAGTTCGTCAGGCAGCAGAATCATTAGTCGGTAAAGTAGATGCATTCTATATTATTACTGATAATACGGTCGTATCGGCACTTGAATCTGTAATCGAAGTAGCAGATGCAAACAAATTACCGCTTATTGTCGGTGAGCTTGATTCAGTAGAGCGCGGCGGTTTAGCGGCATACGGTTTCGAATACTACGATATCGGCTATGAAGCAGGGCAAATGGCAGCACAAATTTTATTGGAAGGCAAAACACCTTCAGAAGTTCCGGCTGCATATCCGGCTAATTTAAAACTAGTAATCAATAAAGCTACTGCAGAAAACTTAGGCTTGGAAATTAAGCCTGAATGGGAAGCAGAAGTACAATAATTCACTTTTATACAAAAAGCAAGTCAGCCTAAACAGGTATAAAATGTTTAGGCTGACTTGCTTAAAACTTTTAAAAAAGTCAGGAGATGATTCGAGATGTTTACAGCTATGTTTGGGTCAGTGGAGCAAGGGATCATCTATGCAATTATGGCACTTGGGGTTTATTTAACATTCCGTGTGCTGGATTTTCCGGATTTAACGGTTGATGGAAGCTTTGTAACGGGGGCAAGTACGGCAGCGATGATGATTGTGCTTGGCTATAACCCGATCCTTGCCACATTGGTCGCAACAGTTGCTGGATTTATTGCTGGATGTATGACAGGAATTTTACACACGAAAGGGAAGATCAATCCGCTGCTTGCAGGGATTTTAATGATGATCGCCCTCTATTCGATTAATCTACGAATTATGGGATTAAGCTCAGATACCGGTGTAACACGACCAAATATTCCACTATTAAATTCAGAAACAGTTTTTTCGACGTTCGGTTCTTTCTGGGGGAATTTAGGCATTGATTCAGCGATTACAAATGTACTGAAATCAATGGGCTTAGTTTCTGTTCCAACAACTTGGGGTGTTTTAATTTTAATGCTTGTTGTGACGACAATTATTAAACTAGTTGTAGACTGGTTCTTAAAAACAGAAATCGGTCTTGCAATCCGTGCAACAGGCGACAATAAACGAATGATTCGCAGCTTTTCGGCAAATACCGATTCACTGGTCATTTTAGGACTCGGAATTTCAAACGGTATGGTGGCATTATCAGGTGCACTAATTGCCCAGTATACAAAGTTTGCCGATGTCGGATTGGGTATTGGTATGATTGTTGTCGGTCTGGCATCTGTAATTATCGGTGAAGCCATTTTCGGAACAAAGTCGATTGTTCGTGTCACATTTGCAGTTATTGCCGGGGCAATAATTTACCGAATGATTTACGCATTGGCATTACGTGTAAAATGGCTGGACTCAGGGGATATGAAATTAATTACGGCTGTTATCGTTATTTTAGCGCTGGTAATCCCGCAAATCGTAGGGAAATATAAAGAGAAAAAGAGAAAAGCAAAACGTTTGGAAGAACGTCTCGCATTACAGCAGGCAAAAGTGGATATGGAGCAGGGAGGGAAGAGCCTTGCTTAAATTAGATGGCATTAACAAAGTATTTAACGAAGGAACACCCGATGAGAAAATTGCGCTGGACAATATTAACCTGCATTTGGCACCTGGTGATTTCGTTACAATTATCGGAAGTAATGGTGCCGGAAAATCGACAATGATGAATATGATTTCCGGAGCATTAACACCGGATTTCGGCTCTGTCGAAATTAACGGCAATGATTTAACCCGCTTGCCGGAATATAAGCGTGCAGTCCATATCGGCCGTGTTTTCCAAGATCCGATGGCAGGTACAGCACCAACAATGACAATTGAAGAAAACTTGGCGATTGCCTATTCACGTAACACGAAACGTTCATTGCGCTTCGGTGTCGATAAAAAGCGTCGCGAGTTTTTCAAAACGTCATTGGAAAAACTGCATTTGAATTTGGAAAACCGTCTATCGGCAAAAGTCGGATTATTATCGGGCGGGGAACGCCAGGCATTAAGTTTATTAATGGCGACATTTACGAAGCCTTCGATTTTACTGCTTGATGAACATACAGCTGCACTTGACCCATCACGTGCTGAACTTATTACAAAGCTGACAAAAGAGCTTGTTGAGGAAAGTCGGCTGACGACACTGATGGTCACGCATAATATGCAGCAGGCGCTTGATTTGGGGAACCGTCTCATTATGATGGATAAAGGGCAAATCATTCTGGAAGTCGGGGAAGACCGTAAACAGGACTTGACAATTCCGGATTTAATGCACGAGTTCGAACAAATCCGCGGCGAAAAAATGAATTCAGACCGCGCGCTGTTAGGGTAAATAAAGTTCCGGACAGATAAAAAAACTCGATTTTCTCTGAGAGAATCGAGTTTTTTTATTTTGGCTCTTCACCAAAAGTTGGGGATGATTAAAAATTTTCTTTGTAAGCCGTTCTGCTCCGTTTCGGCGGACGCTTTCCGCGGGCATGGCTCCAACTAAATGACCGGTGCCTAAACGGCGGCACCGGTCATTGGATTTTCCGCGCATGCTATTCCTGCAGGAGTCTGCCGCCTGCACTTCGCGCCACTACTGTCTTTTTAACCAAAATGGAGCCGTTTTGCCTTTCGTACAGTTCCTATGTCGACCTTTGAAAGCAATGCATAATGGCTAAATTATTTTACACAAGCAATGCAAACAGTGTACTGTCGTTATTCACTTCTTTATACTCAAAACCGTTTGCGCACATACGTTCAATTAATCCAGCGTGGTCTTCGCGATGTGCAAGCTCAATGCCGACCAGTGCCGGACCACTTTCCTTATTGTTCTTCTTCGTATATTCAAATGTTGTAATATCATCATTCGGACCAAGCACTTCCGTTAAAAATTGACGTAATGCTCCTGAACGCTGCGGGAAACTTACGATGAAGTAGTGCAGCAGCCCTTCATAAATCAGCGAACGCTCTTTAATTTCCTGCATGCGTCCGATATCGTTGTTTCCTCCCGAAATAATGATGACAACCGATTTCCCGCGAATCTGCTCAGCGTAAAAATCGAGTGCAGCAACCGACAATGCTCCAGCAGGCTCGGCGATAATCGCATGCTTATTATAAAGATCTAAAATAGTCGTACATACTTTACCTTCCGGAACAGCGATAATATCATCCAAATAGTGACGGCATACTTCATACGTATCATGCCCCACACATTTAACAGCAGCGCCATCAACAAATTTATCGATCGAATCCAGTGAAACCACTGCTCCGTTTTGGAAAGCTGACTTCATGCTAGCTGCACCTGCAGGCTCAACACCGATAACTTTACTCGAAGGAGATAAGTTTTTAATGTATGAAGAGACACCTGACATTAAGCCGCCACCGCCGATACTGCCAAATACATAATCGATCGGTTCTTCGATATCATTCATAATTTCGACCGCCACTGTACCTTGGCCAGCCATCACATCTGCATCATCGAACGGATGGATAAAAATGCGGTTTTCCTGTTCACAATAGGCAAGTGCGCTTTCCGCAGAGTCATCAAAAGTATCTCCTGCCAACACAATTTCCACAAAGCTTCTGCCGAACATCCGCACCTGATCGATCTTTTGTTTCGGTGTTGTTTTCGGCATAAAGATTGTCGCTTTAATTTCCAGCTTTGCGCACGCATAGGCAACACCTTGTGCATGGTTACCAGCACTTGCACAGACGACACCTGATGCACGGGCCTCTGTTTCGATTTTTTTGATTTTATAATAGGCACCACGTAATTTAAATGAACGAACATGCTGCAAATCTTCACGCTTAAAGTAAATTTTTGCCCCATACTTTTCTGATAAATAGTCGTTTAATTGCAGGGGTGTATGTACAACAACATCTTTTAAAAAATGATGTGCGATTAATACGTTTTCGACTGCAATCGTATTCGGTTGAGTAACTCCCATTTCCATGTAACCTCCGTCATCTGATTAAAGATTATATTATTCTATCATAAATTTATGTCGTAATGGCGTAAAAATTCTGTAAATTATGAAAATTCATCAATATGCCATAATGAAAGCGGTTTAATAGAGAAATTGAGCATTGATTCAGACAAGATTTCCTTTAAATTGAAACGCGGCTCTAAATCTCGTTGAAGTGCATATCCCTGATCGGAACAGGAAAAGCTTATGTATGAAACAAGTCTTAAATCACCTGCCAATGTTTATTTGAAAAACAAAGGGGAAAAATGAATTATTGCGGCAAGGCAATTTTTCGTATAAAGAAAAATTATCGGCAACATCCAAAAACTTATTTCAGGAGGTAACACGATGACTAAAACAGCGATTATTACAGGTGGAGGCAGCGGATTAGGACAGGCAACAGCTATCCGTATGGCTCAGGAAGGTATTAATATTGCGGTAGTGGATGTCAGTGAAAAAGGCGGAAATGAAACGGTTGAACAAGTAAAAGCACATGGTGTAGACGCTATTTTCATTAAAGCGGACGTATCAAAAGCGGAAGAAGTAAAAAACTATGTTGATGAAACAATGAAGCATTTCGGGTCGATTGATTACTTCTTTAACAATGCAGGGATTTCCGGCAGCGGTAAATTCTATTTAGATACTACGATTGAGGAAATCGAACAAATTGTTGGGATTAACTTGCTTGGGGCACTTTATGGTGTACGCTATGTGGCTGAAGTAATGCTGAAAAACGGTGGCGGTTCCATCGTGAATACGGCATCAAGTGCCGGTGTAATTGGACAGGATTCCGTTGTTACATATTCGGCAACGAAACACGGAATTGTCGGGTTAACAAGAAGTATGGTAGCAGAATACGCGAAAGACGGGCTGCGCGTGAATGCAATCGCTCCAGGTCCTACTGAAACACCAATGGTAAAAGCCTTTTATGAAGCAAACCCGCAAATGAAGGAAAATGCTACAGGCGGAATCCCGCAAAAACGTTTAGGTACACCAGAAGAAGTAGCAGAGCTTGTAACCTTCCTGCTGACTTCAAAAGCAGAGTATATAAACGGGGAAGTCATCCGTATTGACGGCGGCTTCACGAGCACGAAGTAAACAGTAAAAAGGGCTGCCCGGATAGTCAGAAGAAAATCTGACTTTCCGGCAGCCCTTTATTGTCTAATTAAAATAATAAATGTGCAATTGCTGCGATAATCGGAATCGAGATAATAGTACGAATTAAGAAAATCATGAACAGATCCCAAAGTTTTAATGGAAGCTTCGTACCTAAAATCAGTCCGCCGACTTCCGACATGTAGATTAACTGTGTAACCGATACTGTCGCGATAAAGAAGCGTGTCATTTCAGATTCGATGCCTGCACCTAAAACGGAAGGTAACAGCATATCCGCAAAACCGACAATCATCGTTTGTGCAGCTTCACCGGCTTCAGGAATTTGCAGAAGCGCTAAAATCGGCTCAAAAGGCATCCCTAAAATACGGAAGAAACTTGTAAACTCGGCTAACACTAATGCGATTGTTGCGAATGCCATAATAATTGGTGTAACCGCAAACCACATTTCCAGAACATTAATAAATCCGTTTTTGATCATTTTCCCTAAGTTACGGTTAGAATCGGCTTTCGATAAAGCATTGTGCAAACCAAAAGAAAATACATTATACCCATCTTGTACATCTTCACGGTTTGCAGGTACTTGTGAGCCATCAATTAATGTATCTGCTTTTTGTTTCAACGGATAAATACGAGGCATAATGAATGCTAAAATTAACCCGCAAATAATAACAGAAGCATAAAACTCGATGAAGTAATCACCAATGCCGATTGTTTCAACTACGACTAAACAGAAAGTAATCGATACGACCGAGAAAGTTGTTGCGATTGTTGCAGCTTCACGGCCTGTATAGTTTTTTTCTTCATATTGCTTGCTTGTAAGCAATACGCCGATTGTGCCATCACCAACCCAAGAAGCAAGACAGTCAATAGCAGAACGTCCTGGAATCTTGAATAGGGGACGCATAATTTTCACCATCATCGAACCGAAAAATTCAAGTAAACCGAAGTCTGTTAATAAAGGCAACAATAAACCGGCAAATAAAAACAGTACAAACATGAAAGTTACGAGACCGGATGCCGGATCAAGCAACACGCCAGTTGTAACGTCACTTGTTAAACTCTCAGGCCCGATTTGGAAAACATACATACTTGCAAATACAACTGCAAATACACGCATGATTGTCCAGAACCAGTTTACACGGAATAATGCATCAACGAGGGTACGTTGTTCTGTTTTCTTCGGAACAAACTGCATTACGACTGATCCTACAGCCGCAACAATAAACACAATGAATGCGAACCAATGAATGAATGGCTCCACTTTGCCTGCCAAAAAGTTTGCCAGGATTGCAATCGGTACTTTTATGCCGTCTTCTGTATTAATTGGTGTAATAAACAGAAATACACCAAGAGCAGAAAGGGCAATAAACAGGAACCAAGTATAGGAAGAAAATTTTGTTTTCATATATGATAACCTCTTTGATTGTTAGTTTGAATATTTATACACTATAAAACGTGAATATTCATTTGTCTACTGTTTTACATAAAGATTAATATTTCTGAAAACTATAGTGATTAAAAAATGAATATAATTAGGGTTTAGACGTAATAAACATCATATTTCCGAAGAAGTAAGCGAAAATTGAACCGAATAAAAATACAAGAGATGAATAAGAAAAAAAGGACGCCTGCAAATTTAAAAATATGCAAACATCCTCGGAATTATAAATATACATTAATCATTAAAAGTTACAGTATAAAACTGTTCGTGATTTAACCAGTTATCTAATGAGACATCACCGGTATCTACCCGTTTTTCTGCGTCTTGAATCATCCAGGCAGTTTGAGAAGCATGCGCTTTTAAAGCTTTTAACTTATCTGCTTTAACAGACTGGATGTCAATTGTAACATCAGGCTCACCGTTTTTCTCGACCGTGTCATTCGCAAATGCACAAGCTAAAATACGTGGGCGATACTGTTTATCGATACGACGTACCGCTTCGAGAACAGCGCGTCCGGTTGCTTCATGATCGGGGTGGACAGCGAAGCCAGGTAAAAAAGTGAAGATTAGGGATGGATTCAGCTCGACAATCAAATCGTTAACGAGCTTGATCATTTTTTCGTCATCTTCAAATTCAACTGTTTTATCACGTAAGCCCATCATACGCAAATCACCGATACCCATTGCTTCACATGCTTCCATCAGCTCTTTTCGGCGGATTTCCGGCAATGACTCGCGTGTTGCGAATGGAGGATTTCCTAAGTTTCGTCCCATCTCGCCCAACGTTAAACAAGCATATGTAACGGGAACTCCCATGTTGTTGAATAAGCGTAATGTACCTGCAACTGAAAAGGCTTCATCATCCGGGTGCGGGTAAACGACTAAAACGTGACGTTCTTCTTGTAATGTCATATAAGCGACCTCCTTAATAAGCAAATGGCGTTTCGCTAATTTCTAATGCAACCGCCAGCTTTCCAGTATTGTCCAGACCAGCCATTAATAATCGGCCCTGATCGTCCAGTTCAAAATGTGTAATTCCTTGTGCATAAACCCAGCCATGGGGCATTTTAAGCCCGACACGATGCGGTGCGTCTCCTACAACTTTTCCTAACTCATAGCGTATTTGTACATTTCGGATAAATGCGCCCGCATTGAAAAAGCTTTCATTGTAATGTGTTGCATAAGAGCCGTTTGTAGTTTCTAGATGAATAAAAACGTCTTTGTTCGCAAAAGAATTAATTAACTCCTGGAGCTCGTTAGTATTTACTTCCTTCATCACTCTTATTAACTCCTTTCGAATCTTTCTATTAATAGTATAGTCAAATATATTCGACTGGGAAACGAAAAAGTCACACAAGAATTGAGTTCTTGTGTGACGCAGCTATATCAAGTACGCCTCAGCGAAATTGCGTCCGGATTCGGCTTTGCGCTGACGCAAAGATCTTATTACCGAATCTGTGACATCCGCCGGAAGCAAAACTTCTATTTGTAGAAGTTTTTATGCATGTAGATAGTTTGGAATTGTCGTAACAGTAACTTCAGGTGCACCGAATCGTGGTTTTGCACCGTGCATTACTGGTCCAACATGTTCATTTAAAGCCCAACCGTGTTTAATCGCCGCTGAAACGAATTCTTTCGCTTCAATCACCGACTCCTCAACAGAAAGACCATTTGCTAAGTTTGCACAAATACTCGCTGCAAAAGTACAGCCTGCCCCATGATTATAAGTAGAAGAAACTTTTTCTGTCTCTAATAATTTAAATTCTACTCCATTATAGAACAAATCAACGGCTTTATCATGTACTAAGGCTTTTCCACCTTTAATTACAACATTTTTTGCGCCAAGCTCATGGATTTTCACAGCGGCAGCTTGCATTTGCTCAATTGTTTTCGGTGTTGTTGTGCCTGCCAGCTGTCCCGCTTCGAAAAGGTTAGGTGTGACAACAGTGGCATAGGGTAATAAATATTTAATCATTGCTGTTGTGTTGCCAGGGTTCAATACTTCATCTTCACCTTTGCAGACCATTACAGGATCGATGACAATTTTATCTGTACCGGAAGCCTGAATCGCTTTTGAAGCCATTTGAATAATTTCTTCAGTTGAAAGCATGCCTGTCTTAATGGCATCGACACCTGTTGAAAGGGCTGTATCAATTTGCTTTTGCAATAATTCTGTCGGTAGTGGTGTCACTGTGTGGCTCCAAGTTTTCGGATCCATTGTCACAACAACTGTCAATGCGACCATTCCGTATGTGCCATGTTCCTGAAAGGCTTTTAGATCGGCCTGCATTCCTGCACCTGCAGAAGTATCAGAACCGGCAATCGTTAAAGTTTTTTTTAGTGTCATATAGCATATCTCCTTAAAGTGAAAATTCGAATTATAATTAGGTTAAGTATAACGTCTGGCTGACTATATAAAAATAGTCAGAAAACGAAAAAACTATAATGCCAGAGAAACAGCTTGAATTTCAGCAGAAAATTCAATAGCGTAAAAAACGAGGTGGAAATTATGATGGAACAGTTGACGAATAGTTGGAAAGAATTATTGGCTCGTGAAAAAGAGCAGCCGTATTATAAGCTTCTTAAAACATTTCTAGAAAGACAATACATCGAAGAAACCGTGTATCCGAAGAAGGAGAATATTTTCAATGCACTTCAGTTAACGGATTACGATCATGTAAAAGTAGTCATATTAGGTCAAGATCCATATCATGGTCCGAATCAGGCACATGGCTTAAGTTTTTCGGTTGAAAAAGGGCAAAAATTACCCCCGAGTCTAAAAAATATGATGAAGGAACTACAGCAGGACATAGGCTGCGAAATTCCGGAGCATGGGGACTTAACACCGTGGGCAAAGCAGGGCGTATTATTACTGAACACCGTTTTAACTGTACAAGCAGGCAAGGCCAATTCCCACAAGGGGCAAGGTTGGGAACAGTTTACGAATGCTATTATTGAACAGCTCGCGAAACGTGAGCAGCCGATTGTATTTTTATTATGGGGAAAACCGGCCCAAAGTAAACGGATATTAATTGAACGAATTTCAAATAACCATATCATTCTGCAATCACCTCATCCGAGTCCGTTAAGCGCACACCGAGGCTTTTTCGGAAGCAGCCCGTATTCAAAAACAAACGAAGCACTATTGTCTGTAGGTCACCAGCCGATTGACTGGTGCTTAGCGAAGAAATAGGGGAACAAGCTAAACTTTTGCCCGAAAGCGTGGTAAAGTATTGTTAGAAAGAGAGGGAACGGCAAATGAAAGTAGATTGCTTTAAATGCCAGCATTTTCGTGTGACATGGGATCAGTATAATCCGCGGGGTTGCACAGCATATGGCTTTAAAACGAAACAGCTGCCATCTCTCGTTGTAAAACAGTCATCGGGAATGGATTGTTTAAAATTTGTACCGAAAAATAGAGAAGGTGGGCAAGCGCGATGATTACGTATGAAACGATTGTTAAGCAAATTGAAAAGTTGACAACAGAAGCAGCACATGCGGCAACAGAACAACAAGCCCGTGAAAAGCTTACGGCAATTCGTGCGTTATGTGATGTTGTTTTAGACGAAAAAGTCAGTTCGCCAACACCTGCTTCGATAAATAGCATGAGTACAATGACTTCATCCCCCGTATATACGCAACCGGTCGCAATTCCAGCACAAAAGCTCGAAGAAGACGATGCAAACGGCGATTCATTGTTTGATTTTTAACACAGAGGTACGCCTGGTTGGCAGGGATCAACCCCTTATCTGAGGGATTGTGTATAAGAAAAAGAAAGAGGTAAAGAGATGAAAGGTTCAATTATATCGGGCGCGATCCACGGCTTTTTAGCAGTTGCATTGGGCGCCTTTGCAGCACATGCACTTGAAGATTTGCTAGATGATTACAGTGCAGGCATTTGGGATACAGCCATCCAGTATCAAATGTTCCATGCGACAGCACTTATTTTGGTCGGTATTTTAATGTCGAAAGCCATTTTCGGTGAAGTGAGACAGTTGAAAATTGCAATGTACTGCTTTAATGCAGGGATTGTATTCTTTGCAGGGAGCTTAATGGTATTAGCATTAACAGGAATCGGTGTACTAGGGGCTATTACTCCTATTGGCGGCGTATTCTTTTTAGTGGGCTGGATTATGGTTATTATAACAGTAGTAAAAAAGACTCAGTAAAATTTATAGCATATACTTCATGAAATGGAAGTATATGCTTTTTTTATTATTTTCTTAGGAAAATCAAAACTTTTATCTAAATTATTTGAATTTATTGTATAGTTATAAAGTAGAGGACAAAGGGGTAAGGAAAATGGACCAATTATTATTGAAGTTAGAAGAAAATTTTGAAGAGATGGTAATTGTTCGACGCTATTTACATGAGCATCCCGAACTATCCCATCACGAAGTACATACACCTGCGTACATCGCCAATTTCTACCGTGAGTTAGGTTTGGAAGTTTGCGAATATGTTGGAGGGCGTGGGGTGGTAGCCACATTAAAAGGGGCAAAACGAGGAAAAACAGTAGCTTTACGTGCAGATTTCGATGCATTGGCCATTCAGGAACTAAATGATTTCCCATATAAATCAAAGAATGATGGAGTTATGCATGCGTGTGGACATGATGGTCATACGGCAACAATACTTATTTTGGCGAAAGTTTTGACAGAAATGCGGGAACAGCTATCCGGCAATGTTGTGTTTATCCATCAGCATGCAGAAGAGCTTGCTCCAGGTGGGGCAAAGGCGATGATTGAAGATGGCTGTTTGGAAGGTGTGGACGTAATTTTCGGGACACATTTATGGGCACCGACTCCTTTAGGAGAAGTGCTTGTACGAGAAGGAGCCATTATGGCAGCGGCAGACCGGTTTGAAATTGTGATCCAAGGAAAGGGCGGACACGGTGCAGAACCGCAGCACTCGGTTGATGCGATCGTTGTTGGTGCGCACTTTGTCACACAATTGCAGACGATAATCTCGCGTCGTATTGCACCACTTGAATCGGGTGTAGTGACGATCGGGCAGTTTGAAGCGATCAATCCGTTCAATGTCATTGCGGATACAGTGAAAATTCAAGGGACTGTACGTGCATTTGATGAACAAGTGCGAAGACAAATGAAAGAGGAAATCGAATTATTATTGAAAGCGACATGTTTAGGAATGCATGCTGACTACCAGTTTGAATATTTCGACGGGTACCCGCCTGTAATCAATCATATAGCCGAAACAAAATTTGTTGCACAAATAGCAAACGAAACAACAGGAGTAGAAAAGGTTTCGGTTTGTCCTCCGTTTATGATCGGAGAAGATTACGGCTACTATATGCAGCATGTTCCAGGAACCTTCTTCTTTACAGGAGCAAAGAATCCAGAGTGGGAAACAGTATATCCGCATCACCATGCCCGGTTTGATTTTGATGAACGGGCAATGCTCATCGCTGCAAAAGTTTTAGGACGGGCAACATTGGAATTTCTATTAAATGAACAACGAGAAGAGGAATCAACATGAGTGTAGGAAAAAGGTTAAATGCCGTACTAATTTTAATGATATTGTTAATTATGATCATAGTCACACTTAACTATAGTAGTCTAAAAAAAATACAGGGCCATATGGAAGAAGCGCTCGACTACCGTGTTGAGCAGATTCGTTCCGTAGATGAAATCCGATTCAATGTCGCGATGCAAGGAATGTATGTGCGTGCATTTGTTTTTGATGGAAAAGAGGAATCTGCCGAAAGTTTTAAGCAGTACAACGAACTACTGGATCAGGAGATTGATAATTTAAGTAAACTAATATCAAGCGGAACAATGAGAGAACTGATGGAACAAATCATTAAGTACCGGGATGACTTTAATTACGGTTATCTTGATATGATGGATGCTTACGAGCGTGGAGATCAAATACGCGCAAACGGGTTTATTAATACAAAGCTGCGCACGGCAAGTGACGGAATGTTCGAGGTAACAGCTCAAATGGTTGAGTACCAGGAAAATAAGCTCGATGAGATTAATAAGAAAACAGATGATTCGATCGCCTTGTCTGTTTTAATAGCCGGTATTGCTTTAGCTATCAGTGTTCTTATTGGCATACTTGTTATGTTGTATATTCGAAAAACAATCATTTCTCCATTAACAGGAATTGTACATGAAGCAAATACTATTGCAGCAGGGGATTTATCGCAGCAAGATATTCATGTGAAGTCAAAGGATGAAATTGGCCAGTTAGGCAATGCGTTCAATGCGATGAAAAATAATTTATCGAGCTTGATTAAAAATATTCAAGTCAATTCGGAGCAAGTAAGCGGGGCAGCACAGGAGCTTTCGGCAAGTACCGAAGAAATAACAGCTACGACAGAAGATGTAACGATGCGGGTAAATGATACGGCTGAAAGAGCACAAATTTCTGCACAAGCTTCAAATGAAAGTGCCCGAGCAATGGAAGAAACAGCAGCAGGCGTACAACGAATTGCGGAATCTACACAAAAATTGCTTGGAAATTCGGTTGATGCGACACAGACAGCAAGAAACGGTGGAGAAATTATCCAAGATGCCCAACAGCAAATGAACATTATCAGTTCATCGACAAACTCTGTAAATGCCTTAGTGCAAAAACTTGCACAACAGACAGAAGAAATTAACAACATTTCTCAATTGATCACATCGATTACGGATCAGACAAATCTATTGGCATTGAATGCGGCGATTGAAGCCGCGCGCGCCGGAGAACATGGGAAAGGGTTCGCTGTAGTAGCAGATGAAGTGCGGAAGCTGGCCGAGCAATCGAAATCATCCGCCAATTCTATCGTTAACTTAACACTTGAAATTAAAGCGGATACGGAAAACGTTGAACGTGCCGTATCGGAATCGTTAGTTTCTGTGGAAGATGGCGTGAAGATTATTTCGCACGCCGGTGAATCATTTACAACAATCGTAGATGCAGTAACGCAAATGTCGATGCAGATTCAGGAAATTTCAGCTACTTCCGAAGAGCTTTCTGCAAGCGCTGAGCAGGTGACAGCATCGGTAAATGAAATTGCCTATAGCTCAAATGAATCAAGCGGCAACTTGGAAATGATTGCGGCAGCAGTAGAGGAGCAAACCGCTACAATGCAGCAGGTAAATGCAGTAGCAGTAACATTAAGCGACAATGCGCAAACACTCCAACAGGAAATTCAGCAGTTTAAAGTATGATTCTTCAAAACGGTACCTTATACAGGTGCCGTTTTTCTTGTTACACGGTTTTCTGCAATGAAAAAAGGGATGGGGAGGGGGCGAATTGCCGGGGGGGTTCTAATAAAGGCTAGTGAAGGCTGTTTTGTTCTAATAATAGGGTATTTCTTCTAATAAAAATTTTTTTCTTCTAATATAAACTGATTTGTTCTAATAAAATTGCAATTTTCTAATATATCGTGCTGTTGTTCTAATATCACTTTGAGATGTTCGAATATCGGTGTTCAATCTTCTAATATCCCACCATCTTGTTCTAATAAGTTGTTCATTTGTTCTAATAAAATCCACGCAGGACTTATTCGCGCCTCAATTTTGGGCAATCCCTGCACCAGTTCAATGCCATTTCCGCCATCTTCTAATATCCGCTTCAGTTCTTCTAATAACACACTAATTTCTTCTAATATCACGCTCGAATATTCTAATAAACCAATCAATTGTTCCAATAAAATCAAGGCAAGAAATTTTACTCCACCATAGGGCAACCTCTTTTAGCAATAGGTCTCATCCGTTTTTCGACAACAAAAAAAGGCGCTGGAAAAATGCGCCTTACTCTTTTACGGTTGTTGTGTAAAATAGCTTAATTCCTCATCGAACTCCGCATAGTCGAAGTAAATCATCGGGAACAGGAAGCGGTGGTTATTTTTTAAATCACGTAAAATAACATGGTCACGACCGGCTGCTTCCACTACCCCACGAACCGCCCGTGTATTACTGCCAGCTACCGCATTATCAAATGAAAAATAAAACGTACCTGGTTTACCTCTGTTTAATCGTAAAATATTCTCGATATAGGATTCCTCACGTGGCATGCCTACTCCTTGCATACCTTGCATTGTTGTAGGCATCGGAACCGTTGCAGGATTCATCTGTTGCATTGGAGACGTCCAATAATAAGTCAATTTTGCATCCTTTCATAAAGAAATTTAATATACTGCAGTCATCGGCGCGAGAAACAGTGAACGAAGAAATGGCTGCTGTTTCTCTTTCTTACACTAAGCAGGACACTTGCATCACCTTCTGCCGCACTGTAACCGAGAAAGAAGGGCGGCATGTAAACCTTTTATTTGAAGTTTAGGCGTTCGATGTGACCTCCTTTTTCGATTTAGTATATGCATAAATAAAAAAAATGAACACCAAAACAGTGTTGTTTTTTGACCATGTGACATACTATAGAATAATAAGATCAGCTATATGTAATAAATTTCAAGGAAATGGGTAAAGATATAGTAAATAAACGAGAGATTGTTGCCGGTGTTGACGAAAAGCGCGGGAGTGGAACATCATGAAAATAGGGGTTTGGTTAGGCATAATAATTAGCGCATTATTGTCCTTTGCGGTTGCAATTTTTTACGAACAGCCGATTCATTGGTACTTATTAGTTCTTCTAATCGTCATCGGTTTATTCATTAACACAATTATTATCATTTTAAAATTACAGGATGATCAAACGTGAAAGATGAGTCGGGATGAATCGACTCATCTTTTTACGTTTTAGAAGAAAAAGAAACCCGTTCAGCACCTTGGCCGTTTGGATAATCCACTCAGCAAGGGGAACGGGTGTATAAGTGATTAAATCGCTAATAGTTTTTCCAGTTTTTCATTGTCCAGCAAGTTTCCTACAAGGAACTCGCCGAATTCGCCGTAACGTGCAGAAACTTCGTCAAAGCGCATTTCGTAAACGATTTTTTTGAATTGTAGCATATCGTCTGAGAATAATGTAACGCCCCACTCATGATCATCTAAACCGACAGAACCTGTAATGATCTGTTTGATCTTACCTGCATAGCTGCGGCCGATTAGCCCGTGGTCATACATCAACTTTTTACGATCTTCCATTGAAAGCATATACCAGTTGTCATTGCCTTCACGTTTCTTGTCCATTGGGTAGAAACATACGTACTTTGATTTTGGCAGCTCAGGATATAAACGCGCACGAACATGCGGGTTTTGATATGGATCTTCATCTGATTTACCTGCTAAATAGTTCGATAATTCCACTACAGAAACGTAAGAATACGTTGGAATTGTGAAATCGGCAATCGCTAATTTCGCAAATTTTGTTTCGATTTCATTAAGTTCTTCAGGTGTTTCACGTAAAGTCATTATCATGAAATCCGCTTTTTGACCAATAATTGAGTAAAAAGCATTCGAACCTGTATCTTTATTTAAGTCTTCTAAAAATGCGATAAATTCTTTTGTAGCGGCTTCGCGTTCTTCAGCCGAAACTAATTTCCATGATACCCAGTCCATTGAGCGGAAATCATGTAGGGCGTACCAGCCGTCTAATGTAATTGCTGCTTCATTCATCTGTTTAAACACTCCTTGTAAATGAAAATGATTCACAATTAGTGTAGCATAGTTTCAGGAAAAAATATCATTTCAACACCGTAAATTCCGTCAATTCACCAATTTGACATCACTTTAAAATACGGTATGCTAAAGTGAGGAAAAATTAGGCTAGGAGTATAAAACATGAATGATATTTTGCAGCAAACAAAGTGGCGTTTCATCGATCAGTCGATCAGCGCGAATAAACGTTCACCATTAGAGTCCTTTGCAATGGATGATACACTTTGTCATCTTGTCGGTCAAAAACTGACGAATTCGACAATACGTACATGGGTCCATCATGACGCTGTAGTTCTCGGAATCCAAGATCACCGACTGCCTTATATTGAGCAGGGGATGGAAACATTGAAGAACAGTGGCTATGATCCGATTGTCCGCAATTCTGGAGGATTAGCCGTCGTATTGGATGCAGGGGTTTTAAACATTTCGATTGTTATTAATGAGGATAAGCCGTTAAGTATTAATAATGCATTTGACATGATGGTTGCTTTGGTTCGCCAGCTCTTCCCTGAGATTGCAACGAAAATAGAAGCATATGAAATTGTCGGTTCCTATTGTCCAGGTTCATATGATTTGAGTATGGATGGTCGGAAGTTTGCCGGTATTTCACAGCGCCGCATGAAAAACGGGATTGCTGTTCAGATTTATTTATGTGTGGAAGGCAATGGCAGTGAGCGTGCGGAACTGATTAAGCGTTTTTATGAAAATGGTCTGCAAGGCGAGAAAACGAAATTCGAGTATCCGGATATCAAGCCGGAAGTCATGGTTTCACTTCAACAACTGACAGAACAAAAACTGACAGTATTCGAAGTAAATGAAAGACTTCGCAATCTATTGAAGCAATGGAACGGACAGCTGTTCGAGCTGCCATTGCAGCAAGAGGAAATGGAATTGTACGACTATTATCTAGATCGAGTTTTCAAGCGCAATGAATCGATGCTGAATAAATAAAATAAATAGAATAAAAAGAAGGCGAGGTGCTAATATAGCGCTTCGCCTGAATCATTTATCGATGATTGGGATATCAAGTTTCCGTTACGCTCCATTTTGAATGTTGGCGTAGCCTCGGTATCTGTTTCTAGTGCTACAAGTCGTCTTGCGCGGTTCATAATAGAAACAAACTGCTCGTAATCTTCTTTAATCGCTTTATTCTCTTTTTGCAGTGCTGCGAGCTGCTGCTCAAGCTGGTTTTTCTGTTCCGTTAAAAGTGATGTCAATTTACGCCATTTCAATAAATCCTGCTCATTTGAATTCGTATGCTGCAGTTGTACTAAGTATGCAATGACGATATCGAGTGATAATGCCGATAATGGAATCGATGTTGGCTGATTTTCATTTGACGGCAGTAAGTATACTGGTGTTGTTCTGCGTTTTGTAGCCGTATTCATCATGCGCATACGTTCTTTGCGTTCCTTTTTCGCTTGTGCCAGATCTTCTTCATAAATACGTCGGACTACAGCATTCCAGCGAAAACCGCAGGCTGCAGCTGTTCGGTTCAGTAGATCACCGGCTTCCTCAAATGCATTTAATTGTGTACTTCCTTCTTTGACATGGCGTAAAACAGCCTCTGCTAACAGCTCATCATTCTCTTTCACCCATGCATCTTGTCTTGTTTTTGTCATTTTAAAACTCCCCCTGAATTTATAATAGTTTTGTTGTTGTAAATCTATCATGTCCAATGGGGAAAACATTTATTCAATATATCGTAAATTGTTGCTAGAATGACGAGAAATATGTTCCTAGCAGAACTTTGAGCGGAATTGCTAGGATAATGCTTGAATGAAATAAGTAAAATAAGATACAATAACAAATAGGTTAAAACAGCGAAAATAGCTTAAAGAGAGGTGTTGGCACTATGGCAAACTTATTCCATGTTTGCGATGAATGTCAGGCCGTTAATTTAAAGACGTTAATTCCAAAATTAAAGGAAATTGATCCAGAAGCAACGATTGAAATTGGCTGTCATTCATACTGTGGCCCGGGCCGCAAAAAAACATTTACATTTGTAAATAACCGTCCAGTCGCCGCATTAACTGAAGAGGAGTTAATGGTAAAGGTACTCGACAAACTGAAAAAGTAACAGCGTAAAAAGGACGCGTTCTGAAATATATTCGGAACACGTCCTTTTTGCGTATTTGGCGGATTCATTTCTATTTCAATGACAACTCACTTATAATGATGGTAAGAGATAAGGAGGTGGGCTATGTGATGACATATGCAAAAACAAAACTGCAAGAGGAAAAAGTTTTTAAAGACCCTGTCCATCGCTATATTCACGTTCGGGATCAGGTCATCTGGGATTTGGTCAAAACAAGAGAATTTCAAAGACTGCGCCGTATCAAACAGCTTGGTACGACGTATTTAGTGTTCCACGGAGCTGAACATAGCCGGTTCAATCATTCATTAGGAGTTTATGAAATTGTCCGTCGTATTGTGGATGATGTATTTAAAGGAAGAAAAGAATGGGATGAATCCGAGCGTTTACTCGTATTATGTGCTGCATTACTGCATGATTTGGGGCACGGTCCGTTCTCCCATGCATTTGAAAATGTATTTGAAACAGATCATGAATATTTTACGCGTCAAATTCTGCTGGGGGATACAGAGGTAAATGCCGTGCTCCGTCGAGTGGCAGATGATTTTCCTGAAAAAGTGGCGCAAGTAATTGAAAAAACGTATCCAAATGAATTGGTTGTCAGCCTGATTTCCAGTCAGATCGATGCTGACCGTATGGATTACCTGCAGCGCGATGCGTATTATACAGGTGTCAGCTACGGCCATTTTGATATGGAGCGCATCATGCGGGTTATGCGTCCGCGCGATAATGGAGTTGTAATAAAAGAAAGCGGAATGCATGCGGTCGAGCACTATATCATGAGCCGCTACCAAATGTATCTGCAAATATATTTCCACCCTGTATCGAGAAGTGCGGAAGTTGTGCTGAACCATATTTTAAAACGGGTGAAAGTGCTGTGCACAAACAATTATCCATTTAAATATGAGCCGACGCCCTTTGTATCTTTTTTCAGAGGAAGTGTTACTTTGGAAGACTATATTGCCCTCGATGAAAATATTATGATGGCCTATTTCCAGTTTTGGATGGAAGAAGACGATGAGATATTACGGGATTTATGCAGAAGATTCGTCAACCGGAAACTGTTTCAGTATACGAACCTGAATCCGTACAAGCAACCGGAAGTATATGCACAGCTGCAACGGCTATTTATACAGGCAGGCATTGATCCGGATTATTATTTAGTGCACGATTCCACATCGGATTTACCGTATGATTTTTACCGCCCGGGTATTGAAGGGACGAAAAAGCCGATTTATCTGCTTATGCAGAATGGGAAACAGCGTGAACTATCGGAGGAAAGCCAGATCGTTGAAGCGATCGCCGGCCGCATCAAGGTCGATCATAAAGTGTATTATCCGGAAGAGCTTTTTACAGACGAACGGATCCCGGCCGCATTGCGTAACGAAATTAAGCAGCTCATTGAAGAAGTTTAATGGATGCAGGAGGCCCGACTTGGCGAATAGACGGGAAAATTCCGCTAAGTTACAGAGATAAATACCTGGCAAATAAAAAACACCTCAATTTTCTCTGGAGAAGATTGGGGTGTTTCATATTTATTAATTAACTGAAATTCAGCGCTATTCAACCATTACTGGTCGCTGTAGCGTACGCCGGCTTTTGCAAAGTGGTTTTTAGACATTTCTTCAATAATGATCGATACATTTTCTACTGGTGCGTCAACTGTTTTTGAAACAGCTTGTGTAACTTCTTCAACGAGCGCGCGTTTTTGTTCATCTGTACGGCCCTCAATCATTTTAATTGTAACGATTGGCATAAAGTCGCCTCCTAGTTAAAATATAGTGTATAGTATTTATATTAGCGTATTTGGAGGGATTTACAATGGCAAATGAAGAAAAATCGAAACCGAAAATGGGTTTTACGATAATAAAAAATGATCCAACCGATGGGCATAAAGGATTCGGGATTGGTTCACTTTCTTTGGAAAACGTTTCGCCCGTCATTGTCGATGTCGCAGAAGGAACAGCAATTGTTGACATTGGAGCAATGCATGCGAAAAGCGAAGTAGAGCGCGGCATTAAATTTACGGTGAACCGTGAGGACTCGGCAGGCGGAAAAGATTACTGGCTTGTATGGGTAACAATTGACCATAAAGAATCCGGTGCATATTTTGCCGGTGTAACGGCTTGTGAAATGGTCGTAAACCGCGAAAAACGCCGTGGCTACAAAATTTTGGCAGACCATGTGAACAAAATGGATAAATCGATGAAGCGCCACATTATTGTCGACCATATGGACGATCCTTCAAAGAAAATTCTGTCCGACTTCCTGAAGAGCCACAATGAAGAAATGTGGAATAACAGTGAAGAAAAATTAAGACAGGATTTAGCATAATACTGTATTCTTTAATGGAATCTATATTTTATAAGAAATATTACACAATTCAGTGAACAATATGTGACATTTCAAAAACTACAAAAATCCGTGGTTGAAACTGGTTCTAAAAGAAAGTAAACTGAATTTAAAGCTTGCGAAATAGTAGGCTAGGACATGTGGGAAATGAAACAGGTTGAGCAGTATGCGGCATTTGAACCTTCCCAAGCCGAATGCCCCATGATTCTCAACCTTTCATTAACCACAATAGAAAAGCTCTTTCGTGTCACGGACTAGAACCGGATACGAAAGAGCTTTTTTAATTATATTTATTCCCAAAAGTTGCGCAATGCTTCAAAAGGCAATGATTCAAAGAAATTACCCCATGAATCCTGATTGAACAGATCAAATGATGCACATGATTCTGTCGGAACATCTTCAGTCTTCATGTAAACAACGCGCTGGCTAGAGCATGACTCGTGCGCCAGTTTACCTGTACGAATATCGACCGTTACAGGCTCTACCCCACTTGGCATTGTAAATGTTTCATTTGCTCTTCCATCTAGCGCTGTTTCCATAAAATCAATCCATACTTGCTTGGATGCGGCCATATCTGCCTGGACAGATAATGTTTTTCCTTGGTCATAGCCATTCCATACACCTGCCGTTAAGCTTGGTGTAAAGCCAATCATCCATTGATCACTGTTTGTCGTTCCTGATTTGGCTGCATATGTGTGGTTCATACGTGAACGTAATGATAAACCGGTTGCCGGAGAATAATCACTGAATACAGGGTCGAACATACCTGTCATCATTTGAGTTAAAATAAATGCATCCTGTTTGGAAATTACTTGTTCTTTTTCGGGTTTTTTATATTTGTAAACGACTTTTCCTTTTGCATCGGTAATCGACAATACAGTAGTCGGTTGGCGTTTTTCTCCGCCCGCAGCAATGATATTATAGGCATTTGTTAAATCATACAGCGAATTTTCGGCAGTACCAAGTGCAATGGATGGTACGTCTTTTTCGGAATAGTTGAGCCCGAAACGTTTTTGAACATCGCGGAATGATCGGTAGCCGATGTTTTCCAGTGCTTTCACCGCATAAATATTGTCGGAAATTGCCAATGCCTGTGCCATGGAAAGCTCATGGTCAGCATACTTCTTATTGACGTTTTGCGGTGTATAAGTTGCTCGTCCGCTATCATACGTGAAGGTCGTTTCACTCACATCCATGAAAGACATCGGAGTGAAGTCCTTTTCGAGTGCAGCTGCATACAAAATCGGCTTAATGGCAGATCCCGGCTGACGGTTACCTAACGCAACGCGGTTAAATGAACTTACACTGTAATCCCGGCCGCCGACAAGAGCTGTTACAAATCCGGTATCTGCTTCCATGCTCACAAATCCAACCTGCAACTCGCTGTTTGGCATATTTGTTTTAATTGCATTTTCCGCAGCGCGTTGATGTGCCTGGTTGAGCGTTGTTTGAATCGTCCAGCCGCCTTCACTGATACTCAAATTTTTCTCTTCTAAAATATCGCTTGCTTCTTCCCATACAACATCTAAAAAGTAGGGAGCAATTGATTTTGTCGCTATCCACTCATCGCTTTTTAGTGCTACATGCTCAGATGTGGCACGAGTTTTTTCATCGTCTGTAATTTTCCCTTGATCATTCATCAACCGCAAAATTACTTGCTGACGATTTGTCGCTTTTTCCAAGTTATTAAGCGGTGAATAATACGTCGGTCCTTTTGGCACACCCGCAAGCATTGAAGCTTCGGCCAATGTCAGATCCTTTGCAGATTTGCCGTAGAAGTAACGGCTTGCAGCTTCAGCACCGTACATCCCATGTCCATAATATACCGTATTTAAATAGCCTTCTAAAATTTCTTCTTTTGAGTAAAATAACTCCAACCGATAAGCAAAGAGTGCTTCGTTTAATTTTCGGTTCCATGTTTTTTCATGGGTTAAATAAAGGTTTCGTGCATATTGCTGTGTCAGTGTACTGGCACCTTGCACTTTACTCCCGGCTTTTATATCCGCCAAAACGGCGCCTGCAATCCGGGAAAAGTCAAAACCGCTATGCTCGAAGAAATCTTTATCTTCTACCGCAACAGTGGCATCAATTAAATAAGGCGAAATTTCATCAAGGTCTGTCCAGTAGCGGCGCTCCTTCGTAAAATAATCACCAATCTGATTATGGTCGCTATCTAAAAAGATTGAAGCTTTCGGAACGGTAAGCGGCGGTGCTCCGGCAACTTGTGCATATATACGTAAGGAGAGGAACATAACAGCGAAAAAACATAAAAGGGCAATCATAAAGAGTCCGATTTTTTTTGCGAAACTTTTCCGCTTTTTTCGTTTTTTATATTGCTGTCTTTTCAAGTTTTTCCACCTCATTTCTTATTTAATATAGAGCAAAATAAATTTAGCCAATTACAAAAAGTAATGAAAATTCTATTGCACTTTTAATGAAAACAACTATACTTTTTCGTAGCGCATCTTACGGATTTAGTCGTATATGCAGCTATTACTAAAGCAATCCATAATGTCGAATTATGTCAGTTGCACTTAATTATACGAAAATAGCGAAACAAAAGTTTCATATGTTAGATTTAGTATGAGCAATTACTTCTATCGCTATGCATTCTAAATTAAGAAATCGATTTATAATACGGAATTTAAAATAGAGAAAGGTATAGGTGACTGTAAATGAGATTTGATGAAACTTACGCAGGAAATATGTTTATTAAAAGCCACCAAAATTATGAAGAAAGTAAAGCTGTTTTATACGGCATGCCAATGGACTGGACAGTAAGTTACCGTCCGGGCCAACGTTTTGGTCCTGCCCGAATCCGTGAAGTATCGGTTGGTCTGGAGGAATACAGTTTTTATTTGGACCGTGAGCTTGCAGATGTGCCGTTTTTTGATGCTGGGGATATTCCACTGCCATTCGGTAATCCTGAAAAATCGTTGGCAGAAATCAAAACATTTGTCCGTCAAGTACTGGCAGATGATAAAATTCCAGTAGGGATGGGCGGGGAGCATTTAGTATCACTGCCGGTTATGGAAGCTGTCTATGAAAAGTACGAAGATTTAGCAATCATCCATTTTGATGCACATACCGATCTACGTACGGATTACGAAGGGGAGCAATACTCACACGCAACACCGATCCGTAAAATTGCCGATACAATCGGACCGGAAAATGTGTATTCATTCGGAATTCGATCAGGCTTAAAAGAAGAGCTGCAATGGGCAAAAGAAAACGGCATGCACATTTCATTATTTGAAGTATTCGAGCCTTTAAAGCAAGTGCTGCCTACTTTAAAAGGGCGAAATGTTTATGTAACAATCGACATTGACGTATTGGACCCTGCACATGCACCTGGGACAGGCACTGTTGATGCGGGTGGTATTACACCGAAGGAACTATTAGCATCAATTCATGAAATCGCACGCTCTGAAGTAAATGTTGTCGGATTTGACCTAGTAGAAGTTGCACCAATTTATGACCACTCAGAAATTACAGTAAATACTGCTGCAAAACTGATCCGTGAAATGATTTTAGGCTGGGTGAAATAGCAGACAATAAAATATAGATATAGCAGGATATTGCGGTGTTAACTGCTAATATTAATTTGAAGGTACTCGAGCTTAATCGGGTACCTTTTTTCTTGAATTTCGGAGGGAGCTGATGTATGCAGCTTTGTTAAGTACCACAGTCAAGTTTGCTTAAAAGGAAGACGAACAATTGGCCAAATACTTAAGCATACACCATGTTACAGTTGCAATCTAACAGGGTAAAGAATGATATGCTGCTGCCATGATAATTGAAATCGGTTGATTCGAGTATGTGGGGGACACCCGCTTATAAGAAAGTAAATACCACTTCGGTAAGTCCCAGAATAATACATAGTGCATTATCATAATTCAGGAGTCAACTGCTTGAAAAATGGTCTGTGGGAAGTATGGGCAATGAGGCGTTCAAACAGTGCACGGCGAACGCCTTATTTTGTTCAATACTCAGGGGAAATAGCATCTCAGAAAGTTAGAAAATGGAGTGTTTATGTTGGAAAAGGGTTATATTATATTAATTATTTCATTGTTACTAAATATACTGTTGTTGGGAACAGGAAGTTATGTGGTGAAGAATATCGGTGGATTGGATTTTATTAAAACAAAAATGCAGTCAACACCTTCGCCCAAAAAGGATTCCGCCTATTACTTTACGAAAAAAAGCGTCTTTGGAAATTCGTCAATCAGTAATGTAGATAAAGTGTTCATCGGGGACAGTATTTCCGATTACGGAGAATTCCAGGAATACTTTCCCGGTGAAGTTGTGCTGAATCGTGGAATCCGGAATGATTGGACTGGAGGAGTATTAAACCGTATACAGGAAGTAGTGGACCGAAATCCGAAAGAGGCGTATTTAATGATCGGTGTAAATGATCTCCGTTACAAAACAGAAGGCGAAGTTTATAAACGTAATGTCGAAAAAATAGTGGATTCGTTTAGAGGGAAAGATACAAAACTCGCTATTCAATCAATCCTACCTGTGAATAACGGGTTATTCGGAAATGAAGTAACAAATGATCAAGTGAAGCGATTCAATGTTATTTTGCAACAGATTGCGAATGATAAGGGAATTGAGTATATTGATCTGTACACAAGCTTTATCGATAAAAACGGGCAACTCGACAAGCAATTCACAGTTGATGGGCTTCATTTAAATGGCAAAGGATATAAGGTTTGGGTCGATAGGCTTCATTCAAAATAAAATAAATTATTTAAAAAAGCTGGACCTCGGGAGATGAGGTTCAGCTTTTTTTACGTAGGTATAGGGGTCTTTTCTTTCTTGATTGAAAAACCGCCAAGTAGAATTGTCCCGTACGGCAGCCATGTTTTTATTGAAATTGAAACAATGATAGGAATGAATATCCCGATCAATGTGTAACCGATAAGCCCATATGTGAAATAATCATTTAATATAATATCCGCAAATATATGCAGATACATGATAGTAAGCGAGTGATTTTCTATTTTCAGCAGCCAGTTGAGCGACAGTTTTTCTGCGAGCAACTGGAAGGATCCTACTAATACGATTGTAAATGATATGGGAATGACCAAATCCAATATAATATGGTCATACCGTAAGAACTTCATGCTTAGTCGATAATCGATGATATTGAAGTTTTCGAGCATTATCGCCGTTGCACTCAGGAATATGGCCGTACCCATCCACCGTTTTGAAATATTCATCCATAATTCTTTAAAATAATACCCGACTGCAAAATAGACGATTGCCATCAGTGCCACATCGATGTTCCAAACCATTGGAATCGATTGTGCTGCTTCAGATGGCTTGCCGCTAAAGAAGTTCATAGCGATGATACTCTCAAAATGTGCGATAACATAAAAGAGTCCGAGAATGATAAATTGTTTCATCCGATTGAAGTAGGTCGTCAACCATATGAATAATAAGTATGTGAAGAATAAGGTTGTCACAAACCAGAAAACACCATATGCTCCGCGAATAAAACGTCCCCCTACGGCAAGTGTCCATAAGTCATTAAGATACCATTTTAAATCCAAATTGCCTGAAAACATCTCCATTCCATAACGGACGAATGTAATACTCGCAAGGAAAAATAGGTAAGGAAAGATTAATTGCATGAAACGCTTGTAAACCGTAAGCTTTATCTCCTTTTTATCTAAAATCGGCTTAAAGAACAAACCGCTTAATATGAAAAATGCAGGCATATGAAACCAGTAAATATATTTCGCGAGTGGAAATTCAAGCTCTCCTGGATAATGCCCGATGACGACAAGGATCATTAAGAAGCCCTTCGTAATATCCACCCACGTTATCCGTTTTTTGTTCATCAATAACACCTCTAAAAAAATATGCTGTTATTATATACCCTTTATTAGTGTGAATAGCGGAATGTAACAGTAAAGATATGTAATTGTTAAATAAACGGAAAATCACGGATATAAAGGATTCTTGTGGTGTCAAAAATCATAGCAGAAATTCAATTCATTCTATAAAGTGGAAATCATAGGAAGGGGTAAATAAGAAAAAAGGTGTGTTAAAGTTTCTTCGACTTTTAACACACCTTTTTAATATCGCTGTTTAATTTGGTTATAATGGCAGATCTGAATAGTTGCCTGTTGCTTTGCTTTTAACAAGGCTTCATTTGAAAAGCGGTAAAGCTCTTTGACAGTCTGTCCATTTTGCGGAAATGAGCAGATGCCAATTGCAAGAGTAAGCTCGCTGGACGGATAATTTTCAAAAGTAAGCTGCTGCACAGATTTATTAATTGAATAGGCTAAAGTTATCGCTTCTGCAGGTGCCATCTGTGGCAGCACAACATAAAACTCATCACTATCAATTCGTCCGATAAGCGCTTTTTCCGGAAGCTGGTCTTTTATTAGTTGTGAGATTTGTACAAGTATTTCATCGCCGGCTTTATAGTGATACATATAATTCAATTCGCGAAAATGGCGAATATCGATATGAAGCAGTTCAAAAGGTATTTTTGCATTCACATAAGACAATAACTTCTGTTCAATCGCTATATTATTCGGCAGCTGTGTAAGCAAATCCGTTTTCTTTAGCGCATAGATTTGTTTGATTTGTTTATTTTTATGTTCAAGCTGCATTAATATTTTTCTGACCGCGTAAAAAGTGAAGGTTGAAACAACAAAGTAAAGTATTAAATAGAACAGAGTATTTATTTCAAATCGGTCATAAATAAGCAGGATAATAATGTGTTCGATTGTTATGATGAAAAAATAGATTGGTAAATTTTGAAACGTAATGGGGCGTTTTAATGCGAAATAGCATGCAATGACGGTCACTACTAAAGTATTCAGCATGATAATGAAAGACAATATTGATGTGTACAATAAAACATACCGACTAATTACAATCATAAAACCTGTAATAAACATTGAAACAGGTCCCCCAAGCAAACCACTGAAAAGCACAAAAATAATCCGATTATTTATCAGCATCCCGTGAGCATAAGGAGTGGCCAATGCAGTCAATATAAATGCGGCACAACCGAAAGTCACACCGACGATGATGGACTTATATTTATGGATGAAAGGGTTATCTTCATATTGAATGAAGGGCCAGAAAATTAAAATTGTAAAGCAAAACAGAATTGAAAAGTTGATTGTCAGCTCAAAAAACATGGCATCACCCACCTTGGTAATATATCGTTACCCGTTATTTTAAATTATTTATATGGAAATAAGAAGATAGTTTTGTTTTTGCCTGCTGTTTTGCTACCACTAAATTTTCAAGTAGCTCCAAAGATGTTTGTCCATTATCAGGATAGGAACTAATTCCTACCGATACGGAAATATGAAAAGATAAATCTGCGGATATTTCGAACGGCTGTTGGGCAATCATATTAATTAGATTATTGGCCTCTACAACTGCAATAGCAGGAGGCACATCCCTTAAAATCAGAAGAAACTCCTCACCGCCCAATCGGCCGACATAAGCGCCATTTTTTTTGGCATATTCCATCAGTTGTTGGGCAAGTTCTTTAATAACAAGATCACCTGTGGAAAAACCATACTGCAAATTGAGCAATTTAAAATCTCGAATATCCACGAGCAATAAATTGAATGGGGATTTCTTTTTAAGCAGGTTTTGAATTTGTTTTTCATTTTCTTTATTGTTCGGTAATTGTGTTAAAAAATCGATCTTTTTCAGATGAGTCGTCTGTTTTACCGTATCATTGGCAAGTTTAATTTGGCGAATGACAATGTATATGAAATAAAATGAAAAAATCGTAAAAATGCCATAGAGCAGTAAGTATTCAAAGCTTTTAGTATGGAAGCAAAGCCCGAGAAATAATGCGATAAATGTTTCTATAAAGCAAACCCAAAAAAATAAAAAAATATTTTTAGTCGTCATTTTATATTTCCTTGTGACAAAGAATAACGTCACAACAAGAACGATAAAATTAATATTCAGGATCATCGGTACCAATGCCAAATATGGCAGGAAAAACAGTCCGGTTCCTATAATCAGACCACTGATCAGAATAGCAAATGGCCCGCCTAATAGCCCACTGTATAACACCGGAATATACTGAATGTTCATCATGAAATCATTCGTAAGGTGGACAGCCGAGAAAGTCAGAACAAGACCCGTTACACCAAATTTCACTCCTACTACATAGGGAAGCGTCCGGTTGATGAATGGCGTTTGTTTAAAATGGTTGATAAATGGCCAGTAAATTAAAAGTGTAAACGTAAATAATATACAGAAGTAAGATAATATTTCAATTAACATAATAAGCTCCTTTATACTTTAATCATTACAGTTTTGAACGAAAATTACTATAAAAATAGTGGAATTAAATAAAAACCGTTCAAATCAAGTTGATTGAAGGAGTAAGCGCAAAGTTAAGTTCATTGTTGCTTAAAGATAGATACTTATCCTATAATAAAAAGGTTATAGAAATATATGTATAGGAGCTGACTGCTATGGCGAACGAGAGCGGGAAAACAGTCAAAATCAAACTAGTTTCCTCCATCATTCCAACCGAGGGCGAGCTTGAACAATATGAAATGTGGCTTGAAGGCAGTTGTGTAGAAAAAGGCAACAGCCATTATCTGCGCTATGAGGAAGTTCAGGAGGATCTGCAGATTCAGACGACGATCAAACTAAATGAAACGAATTCGTTTATTATGCGAAAAGGCGGTGTGAACATGCGTTTGCCTTTAAATCCGGACTTACGCGAGAATGGTCATTATGAAAGTCCATTTGGTTCATTACCTCTTGTTACCGATACACATCAGTTAGCCATTGAAGTAGTACAAAACGAAAAAGTGTCAGGGCAATTTAAAACGCATTATGACCTTATCATAGGTGGCAATTCAGTTGGCCATTACAAATTAGACATTCAATTTACGGAGGTATAACTATGAACGCAGTAGAACAATTACAGCAATCGATTAAAGCGGCATTAAAAGCGGCAATCGATCAAGCAGGCCTGGTAGAAACGGGCACAGAAATCAACATTCATTTAGAAACACCAAAGGATAAAGCAAACGGTGACTTTGCAACAAATATTGCAATGCAATTAACTAAGCTTGCTAAAAAGCCGCCACGTGCAATTGCAGAAGCGATTTTAGAACATTTAACGACTGAAGGCACAGACATCGAGAAGGTCGAAATTGCCGGACCGGGTTTCATGAATATTACAGTTCGTAAAGACTTCCTGGCAAGTGTTGTGACAGCAGCATTTGAACAAGGCGAAAACTATGGCCGTTCAACTGCAGGCGCAGGAGAAAAAGTACAGGTCGAGTTCGTATCGGCTAACCCGACTGGCGACTTGCATTTAGGCCATGCGCGCGGTGCTTCTGTAGGGGATTCATTATGTAATGTATTGGATTTTGCCGGTTTTGACGTATCACGTGAATATTATATAAATGATGCAGGTAACCAAATTAATAACCTGGCGTATTCTTTGGAAGCACGTTATAAGCAAGCATTAGGAATGGATGCGGAAATGCCGGAAGACGGTTACCACGGTCCTGATATTATCGGAATTGCCGGTAAGCTTGCTGAAGAATTCGGTGCAACAATTCTGGACAAGTCTGATGAAGAACGCTTTAAATTTTTCCGTGAGCACGGCTTGAAACTGGAATTGGCGAAACTGCAAACCGACCTTAAAAACTTCCGTGTTGAATTTGATGTTTGGTATTCAGAAACATCTTTATATGAAAACGGAAAAATCGATGTAGCGTTAGACAAACTAAAAGCAAATGGCCATGTATTTGATGAAGAAGGCGCGACTTGGTTCCGTTCAACAACATTCGGTGATGACAAAGACCGTGTATTAATTAAAAACGATGGTTCTTACACATATTTAACACCGGATATTGCTTACCATGAAGATAAATTGCACCGCGGATTTAATAAGCTGATCAATATTTGGGGCGCTGACCACCACGGCTATATTCCACGTATGAAAGCGGCGATCGAAGCACTTGGCTATGACCGCGGTACATTGGAAGTAGATATTATCCAAATGGTTCAGCTGTACAAAAACGGCGAGAAATTCAAGATGAGTAAACGTACAGGGAATGCTGTAACGATGCGTGAATTAGTGGAAGAAGTAGGCTTGGATGCTGTACGTTATTTCTTCGTTAAAACAGCAGGGGATTCACATATGGACTTCGATTTGGACTTAGCGGTATCGCAGTCGAACGAAAATCCGGTATATTACGCACAGTATGCACATGCTCGTATCTCATCAATTTTACGTGCAGCAAACGAGCAAGGTTTCGAGGCATCATTGGAAAACCTGAACTTGCTAACAGCAGAAAAAGAAGAAGATGTGCTTAAAAAAGTCGGCGCATTCCCGCAAATCGTGGCAGATGCAGCGAAACACCGCACACCACACCGAATCGCAAACTATATTCAGGACTTGGCAGCTGCATTCCATAGTTTCTACAATGCAGAAAAAGTATTGAACCAAGATAACAAAGAGCTGACAGAAGCACGTTTAGCATTAATTACAGCAGTAAAAACTACATTGGCGAATGCACTGAAACTAATCGGCGTAAGCGCACCGGAAAAAATGTAATTCGTAATTTAAAAGGCATCCTATTTTCTAAATAAAAATGGGGTGTCTTTTTTAGTGTTTCGTTACAACCTATAATCCCTATAAAAAAACTTGGTAATGCCTATTGACTTCTTAAAATTCAGAAAGTATGATTAATTCCAATAGAGTAACTATGCATTAGGACACATATGAGGTGGTGCTTTTCATGAGCAAAGATTTATTTATTCAAACAGACGAGCAACGACAATGGTTGAAAAAGCTCGAAACAATAGCAGATAGTGTGAAAAAACATGCACAGCAGACAGATGAAGAAGCTGTCTTCCCGTTTGAAAATTTCAAAAAGCTGCGAGATATAGGTTACACGAAAATGACGTTGCCAAAAAAATATGGTGGTGATGGTTTTACAGTATACGATGCAGTGTTATTACACGAAACATTATCGAGCTATTGCGGCAGTACTGGTTTAGCCGCATCTTGGACGGTGCAAAACGTTGGTGAAATATTTGAAAACCGATACTGGGATGAACAAAAGCTGGTTTGGTTCGGGAAACAAATTGCAAAAGGTGCTACGGTCAATCGTGCAGTAAGTGAGTTTGCGATGGGTAGTCCCGTACGAGGCGGGCGACCAGGAACAACAGCAAAACGTGATGGTGATTCATACATTATAAACGGACGCAAAAATTACACGAGCGGTGCACCGGATTTAGACTATTTTTTAGTTTCAGCTTGGGTAGAGGAAGACAATCATTTAGGATTCTTTTTAATACCTAAAACGGCTGCTGGTGTATCGGTTGAAAACACATGGGATGTTGCATCAATGCGAGGTACAGGAAGCGATGATTTAGTTCTGGAAAATGTACGTGTAGATGTTTCTGATTTAGTTGAAATCCCTGGTTATTCTACAGGTTTTAAGTTAAATGGCTGGCTGTTATTAATTCCTGCTACTTATTTAGGAATCGCACAGGCAGCACGCGATTATGCAGTTGACTTTGCCAATAGCCACTCTCCGAACAGTATTCAAGGGACAATTGCTCAATTGCCGAATGTCCAGACGTTGATTGGAGAGATGGATTTAGCTCTGACAAAAGCTCGTTTTACGATTTACGGAGTGGCTCAACTTTATAATAATCCGGCGAAAAAGGCTGCCATCATCAATGAAGTGAATATCGCAAAACATGTCGTGACAAATACCGCCATTGAAGTTGTTGATAAGGCGATGCGACTGGTAGGGGCTAAAAGTTTGCAACGCTCGAATCCGTTACAGCGATATTACCGTGATGTGCGAGCTGGCCTGCACAATCCGCCAATGGATGATATTACGATTAAACGCTTGGCCGAAACGGCAATTGAAAATAATTTAAAAACGAAAGAGGTAAACTAATGAAAATCCAAAAATTTATTAAGCTGGCATCTTTAGGCGTTGCGGCTGTAACAATTTTAGCAGCTTGCGGAAATGAACCGGATTCAAGCTCAGCTACTACAACTTCGAATAAAGATGGCGTAACTGTTGTAAAAGTAGCGTACGACCAAGCAGGAAAACCGATGACGTTTTTAGATGAAAGCGGCAATGCGACAGGGTATGACGTGGAAGTAATGAAGCTTGTCGACGAAGCATTACCTGAGTATGAGTTCGAATTCGTTGGTACGACGAATGACGATTTATTGATCGGTGTCGAGCAAGGGAAATATCATGCAGGTGTAAAAAATGCATTCTGGACCGAAGAACGTACACAGAAATACATTTTCCCGCAAGAGTTTTTAGGATTAAGTAGTGCAGGATTAGTACTTAAAAAAGAAAACGAGAACATTAAAAATTTAAGTGATTTTGCTTCAGCCGGCTATACGTTAGCACCTATCGCAGCAAACAATGCCCAGTATACAGTTATTGCGGAATACAATGAAGCAAACCCAGACAACCCGGTAAAATTACAAGCGGGTGAAGAGTTCACGGTGGATGTTGTGCAATGGGTAAACGAAGGTCGTGTAGATGGTGGCGTTCAAATTGAAGGAGCATTCACTGGGCAAGTATTAACTGAAGGCGGACCATATTACCATTTAAAAGATGAAGTTGTATATAACGAATTTGCGGTTATTAAAACATGGCCGTTATTCAATAAAAAACAGCAGGACTTTGCAGATGCGTACGATAAGGCAATTGCAGAAATCAAAGAGACAGATGCTTTACGTGAGCTAAGCAAAGAGTTTTATGGCAAAGACTTATTTGAAGTACTAGAATCAGTAAATCGATAATCCCTTGAAGCTGCTTAAGTTGTTGCTTAAGTAGCTTTTCTTATCAATATTTTAAAAGAAAGGTCGGAGAAATGTGGAAAAATATTTTGATGTGTCGTACATTTGGTCTGCGTTGCCAAGTTTATTACCATATTTGTGGATTACACTTTATATTGCAGCATTTTCTGTTATTGGCGGGTCTATTTTTGGTCTATTACTAGCTGCGGCAAAATTGAGCTCCAATAAAATACTTAGGCTTTTAGCAAATGGCTATACGACCGTGATCCGTTGTACACCATCAATTGTTTTACTATTTCTAGTGTATTACGGCATTCCCGCCTTTGCAGAAGGGGTATTCGGTATTTACTTGCAAAATGTACCGACAGGCGTTTTTGTCGTTATTACGTTTAGTCTGCAATTTGCGGCAATGATGTCCGAAGTTATTCGATCTGCGTATTTGGCGATCGACCGCGGACAATTTGAAGCGGCCGTCAGTGTGGGGCTAACACCGTTTCAGGCTTATCGTCGTATTATTTTCCCGCAAGCGTTTGTGGTTGCGATTCCAAACTTCGGAAATGGCTTGATTTCGGTTTTACAAGAAGGTGCCCTTGCTTACACGATAGGCTTTATCGATATCGTAGGGAAGGCAAACTTAATTATTGCGAACAATTATGGAACACATACTCTTGAGATTTACATCGCATTAGCGGTCATTTACTGGGTTTTATCGATTTCAATTGAGAAAACCTTTGCCTTGCTAGAAAAAGCTTTCAGCAAAGGAAAACAATCTATTAAAACAACGTAGGAGGGGCTTACAATGGGATTAATCAACTGGCAATTTTTATTTGATACATTTTTTGTTGCATTAAGTGGTGTTCCAGTAGCGCTTCTCGTTACGGTTGTTTCACTTTTTGTAGCAGTACCATTAGGTTTTTTACTAGCACTTGCACGTGTTTATGAAATACCGGTCGTCAACTTTTTTGCGAAAATTTACATTTCTTTTGTCCGAGGCACACCCATTATTATTCAAATTTTTGTTCTGTATGCAACAATACCCTTACTGTTAAGTGGCCTGTTTGAGAAATACAATATCGACTATCCAATCTATAATGTGAATCCGTTATGGTATGCATTTATTATTTTCTCATTCAATACGGCAGCAATTTTAATTGAAGTGTTTCGATCCGCCATACAAACAGTTCCGAAAGGTCAGCTGGAAGCAGCACAATCGGTTGGACTCACGTCAGCACAGGCATACCGACGTATTATTATTCCACAAGCTTTAGTTTCTGCGATGCCGAACCTATGTACAGCGACGATCAACTTGATTAAAGCTACTTCGCTCGGTTATGCAATATCGTTACAGGAAATCACGCTCAAGGCTAAAGTAGAGGCGAATTTTGGATACAACTATTTAGAGGCATATATTGATATTTTCATTGTCTATTTAATTATCTGTATGACGGTTGAGTATTTATTTAAATGGTCTGAAAAGCGTTTAAGTCGCTATAAAGCGGTGACAGTTTAAGGAGGAATCGCAATGCTTGAAATTAAAAATGTGCATAAAACATTTGGGGAACTCAAAATATTAAAAGGCGTCGACTTGACGATTGATAAAGGTGATGTCGTAGTCATTTTAGGTCCAAGTGGTTCAGGAAAAACGACATTGCTGCGCTGCATTAACTTTTTAGAACGTGCAGATGAAGGGACAGCAAGCTTCGACAATATTTCAGTCGATCTAAACAAAGCATCGAAAAAGGATATTTTAGAGATTCGTAAAAAAACAGCATTTGTCTTTCAAAACTATAATCTATTTAATAATAAAACCGCGCTTGAAAATGTAGCTGAAGGACTTATCATCGGTCGTGGTATGAAAAAAGATGAAGCATATACAATTTCCAAAAAGGCCCTTGATAAGGTGGGCTTAACAGAGAAATATGATTCTTATCCAAGCCAATTGTCTGGTGGCCAACAACAGCGTGTTGGGATTGCACGTGCTGTAGCCTTAAATCCGGATATTATTTTATTTGATGAGCCAACTTCAGCACTCGATCCTGAACTCGTAGGGGAAGTATTAGGCGTGATGAAAGACATCGCAAAAGAAGGGACGACAATGTTAGTCGTTACACATGAAATGTCATTCGCGCGTGATGTGGCCAACCGTGTCATTTTCATGGACGGCGGAAATGTTATTGAAGAAGGCTCACCACATGAAATTTTCGTGCAGCCAAAAGAAGACCGAACAAAGCAATTCCTGCGTCGTGTACTTCCAGATGACTATACGTACCATATATAAGGGTAACGAGCAATAAATTCATAGCTTACGTCGAATTATCTGACACTTTAATAAATTTGCACACATTCCGTTAATCTTCCGCTATAATAAAGACATTAATTTAATATGGACGATAAAGGTTCTTACTCTATTGATAGAGTAAGGAGTAAAAGGGAAATCGGTTCAAATCCGATGCGGTCCCGCCACTGTAACTGCTAGTTGAGAGCAATATGCCACTGAAAAAAATTCGGGAAGGCGCTCTTCAACGTTTATGCATAAGCCAGGAGACCTGCCTTTATAATGCCCTAAATTAAACCTACGAGGATAGGATGTGGCGGATAAATTCTTTTTGATGAATTTTATTTGCATACGTAAAGCTTCCTTCATTTATAGTAGGGGAGCTTTTTATTTTTGTAGAAAATTATACAACGAGATTTCAGGAGGTTTTTATTTTGAAAAAATGGCAACTGCTCTCTTCCGCAGCATTACTTACATTAACTCTAGCGGCATGTAATTCGGAAAAAGCAACAGATGAACAATCTGCAAAAGACAATAAAGAAGTATCTGACGCAGCACAATTTCCGGTAACTATAAAAGATGCATTGGACAAAGAAATTACGCTTGAAAAAGCACCGGAACGCATTATTACATTGGCTCCATCCAATACGGAAATTTTATTCGGACTAGGGTTAAACGATGAAATTATCGCTGTGAACGACAATGATACATATCCTGAAGAAGCATTATCTAAAGAATCAGTTGGCGGCATGGAGTTCAATTTAGAACAAATAATCGGTCTGCAACCTGATTTAGTCGTAGCGCATGAATCCGGAATGTACAGCTTCAATGAACAGGCAATTGCGCAGCTTGAATCAGTAGGCATTCCCGTATTCGTTGTAAAGGATGCGAAAACATTTGAAGAAACATACGAAACGATCAAACAAATCGGGCAACTGACAAATAAAGAACAAGAAGCCGAAAAAAT
This sequence comes from Solibacillus sp. FSL W7-1464, assembly GCF_038004425.1. Taxonomy (NCBI): domain Bacteria; kingdom Bacillati; phylum Bacillota; class Bacilli; order Caryophanales; family Caryophanaceae; genus Solibacillus; species Solibacillus sp. FSL W7-1464. Next base: position 554,659 of record NZ_JBBORC010000001.1, read on the forward strand.
GATTGCCTCGATCAAAGAGGGAATTGAAGAAATTGAAGTGAAAGTAGCCGACCTGGAAGAAAAGTCCGTGTTTATTGTTGTTGGAACAGATCCGGACCTTTATGCTGCAGGTGAAGAAACATTCATCAGTGAAATGCTGGACGTTCTAAATGCAGAAAATGCTGTTCCGGAACTAGGGTGGCCGATGTACAGCTCTGAGCAATTTGTAAACAGCAATCCGGATGTCATTTTAGTAACGTATGAAAACGACATGGCGGCAATCGAGAAAAACGATGCCTATGCCGAAATGGATGCAGTGAAAAATGGCAATGTGAAATTAGTCGATGGCGATACGACGAGCCGACAAGGTCCGCGTATTGTTGAAGGTATTGAATCAATAGGTGCGGCGATTTACCCAGAGGTATTTAATGAATAAAAAATATTCAATCTCCTATGTACTATCGATTGGATTGCTTTTAAGCAGCGTATGGATCGGCATTTCATTCGGGTCTGTTAATATCCCGTTTTCAACATTATGGGATAAAACGACTGATCCGGTTGCATACAGTATTTTGTGGAAAATCCGAATGCCACGTGTCATTTTAGCGGCACTAATCGGGGCATCTTTAGCAATAGCCGGAGCTGCATTTCAAGGGTTACTTAAAAACCCTTTGGCGGATCCGTATACATTAGGTATTTCATCTGGTGCCTCGGTCGGTGCGGTTATGACCATCTTTTTAGGGATTTCAATACCGGTACTCGGTGTCTTCACATTGCCCGTATTCAGTATGGCCGGTGCCGCATGTACGATGATTATTGTCCTGACATTTGCCCGACTAGTTGACCGTTCGATGAAAATGGAAACACTGATTTTGACGGGGATTATTTTCAGCTCGTTTTTAGGGTCCTGCATTTCCTTAATGGTCGCACTTACAGGTGAACAGCTAAGAGAAATTATCGGCTGGCTTTTAGGAAGTGTGTCGATGCGAGGCTGGCCATATGTTCAGATGGTACTGCCGTTTATGATGTTCGGTACAGCACTTATTTGGCTGACTCGCCGTGAGCTGAATGCGATGATTTATGGGGAAGAGCGTGCCCAGTATTTAGGGGTAAATGTTAAGCGCAGCAAATATATGATTTTGGCGGGCGGTTCCGTTTTAACAGGAGCGGCTGTTGCAGCATCCGGGACAATTGGATTTGTCGGATTAGTAGTGCCGCATATGATACGCCTGCTGATCGGAGCAGACCATCGACATTTATTGACATTGTCGTTTTTGAACGGTGCAAGCCTGCTCGTCATTTGTGACTTAGTATCGCGTACAATTATCGCGCCTATTGAACTGCCGATCGGTGTTATTACTTCCTTTATTGGCGCGCCTGTCTTTGCCTATATTTTCTTCAAGCAACGTAGAAAGGTTGTTGCATAATGTTAATAGTAAATAATTTATCAGGTGGTTACGGCGGGAAAAAGATTATAAAAAATGTGACGTTTCACGTGGAAAAAGGAAGAATTCTCGGGATTCTTGGTCCGAACGGCAGCGGCAAATCGACATTGCTGAAAATGATCAGTGGTGTGCTGAAGCCAGAAACAGGTGAAATTTTCATCGAAGAGAAACCGCTTAAAAGCTATGACAATAAGCAATTGGCAAAAAAGATGGCGGTTCTGCCTCAATTAAATGCAAGTGCGTTTACGAATAGTGTATATGATGCAGTTTCGTTAGGACGTTACCCCCATCAAAGCGGCTTTTTTTCGTCCTGGACCGAAGAAGATGAAGCGACGGTTCAGCGGGCGATGGAAAGTACAGGGGTTTCTCAATATAAACATCAGTACTTGGAGTTTTTATCGGGTGGCGAGCAGCAGCGGGTTTTTATCGCCCAGGCACTTGCACAAAATTCGGAATTGCTTCTATTGGATGAACCGACAAACCATTTGGATATCGCCCATCAAAAGCAGATTCTGGATATGATACGGATGCAAGTTGAGGTGCATGGGCTGACGGTTGTGTCGATTTTCCATGATATCAACTTGGCATCACTTTATTGTGATGAACTCCTTCTGTTGGAAAATGGTGAAGTGAGAGCATTCGGGGAGCCGCATGAAGTCGTATTAGAAGAACAGATTGCTGATGTGTATCAGGCTAGGATTGCGACATATCCTCACCCGGAGCTGCCAAAACCGCAAATTACGATGCTGCCGACGAATGAAATGGAACGAAAAGCTGCAACAATCCAGATGGATCAGTTTCAAATAACAGAAGACTATATTGAATATCGGGCACAGGCACCGCTGAAAGTGATTTCTTCGGCTGTGCATAATGCGGGCATAGGCTGGTATGACACATTGCTCAATCGTTCCATTGCTCCTGAATACGATATTTATAATGTGAAAGAAGAAACGGAGCAATTTTTAAAAGAGCGTCAATTTTCTCCAACGAATACAGTCGTAATGCTGACAGCTGTGGATACAAGCTGTGCAGTCATTCGTCATTTCTCGAAAAATAATGTAGAAATCCTTGTCATGGTAACAGCAGGGGTAGGAAACAGTGTCGACGTTACGAAAACGTATTTGCGGGAAGATGAGCCACATGTCGGTACGATTAATACATGGGTAATCATTCATGGTAAGCTGACAAATGAAGCATTTATTCAGGCAATGATTACAGCAACAGAAGCAAAAACGAAAGCTTTGGCAGATCAGCAAATAAAAGATTCAATGACAAATACGATCGCAACAAGTACCGCAACGGACAGTCTATTGATCGCCGCTACGCAACTAGGGGATGAAATGCCGTATGCCGGACCTATCACCGAAATCGGTAAACTGATCGGCCGGGCTGTTTTCGAAGTTACGATAGAAGCAATTAAAAAATATAAACAGCATTATAATAAGTAAAGTATGCTGGAAAAAAATGTCCGCTTAAAAAAGCGTCATTCTACTTAAAGGAAATTTTTAAAAGGCATAGAAATGATATTAAATCGAAAGGGTGATGACTAATGAAATTATATACAAAGTCAGGCGATACAGGGAAAACGAGCATTATTGGAGGACGTGTCGATAAAGACCATCTGCGCGTTGAAGCGTATGGGACAATTGATGAGCTGAATTCATTTATCGGTAAAGCTGTCAGCGAATTGGACCAGGAAAAATTTAAGGATTTGATTGAAGATTTGACTGCCATTCAACATGAATTGTTTGATGGGGGCGGGGACTTGGCGAATGTCATGAAAGAACGTCATTACAAACTTACAGAAGAACCGATTGCTGTTTTGGAAAACCGTATCGATGCTCTTTCTGAAGAAGCACCGCCATTGAAACGTTTCATCTTACCGGGGGGAGCGCCGGCAGCATCTACACTGCATATCGCCCGCACTGTTGCCCGCCGCGCGGAACGGGAAACTGTATCTTTAATGAAAGAAATTGAAGATGTTTCACCAGTTGTACAGAAGTATTTAAACCGATTATCGGATTATTTATTTGCTGCAGCACGTGTCGTAAACTACCGATTATCAATCCAGGATGTCGAATATATCCGAAGTGGAGATGTATTTAAATAAACGAAAAATGCTAGTTAAGACGATAAAATTGTCTAACTAGCATTTTTTATATTTTGATTTAATTTTCAGAATTAGTGACGAAATCTGTTGACTGAATGCTCATTCATAACTACAATGGGTTTATAGTTTAATATGGAAATATAGTTTATCAAGGTGAAATGGATAAACAAAGGGGTAAAAACTTCGTATTCCAGGGGGGAAAAGGATGAATACATTTTTAATCATTAACTGGATTGCATTTTTCGCCGTGTTACTTTATGCGCTGGGGTTATTCGCATATTTGCTGAAAACACGTTATGAGTACATTCAGCTTGGTCGCAAAGAAGAGTTCAATCACAAAATTTCTGAACGTATGTCGGATATTGTCGAGAAAGTATTCGGCCAGTCAAAACTATTAAAAGATAAGAAGATGGGACTTGTACACGTTCTGTTTTTCTACGGATTTTTAATGGTTCAATTTGGGGCTATCGATTTAATCTGGAAAGGGCTCGCACCGGGATCACATCTTCCGCTGGGGGGGCTGTATCCAGTATTTACATTTACACAGGAGCTTGTTGTATTGACGATCTTAATCGCGGTAGCGGTTGCATTTTACCGTCGTTATATGGAGAAACTTGCACGTTTAAAGCAAGGTTTTAAAAATGGTTTAGTTTATATGTTTTTAGCTATTTTAATGTTTGCTACATTATTTGGCAATGGCTTTTACTTAATTTGGCACGATCACGGTCTAACAGGATCAGAACCAGTAGCGTCTGCAGTTGCCTGGGTATTCCAATGGATGAGTCCGACGATTGCTGCTGTCATGTTCTTCGTTATGTGGTGGGCGCACTTGTTGGCGTTATTAGCATTCCTTGTTTATATCCCGCAAGGCAAGCACTTCCACTTAATTACATCGATTTTCAACGTTTATTACAACCGCCAAGACCGTATTGGGACATTGCGTCCAATCGATTTTGCCGCATTGGAAGAAGCGGAAGATGAGGAAAGTATGCCGCCGCTTGGAGTCGGAAAAATTCACGATTTCACGCAAAAGCAAATGCTTGATCTGTATGCTTGCGTAGAGTGCGGACGTTGTACGAATATGTGTCCGGCAACAGGGACTGGAAAAATGTTGTCACCGATGGACCTGATCGTAAAACTGCGTGATCATCTAACATTTACTGGTGCAGTTGAACTAAAGAAAAAGCCTTGGGTACCATTTTCATTCTTCAATAATACACAAGGTAACCAGTTGGCAATGGCAGCCGGTGCTGAAGGTGCAGTAATTGAGGACATTTACAGCCCGTCATTAATCGGCGATGTCATTACAGAAGAAGAAATCTGGGCTTGTACAACATGCCGTAACTGTGAAGATCAATGTCCGGTAATGAATGAACATGTTGATAAAATTATTGATTTACGCCGTTATTTAACGATGACTGAAGGTAAAGTGAATCCGGATGCCCAGCGTGCAATGACGAACATTGAGCGACAAGGGAATCCATGGGGCTTAAACCGTAAAGAAAAAGAAAACTGGAGAGAGCTTGACGAGACAGTTCATGTTCCAACAGTAAAAGAATTGAAAAAATCAGGCGAAGAAATGGAATATTTATTCTGGGTCGGTTCAATGGGTTCATTTGATAACCGCTCACAAAAAATTGCATTGGCATTTGCTAAACTAATGAACAAAGCTGGCGTGAAGTTTGCCATTTTAGGAAACAAGGAAAAGAACTCAGGGGATACACCACGCCGATTAGGTAATGAATTCCTGTTCCAGGAGCTTGCAACAGCCAACATTGATGAATTTGAGAAAAATGGTGTGACGAAAATTGTGACGATTGACCCGCACGCGTACAATATTTTCAAAAATGAGTATCAGGATTTCGGCTGGAATGGTGAAGTGCTTCACCATACAGAATTGCTGTACGATCTGATTCAGGAAGGCCGTTTAACAATGGATCACCGTGTTGATGAAACGATTGTTTTCCATGACTCATGTTACTTAGGACGCTATAATGACGTATTCGATCCGCCACGCGAAATTTTAAAAGGGATTGCAGGCGTGAAGCTTGTTGAAATGGCACGTAATCGTGAAGACGGTATGTGCTGTGGTGCCGGCGGTGGCTTAATGTGGATGGAAGAGCATGTCGGAAACCGTATTAACGTTGCACGTACAGAACAGGCAATCGCAACACAGGCATCTGTAATTTCTTCAGGCTGTCCTTACTGTTTAACAATGCTTTCAGATGGAACGAAAGCAAAAGAAGTGGAAGATACAGTCGGCACATACGATATTGCGGAAATTTTAGAGCGTGCGGTATTCGGAACACCGGAAAAAGCACAAGTTCAAGAAGTGCAAGAAGAAGTAGCAGAAGAAACGGTTGTAGCACCTGTAGAAACAACTGAAGTGGAGAAACAGGCAACAGCTGCTGAATCTTCAACACTTCCAGAAGAACAGCAAGTTGCAACAGATGAAGTACCAGTTGCAAATGAAAATAATGAACAAAACAAGTAATATACGAATTATCGAGAATAAAATTTATAGTCAGTATATTTGAATAATTGTTGCGAATTCAAAAAGGATTTAATACAATGAAAGTAAGCGAAGAAATGAGAGTAGTAAATACTCTCATTTTTTTCTAAACAATGATTGAGCGAGCGTTCAGTCGAAATACGATTACAGACTGCAACAGGTATTTTTTTAGTGGTGTGTGATGGGGATCGATACTAATAGATTAATAGCCTGCAGCAGAAATTCACAATACGGATGGCGAAGTACAAATTCGGATTAATTCAAACAAAGGGGTGTATGGATTGTCGAGAACAGTCATTTTAGACGGCGCACGAACACCATTCGGAAAATTTGGTGGTGCATTAAGTTCATTAACAGCAAGTGATTTAGGCGGAATAGTAATTAAAGAAGCATTGGCAAAAGCAAATGTAGAAGCAGAGGCAGTAAATGAAGTCATTATTGGAACCGTATTGCAGGCAGGGCAGGGGCAAATTCCTTCTCGGCAAGCTGCAACAAAAGCGGGAATTCCGTGGAATGTAAAAACAGAAACGATCAACAAAGTATGTGCTTCAGGAATGCGCAGTGTAACACTTGCAGATCAGCTTATTCGATTAGGGGACGAAGAAGTGATCGTGGCAGGCGGAATGGAATCGATGTCAAACGCACCGTACTATATACCAAAAGGGAGATTTGGTTTGCGTATGGGAGATGCAAGTTTAGTAGACGGGATGATATATGACGGTTTGTCTTGTGCCTTCCATCCTAAACAAGTGCATATGGGTATCTACGGTAATGACACAGCGAGCAAGTTTGAGGTTTCCCGTGAACAGCAGGATGCATGGGCAGTTCGCAGTCATGAAAAAGCACTTGCAGCAATTGATTCAGGTAAATTTGCAGAAGAAATCGTAGCAGTGGAAATTCCACAGCGAAAAGGCGATCCGCTTCGTATTGAAACGGACGAAGCACCACGAGCAGGAACAACTTTGGAAACGCTAACAAAATTAAAATCGGCGTTCAGCAGTGATGGCACAATTACAGCCGGAAATGCGCCTGGTGTAAACGACGGAGCATGTGCACTAGTTCTAATGAGTGAAGAAAGAGCACAGCAGGAAAACCGTAAGCCGCTCGCAACAATTCTTGCACATGCGGAAGTTGGGGTAGCACCGGAAGATTTCCCGCAAACACCGGGACTCGTAATAAATGAGTTGCTTAAAAAGTCTGGTAAAACATTGGCTGACATTGATTTAATTGAAATTAATGAAGCGTTCGCAGCGGTTGCTCTAGTAAGCAATCAAATTAGCGGACTCGATGAGAGCAAAGTAAATGTAAACGGGGGTGCCGTAGCATTAGGTCATCCGATTGGAGCTAGTGGTGCCCGTATTATTTTAACGCTCGCTTATGAACTGAAGCGTCGTGGGGGCGGTTTAGGAATTGCGGCTATTTGTTCAGGCGGCGGTCAAGGGGACGCGGTATTAATCGAAGTTACAAACTAAGGGGATGAAATAAATGGCGATTCAAAAAGTAATGGTCATCGGAGCAGGACAAATGGGTTCCGGGATCGCGCAAGTTTGTGCACAAGCAGGCTATGATGTCATTTTAAATGATATGAAGGAAGAGTTTTTCGAACGCGGTTTAAATACAATCACGAAAAACTTGGCACGTGATGTTGAAAAGGGCCGTAAAACAGAAGAAGAAAAATCGGCTGTTTTAGCTCGTATTACTAAATCATTGACGATTGAAGACGCGAAAAATGCGGACATTATCATTGAAGCAGCAGTCGAAAACATGGACATTAAACAATCGATTTTCAAGGAGCTTGATGAAATTGCACCTAAGCATGCGATTTTAGCTACGAATACGTCGAGCTTACCGATTACTGAAATTGCGGCAGTGACAAAACGTCCGGAGCAAGTAATTGGCATGCACTTTATGAATCCGGTACCGGTCATGAAGCTTGTGGAAATTATCCGTGGTTTGGCAACATCGGATGAAGTGTATGAAACGGTTGCAGACATGACAAAGCAGCTGGGGAAAACAGGTGTGGAAGTAAATGACTTCCCGGGCTTTATTTCAAATCGTATTTTACTGCCGATGATCAATGAAGCAATTTATGCATTGTATGAAGGGGTAGCGACGAAAGAAGCGATTGACGATGTAATGAAAATGGGGATGAATCATCCGATGGGTCCATTAACACTGGCTGATTTTATCGGATTGGATACATGCTTGTCGATTATGGAAATTTTACACGAAGGACTTGGTGACAGTAAATATCGTCCATGTCCATTATTACGCAAATATGTGGCAGCCGGCTGGTTAGGCAAAAAGAGTGGTCGAGGATTCTACATATACGAAAGCTGAGGGACTTCTATGAATTTACAATTTACTGATGAGCAGTTGATGATGCGTAACATGGTCCGTGATTTTGCCAAAACCGAAATTGAGCCGTTTATCGAGCAGACGGAAGCGGGCCAGTTCCCGAGGAATTTGCTGACGAAAATGGGTGAGCTTGGGCTGATGGGAATTACGGCACCTGCCGAGTACGGCGGGGCAGAAATGGATTTTACTTCTTATATTATCGCAATCCATGAGCTGTCGAAAGTAAGCGCGGTAATGGGCGTTATTTTGTCAGTGCATACTTCTGTCGGCACAAACCCGATTCTATATTTCGGCAATGAAGACCAAAAGAAAAAATATGTACCGAAGCTGGCAAGTGGCGAATCGATCGGAGCATTTTGTTTAACGGAGCCTGGCGCTGGCAGTGATGCAGGTTCACTGAAAACAAAGGCAGTACGAGACGGTGATCACTACGTATTGGACGGCGCAAAAGTGTTCATTACCAACGGCGGGGAAGCTGACGTGTATATCGTATTTGCTTCCACAAATCCGGAAGCCGGTTCACGCGGGATTTCAGCATTTATCGTAGAAAAAAATACACCGGGTCTGATTATCGGAAAAGACGAGCGGAAAATGGGGCTGCACGGCTCACGTACAGTACAGCTAACATTTGAAAATATGAGAGTGCCTGCAGAGAACCTGCTCGGGCAAGAAGGAGACGGCTTTAAAATAGCGATGGCCAACTTGGATGTAGGAAGAATCGGAATCGCCGCTCAAAGTTTAGGAATTGCCGAAGCGGCACTCGAAGCGGCAACTGCCTATGCAAAAGAGCGCATCCAGTTCGGAAAACCAATCGCCAAGCAGCAAGGGGTCGGCTTTAAGCTTGCCGATATGGCTACAGCGGTCGAAGCTTCGAAACTGCTCGTTTACCGGGCAGCAAACATGCGCAGTGAAGGGCTGTCATGCGGAAAAGAGGCATCAATGGCAAAACTGTTCGCATCTCAAACAGCAATGGATACAGCAATCGAAGCCGTACAAATTTTCGGTGGCTACGGCTATACCGAAGACTATCCGGTAGAACGCTATTTCCGCGACGCAAAAGTAACACAAATCTACGAAGGCACAAGCGAAATCCAACGCATCGTCATTAGTAAGCATGTGATTGGATGACGTACTTAAAAATATTGTTGATTGAAGTGGAGGTTCGAGTGTTCGTGCTGACGGTTTTACCTTTCGCACTGCTAAATACCAGCTGACGGCTAGCGCCTTTCGCTACAAGATTTTCTCTGTGACGAAAGCGTAAGCGGCAGTCACAAGCAAAGCTTCCAGCGGGAAAAGCACGACGCCCGAGACTAGGAACAAAAGCTAAGAACGCCACGTCCTGTGGCGACGCTTTTGTGACCAACATCCTGTTGGCCTCGTGCCCGCGGAAAGCGTAACCGTAACGGAAATCAACGGGAAATCTAATTTAAAGGGGACATGGGGAAATGAACTTTCAATTATCAGAAGAACACCAACAATTACGCGAAATGATTCGCGATTTTGCAATCAATGAAGTAGCACCAACAGCAGAGCACCGCGACGAGCACGAAGAATTTGACCGCGGTATTTTCGATAAAATGGCTGAGCTTGGCTTAACAGGGATTCCTTGGCCGGAAGAATACGGTGGGGCAGGGTTCGACTACTTGGCGTACTGTATCGCAGTTGAAGAATTATCACGTGTTTGTGCATCTACAGGGGTAACACTCTCAGCACATACATCACTTGCAGGCTGGCCAATTTTCAAATTCGGCAACGAAGAGCAGAAGCAAAAATACCTTCGTCCAATGGCAGAAGGTAAAAAAATCGGAGCTTACGGCTTAACAGAGCCGGCTTCAGGTTCAGATGCAGGCGGAATGAAAACATATGCAGTAAAAGACGGCGATGACTATATTTTAAACGGTTCGAAAATCTTTATTACAAATGGCGGGGTAGCAGATATTTATGTAGTATTTGCGGTTACCGATCCGGAAGCGAAAAATGGTACGACTGCTTTTATCGTTGAATCGGACTTCCCAGGATTCTCTGTAGGGAAAAAAGAGAGAAAGCTAGGGATCCGTTCATCTCCAACGACAGAAATCATTTTTGACAACTGCCGTGTACCGAAAGAAAACGTACTGGGCGAAGAAGGCCAAGGTTTCATTATCGCGATGAAAACACTGGATGGCGGTCGAAACGGAATTGCAGCTCAAGCGGTAGGTATTGCGCAGGGTGCATTGGATGCAGCAGTTGATTATGCGAAAGAGCGTGTTCAATTCGGTAAGCCGATTACAGCAAACCAGGGTGTATCATTCAAGTTAGCGGATATGGCAACAGAAATTGAAGCTTCTCGTTTATTGACGTACCAGGCAGCATGGTTGGAATCAAACGACCTACCATACGGAAAAGCATCGGCAATGGCAAAACTGCTTGCGGGTGATACAGCGATGAAAGTAACGACAGAAGCTGTTCAAGTATTCGGCGGCTATGGCTATACGAAGGATTACCCGGTAGAGCGTTATATGCGCGATGCAAAAATTACGCAAATTTATGAAGGTACACAAGAAATCCAACGCCTCGTAATTTCGCGTATGATTACGAAATAGCCTATGGCGAAAAATGATAAGCTGCATGTCCAATCGTCAATAAAAGATGAAAATAAAATTATCGCACGCCGTCAGCAAATTATCGATGCAGGTGTGAAGCTGTTCAAAGAAAAAGGATTCCATCGTGCAACGACAAGGGAACTTGCAAAAGCGGCCGGTTTTTCTATCGGGACTTTATATGAATATATTCGGACGAAAGAAGATGTTTTATTTTTAGTGTGTGACAATATTTTCAATGAAGTAACGAAATGCTTAACTGATTTCCCTTCCGATACAGGGACGATCGAAGGCTTGAAACAGGCGATCCGTCAGTATTATTTGCTAATTGATCAAATGCCTGAGGAGTTTACGATTATGTATCAGGAAACGAAGTCATTGCCAAAAGCTGCGATGCATTACATTCTCGATAAGGAACTTGAAATGGTCGCGATTTTCGAGCGCATCTTGAAAGATTGTGTAGCAGCCGGCAATTTATCACTGTCTGAAGATGCAATCTATTTAGCGGCAAACCACATCGTCGTACAGGGGCAAAGTTGGGCATTCCGTAAGTGGGCACTGCAAAAACGATATACGATCGATCAATATATAAACTTGCAAACAACCATGTTTTTACAAGGCATTATGCAGTTTGAAAATTAGGGAAGGAGAATCGCCATGTAGAGCAACTATTTATAGAGTTTGCTTCTCATGGTGATTTTTCATTATTTCAGCATAACAAAGGGGTTATTAAAATGGGGAAAACTGAAGTATACAAACCAAAACATCATATTCGCTTTGTCACAGCATCAAGCCTTTTTGACGGGCATGATGCGTCAATTAATATTATGCGTCGAATTTTACAGTCAAGCGGAGCGGAAGTCATTCACCTAGGACACAATCGTTCTGTAGAGGAAGTGGTGAATGCTGCGATTCAGGAAGATGCACAAGGGGTGGCACTATCTTCATATCAAGGCGGTCATATCGAATATTTCAAATATATGTACGATCTGCTTCGCGAAAAAGGGGCACCGCATATTAAAATTTTCGGTGGCGGTGGTGGTGTCATATTGCCACGCGAAATTAAGGAACTGCATGATTACGGAATTGCCGGTATTTTTTCGCCGGAAGATGGGCGCCAATTAGGTTTACAAGGGATGATTAACAAAAAGCTTGAAGGTGCGGATTTTTCTACACTAAAAGGAAATTACATTGAACTTTTAGAACAGCTTACGACCGATACACCGGAAATTTTGGCGAATTTGATTACAGCTGCCGAAAATGGCGGAGATGCGGAAATTGAAGAAATGCTGCAGCTTGCACGGACTAAAAGTTTAAATACACCGGTTATTGGGATTACCGGGACAGGTGGGGCAGGGAAATCTTCGTTGACAGATGAACTGATCCGCCGATTCCTGCAAGAATTCCCGGATAAAAAACTTGCGATTATTTCAGTTGACCCGACAAAACAAAAAACGGGCGGGGCTTTATTAGGTGACCGTATCCGCATGAATGCCATCTTTAACAACCGCGTCTATATGCGCAGTTTAGCAACACGTGGCTCCCATACAGAATTATCAAGTTCAATTGGGGATGTGCTCGATGTTGTGCGCACAGCAGGATTTGATCTGATCCTTGTTGAAACAAGTGGTATCGGGCAAGGCGATGCCGAAATTACAAAATATACAGACCTATCAATGTATGTAATGACGAGCGAATTCGGTGCCCCGACACAGCTTGAAAAAATCGATATGATCGATTTTGCGGATTTGATTGCGATCAACAAGTTTGAACGAAAAGGCTCCGAAGATGCATTGCGTCAAGTTCAGAAACAATACCAGCGTTCACGTGAGCTATGGGAAGAACCGCTTGATCATATGCCTGTATTCGGAACGATTGCTTCACAGTTCAACGATCTAGGGACGAACTCATTATTTGCTGCACTCGTAGCGAAGATTAACGAGAAGTTCGGCTCGGGCTGGGAAACATCGTATGAGCAATTTGTTAAAACACAAAAGCAAAACATCGTTATTCCGAATGACCGTCGCTATTACTTACGCGAAATCTCGGAAACAATCAGAAACTATCATAGGCATGCGGAACAGCAGGCAGCTCTTGCGACGAAATGGTATCAGCTTGAAGGAACAAAAGCACTGCTTCCGGAAAATGAAACAGCATTAACGGCATCGATTGATTCTTTAATGGAAGGCGTTCAAAATGAATTAACTGCGGAGTCGAAGCGTATACTGAAAAATTGGGATGCATTAAAAGAAGCATATGCTGGCGACGAGCTCATCACAAAAGTGCGTGATAAGGAGATTAAAACAATTTTGCGTACCGAGTCGCTTTCAGGCTTGAAGATTCCGAAAGTCGTGCTGCCGAACTTTAAAGATTACGGGGAAATTTTGCGCTGGGTATATAAAGAAAATGTACCAGGTGAATTTCCGTATACAGCAGGTGTTTTCCCGTTCAAACGAGAAGGGGAAGATCCGAAACGTCAATTTGCGGGCGAAGGAACTCCTGAACGTACGAATAAGCGTTTCCACTACTTATCAAAAGACGATGATGCGAAGCGTTTATCGACGGCATTTGATTCAGTAACTTTATACGGGGAAGATCCGCATACACGTCCGGATATTTACGGAAAAGTCGGGGAGTCTGGTGTAAGCGTCTGTACATTGGATGATATGAAAAAACTTTATGCGGGCTTCGACCTATGTGCACCTTCTACATCGGTATCGATGACGATTAATGGACCTGCGCCGATTATTCTGGCAATGTTTATGAATACAGCAATCGATCAGCAAGTGCAAAAGCGCGAGCAGGAGCTGGGCCGTACTTTAACGGTCGAAGAATTTACAGAAACGCGTGAACAAACAATGCAAGTGGTGCGCGGTACTGTACAGGCGGATATTTTGAAAGAGGATCAAGGACAAAATACATGTATCTTCTCAACTGAATTTGCGCTGCGTATGATGGGCGATATTCAGCAATATTTCATCGATCATAAAGTGCGTAACTATTACTCGGTATCCATTTCGGGCTATCATATTGCGGAAGCCGGAGCAAATCCGATTTCACAGCTTGCATTTACATTGGCAAACGGCTTTACGTATGTTGAGTACTATTTAAGCCGCGGTATGAATATCGATGATTTTGCACCGAACTTGAGTTTCTTCTTCTCGAACGGTCTGGATCCCGAGTATACAGTAATCGGTCGTGTAGCCCGCCGCATCTGGGCTGTTGTCATGCGTGAAAAATACGGCGCAAATGACCGTTCGCAAAAGCTGAAATATCATATTCAAACATCAGGCCGCAGTCTGCACGCACAGGAAATTGACTTCAATGATATTCGTACTACATTGCAGGCATTAATGGCATTGCAGGACAACTGTAACTCGCTGCACACGAATGCATATGATGAGGCAATTACAACACCTACAGAAGAATCGGTACGCCGCGCGATGGCGATTCAGATGATTATTACAAAAGAGCACGGCTTATCGAAAAATGAAAATCCGTTACAAGGGGCATTCATTATCGAGGAACTTACACAGCTTGTGGAAGAGAAAGTGCTGGAAGAGTTCGACCGCATGAATGATCGCGGCGGGGTACTTGGTGCGATGGAAACACAGTATCAGCGCGGGAAAATCCAGGAAGAATCAATGCACTATGAGCATTTAAAACATTCAGGACAGCTTCCGATTATTGGCGTCAACACGTACTTAAACCCGAATCCGCCATCAGAAGAAGCAATCAATAACATGGAAATCGCGCGCGCTTCCAAAGAAGAAAAAGATTTGCAAATTGCCAACTTGGCAAGCTTTAAAGAAGCGAATGCGGGCAATAGTCAAAAAGCGCTTGATAAATTAAAAGAAGTCGCTAAAACGGGCGGCAACATTTTTGAAGAACTAATGGAGACAGTTAAAGTAGCGAGCCTCGGCCAAATTACTCAGGCGCTCTATGAAGTAGGTGGCCAATACCGCCGGAATATGTAAAGCAGGACGGATTAGTTACCTGGAGCATAGCGGAAAACAACTTATTAACTGGCCTTATTTCCTTAGTTATTTGAAAAAAATGCAAAAAAATGAACTTGGAATACCACGAGTGCGGAAATTTTCGTTATACTAGTTAATACATGGACGATCTGATGAAGGAAGGTGCGCAAGTAGTGCAACATTATGTACATTATATTTTAATTTTAGCCTGCCTAATCGCAACCTTCTTTTTATATAACCGACAACTAGCAGCAATCCCTTTGCTGCTTTTATCCTTCATTTTATTTTATGTTGCCTATAAAAAAGTAACAAATTTAAAAAACAAGAAATGAAACTAGCATAGTGATAGCATGTTTGTATATAATGGGTATTATGCTTATATCCATCCAGTTGTTGTACAAGCAACGACAAGAACGGGTATAGGATCTTCGGCAGATGTTAAGGATTTGGAAGACGAATCCAAACGCAATTACTCCGAGTCGTAATTGATAAATAGACATGTAAGAATGGAAAGGACGTGCACGATTTGAACTTTCGTGGTATGACAGATGAACAATTAGCAGAAGAGTCATTAATCGACTTAGCATACGCACTACTAGAAGATAAAAAACAAGCAATGCCGTTAAATGAACTATTAAAAGGAATTCAAGCATTAAATGGTATTTCAGATGAGGAATTAAAATCCCGTTTAGTGCAATTTTATACAGATTTAAACGTAGAAGGCCGTTTCTTATTAAACCATGAAAATGGATGGGGTTTACGTGAGTGGTATAAAGTAGAAACAATCGAAGAAGAAACAGCGCCAACAATTAAGACACGTAAGAAGAAGGCAAAAGCTGTTGACGACGAAGATGAAGATGAAATTATCGACCTTGAAGAAGAGGATGTATTATTCGAGGAAGATTACGATGAGTTCGTAGACGACGAAGAAGAGGAAGAAGTGGACGAGGACATCGACTTCGTTGAAGAAGACATTGAAGAAATCGATACTGACATCGATGAAGAAATAATCGATGAAGATGATACATTTATTATCGAGGATGATGAAGAAATCGATGAAGAGTTAGATGAGGAATTAGAAGAAGACGAAGATTTAAAATAATCAATTTTCACATTGGAAATTGAAAGTGCTTGACTTCTATTTCAGTTCCGTATAATCTTTTACTTGGGCTCCTTTAAAGAGGAGATTGACCGTATAAGTTATACGCTCCCCCTGCAAAATAGTGCAGGAGGAGCGTTTTTTATTTTTTCATGCGTTTTAATTAGAAAAACATTCCCTTGCATTTTAGAAGCAATAGAGTGTTTTTCTAATTTGTTTTAAAAGAAGGAGGAATTTGTATGACAAAGTATATTTTCGTAACTGGTGGGGTAGTTTCATCACTTGGAAAAGGGATTGTAGCAGCATCTTTAGGTCGTCTATTAAAAAATCGTGGATTGGAAGTAACAATTCAAAAATTTGATCCATATTTAAATATTGATCCAGGTACAATGAGCCCATACCAGCACGGTGAAGTTTTCGTTACAGATGATGGTGCAGAAGCGGACTTAGACTTAGGTCACTATGAGCGTTTCATCGATATTAACCTTGGTAAACACTCGACTGTTACTTCAGGTAAAGTATACCAGTCTGTACTGAATAAAGAGCGCCGCGGCGACTACAATGGTGGTACAGTTCAAGTAATTCCTCACGTAACAAATGAAATTAAAGATCGTGTACAGCGTGCTGGCCGTGAAACTTCTGCGGATGTAGTTATTACGGAAATCGGTGGTACAGTAGGTGACTTTGAATCACTTTCTTTCCTTGAAGCGATTCGTCAAATGCGCCGTGATTTAGGTCATGAAAATGTGATGTACATCCACTGTACATTAATGCCTTATATCGCAGCAGCTGGTGAAATGAAAACAAAACCGACACAGCACTCTGTAAAAGAGTTACGTTCATTAGGTATTCAGCCAAATATTATCGTTTTGCGTACGGAACAGCCGGTACCACAAGACATGAAAGAAAAAATCGCGTTATTCTGTGACGTAAAACCTTCTGATATCATTGAATCACGTGATGCAGAACATTTATATGAAGTGCCATTAAACCTTCATGCACAAGGCTTTGACCAAATTGTTCTTGATCATTTCGGCATTACAGCGCCAAAAGCGGATATGACCGATTGGAAAGAGCTTGTACATTTAGTGAAAAACCTGGAGCACAAAACACGTATCGCTTTAGTAGGTAAATACGTAGAATTGCAAGATGCTTATATTTCAGTTGTAGAAGCATTAAAACATGCAGGTTATGTATACAATTCGGACATCGAAATCGACTGGATCAATGCTGAGCACGTTACAGCGGAAAATGTTGATGAACTATTAGGACAAGCAGACGGTATTTTAGTACCAGGCGGTTTCGGCGACCGTGGTGTTGAAGGAAAAATCGAATCCATCCGTTATGCACGTGAAAACGATGTACCGTTCTTCGGTATTTGCCTAGGAATGCAAATGGCGACTGTAGAATTTGCACGTAATGTCATGGGCTTGGAAGGTGCACATTCAACAGAACTGGACAAAAACACGAAGTACCCGATCATCGATTTCCTACCGGATCAAACAGAAGATACAGATTTAGGCGGAACACTACGTCTTGGTCTATATCCATGTAAATTAAAAGAAGGATCTCGTGCACGCGCGGCTTACGATGGTGAAGAGCTAGTATACGAACGTCACCGTCACCGTTACGAGTTCAACAATGAATTCCGTGAAGCGATGGAAGCGGAAGGTATGGTATTCTCAGGGTTATCTCCTAACAATAAATTAGTAGAAATTGTTGAATTACCGGAAAAGAAATTCTTTGTGGCTGGCCAGTTCCACCCAGAGCTAATTTCACGTCCGCAACGTCCACAACCACTATTCCGTGAGTTTGTAGGCGCAGCGTTTAACAATAAAAAGTAATTGATTTTGCACGTCCTGCTTCAAGGGACGTGCTTTTTTCTTAAGAATTGTTTCATTACATAAAAAGACGACTCTTATTCCAACAGGTCATAAGAGTCGTCGAGAAATTATGCGAATGGTGACGGGTGGCTGTCCATTAACCCGTCATCCTCTTCATCGTCGTCCACGAGCATTTCATCGAATTCCATCTTGACCGCTTCATAAATATATAGAGCTGCGAAAAGATGCGGGAAAACGATACGTTCGCCGAGCTTTGTAGGATGCGGTAAAATGCCGCCGCGCACTTTCAATGAAATATACGTATAAGCAAGGTCACTTAACGGATTGTCGTCGCCGGCTGCTTCACTTGCGACAGCCGCAAACGGGACGAACTCTGCATGCAGTTGCTGAGCAAGCTTTAAAGCCTGTTCATCTGTAGCATGACGTGTAAAAATAATGACACGGTCAGCAGGCAGAAGTTCAACATTTTCTGTATAGCGGGCAAACTTGGCAAAATTCCCTTCACCAAGCTCCGCATTGATTGCAACAGCTTCCATTTCACCAAATGCCGCAAAGTAAATGGTTCCTTGTCCAATTGCGGCTTGTGCCAATAATCGTGCAGTTTCCTCAATTGATTCTTCTTCAGTTTGCTGAATACGCTGTAGAAGACCTGTTAATTGCGTAGTTAAAATTTTAGACATATTTACACCTCAAAGTTATTATAAAATTGTGCACATAAAAAAGCAAAAGCACAAACTCTCTTTATAAAAGAAGGGAAAACAACTTAGTAATAGAATGTAACTATATAAATTATTATAATGGGGGATCACATTGAAGGGGATACTTATAGTAGATGATCAGCAGGGGATAAGGATGCTTCTGAATGAAGTATTTAAAAAAGAAGGATTCACAACTTATTTAGCGGCAAACGGATTTGATGCAATAAAAATTGCGCAGGAAAATGCTCTTGATTGCGTTTTGCTGGATATGAAAATTCCGGGAATGGACGGACTGGAGATATTAGCCCGTTTGAAAGAAAATCACCCGGAGCTGCCCGTAATGATGATGACTGCTTATGTGGAGCAGCATATGATGGACAGAGCGAACGAATTGGGTGTAGTGAAATACTTTACGAAACCTTTTAATATTTTTGAAGTACGGGATGAAGTTAATAAACTAGTAGAAAAGACTGAAAAAATATAAATGAAACAGGCGAGCAGGCAGTAGCGCATACTGTCTGTTTTTGTTATGATTAATCTAAATGTTTTTGTCAATTCATGTGATTTTGCATAGAATAGACGATGAAAAAAATACTTAAAAAAGACATTTTGCGCAAACTATGTTTTTCTAGCAGCACACTATTTATGTATCTTCGAGGAGGATTTTAATAATGGCATTAGTTTCAATGAAAGAAATGTTAATTAAAGCAAAAGCGGAAGGTTATGCAGTAGGTCAATTTAATATTAACAACCTAGAATGGACACAAGCCATTTTACAAGCAGCAGAAGAAGAAAAATCACCGGTAATTCTTGGTGTTTCTGAAGGTGCCGGGAAATATATGGGCGGTTTCATAGCTGTCGTAAAAATGGTTGAAGGTTTAATGGAAAGCTACAAAACAACTGTTCCGGTAGCTATTCATCTTGATCATGGTTCAAGCTTCGATAAATGTAAAGAAGCAATCGATGCTGGTTTCTCTTCTGTTATGATTGACGCCTCACACCATCCATTCGAAGAAAATATTGAAACGACTAAACAAGTTGTCGACTATGCACATGCAAAAGGTGTATCTGTCGAAGCGGAACTTGGTACTGTAGGCGGCGAGGAAGACGGTGTCATCGGCGGCATCATGTACGCAAACCCTCAGGAATGTAAAACACTGGTTGAAGCTACAGGTATTGACTGTTTAGCTCCGGCATTAGGTTCTGTTCACGGTCCTTACAAAGGCGAACCAAACTTAGGATTTGCTGAAATGGAAGAAATCTCAACATTAACAGACGTTCCGTTAGTATTACATGGTGGAACTGGTATCCCAACAAAAGATATTCAACGTTCAATTTCTTTAGGTACAGCAAAAATTAATGTCAACACTGAAAACCAAATCTCGGCTACGAAAGTTATCCGTGAATTTTTGGAAATTGATAAGAAAACATATGATCCACGTAAATATTTAGGTCCGGCTCGTGAAGCGATCAAAGCGACAGTAATCGGTAAAATGCGCGAATTCGGCAGCTCTGGAAAAGCCTAATTGATAGAGTGAAACTTCTTTCAAGAGTCACTACGATATCAAAGAAGCCAAATTACGACCTATTAATGCGGAATAATGAATCCACAAAAGAAAAGTGCACAAAATAAGCGTACTTTTCTTTGTGAACACGTGTTTTTCAACATAAGACATCTCGTTCACAAATTGAGCGAGATGTGTTTTTATAATCAATTGTAAATCGGAGGCTATTATAATGAAATTTTTTATCGATACAGCAAACTTTGACGAAATTAAAGAAGCATACTCTTGGGGGATTCTTTCAGGTGTAACGACGAACCCATCATTAGTTGCAAAAGAATCAGGTGTGAACTTCCACGACCGCTTACGTGAAATTGCAGAGTTAGTAAACGGTTCGGTTTCTGGCGAAGTAATTTCTTTAGACGCTGAAGGAATGATTCGTGAAGGGGAAGAATTGGCAGCGATTCACCCGAATATTACTGTAAAACTTCCAATGACTCCGGAAGGATTGAAAGCATGTAAGCACTTCTCTGAAAAAGGGATTAAAACGAACGTGACATTGATTTTCTCTGCAAACCAAGCATTGATGGCAGCACGTGCAGGCGCTACTTATGTATCTCCGTTTTTAGGACGTTTAGATGATATTGGTCAAGATGGCGTTGAGTTAATCCGTGAAATTGCTGAAATGTTTGCTATCCACGAAATTGAAACGGAAATTATTGCCGCATCTATTCGTCACCCGCAACATATTACGCAAGCTGCATTAGCTGGCGCACATATTTCAACAACTCCATATAAAGTTTTACAGCAACTGTTTAATCATCCATTAACAGACAAAGGAATTGAAGGATTTTTAGCGGATTGGGCAAAGCGTGAAGGGAAATAATAAGAATACCTCACAGCAGCAGACTTAACTGTGAAATTTTGTCCAATGTAAGGGAGAACACAAAATGGATGTTTATAAAATTCAAGGTGGAAATCGTCTAAAAGGTAAAATAACCGTTAGCGGTGCAAAAAATAGCGCAGTTGCTTTAATTCCTGCATCAATTTTGGCTGATTCTTCCGTTACTATTGGAGGAATTCCAGAGATTTCAGATGCATGGACGTTAAAAGCACTACTAGAAGAAATTGGCGGCGAAGTAACATTCGAAAATGGCAAGATGACGATTGATCCATCAAAAATGGTTGCCATGCCGCTGCCAAACGGCAATGTAAAAAAATTACGTGCCTCCTATTATATGATGGGTGCCATGCTGGGACGTTTTAAACAAGCGGTTATCGGCATGCCAGGCGGGTGTTTTTTAGGGCCGCGTCCAATTGATCAGCATATTAAAGGTTTTGAAGCTTTAGGAGCAAAAGTAACAAATGAGCACGGGGCAATTTATTTACGTGCAGAAGAACTGATCGGGGCGAAGATTTATCTGGATGTTGCAAGTGTCGGCGCAACAATTAACATTATGCTGGCGGCAGTTCGTGCAAAAGGGAAAACTACTATCGAAAATGCAGCGAAAGAACCTGAAATTATTGATGTTGCGACACTATTAACAAATATGGGTGCCAACATTAAAGGAGCAGGAACGAGCGTTATTCGTATTGAAGGTGTCGATGAGCTAAAAGGTACAAAACATACAATTATACCGGACCGGATTGAAGCAGCTACATTTATGATTATGGCTGCAGCGATTGGTGATGGTGTACTTGTCGATAATGTCATTCCGCTTCATATGGAGGCTGTCACAGCGAAACTTCGCGAAATGGGTGTAAGTGTGGAAGAGAACGAAGAAAGCATCTACATTTCCAAGCAGAAGAAACTGCAGGCAATTGATGTGAAAACACTTGTCTATCCAGGATTCCCGACAGATGTTCAACAGCCTTTATCTGTATTAATGACACAGGCGGAAGGTACTTCGATGATTACGGATACGATTTACTCTGCCCGTTTCAAGCATATAGACGAACTGCGACGTATGAATGCAAAAGCCCGTGTTGAAGGCAATACTGCCATCATTCAAGGACCTGCATCTTTGGAAGGATCCACAGTAACGGCAACAGATTTACGCGCGGGTGCGGCATTAGTATTGGCTGGACTAATCGCAAAAGGTGAAACAGAAATTCACGATATTTACCATATTGAACGCGGCTATAGTTCATTAATCGAAAAGCTGTGTGCAATCGGTGCAAATATTCGTAAAGAGTCCATTGTCATTAATACAAAGAAAAATGCATAAATTTGCTATAATTCGTGAAGAGAACCGCGCAACGATGTGAGTATGATAATATATATTCGGGTAATAAAAATATGTTAGTTCATAATACAATTCAAAAAAGCAGTTAATTTAGGCTGTTAAAATCGGTTTTAACCGATTACAGGAGGCAAACACAAAATGGAACGTAGTTTATCAATGGAAGTAGTACGTGTAACAGAAGCAGCAGCGATTGCATCAGCGAAATGGATGGGACGCGGACTTAAAAATGAAGCGGACGACGCAGCAACAACAGCGATGCGTGTTATGTTTGATACAATCCCAATGCATGCGACAGTTGTAATTGGTGAGGGAGAAATGGATGAAGCACCGATGCTTTATATCGGTGAAGAATTAGGGCTTCGAAATGGCGGACCTGAAGTTGATATTGCAGTAGATCCATTAGAAGGTACCAATATCGTAGCAAAAGGAACAAATGGTGCGATGACAGTACTGGCAATTGCAGACCGTGGCAATCTATTAAATGCGCCTGATATGTATATGGATAAAATAGCAGTAGGACCGGAAGCAGCTGGAAAAGTTGATATTAACGCTTCTGTTACGTACAACTTACTGCAAGTGGCAAAAGCTAAAAATAAAGATATTTCAGATGTTGTAGCAACACTTTTAGACCGTCCGCGTCATCAGCATATTGTCGATGAAATCCGTGAAGCCGGTGCACGTATTAAATTCATCCAAGACGGTGATGTAGGTGCAGCGATCAACACAGCATTCGATGAAACTGGTATCGATATTATGTTCGGTATGGGTGGTGCCCCGGAAGGCGTTATTGCGGCAGTTGCTTTAAAATGTTTAGGCGGCGATTTCCAAGCGAAACTAGTACCTGAAGATGAAGAACAGCTTGCACGTTGCGTTAAAATGGGAGTCGACGTAGATAAAGTATTAATGATGGAGGACCTGGTAAAAGGCGATGATGCGATTTTTGCAGCGACAGCTGTAACGGATTCGGAACTTTTACGCGGTGTTCAATATAAAGGTTCCTACGCGCTTACACATTCAGTTGTCATGCGTGCAAAAACAGGGACAGTACGTTTTATCGAAGGACGCCACAGCATTGAAAAAAAACCAAAGTATGACCAAATTTAACTTCCCGTATAATGTAAGTAGCCTCAAATAGAAAATGCCCATTTTCAAATTACTTGCACTATAATATAATAAATGCCCGGTGTAAAAACTGGGCATCTTTCAAATAAAGTGTAGTATACTTCTCTTACACAAATTCCTAAACAATCTTTCAATAACTTAATTTTTTTCAAATTAAATTTTAATAGACTGGAGAAAACGTATGACAGCATTAACAATTGCTCAATTAGAAAGCATGACATTAAAAGAATTATATGCTTTAGCGAAGCAATATAAATTATCGAATGCTAGTAAGCTAAATAAAAAGGAACTGATTTTTGCAATCTTAAAAACCCGCTCTGAACAAGAAGGCTTCTTCTTCATGGAAGGCGTTTTGGAGATTATTCCTACAGACGGCTTCGGATTCCTGCGCCCGATTAACTACTCACCTTCAAAAGAGGATATTTACATTTCTGCATCCCAAATTCGTCGCTTCGATTTACGAAATGGTGATAAAGTTTCAGGGAAAGTTCGTCCGCCAAAAGAAAATGAACGTTACTATGGCTTATTGCAAGTTGATGCTGTAAACGGCGAGGACCCAGAAGTTGCAAAAGAGCGTGTGCATTTCCCGGCATTAACACCGCTTTACCCGAATCGCCATATAAAATTGGAAACGGTTCCTACAAAACTTTCGACGCGTATTATGGATTTAGTAGCGCCAGTCGGTTTTGGTCAGCGTGGGTTAATCGTTGCACCGCCAAAAGCAGGTAAAACATCGTTATTAAAAGAAATTGCCAACGCGATTACGACAAACCATCCGGAAGCGGAATTGATCGTTCTACTTATTGATGAGCGTCCGGAAGAAGTAACGGATATCGAGCGTTCAGTAAATGCAGACGTAGTATCTTCAACGTTTGATGAAGTGCCCGAAAACCATGTGAAAGTCGCGGAAATCGTATTGGAACGTGCACGACGTCTCGTAGAACAAAAACGCGATGTTATTATCTTAATGGACTCGATTACACGTTTGGCGCGTGCTTATAACTTAGTAATCCCGCCAAGCGGCCGTACACTTTCAGGTGGTATTGACCCTGCTGCATTCCACCGTCCGAAACGGTTCTTCGGTTCAGCCCGCAATATTGAAGAGGGCGGCAGTTTAACAATTTTAGCGACTGCTCTTGTTGATACAGGCAGCCGTATGGACGAAGTAATTTATGAAGAATTTAAAGGAACGGGTAACCTGGAACTGCACTTGGATCGCAGCTTGGCAGAACGCCGTATTTTCCCTGCAATCGATATCCGCCGTTCAGGTACACGTAAAGAGGAACTTCTTATTCCGAAAGACCAGCTTGATAAATTATGGGCAATCCGTAAAACATTCAGCGATTCACATGACTTCGGTGAAAAGTTCTTACGTAAACTACGCACAACAAAAACAAATGAAGAATTCTTCGATAAGCTTGATACGGATATGAAGAAAGCGACGAACGGTAAAGGGTTGTTATAGATTTTAGAAGATTTGCCGAAATGGGCATCAAGTTCTTGATTGAGTGGGAACTACATACATTCAATTTCGTAAAATAATATAAAATAGTTGCAACCTTTTTTAAAACTTGCTATACTTCTTTAAGTATGAAACGTGCACATATATAGCTGGCCTCAACACATTACGTATGTAGTGACATATTCGGGCTATGTAAGGTGCAGTTCGAAAATACTCTGTTCCGGATGGTTCAGGGCGAGAGGAGAAAACGAATATGAAACAAGGTATCCACCCAGATTACAAAGTAGCAACAGTAACTTGCTCTTGTGGTAACACTTTTGAAACAGGTTCAGTTAAAGAAAAGATCTCAATCGAGTTCTGTAACGAATGTCACCCATTCTATACAGGTCGTCAAAAGTTCGCTTCTGCTGACGGACGTGTTGATCGCTTCAACAAAAAATACGGTATTAAGTAATACCTCTGCCCATTTCCACATTGCTGGAAATGGGTTTTTAATTTTTATGGGGCATCCGTATTGTTTAATTAGAAGATATTACGCAGTTATTAGAAAACTATTGCGGGTTATTAGACAATCCGAAACGTTTATTTGAAAATCGCAACCGAATATTAGAAAATGTACATATTATATTAGAAGCTCGGAACTATATTAGAAAAAAATAAAAGTATATTAGAAAAAATTAGAAGATATTAGAAGATATTAGAATCTTTCTCACATGTTTTTCTCAGGAGAAATATTCTAATAAAGAGAGCGCCTTTTGCAATAGACGAATGGGAAAAAACTAGCTAAGATAAAAGAAGTGAAAAGTTGACCTTGAGATTGATGCTCAAGGTTTTTTATTGGGGAAAACGAACTTGTAATTTTAATTAGAAACGAGGAAATAGAAATGGCGCAATTATTTTATAAACATGGGGCGATGAATAGCGGGAAATCGATTGAAATTTTAAAAGTTGCCCACAACTATGAAGAACAAAATAAAGCGGTACTGATCTTTACTTCTGGAATTGACACGCGTGATGAAGTCGGAACGGTTTCTAGCCGAATTGGTTTAAAACGACCGGCAATCGCGGTTTTTGGTGATACAAATATGTATGAAATTGTAGAAAAACACGATGAAAAATTATATTGTGTACTTGTAGACGAAGTACAATTTTTATCTAAAGAACATGTTTTGCAGCTGACTCAGATTGTCGATGAGCTGAACATTCCCGTTATGGGGTTCGGGTTAAAGAATGACTTTCAGAACGAGCTGTTTGAAGGCAGCCGTTATATGACGATTTACGCGGATAAAATTGAGGAAATGAAAACAATTTGCTGGTTCTGCCATAAGAAAGCGACAATGAATTTACGTGTAGATGAAAATAAAAAACCCGTCCGTACTGGTGATCAAATTCAAATTGGGGGTAATGATAGTTATTACCCTGTTTGCCGCAAATGCCATTCCAATCCACCACTATAATTTAATGCAACATTGCAACGAAATTTAATTAAATGAAATGCCAATGTGTAAATGATATGAAGAAAGTTCAACATAGATGTAGCAACAACCGTAAAATTTCTTTATACTAGTAAAGGTGCATTTTAACGTGGATTATAAATATGTCAATACAATATAAAAACAAGTTCATTGAATCCGACCCGAAACGGAGATCAATACTTGATCATGTAAGAAGACAAAAAAACTATTAGAGGTGAAATATAGATGTTTGATCGTTTACAGGCGGTTGAAGACCGTTACGAAAGATTAAATGAATTACTGAGCGACCCGGATGTTGTGAGCGACTCCAATAAGCTACGCGAATATTCGAAAGAGCAATCCGATATTCAGGAAATGGTAGATGTATACCGTGAATACAAATCGGTGAAAGAGCAAC
The DNA here is from genome assembly GCF_038004425.1 of Solibacillus sp. FSL W7-1464. NCBI lineage: Bacteria > Bacillati > Bacillota > Bacilli > Caryophanales > Caryophanaceae > Solibacillus > Solibacillus sp. FSL W7-1464. Next base: position 581,464 of record NZ_JBBORC010000001.1, read on the forward strand.
TGGCAGATACACGCGAATTAATGGAAATCGAAAAAGATGCAGACATGCTTGAGATGATGAAGGAAGAGTTCAATGATTTAAATAAACAAGTTCCGGTGTTGGAAGACCGTCTACGTATTCTATTAATACCTAAAGACCCGAACGATTCGAAAAACGTAATCATGGAGATTCGCGGAGCTGCCGGCGGTGACGAGGCCAATATTTTTGCTGGTGACCTGTTCCGCATGTACACACGCTATGCGGAAACGCAAGGCTGGAAAGTGGATGTAATGGAAGCCACACCAAACCCGGCAGGTGGTTATAAAGAAGTAATCTTCATGATCAACGGTCAAGGTGCATATTCGAAATTCAAATATGAAAACGGCGCACATCGTGTTCAACGTGTACCGGCTACAGAATCTCAAGGCCGTATCCATACTTCAACTGCAACGGTAGCATGTTTACCGGAAGTACATGTGGAAGATGTGGAGATTCATGAAAAAGATATTCGCGTTGATACATTCGCTTCATCTGGTGCGGGTGGTCAGTCCGTAAATACAACGATGTCAGCTGTTCGTATGACCCACTTACCTACAGGCGTTGTCGTTTCGATGCAGGATGAGCGTTCACAAATTAAAAACCGTGAAAAAGCAATGAAAATTTTAGTGGCGCGTGTAGCAGATAAACACCGTCAGGAAGCACAGGCAGAAATCGATGCAACACGTAAGACAGCAGTAGGAACAGGCGACCGTTCTGAACGTATCCGTACTTACAACTATCCACAAAACCGTGTAACAGATCACCGAATTGGTCTAACGATTCAAAAACTTGACCAAATCGTTGAAGGTAAGCTGGATGAAATCATCGATGCACTTATTTTAGATGAGCAGGCAACACGCTTATCGAATTTAAATGAAGATGTATAAAACTATTTTTGAGGCCCTGAATGGGGCTTCTTCTTTTTTAGAGGAAAATGGTCGCGAAGGAAATGCCGCACGAATTTTACTGCAGCATATTTTACAGACGAACTATTCAGGTTTAATGATGAAGATGCAAGATACTTTAACAGAAGAGCAGCAGAATCAGTTCGACGGTTTTATTCAACAGCATGTCAAAGGGCGCCCTGTACAATATATAACGGGTGTAGAAGAATTTTACGGACGATCATTTGTTGTGGATGAATCGGTACTGATTCCTCGTCCGGAAACGGAAGAACTGATTGTTGGAACGATTGAGCGCATCCGCAAGTTATTTGGAGATAAACAAAATCTGAAATTTGCCGACATTGGAACAGGAAGTGGCGCCATTGCCATCACGATGAAAAAGGAATATCCACAGCTTGATGTAACAGCAACGGATCTTTCAACTGCAGCACTTGCAACGGCGCAAAAAAACGCTGAGCAGCTGCAGGCAGAAATTGCATTTAAGCTTGGCGATTTAACAGAACCGATTGCAAATGAAAAATGGGATGTTGTACTTTCCAATCCGCCTTATATCGCATATGAGGAAATGGAGGAAATGTCCGATGTTGTCGTAGCGCATGAACCTCATCAGGCATTGTTTTCGGAAGAGGATGGACTCTTGCTTTATCGTAAACTAGCAGAAGATTTACCGGCTATTATGAAGAAGCCGGCATTAATCGGTCTGGAAATCGGATATACACAAGGAGAAGCGGTGGCGGAATTTTTCAAAAAAAGCTTCCCGAATGCCCATGTATCAGTCGTGCAGGATATAAATAAAAAAGATCGTATTGTTTTTTGTGAGATTAGTGAATAAAAAATAGATTCCTTGTAAACAATGTTTGCAAGGGGGAATGTTTATGTTACATGATTACGATATTCAAAATGAATCCAATCTATTTTTAGCGATTGCTAAATTACTAATAAGTGTTCTATTTATATATTGTGCTGCTACGTTTATACCTGGTTTCGTAGATGAGGTGCGCATTGTTCAAGGTGAAAGCAATGACCAGTTGAAATTCCGCGTGATTGCCAACAGTTCGACAAATGCCGACCAGCTTATCAAGTATGAAGTTGTGGATACAATTCAAACGTATTTGCAAAATACACCTGAATTCTCGGAAGATATCCACAGTGTGGAAAACATGTATCAGGAAATTCAGAAAACTTACCCACAATTAAAAATTACCTATAAGTTTGGGGATAACTTAATCCCGCCGAAATGGGTGTCGGGTCATTTTTATCCGCAAAAAGAATATTATTCAGTAAATTTCATTATTGGACAAGGTCGGGGTGAAAACTGGTTCTGTGCAGTATTCCCAACGCTTTGTACGAATAATGAGCCACTGGAAAATGAACGACCGAAGTTTTACGTTGCCGAATGGTGGAAAAAATATAAGCAAAAAAATAATCCACAAAAAGCGGAAGAAGACTTACCAAATGATTTAAGTTACTAACACCTTGGGGATAGTTAAACGAAAGATATAGAGAGAGGAGGAAAAAGTAATGCACACATTTCAGTTAAATGTGGATGAATTTGTGGATAATTCAGAAAATTATACACAGGCTGTGGATTTATTAAATAACGGCGAAATAGTCGCTTTTCCGACAGAAACCGTATACGGCTTAGGTGCTGTTGCGACAAATGAACAGGCCGTGAAGAAAATTTTTGCTGCAAAAGGACGACCTTCTGATAATCCGTTGATTGTTCATATCGGAACAGTTGAAGAAGTATCGCTGTATACTACAAATATTTCAGAAGTTGCTCAAAAATGTATGGATGCTTTTTGGCCTGGTCCATTGACGCTTGTTATGCATGCAAAGCCGAATGTTTTAGCAAAGAGTGTTACGGCAGGATTAGACACGGTTGGAATTCGTATGCCAGATCATCCGGTAGCACTGGAACTTCTTCAAACATTAAAGAAACCATTAGCCGCGCCAAGTGCAAATCGCAGCGGAAAACCTAGTCCGACGAAAGCCGAACATGTATTTGAAGATTTGCAAAACATTATTCCATGTATTTTGGATGGTGGAATGACGGGGATTGGACTTGAGTCGACGGTTTTGGATGTCACGCTGGATACTCCTGTTATTTTGCGTCCGGGCGGGGTGACGAAAGAAATGCTGGAAGCGGTAATCGGACCAGTTATTGAGCCGAACCTGGAACAGCAGAAAATTGAATCGACACCAAAAGCACCTGGTATGAAATATACCCACTATGCTCCCGACGCACCTGTCTATTTAATTGAGGCAAATAAAGTAGCAATTGAAACAGTGATTGCGGAATTACAACCGGAACATAAAGTAGCCTTATTGGCACCGGAAAACTTTGAAGAAATCAAGGCAGATTATTATTTTACTTTCGGTAAAGAGCATGACCTGGAACAAATGAGTGCTTCACTCTATGATGCATTGCGTGCGTGCGATAAAACGGATGCTACCATTATTTTAGCTACGGCAACATCAAAAACGGGTGTTGGTGCAGCGATTATGAACCGTCTGGAAAAAGCGGCAGGCGGAAAATGGTACAAACTATAAAAAAATCAACCACATCTTGTAATCGGGATGTGGTTTTTGTGTATAAACAAAAGGATATTTCCCCGCCCAAAAGCATAAATTACAACAGTGCTTAGTGGAAGAGGGGAATAGATGCAAGAAATAGTTGCCGGAATCTTAATGTCGTTCGATGTCGTTGCACTGTATTTAATTGCTACAAATGTTAAGGCAAAATGGTTATTAGCTTTATGGACGGCATTTTTACATATGCTTTTTCCGTTACTTGGTTACCGCTTTGGAGAATGGCTTGCATTCTATTTAACAAACTGGGCGTCAGGACTTTCTACATTGTTATTGTTTTTTGTTGGACTGCAATTACTGCTCTCGAAGAAAGATGAAAGTTTTCCGGCAATGTCTTTACCGATAATTGCGATTTTTGCAAGTATTGACACCTTTTCAGTTAGCCTATCTTTTGGTATGCTAAATTTACAAAAATATGTTTTTGTTATTAGTGCCGGCCTATCAACTTTTATATTGTCATATGCGGCATTAGTGATAGCGCAAAAATCGCCAATTTTTAAGAATAACGCATTGAAGAAAATAGCAGGAATACTCCTGATTATCATGAGTGTAATGCTACTAAAATGGTAAATTAGAGGGTGTGAGGAACATTAATATTTATTTTATTTGTACAGGCAACACATGTAGAAGTCCTATGGCAGCAGCAATTTTAAATGCAAAAAACTGTGAAAATATTACTGTGCGTTCAGCAGGTATATATGCGCATGAAGGCAGTGACATGTCCTTGAACGCCAAGGAAATATTACACAGGAAAAATATTGCACAATCGCACCGTTCATCCCAATTTACGGTTGAAGATGCACAATGGGCGGACTTGATTTTAACGATGACTACCGCTCATAAAGAAATGGTCCTCCGGTTAGTGGGAGAAGCTGCACATAAAACGTTTACGTTAAATGAATATGTAGCAATGGAAACAGTGCTTGATATTCAAGATCCATTTGGCGGAAATCTGCAAGTATATGAACAAACATACGAGCAATTGAACGAAGCAATCAACAAGCTGGAAACTAAATTGAAATTGGAGGATAAAATTTAACATGAACTCACAGAAAAAAATCTTTAGTTTGCGCAGGAAGCTCGTATTATTTGTCGGGATACTGGCGCTGATTACCTACACTTGCAGTTTTGTATTTATTGAATACCTGCATCCAATGTTTTTTGAAAACACAAGCACAAGCGTTTTTCAGATTATTACTTATTTATTGGGAATCTTTTGGTCATGTGCATTAGCAGCTGTATTCGGTTTAGTCATTGTTCGCCCTCTACAGCAATTGGAGCGCAGTGCAAATCATGTGGCAGAGGGTAAAATCGGACAAGATGTCGAGATGCCAAAAACAAATGATGAAATTCGCTCAGTAGCAGAAGCATTCCAGACAATGGTGAATAATTTGCGCAAGATGGTAAACGGTATAGAAGACAACTATAAATCAACCGATGAAACGATTTTGAAACTATCGGAAGAAAGTATATCTGTTACGAATAACGCGGAACAAATTACAAGCAATATCAGTCAGATTTCTTTAGGGGCCGAATCTTCGGCAATTGCAATTCAGGAAACAGTAGAAGCAATTGAAGAAGTTCGCACATTAGCCGCGGAAGTGAACAATAAAGCACTACATACGGCAAGTCGCTCAAAATATCTATTAACAAACTTAACATCTACAACAGACGCAATTCATGGGGTTGTAAACAGTATTAAAAAAATCGCTACAGACAATGAAAGCTCATTAGTCAATATTCGCGAGCTAGAAAAAAATGCCGAGCAGATTGAACGGATTATAGGTTTAGTCGGCGATATTGCAGGACAAACGAACCTGCTTGCATTAAACGCATCGATTGAAGCTGCACGAGCAGGGGAGCATGGAAAAGGCTTCGCGGTTGTGGCAGAGGAAGTCCGTGGATTGGCGGATGAAAGTGCCAGCGCTGTGCAGGGGATTACAACATTGATCCACACAATGCAGCAAAATGTTTCAGTTGTAGTAAAACAGATGAACGAACAAGTGTCATTTGCGGTAAATGAATCATCGCGTGTTTCTGAAACAACGTCGGCAGTTGAAGGTATGACAAGTTCCGTTTATGAAATGGCGGAAGATGTAGTACAAATTTCAGAATTAGTCGCACAACAAATGAAAAATATCGAACATACGTCACACCAATCACAGGAAGTGGCGGCAATTGCCGAGCAAACTTCTGCAAGTGCTCAGGAAGTAACGTCCGCTTCATTGGAACAGGCCGAAGCGATCAAGCAAGTAGAAGAACTGGCAAGCAATCTAAAACAACAGTCTGCAGAGCTTTATCGGATGATCCAGCAATTCGACCGCACACAGTAGATTGGAATATACTTTTAAAATCCCCAATTGATTTATCAGCTGGGGATTTTTTGTTTTAGGAGTGCATTTCAATGAGGTTTTCTAATAAGTGGAGGAGATTAACTTATAAACTAGGTAAAGTTCTAATAAAATGCTGAACTTCTAATATAGCGGGTCGTCGTTCTAAAAAGCTGCTCTAATTGTCTAATAAAAGTTACAGATGTTCAAATAAACGGTGCCGATCTTCTAATATTCGAAGTAAATATTCTAATAAACCTTACCAGGTACCGCAAACCGTTTTAAAAACGAAAGAGCTGGGTATGGTACACTATTGTTTACAATAATTAGTCCTGGGGGGATTTATATTGAACAAAATGAAGTACTGGTTACTAATGGGTGTGCTCGTTACGGGTCTGGCTGCATGTGGAGATGCGGAGGATACGGAGACGACAGATTCAGTTGATTCAACACCATCCGAATCGACAGAATCATCAGGGGGTACGGATTCAGCTGAAACTACAGATGTCTCGGCAGGCGAAAAAGTGGCTAATGCCAGCTGTGTAGGGTGTCATGGCGGAGATTTAACAGGAGCGATGGGACCGGACTTAACGAATACATCTTTATCTAAAGAGGAAATTGTGGATGTACTAGTCAATGGTAAAGGTGCAATGCCAGCGGATACAGCAGATGGTCAAGAAGAAGCGGTAGCCGAATATATTTTATCATTACAATAACTGTTAAGGACCTGCTCAAACTGTGAGCGGTCTTTTTTATTGGAAACTAACGGCGAATAATCCTTTCAAATTAACAAACTCACGTAAAGCTGAACAATGCCAAAATTAACTGTGGAAATATATAAGGATATCACTAAAAAGTTAACAATCAACTGTAATTACACGCATAATATTCGTCTTTATGCATATATTTTGAAAGTAATGCGGAAAAGGCGTGTTATTCTTCCGGAATAAATGGTACACTGATGGTGAATATAATAAGAAACAAAATCAAGGCAGGAGGGATTTTCATGAGAATTGCAATTTCTTCAGATCACGGCGGAAATAATTTACGTAAAGAGATTATGTCACTACTTGATGAAATGTCAATCAGCTATGAAGACTTTGGTCCACAAACGGACGAGTCAGTAGATTATCCGGACTATGCACGTCCAGTAGCTGAGCGGGTAGCTGCTGGGGAATTTGACAGAGGAATTTTAATTTGCGGGACTGGAATTGGGATTTCGATTGCTGCAAACAAATTTAAAGGGATTCGCTGTGCACTTGTACATGACGTGTTCTCGGCAAAAGCGACACGTTGCCACAATGACTCAAACGTTTTAGCAATGGGTGAGCGTGTAATCGGTCCCGGGCTGGCGCGTGAGATTGTTGCAACTTGGCTGGATACACAATTTGAAGGCGGTCGTCATATTCGCCGTGTTGAAAAGATTACTGAAATTGAAGAAGGGTAACAGATGGTGACTCAATGACAAACTTACACGATTTGCAAAAAGATTTAGCGCAAGCATTATCAGAATTTGAGCAACAAGTGAAGTTTTCTGAAGATCAGCTATTTGTCATCGGCTGTTCCACATCGGAAGTGATGGGTGAGAAGATTGGAACAGCCGGTGCACTCGATGTAGCGCAAGTTCTATACAAAGAATTTTCAATATTCGCGCAAAGACATAAAATTCACTTAGTTTTCCAAGGCTGCGAGCATATTAACCGAGCTTTAACACTCGAGGCCGCAGTCGCTAAAATGTACCATTTAGAACCTGTTTCGGTCATTCCGGTCCGTACAGCAGGTGGCTCCATGTCTGCATACGCCTTTACACAGATGAATGAACCTGTAATTGTGGAAACCATCCAGGCACATTACGGGATCGATATCGGACAAACATTAATCGGCATGCATTTAAAAGCAGTTGCTGTACCTTTACGAACATCTGTTAAGCAATTAGGCAATGCAGTCATTACGTTAGCGACAACACGTCCGAAACTTATTGGTGGAGAACGTGCGCAATATACCGTAACACCTTAACGTTACATATATCAATTTGAATTGGAAACTCCGATCGATTCGGAAGTACATTTAGGGGGATTTGAAAATGGCATTTGAAAAATTAGCAGGACAAGACAAGGCAATTTTAGACTCGATTTTATTAGAGAAAAAACGTCAAAACACAAACATCGAACTAATCGCATCAGAAAACTTCGTATCGGAAGCTGTCATGGAAGCACAAGGTTCATACTTAACAAATAAATATGCTGAAGGTTACCCTGGCAAACGCTATTATGGCGGTTGTGAACATGTAGACGTAGTGGAAAACATTGCGCGTGACCGTGCAAAGGAATTATTTGGCGCAGCATATGTTAACGTTCAGCCACACTCAGGTGCACAGGCAAATATGGCGGTTTACCATACAATTTTAAAACCGGGTGATACAGTACTTGGTATGAACTTATCGCACGGTGGTCACTTAACACATGGTTCTCCGGTAAACTTCTCTGGTATTCTTTATAATTTCGTGGAATACGGTGTAACTGAAGATACAAACTTAATCGATTATGAAGATGTTCGCCAAAAAGCATTGGAATCGAAGCCAAAGTTAATCGTTGCTGGTGCATCAGCTTATCCCCGTGCGATCGACTTTACAAAGTTCCGTGAAATCGCTGATGAAGTCGGTGCATATTTCATGGTTGATATGGCGCATATTGCCGGTCTGGTAGCAGCAGGCGAGCATCAAAATCCGGTACCGTACGCAGATTTCGTAACGACAACAACTCATAAAACTTTACGTGGCCCTCGTGGCGGTATGATTTTAACAAAAGACGAAAAATGGGAAAAAGAATTAAATAAATCAGTATTCCCAGGTATTCAAGGCGGTCCTTTAATGCATGTCATCGCTGCCAAAGCAGTATCATTCGGTGAAGCATTACAACCGGAATTCAAAGAGTACGCTAAACAAATTAAAGCTAATGCAGCTGCGCTTGCAAAATCTTTAATGGATGAAGGTGTTGAAATCGTATCAGGCGGTACTGACAACCACTTACTTCTATTAAATGTGAAATCTTTAGGGTTAACGGGTAAAGTGGCGGAGCATGTATTGGATGAAGTGGCAATTACAACTAATAAAAACACAATTCCATTCGACACAGAATCACCATTCGTAACATCCGGTATTCGTGTAGGTACAGCAGCTGTTACTTCTCGCGGTTTCAAAGAAGAAGATGTAATTGAAGTTGGTAAAATCATCGCTTCAGTTCTTAAAAATCATGAAGATGCAGCGGTAAAAGAAGAGGCACGCAAACGTGTCGAAGCTCTTACAGCGAAATATCCTTTATACGCATAATTGAGCATTAACCTTTCTATTTGCAGATTTGTAGATAGAAAGGTTTTTTTAGTATAGTAAATAGCGCATAGATAGACAACTATAAGCGAATGCTAGTGTAGAATACTTTTGTTCTTTAATAACTTTATAAAAAAAAGGGCGATTTTTAAAACATTCCCGTCATAGTTTTCGTTGACTTTATTTTCTGTTATACTAATTTAGATAAACAACAGTTAGGAGATGTCAACGTGAGTAAAGTATACGTATTTGACCACCCATTAATCCAACATAAGTTAACTTATATTCGAGATAAAGAAACGGGAACAAAAGAATTTCGGGAGTTAGTTGATGAAGTAGCTACGTTAATGGCTTTTGAAATTACTCGTGATTTACCGCTGGAAGAAATTGAAGTGCATACACCTGTGACGAAGGCAAAAGCAAAAGTATTATCAGGGAAGAAAATGGCGATCGTCCCAATTTTACGTGCAGGTATCGGAATGGTAGATGGCGTATTAAAATTGATCCCTGCTGCTAAAGTAGGTCATATTGGTCTTTACCGTGATCCGGAAACATTAAAGCCGGTGGAATATTATGCAAAACTTCCTGCAGATGTTGAAGAGCGTGACTTCATTATTGTAGACCCGATGTTAGCAACAGGTGGTTCAGCTGTTGAAGCGATTAATTCACTGAAAAAGCGCGGCGCTAAAAGCATTAAATTTATGTGTCTGATCGCAGCTCCAGAAGGTGTGGAAGAAATCCAAAAAAATCACTCAGACGTAGATATTTACATCGCATCTCTAGATGAAAAATTAAATGATCATGGCTATATCGTACCAGGCTTGGGTGATGCCGGGGATCGTTTATTCGGAACAAAATAATAAATAAACGAGACGCCCGTAAGCAGTTGCGGGCGTTTTCTTTTAAAGCGGCAAGTCCCTAAATGCTTGCAGAAAATAATTGAAATTACAGATTGGACAAGGAGAAGAATGATGACGAAGAAGTTTAAAGTTATGACGATTTTTGGAACACGGCCGGAAGCTATTAAAATGGCGCCGCTAGTGCTGGAACTGGAAAAGCATCCTGAACAAATTGAATCGATTGTTACTGTAACGGCTCAGCACCGTCAAATGCTTGACCAAGTATTGGAAACATTTAAAATTACACCGGATTATGATTTGAATATTATGAAAGACCGTCAAACATTGGTAGATGTAGCGACGAATGCACTTTTAGGGCTTGACCGTGTAATGAAAGAAGCGAAACCTGATATCGTGCTGGTACATGGTGATACGGCGACGACTTTTGTCGGAAGTCTTGCCGCTTTCTACAACCAGATTGCGATCGGTCATGTTGAAGCAGGACTGCGCACAGGTCAAAAATATTCACCTTATCCTGAAGAGATGAACCGTCAGTTAACAGGTGTAATGGCAGATCTGCATTTTTCGCCAACTGAGCAATCACGTGCAAATCTGTTAAAAGAAAACAAACCGGCAGAAGCGATTTTCGTGACGGGTAACACAGCAATAGATGCATTAAAAACAACAGTAAGTGACCATTACACACATCCGGTAATTGAGAAGATGGGCTCTGATCGCATGATTTTATTGACAGCACACCGTCGTGAAAATCTGGGTGAGCCAATGCGTAATATGTTCCGTGCAATTATGCGCTTGTTGAATGAGCATGACGATGTTCAGGTTGTTTACCCGGTGCATATGAATCCGGCTGTTCGCGAAGTAGCAAATGAAATTTTAGGGGACAATCCGCGTGTTCATTTAATTGAACCGTTGGAAGTATTTGATTTCCACAATTTCGCAGCCCGCTCTTACATGATTTTAACGGATTCTGGCGGTGTTCAAGAAGAAGCACCATCTCTAGGAAAGCCGGTGCTCGTATTACGTGATACGACTGAGCGCCCTGAAGGTATTGAAGCAGGCACATTAAAGCTGGCGGGTACCGATGAAGAAGTTATTTACAAAATGGCCAAAGAATTATTGATAAATCAAGAAGCATATGAAGCGATGGCACATGCATCGAATCCATATGGTGATGGGTATGCATCGGAACGTATTGTGGAAGCTTTACTGCAATTTGCTCAAAAAAAAGTAGTAGAGGAAATTATCGATAAAGCAGAAACGCGATAATCCAAAATTTAACTGAAATTCACTTAAAAAAGAGTTTGACAGCTGGAGATAACATTTATCTCCCGTTGTCAAGTATTAAATTCATAATTATTGCCGAAAACTTTTTTCTTGGATATTAAAAAAGAATCGAGATGGAAAAAACGCATTAAATAGCGAATTTTAGCGTTAGTGAAAAAATGCAAAAAATATTTATGCATAACTATACACAAATTTGTCAACAATTTGACAAGGAATGTATCTATGTGAAGTTTTTCACCATTACTAATTGACATCAAAAACCCCCTATTGTATGCTTACAAAGGGTAAGAATGATAAGAGTTTCGCCTAGTCAAAAGACGTTGAAACGCTTGTTATATCAAGTTTCTACTAGATTGACAGTTGAAACGAAACTCGTCAATTTGCAACGTTCTATGCGCCTGGATGAAGTCCGTTAAGATTAAGAGACATTTAGAAGTATGAAATGAATGTTCACTATGGAATTTTCCTGACGTGAAAATTATTTACTACTTGTAACGGCCTCTAATTTTGTAGTGCATTTACTACGTTTTAAATTCATTTAATGGTCGATGAACACTTTCTTTACTCGAAAAAAGTTTCAGGAGATTAACTGCCAATGCTAAATTTGCATCACGTTTTTGCAATGCAGAAGAAAGCGTTCTTTTTTTTGCTTGCTGTTTGTGCGTTAGGCTGGGGATTTTCACCATATGATTCGATGTTTGCTGGTATAGCCCTGGGTGCGTTCTTTGGTACGTATAATTTTTGGATTTTACTTCGACGTATGGAAAAATTTGACCGTTCCATTAGTGAAGGGACAAAAGTAGCATCTATCGGTACAGCGCTTCGCTTTGGATCAGGTGTTGCCGCAGTCGCAATCGCAATATCGTTGCCACAATATTTTCACTTAATAAGCACGGTCATTGGGCTGATGATTCCGTACATCTTTTTAGTAGTAGAAAGAGTAGTACATCATATAAAAAGCCACTAAGGTGCATTTGAAAGAGAGGTGAATGCAAAAATGGATCATACAGCTCCAGAGCTACATTTGGATTTAGGCTTTATGACGCTTACTTTCAACTTATCTACAGTACTAACTCTCTTAGTAGCTGCAGTCATCGTATTTTTAATCGCGTTTGTTTCAACACGTACACTTGCGTTAAAACCGACTGGTATGCAGAACTTCATGGAATGGATTATGGATTTCGTGAAAAATATTATTAAGAGTAACATGGACTGGAAAACTGGTGGACGCTTCCACATTCTGGGGATTACATTAATCATGTTCATTGCAGTGTCCAACTTACTTGGATTACCAATGGGTGGTATTTTGTACGGCAGTGATTTATGGTGGAAATCACCAACAGCCGATCCAGTCGTAACAATGACATTAGCGTCGATGGTTCTAGTATTAACACAGTATTACGGTGTGAAAATGCAAGGTACTGGCGGTTATGCTAAAACATTCTTCCAACCAATGTCATTTATGTTCCCGCTAAAAGTTATTGAAGAGTTTGCAAATACGTTAACTCTAGGTCTACGTCTTTACGGTAACATTTACGCCGGTGAGATTTTACTAACGTTACTAACTGGTTTAGCAGTTTCAAGTGCGTTTGGTTTCTTCGGTGCAATCGTACCAATGATGGCGTGGATGGGATTCTCGATTTTCATCGGGTTTATCCAAGCTTTCATTTTCACAATGTTAACGATGGTATACATGGCTCACAAAGTGAGTACAGACCATTAATTATAAGTTTCCGCATTCAATGTAGTGCGGTAATTTGAACCAAAAAAAATTACAACATCCAAGGAGGATATTATCAAATGGTAGGTTCAGTAGGTTTATTAGCAGCAGCAATCGCAATCGGTTTAGCAGCACTAGGTGCAGGTATTGGTAACGGTTTAATCGTTTCAAAAACAGTAGAAGGTATCGCTCGTCAACCAGAAGCACGTGGCGCACTTCAAACTACAATGTTCATCGGGGTAGCGTTAGTAGAAGCATTACCGATCATCGCAGTAGTAATCGCATTCATCGTAATGAACCAATAGTCTTAATTTTCATTTACATGAAAATTAGCCTCTGGCAGATGTCACAGATTTTTTAAAGGAACAATGAAATCAGCCTAAATACGTCACATCGTGTGACGACGGCTGACTGACCCACGTCCTGTGGGCCTAAAAAATCTGGACACAATTATGCCAAGGCACAATTGATTAAGATTATTAAAATCCAGTGGCGAAGTAGACTTCATTTGAAACCCTTCGCCATTCGTTTTGTGTAAAGAAGAAATACCCTTTTTTATTTAATATTAAATATGAACAAAAAGTATGACAAAATATAGATTTTATTCAAGCTCTTGAAGGGAGTGAAACAATCGTGTTTTTAGACTATCTTGTACTAGGTGCAGGTAACACTGGCATTAACTTAGGTGATGCTATTGCTACATTAGTGATTTTCTTAGGTTTAATGGCACTTCTTAAAAAGTTCGCTTGGGGTCCTTTAATGGGTATCATGCGCGAGCGTGAAGAGTTAGTTGCGAGCGGTATCGATGCAGCTGAAAAAGCTAAAAAAGAAACACAAGCACTATTAGAAGAACAAAAGAGCCTTCTTAAGGAAGCTCGCACAGAAGCGCAATCAATTATTGAGAACGCTAAAAAGCAAGGCGAAGCAACTCGCGAGGAAATCGTGGTAACTGCACGCGCTGAAGCGAACCGTCTAAAAGAATCTGCTGTTCGTGATATCGAAGCAGAAAGAGAAAAAGCAATCGCTGCTGTACGTGAAGAAGTAGTTTCATTATCAGTACTTGCTGCATCTAAAGTTCTTGGGAAAGAAATTTCTGAAGCAGACAATAGCGCACTAATTAAAGAAACGATTGCGAAGGCAGGCGAAGCGAAATGAGTCAATCGACTGTAGCAAATCGCTATGCTCAAGCAATGTATGAACTAGCATTAAGCAAAAACCTTCTTGCTGAAGTAGGTGCAGATTTACGTGAGATCAAAACAGTAGTGGCTACAAACAAAGAGTTTATGGCTTTACTAACTGCTCCGAAAATTTCTACTGACCGTAAGAAAGAGCTTATCGCTCAAATTTTAACGGGTGCACAGCCTATCGTTGTAAATATGATTCAATTCTTAATTGAAAAGAAACGTTTAAGCGAATTAACAGCTGTAGCAGACCAATATCAAGCATTATCAGCTGCCGCTCAAGGTACTGCAGATGCAAAAGTTTACTCGACGCGTGAATTAACAGATGGCGAGCGTGCAGAAATTTCTGCTGCATTCGGCAAGTTAGTCGGCAAAGGGCAACTTAATATTACAAACATTATCGATGCGTCATTAATTGGTGGCGTACGCGTTCAAATCGGCAACTACATTTTCGACAGCACTGTAGCGTCTAAGCTAGAGGACTTAAAACGAGTATTAGTTGGCTAAATCTTAAGAAATGTGAGAGGTGAACATACATGGGCATCAAAGCTGAAGAAATCAGCAGTCTGATTAAACAGCAGATTGAAGGTTATCAATCGGAATTAAAAGTAAGCGAAGTAGGTACAGTTATCACTGTTGGTGACGGTATCGCTCGTGCTCATGGCCTCGACAACGCCATGGCTGGAGAGCTTTTAGAGTTCTCAAACGGTGTTATGGGTATGGCACAAAACCTAGAAGAAGGTAACGTTGGTATCGTAATTTTAGGAGACTACCTAGGCATCAAAGAAGGCGATGAGGTTCGTCGTACAGGTCGTATTATGGAAGTACCAGTTGGTGAAGCACTAATTGGCCGTGTTGTAAACCCACTTGGTATGCCAGTGGATGGATTAGGTCCAATCAACACAACAAAATCTCGTCCAATCGAAAGTCCAGCTTTCGGTGTAATGGCACGTAAATCAGTACATGAGCCATTACAAACAGGTATCAAAGCGATCGACGCTTTAGTACCAATCGGTCGTGGTCAACGTGAGTTAATCATCGGTGACCGTCAAGTTGGTAAAACATCAGTAGCGATCGATACAATCTTAAACCAACAAGGCGAAGATATGATTTGTATCTACGTTGCAATTGGTCAAAAAGAATCAACTGTACGTAACGTAGTTGAAACTTTCCGTAAACACGGTGCATTAGATTACACAATCGTTGTAACAGCTTCTGCATCACAACCAGCTCCATTACTATACCTTGCTCCTTTCGCAGGTGTATCTATGGCAGAAGAATTCATGTTAGATGGTAAGCACGTATTAATCGTGTATGATGACTTAACTAAACAAGCATCAGCATACCGTGAACTTTCACTTCTTCTACGCCGTCCTCCAGGTCGCGAAGCTTATCCTGGTGACGTGTTCTACTTACACAGCCGTCTACTTGAGCGTGCTGCGAAGTTAAACGAAACATACAAAAACGGTTCGATTACAGCGCTTCCATTCGTAGAAACGCAAGCGGGCGATATCTCTGCATATATCCCAACAAACGTAATCTCAATCACAGATGGTCAAATCTTCTTACAATCTGACTTATTCAACTCTGGTGTACGTCCTGCGATCAACGCTGGTTTATCAGTATCACGTGTAGGTGGTTCTGCTCAAATCAAAGCGATGAAAAAAGTAGCTGGTACATTACGTCTTGACTTAGCAGCATTCCGTGAGTTAGAGTCATTCGCTCAGTTCGGATCTGACTTAGACGCAATCACACTTGCTAAATTAGAGCGTGGTAAACGTACTGTTGAAGTTTTAAAACAAGACTTAAACAAACCACTTAAAGTTGAAAAACAAGTTGCGATCCTTTATGCATTAACTAAAGGTCACTTAGATGATATTCCAGTACAAGACATCGTTCGTTTCGAAAACGAATTCTTAAGCTGGTTAGATACAAACCACACAAATGTTTTAGATCATGTTCGTACAACTAAAGAACTTGCTCCAGACGCAGAGTATGTTGAAGCTATTAATGCGTTCAAAAAAACTTTCGCTAAATCTGAGTAAGAATTGAACGGTTTTTCACGCACATTATTGTCGCGTGAAAAACTGGACAACTCTTTTTTAATAAGAGCTTGATAAAAATCTAAAGGTGGTGAAATACCAGTGGTAAACTTACGCGAAATTAAAGGTCGTATTAACTCTACAAAGTCAACGAAACAAATTACGAAAGCGATGCAGATGGTTTCTTCTTCAAAGTTACGTCGTGCAGAGCAAAATGCTAAGTCTTACGTTCCATACATGGAAAAAATCCAGGACGTAGTAGGCGCAATTGCAACAGGTACTAAAGATAGCGGACATCCAATGTTAACTTCTCGTCCTGTTAAGAAAACAGCTTACTTAGTCATCGGTTCTGACCGTGGTTTAGCAGGTGCTTACAACTCAAGCATCTTACGTGAAGTACAAAGCACTATTGATAAACGTCACAAGTCTAAAGATGAGTACGTAGTTTTAGTAGTAGGTCGTGTTGTTCGTGATTACTTTGTAAAGCGTGGACACAATGTTATCGCAGATGTCGTTGCTCTTCCGGACCAACCATCATTTGCTGATATTAAAGAAATCGCTCGTAATGCTGTTGGTATGTTCATTGATGGTACGTATGATGAACTTTATATGTACTACAATCACTTCGTATCTGCAATTCAAAACGAAGTGACTGTGAAAAAAGTTCTTCCTTTAACTGATATTGCACCTTCTTCAAGCAATGCTTCTTATGAGTTTGAGCCATCAGGCGAAGCGATTTTAGAAGTATTACTTCCACAATATGCGGAAAGCTTAATTTACGGCGCTTTATTAGACGGAAAAGCGAGTGAACATTCAGCGCGTATGACAGCAATGAAAAACGCTACAGACAATGCAAACGATCTTATTGCAGACCTTTCTCTACAATATAACCGTGCACGTCAAGCGGCGATTACACAAGAAATTACAGAAATCGTTGGTGGAGCAGCTGCCTTAGAATAGGGCACGCTCACCAATGTCGTATAAGAATACGATAGGAGGGTACAAAGTAATGAACAAAGGACACGTTCTTCAAGTAATGGGTCCAGTAGTAGACGTAAAGTTTGCTAATGGTCAATTACCAGACATTTATAACGCATTAACAGTTACAATTGAACGTCCTAACGAAGCACCGACTACTCTTGCATTAGAAGTAGCGCTTCACTTAGGTGACGATTCTGTTCGTACAATTGCCATGTCATCTACTGATGGTTTACAACGTGGAGCAGAAGTAACAAACTCAGGAGCACCAATCTCGGTACCAGTTGGTGAAGCTACATTAGGTCGCGTATTTAACGTACTTGGTGAAGTTATCGACTTAGGTGAAGAAATTCCTGCTGATGTTCGTCGTGATTCTATTCACCGCGAAGCTCCAACATTCGATCAATTATCAACTACTGTAGAAATCCTTGAAACAGGTATCAAAGTAGTAGACTTATTAGCACCATACATCAAAGGTGGTAAAATCGGTCTATTCGGTGGTGCCGGCGTAGGTAAAACAGTATTAATCCAAGAATTAATCAACAACATCGCACAAGAGCACGCAGGTATTTCTGTATTCGCAGGTGTAGGTGAGCGTACTCGTGAGGGTAACGACCTATTCTTCGAGATGACAGATTCAGGCGTAATCAAACAAACTGCGATGGTATTCGGTCAAATGAACGAGCCACCTGGAGCACGTATGCGCGTAGCTTTAACTGGTTTAACAATGGCTGAGTTCTTCCGTGATGAGCAAGGTGCAGACGTACTTTTATTCATCGACAACATTTTCCGTTTCACACAAGCAGGTTCTGAGGTTTCTGCCCTATTAGGTCGTATGCCTTCAGCGGTAGGTTACCAACCAACACTTGCTACAGAAATGGGTAAATTACAAGAACGTATCACATCTACTACAAAAGGTTCTGTAACTTCGATCCAAGCGATTTACGTACCAGCCGATGACTATACTGACCCGGCTCCGGCTACAACTTTCGCCCACTTAGATGCAACAACTAACCTTGAGCGTAAATTATCTGAGATGGGTATCTATCCAGCGGTAGACCCATTAGCTTCGACTTCTCGTGCATTGTCACCGGAGATCGTTGGACCAGAACACTATGCAATCGCAACTGGTGTTCAACGTACAATCCAACGTTACCGTGAATTACAAGATATCATTGCTATCTTAGGTATGGATGAGTTATCTGATGAAGATAAACAAACTGTAGAACGTGCTCGTCGTATCCAGTTCTTCTTATCTCAAAACTTCCACGTAGCGGAGCAATTCACTGGTCAAAAAGGTTCTTATGTACCTGTTAAAGAAACTGTTCGTTCATTCAAGGAAATCCTTGATGGCAAATGGGATCACTTACCAGAAGATGCTTTCCGTCTAGTTGGTTCTATTGATGAAGTAATAGCGAAAGCTAAAGAAATGGGCGTACAAGTCTAATTAGCTGACGAGGAGGAAAAAATATGAAGACAGTAACAGTCAATATTGTCACTCCCGACGGCTCAGTATACGATTCAGAAGTAACGATGGTAATCGCTAAAACGACTTCAGGTGAAATTGGTGTCTTAGCTGGCCATATTCCTATGGTTGCTCCACTTACAATTGGTTCTGTGAAGCTTAAAAAAGCAGACGGCACTACAGATGTCGCAGCGGTTAGCGGTGGTTTCATTGAAGTTCGCCCTGAAAAAATCTCGATTTTAGCTCCTTCTGCAGAAGTTGCTTCTACGATCGATGTTGCCCGTGCTAAAGAAGCTTTAGCTCGTGCTGAAGGTCGCCTTCAAAAGAAACAAGATGACATCGATTTCAATCGTGCGGAATTATCTTTAAAACGTGCGATGAATCGTATCAATGTTCATGAGGGTAATATCTAATGTTTACAAGCGGGCAGATTCTTTCTGCCCGTTTTTTTTATAGACATGAAAAATTATATGATGATAAATTTTCAAAAAAATGAATCGCAATCACTTTGGTAGTCTGTTAAAAAGGAGAGAGGAAAATGGATTTATATGTCGAGGCTGGCCAACAAGCAATCGTTAATGTGTTAGCATATATTATATTTATAGGAATTGCCCTTTATGCATTACAAGGCTTAAGAATCGAACAATTATTTAAAAAAGGTAAAACTTTTCAAATTCAGCTCTTTTATATTTTGTCGAGTATTGTAATTGGTTCAATTGTTGCGGACTTCTTTTTAAACTTTTTAAACTGGTCGCAAACGATTCCCTATATCTTTAACTAAAACAGGAAATAATTATTGTTTTATTTCTTGTAAAGGGGAATAAACGTTTGTTTTTCACTACAAGAAATAAAATTTCCTAGGAAATATTTGAGGTTTGTAAAGTTACATGATTTGGGTAGTTATTTAAAGAAGATACTTTTATGTGAAAATTTGTCTATTCACACTAAATAGTTGCGCTGCGTATTATAATTTAATAGCCTTTTCAAACAAATTAGCTTAAAATAGTAATTTGGGTGGTTGAATTACCGCTCTAATAAATGTAGTATATTTTTGTGTGTAAATTGAGTCAAATGAAGTTTAAAATAATTTAAGTTTAATTGAACTTATTCCTTTTATTATATGAGAATTGAATTCGGAGGGACGAATTGTGGAGAGAATTATTGTTACTGGGGGTCAGACGCTAAAAGGCACAGTACGCGTTGAAGGCGCAAAAAATGCTGTATTACCGATTTTAGCTGCTTCTCTGTTAGCTTCTAAAGATAAAAATATGATTAAAGATGTACCAAACTTAGCGGATGTCGGTACTATTGGTGAAGTATTAAAAAGTTTAAATGCGATTGTCAAATATGATGTCGAGAAAAACGAAATGATGATTGATGCCTCTATGAAGCTATCAAGTGAAGCACAATTCGAGTTTGTAAGTAAAATGCGTGCATCCATTTTAGTAATGGGTTCACTATTGGCACGTAATGGTTTTGCGCGTGTAGCATTACCAGGCGGCTGTGCAATTGGATCTCGTCCAATCGAACTTCATTTAAAAGGCTTCGAAGCTATGGGTGCAGAGATTTCCTTTGGTCATGGCTATGTCGAAGCAAAAGTAAAAGATGAACTAAAAGGCGCAGAAATCTATTTAGACTTCCCAAGCGTTGGAGCTACTGAAAATATTATGACAGCAGCCTCTTTAGCAAAAGGAACGACAATTATTGAAAATGCAGCGAAAGAACCTGAAATAGTAGATTTGGCAAACTTTATTAACGCAATGGGTGGCCGTGTCATTGGTGCCGGTACTGATACGATTCGTATTGAAGGCGTTAAAGAATTAAAAGGCTGCGAACATTATATTATTCCAGATCGAATTGAAGCTGGTACATTTATGGTAGCTGCTGCAATTACTCGCGGAGATGTATTAATTGAAAACGCTGTACCTGAGCATATGACAGCACTAACTGCAAAAATGCGTGAAATGGGCGTAGAAGTTATCGAAGAAGATGAAGGCATCCGTGTGCGCGCGAATGACCCATTAAAAGCGGTTGATATTAAAACGATGCCACACCCGGGTTTCCCTACAGATATGCAATCACAAATGATGGCATTAATGTTAACGGCAAACGGTACGAGTATTATTACGGAAACTGTTTTTGAAAATCGTTTTATGCATGTTGAAGAATTTCGTCGCATGAATGCAGACGCAAAGATTGAAGGGCGTTCTGTATTTATTGAAGGTGGCAAAAAACTTCAAGGTGCCGAAGTGTCAGCGACAGATTTACGTGCAGCAGCAGCACTAATTTTAACTGGTCTCGTATCGGAAGGCGTAACTCGTGTTACAAAGTTACATCATTTAGATCGTGGCTATGTGGATTTCCACAAAAAACTAGCTTCTTTAGGTGCTCAAATCGAGCGTATCGATTCAGAAGAAGAAGTTTTACAAGAAATCGTTGTAACAGTTTAATAGCCAGATTCATAGAAACATATAAAGCATTCAGGAAGCGAGGTTCGGGCTTTCTGGATGTTTTTTGTTTTGATGGGGGAGAAAGCGGAGGATTAGAAAGTTCCGGCATTAAAGTAGAACAGCTCGGTGAGAAAGTAGAACCGGCAGCTGTAAAATT
The DNA here is from genome assembly GCF_038004425.1 of Solibacillus sp. FSL W7-1464. NCBI lineage: Bacteria > Bacillati > Bacillota > Bacilli > Caryophanales > Caryophanaceae > Solibacillus > Solibacillus sp. FSL W7-1464. Next base: position 602,771 of record NZ_JBBORC010000001.1, read on the forward strand.
AAAACAATCCTATCCAAAAGGTGAAAGAAGCACCACTCATACCCTGGAACCCTTCCTCCGCTCTCATTTCTCAAAAGCTAGAGTTTCTCTCTCCAAAATGAACTCATATTCTTCTCATACGTTCATATACTGTTTCATGAAAAAAATTATCCTATACTTTATCATCTGCGTCCTATTGTTTTTAGTCCCGTTCACTTTAATATCTAAGAAACAAACCTCCATGCCTGAACCACCAGAATCTACTTCTTGTCCATTATTTATCAAGATGAATAATACTACAGTTCCAATCGAAGACTATTTAATTGGTGTAATTGCAGGGGAAATGCCTGCAAGTTTTCATATGGAAGCATTAAAAGCCCAGGCAATTGCCTCCCGAACTTATGTATTGAGGCAGACCGATTACGGGAAAAAACCGATTCTTACAACAACAGCCCATCAAGTTTACAATGATCAGGAATTGCGGGAAGAAAAATGGAAGACCACCTTTGCTGAAAATGAAGAAAAAATAACAGACGCCGTCAAACAAACAGCCAACCAAATTCTTACCTATAATGATGAATTGATTACAGCCATGTTTCATGCATCATCCTTTCAATATACCGAGTCAGCTGAAAACTATAGCGGAAATCCGATTCCCTACTTAACAGCAACCACTTCGCCGGAACAGTTAAATCAAGAACAAACAATGTATACATTTGCAGAGTTAAATAAAAAACTCAAACAAAATTTCTCGAAGGCCCAGCTTCAAAATGCAAAGTTACAGCGAAATGACACGGGCCGCATTGAGCAAATTACCATTCATAAAAAAACATGGTCGGGCAGGGAAGTGCGTACACTTTTAAACTTGCGGTCGACGAATTTCACATGGGAACCGACAGCTGCCGGTATTGCAATTAAAACTTATGGATACGGGCATGGGGTAGGGATGAGCCAATATGGGGCAAATACGATGGCACAGGACGGTTTAACGGCGGAAAAGATCCTTGCTCATTACTATCCATCGACAACAATAAAATCGATAAATTATTGTAAAAAATAATGTTTAACTTTCCAATTTCTTGTACACACTTCCATTTGAGGTGATGAATATGAGAGAAGTTAAACAAAAGCCTTCTCAGAAACCAGTTATGCAAAGACGGTGGTTTTGGCCGGCTGTATACGGTGGTATGGCAGTAATGATTGTGGCCGTTATTTTTAGTTTTAATGCATTGTTCGAAAGTCAGAACGAACAGGAACTAATGGAAGAAGTTTCTGCACCATCCGATCAGTCGATTGTTCCAACAACAGCGACTGTTACGGAAAATTTGAAGTACCCGTTCAAAGAAGAATACTTAAATGAAGTAACGATTTTACAGGATTTTTATGACGTCTCAAAAGATGAAGCAACACGTGAAAACTCACTGCTTGTATTTAATCAAGTGTTCACAACATCTACAGGGGTCTCTATCGCAATTAACAGCGAGCCATTTGAAGTTGTTGCAGCAATGAGCGGTGAAGTGACAGAAGTAAAAATGGATGCATTTACAGGCAACAGCATTACAATTACACACCAAAATGGTATGCAAACACGCTATAACTCCGTGGCAGATATTCTTGTAAAACAAGGCGATCAAGTTTCACAAGGAGATCAGCTTGCTACTTCACAGGAAAATGAATGGAATCCAAACATTGGCGTTCATTTACACTTTGAAGTATTGGAAGATGGTGTACTGGTGGATCCGAACAAATATTTATCCTTTTGATTACTTAGCAAAATGGATGAATTCGGATATATTTTTAGTAAGTTAACAACGAATCCTTCACTCTACTTCGAATAATTAAGAGCCTGCTCACATAAGGTGAAATATTAAGAAGCAAGGCAGCAAGGCTCTTTAGATTAGAAGTAGAGAGGGAGAGGACGTGCACGAACATATTCGGCAACGCTGCGTTCGTTTGGGTGAACTGTTGGTAGAGACAGGTGAAACCGTGCGTGCACTCGCGAAAATGACGGGATTCTCTAAAAGTACTGTACACAAAGATTTGACAGAGCGGCTAAAACAAGTGAATGAACCACTTGCGCTACAAGTACAACAAGTTTTAACCTATAACAAATCGATTCGCCATTTACGCGGTGGTGAAGCAACACGTAAAAAGTGGATTACAAAGCAACAGGAAAAAAGCATTTAGTCTGTTTTTATAACAACTAAATGCTTTTTTTAGTGAAAATTAATGTAGGTTTTTACCATTATAATCCATTATAAAGGAAAATCCTTCCCACAATATTGGTGTAATTCAAAACTGTATATGATAAAATAACTAAGATAGACAGATATAGAATCGTATACATGTTCAAATGGGCGGAAGGAGAATTACGAAACATGTTTTCTAAAGATATTGGGATTGATTTAGGTACTGCAAATGTTCTGATTCATTTAAAAGGCAAAGGGATTGTTTTGAATGAGCCATCTGTAGTAGCAATCGATAAAAAGACAAATAAAGTGTTGGCAGTCGGTGAAGAGGCACGTCAAATGGTGGGACGTACTCCGGGAAATATTATCGCGATTCGTCCATTAAAGGATGGTGTGATTGCGGATTTTGATGTAACAGAAGCGATGCTAAAACATTTTATCAATAAATTGGACGTTAAAGGTTTCTTATCAAAGCCCCGTATTTTAATTTGCTGTCCGACGAATATTACTTCGGTAGAGCAAAAAGCAATTCGTGAAGCAGCTGAAAAATCAGGCGGCAAAAAGGTTTATTTGGAAGAGGAGCCTAAAGTAGCAGCAATCGGCGCAGGTATGGATATTTTCCAGCCAAGCGGTAATATGGTCGTTGATATCGGTGGAGGTACAACGGATGTAGCAGTATTATCAATGGGTGATATCGTAACGAGCGAATCGATTAAAGTTGCTGGTGATGTATTCGATAATGATATATTGCAATACATAAAGAAAGAATACAAGCTGCTGATCGGCGAACGTACAGCGGAAAATATTAAAACAACAATCGGTACAGTGTTCCCTGGCGGACGCGACGATACAATGGATATCCGTGGCCGTGATATGGTTACGGGCTTGCCAAGAACAATCGAAATCAATTCGGAAGAGATTGAGCACGCATTGCATGAATCAGTTAGTTTGATTGTACAGGCAGCAAAAGACGTACTGGAAAAAACACCACCTGAATTATCGGCTGACATCATCGATCGAGGCGTTATTTTAACAGGTGGCGGTGCGTTATTGCATGGCATTGATCAGCTGTTAATCGAAGAGCTGAAAGTACCTGTATTCGTGGCGGAAAACCCAATGGATTGTGTGGCAGTTGGGACTGGAATCATGCTGGATAATATCGATCGCGCGATAAATAAATAAATTATATTACTTATAAATATCAGTTTTTTGCCGATAAATGATAAATACGGCACAATTAGAGGTGAATTGAGTGTTTAAAGGTTTTTATACAGTAGCTACAGGAATGGTTGCACAACAACGTAAAACAGAAATTTTAACGAATAATATGGCGAATGCCAATACACCTGGTTTTAAATCAGATCAAACGACAATTCGTTCTTTTCCGGATATGTTGATGTCAGCTGTGAATTCGACAACAATTCCGACACAAAACGGGTTTCAAGTAAAGAATCTTAATCCGGTTGGTGCGGTGAATGCAGGTGTTTATCTACAGGAAACAATGCCAAACCAAGCACAGGGTCAGATTTATTCAACAGGTTTAAATACAGATATCGCATTGATCAACAGTACGATGCCTACTGACGAAACATCTGGAAATTCCGGACAAATTTTCTTCCGCTTAGAAAATGAATCTGGAACAGAAAGCTATACACGTAACGGGAATTTCACGCTGGACGGGCAGGGTAACTTAGTAAACCCTCAAGGACTGTTCGTATTGGATGGGAATGGGGAACGCCTGCAGTTTGATAACGATAATATCCGCATCAGTTCAGATGGGGCGATTTTTGACGGAAATGATGTACAGATCGGCACATTAGGTGTGGCATTTTCCGAAAATCCGGACGTACTTGTAAAGCGTGATAATGGGTTATTTAATACATTGGATGGCATCGATCTTCCATCTGCCTATGGTCAGGAAAATGTACAGTTTTCGATGCAACAGCAATATTTAGAAGGCTCCAATGTTGATGCTTCTAAAGCAATGACAGATCTATTGACTGCATACCGCGCATTTGAAGCAAACCAAAAAGTGCTTCAGGCATACGATAAGAGCATGGAAAAAGCAGTAAATGAAATTGGACGAGTTAATTAATTACTTGCATTAGAATAATAATGGAAATCATTTCTAACCTATAGCGATTATTTTCATTAACTGTCGAATTTTCGTATAATTAAGGAGGTGCGGGAAATGTTACGTACAATGGTGAGTGCGACAAATACATTATCTCAACTACAGCATCAATTAGACACAATCAGTACAAATATCGCAAACAGCAATACAACAGGCTATAAAGCACAGCAGGCAAATTTTACGGAAATGCTGTATCAGCAGTTCAATAATGATGAATTAGACCGCACTGTCCGCGATACACCCGTAGGTATCCGTTATGGTGCAGGTGCACAGATCGGATTAATCCAATCCAATCAGACACAGGGCTCACTGGAAGTAACTAACCGTGATCTGGACTTTGCCTTAACAACAAAGAACCAGTATTTTAACGTGTTAATGCAAAATGGGGAAGGCGACGTACAAACCGCCTACACTCGTAACGGCAGCTTTTATGTATCACAGACCGAACCAGGTATTCTTTCACTCGTAACTAGTGAGGGATATCAAGTGGCCAATGCAGATGGACAGCCAATCACATTCCCGGATGATGTAACAGGCTTTACGATGGATTCAGACGGTTCGTTAGTGGCAAGCTATGAAAATGGTGCACCGCTAAAATTCCAGTTGGGGATTTCTGAACTTCAAAAACCAAACGTAATGGAAAAACTGCAGGGCGGGACATATATCGGCTTACCGGAGAACCTGGATGCACTTGGTTTCACACAAGCGCAAGTACTGACAGATCTGCAAGGGGCCAATCGTCAAGTGGGCATTCAAAAAGGTGCACTTGAAATGTCGAATGTGGATGTATCAAAAGAGATGACAAATTTAATTCAAGCACAGCGTTCATATCAATTTAATACACGTGCGATTACAATTGCAGATCAAATGCTTGGGTTAATTAACGGTATTCGCTAAACGTGCCACATTGTTAAGGGAGAAGTTTTATGACGAAAGAGTTAGAGAGACAGATCGAACAAAAAGAGCCTGCAGCCAAAAAGACGAGACGCAGCCAAAAGAACGTTTCAGAGCCGCCAACGGATCAGACGGTTGGTAAGGTTCGGCTTCGACTGATTCCGATCTGGCTACGTATATTAATCGTAATTCTATTATTTTTAGTAGCGGTAATTGTAGGGCTGGTTGTTGGTTACAGCGTTATTGGAGACGGGGCAGCATCGGATGTTTTAAAGTGGGAAACATGGCAGCATCTTCTCGATATTATAAATGGTAAAGAGTAGAGGGATTGTCGGAGTATTTTCCGAACAATCCCTTTACAGTGAAGAAGCAAAATCTAATTTTTTAACGGATTTGGAGCTAAAAGCCGGCTGATTCCAGGCTCTTTCTCCAATATTTGCATCGCTTTACCAGAACATACATAAAAATAAACGATTATATACATAATATTATAGAGGAAACAAGGGGGATTTTTTCATGTTAAACGCAGAGCAAATTCAAAATATATTACCACATCGCTATCCATTTCTATTAGTTGATCGCATTCTTGAAATCGAAGAAGGAAAGCGCGCACTTGGATTGAAAAATGTATCGATTAACGAAGAATTTTTTAATGGGCATTTTCCTGGCTATCCAGTAATGCCGGGTGTCCTGATTGTCGAGGCACTTGCGCAAGTAGGTGGTGTGGCATTATTAAAAGCATCTGAATACAAAGGACGTCTTGTATTTTTAACAGGGATTGATAATTGCCGTTTCAAGCGTCAAGTCGTACCGGGCGATCAATTGAAGCTTGAAGTGGAATTTTTGAAGTTGCGCGGGCAAATGGGGAAAGGCCGCGGTATTGCGACAGTGGACGGCGAGCTAGTTTGTGAATGCGAGATTTTATTTGCAATTGGACCTGAACAGCCAAAATAATCCGATTTGCATTTATCACTCAAAGATTATAAAATATAAAGGTTGAAGAAAGTTTATTTTTTCGACATAATTCTCCAGAAGCTGTTCCTGTGAGGGAAGTTTCTAGGAAGTCGGCAAGTTAAAAGATTTAAAAGGACGTTTTAAAGGTGTACCAAGCTGAATCAAGATGTCCATTCATGGAATCTTTTATGAATGTTAACAATGAGTGAACTTTGGCTTTAAACGTAGGAGGTTTTAAAATAGATGTATAAACAACTGTCTTCAGGAGTAAAAATTAGTATTACACGTTCGATCTCAACTTCGTTTGAAGCATATTTAGCAAGCATTGGTTGGGATGAAGATAAATTTTCAATGGAAGACTATATGGTCATCTGGCAAAACTATTTCAAGGAAAATGCTGCATGGATAGAAAAAATACCGACAGACATTTTATTGAGCAGTGAATTTCATGAGGAAATTGCTAAAAAAATGGATGAGGTCATTACAAAAATTTTAAATGAGGAGCCAACTGAAAAGCAAAAGACGGAGATTGCCAAATTGCAGAAAAAATTAGGTACAAATTACAAATTCGACTGTAAATCAGAAGCCGCTTATGTTGAACAGCTCTTAAAAGATAAATTGAAATAACCGCACTTTTTTTTAGGATAGATCCTTCTTTTCCCGGGCAATCTATGTACGATCACATGAAGTGATCACATGATTGTAGATGGGAAGGGAGGGAATTTTTTATGCGAAAATCAGCACTGCTTGTCGCACTTTCGCTTGGTTCGCTGTTATTTCTCTCAGCGTGTAACACAAATGACAACGCTGGAGATGACAATTTAGGAAACGATGTCGAAAATGGGGCCAATGATGTAATGGATGACACGCGTGACGTTATTGACGACACAGTAGATACAGTCGATCCAAACGGTCAAAATGGCAACAATGGGCAGACAAATGAGAGTACGATTGATAACAATCAGAACTCAAATGTGCCGAATGGTTCAAGTGGTCCAAATGGCGAAAATGGCGCAACAGCACCTGGTGCACCATCCGTTAACCAGGAAGATATCATTGAAGACCAAGCTGATCGAAAAGATAAAGATCACGTCGATAATCACTAACAGAAAAAATCAGTGTTCATTTATGAGCACTGATTTTTTTGCGTAGTGGAACAGGAATTAGAGAAAAATGAAGGAGAGCGAGGTGGGAAGGGGAATGATAGGAGATGAAAAAATGAGTATTTATTTTGATTAAGCGGGGAATCAGTTGAAAGAAGACAGAGATTTAAGTATTCACCTCACCTCCACTTTGAATATACAACATTTGAAAAGTCGGGACAAACACGGCGGAATTGGAGAATTACGGTGAAACAGTAGATGAAAAACTACTTTTCGCCCGAATGAATAAGCCGAAAAAACAAAGTGACCCTAATTCAAAAAATCTGGCATTCGATTGTTAATTTCGAGTGCCAGACTTTTTATTATTGTTCTTTTAACAGTTTACGGTCTCGCATACCTTTCTCGAATGCTGCAAGAAGCTCTGCATTGCTCAAACCTTCCTCTAATAATTGGGCCAACAATTGCTCAGCATATTTTTTTCGCTGCGATTTTAATCTTCCCTTAATGAGCACTGAAATTTTATCGTCTACTTTTGTAATAGAATGAACGACAACGGCAAATGGTGCAGGTTCATTATCGGGCAATGATATGATGACCCGGGCCTCGAGTAGTTTCTCAGCTTTAATGAACTCATTGAAAAAATCTTCATATTCTGCGGATGTATAAAGCTCTAGCACCCATGTTTGATGACTATTTTCCTGATTAATAATAATGCCATCGATTAAGGGGATTTTTTTAACTCCCCGATCAAGTAATAAATCAAAAGCAAGCATTTTAAAGGTTTTCAACAATCCATCCCCCCTAGTAAACGGTAATAAAAGTATAACATATAAAAATATGCAAAACTGTCATTTTCAACCAAGGGAAAAAATCACGCTAAATTAAGGCATGATAAACTATTTTATAATATTACAGGAAATTATACTATGCCAAATTGACTTTTTAGGTATTGTCTTTTAGGGGAAATCGTCATTTTCTGACTTTGTCAAAAAGTGAGGTATCCGCTATGCTATAGGTAATTTCAAAGAAAGGAGGTCAATGAATGAATCATGTTGGGCTAGTGGGACGCACAACGAAAGATGCGAACATAAGACAACTATCAGAAGGACGCATACAAACGAGTTTTGTATTGGCGGTTAATCGCACATTTAAAAATAGTGAAGGAACAATTGATGCTGATTTTATACAATGCAGCGCATGGGGAAAAACGGCTGAATTGATTGCCAAATATTGCGGAAAAGGATCGCTGATTGGTATTAAAGGGCGACTGCAATCGAGAACATATACAAATCGTGACAATCAAAAAGTATATACGATGGAAGTTTATGTTGAAGATGTGAGATTTTATATATTAAAAGCCCCGAATAAAGCAGAATTAGCCGCAACGGCTCCTCCGATTTCCAAAGATTTTGTACTACCCGAACATGAAACTGAATATGTAAAACAATTCTAACCGTTATATCCAGGCAAAAAGGTATATAGGGGGTGTATAGCTCAAAAACTGCTGTTTTGACCGCACAGTAGTAATTATTCTTTCCCGTAAAATCCTATATTAACTGAATAAAGTAGTGAAGTAAGCATTAAAAGAGTCTACTTCATGGCGTAAAAGTAGACTCTTTCTTTTATTTCAACTGGCTCGTATCCAAAACGAGTAAGTCCATTAGTTCACTATCATCGAGCTCTGTCAGCCATTTACTCGACTGAATCAACTCTTCGGATAGAGTTGATTTCAAGGCAATCATTTTATCGATTTTTTCTTCAACAGTACCAATTGTCACGAACTTATGCACTTGAACAAATCGAGTTTGTCCGATACGGTAAGCACGGTCTGTCGCCTGATTTTCTACAGCAGGGTTCCACCATCGATCGGCATGTAAAACATGTGTTGCCGCTGTTAGATTAAGTCCAGTTCCGCCAGCTTTTAACGATAGTAAAAATACCGGGAACTCTCCTGCCTGAAACCCGTCAACTAAACGATCACGCTGATGCTTTGGCATACTTCCGGTTAAGAATGGGGCATCTACATCATAAAGTTCCGATAAACAGTGTTGAATCAGGTTACCCATACCAATGTATTGCGTGAAAATTAAGCATTGCTCACCACTATCAATGACTTCCTTCGTCATTTCGATAATTCGTTTAAGTTTTACGGAACGATTTATCATCATCTTCGCATCATCAAATGGTTCCTTTAAGTATAGAGCAGGGTGGTTACATAACTGTTTTAATTTATTAAGCATTTTCAGTATGCGTCCTTTTTTTTCAAAACCTGTCAACTGTTCAAGTGTAGCGAGTGTATCCTGAATATAGCCTTCATACAGTGCAGCTTGTTCTGTAGACAATGCACAAAATACATGTGATTCTTGCTTATCCGGCAAGTTTAATTGAAGATCCGGATCTCGTTTGGAGCGACGCAATAAAAAAGGTCTGATTTTTGTTCGCAGTACCCGTTTATGTGCTTCGGATTCATTGCGCTCAATCGGTAGTATAAATTGCTCAGAGAACTTTCCAATGCTACCTAAATAACCTTTATGAATAAAATCAAAAATTGCCCATAGTTCCGAAAGTCGATTTTCAACAGGGGTGCCGGTCAATGCAATATGATGCTCCCCTTTTAATTTTCGAATGGCGCGCGATTGCAGCGTCTGCATGTTTTTTATATTTTGAGCTTCATCTAAAGCTACAGTTGACCATTCAATTAACTGTAATACATCTGCATCCTGAGTGACTGTTCCGTATGTCGATAAAATAACATGAGGACGTTGGTTTGCAACAAAATTTGTTAAATCTTCTTCTTTTAAACGACGTGGGCCATAATGTGTATAGACATGTAAATCAGGTGCAAAACGTGTCAGCTCCTTTTGCCAGTTGCCGACAACCGATGTAGGACACACAATTAATGTCGGCTTATCGATTTGCAACACATTGACTGTATGCAATATATACGTTATGAGCTGAATGGTTTTACCGAGGCCCATATCATCTGCTAAACATGCACCAAATTTCTGATCACGCATGAATACAAGCCATTCGAACCCTTCCTGCTGGTAAGGGCGTAACTCAGCGTGAAGCTTGGCTGGCACAGTTACTTTCGGTAAACCTTTTTTATTTTGCAGCTGTTCCAAATAAGTTTGAAGAGATTGCTGCATTTCAAATGCAAACAATGGATCATCACGTTCAGCATCCTCTTCGTCATTGTCTTCCAGTGGAGCAGTCAATGTTTCAGGGAGCTCACGGAATAATAAGTCACGTACTGTCCAATTTTCTTCCTGTGCTTGTTCCATTAATTCACGCATTTCTTTTAGCCACTCGGCATCAATTCGAAACCATTCTGTACCGATACGAACAAATTCGCGTTTTTCATCGACAAGTTTTTTGAATGCTTCAGCTGAAACTTCTTCTCCATTCATGGAAAACTGCCATTTGAATGTTAAAAGATCATCCAACCCAGCGACACTGCGTGTAGATTGATTATTGGCACTTACACGTACACGCATTTTTGACTGCTTTAACTCTTTCAGCCATGCAGGTAAAATGACTTCAAAACCAATTGCCTGTAATTTGCTTAGCTCTTGACGCAAAAATTCACGAACTTCTAAATCATTGAAGGTCATATGAATAAAGTGGCTGCTTTCTGCATTTAATTGAATTAACTCCACTATTTGCTGTTGAAGCTGCACAATTTCATCTGCCAGGTTGACCCATTTTTTAGGCAATGCTTCAGCGACTGGAAGTTTACGTTTAGATGTAGCAGGTGTCCAATGCTTGGCAGATGTTGGACTGATAAGTACGGTTTCTAAAAGCCAGTGATCCTCATTTTCTTCTGGCTCACTTAATCGTAACGCCATCTTGACTCCATCAAAAATATGTGAGGTTTGCATCGGCCAGCCCCCATTTTGGAAAAATGGAATAAGGGCCAGCGTATCCTCTTTAGAGAGACCTGCATCTGTAAGCTTTTGTTCGACCGCAAATTGCAGCAAGTCATGAGAAAAGGAAAATCCTTGCTCGTTAACCGTTGCTTGCTGCCAAAGAGTCTCATCATTCCATAATGGTAAAGTTTCTTGTAATGTTTTGAAAAAAATATCTGTATCTTCATCAAACGCTACAAAATCTAAAAGCGGATGGCGATAGGAAGGTGAGAGCACATCAAGTAAATGTGAAGCTGAAATGATCAGGTCCCGTTCTTCCAATGATGTGTGTAAACCATAAAAGTTTCGTTCAAACTTAAAAAATAAAGTCGGTACCCAACCTGCAGTCGGTATAATTAAATCGTCTTTTGTATAGGCAGTTAGCCGGAAATAACCCGGACGAATTGGAGATATTTGTATACGGAATACCTTTAAAAAGGGTTGTTTTGATTGAAATAAATAATGCATTGTTTCGTTGCGCATAAATCGCAAGGTCACCTCCTCCTGGCACAATTATGTTTTTGCATAACCATGGTTGGGTTTTTGGGCCACATAAATAGGGGCACTTATATGTTGCCGCAAGTTGCGGTTTTCTTAATTTAAATAAAGTCTAGGGTGTCTTCAATATTCGCTGAACGAGCATATACTAAGTAAGCAAGTTACTTTTATTGATTTCTTCTTGTAATGCACGCAAACGTTTGTATTGTTGCTGCACAGCTTCCATATAATTTATAAAATAATCGAGCTTTCCTGCTTTTTTCGAAGCTGTCTTCATGGCGCGCCAAATACGTACTGCTTGTCTATAGTTTTGACGCGATTTTTGCTGAATTTCTTCCATCGCGTAGAAGTGATAGAGAGGGAGTGCGGTCTCCGGTGCATGGGCAACCACTTCTTTTAAGCCAGCTTGATCTAAATATGGAATGGATGAAGAATAAAGTTGGTGGAGTGCAACCCATTGCTCATATCGTTGCTGGCGCAATAAAAAATTGGAAAATGATTCGAGACCATATCTTCCAAATGACCCATATAACATCAACTCTTCTTCCTCGGTTAGTGTAATTTGTTCATACAATTGATCGAGCTTTCGTGTGAATTTTTGGCGCTGTACAGGTTGAAGAAGTTCTTGCACAACAGGCTGTATAAGAGGTAGGGCCTTTTTTAAAATAAGGGTTGCTTCATCAATAAAACCTTTTTGTAATGCAAATTTGCTAACTTCTATATAGCTTTCAATATTTTGTTCATGCATTTCCTCGACCGCAGCTACTAACTGAGTATCTTTCTTCATTAATATATAGAAAATCGTGTGAACAACTTTTAAATCAATATCTGATTCATGGTTTTCAAGTTGTTCTAGTATGGCCATTTCCGTTGTTATCCTTTTATTTTCCCCGAAAAGCTTAGTCCAAAATTGTAAGTAAAGGTTTAATCGAAAAGTGCTGGCACCTTTTTCTATTAATAATATATCGCGAACTTGTTGTTGGAGCGCATCAAAAAAAGGCTCGGTTGCAAACAGTCGCGTCATTTTACTTAGTGAATCAATCGAACGTTGAATTCGACTCAACGTATTATCTAAAAAGATTTGTGAATAATGATGCTTCATATCTATTTTTGTTTTTACAGCATGTAGTAAGAAACGTTTGATAATCGCCACTTCCACAAACAAACTAAAAAGATCTTGCCATTCTTGCTCATATGGACGATGCCGCTGAACTTTTTGACGTATGCTCTCCTGTAGCGTACCAAGCACATACGGTTCAATTGGTTGTGTTCCTTTGATCGCATACTGGAGCACTTCATCGACCATCCTTTGCCAGTTTTCCGGACTGCGCTCCGTTGCCAAGGAATTCAGGGAAGTCGATTTTTTTGACCGCCAAATCGATACCCACCGCTGCAGTGAAATAAAGTATTGCGATAGTTTTAAAATTACGGCAAGCTTATGGCGGCACACAGCTTTATTTGGGCAGCTGCATGTAATTGTCTTTTGTTCAAAATTAATAGATATTTCCGCCGTAGTTGCATCTTGAATTTGGCAAACTAAAAACTGGCCAAATTTCGAATAATAAGGCGGCTTAATTGCTTGGTTTCGTACCGTGAACATGGCACGGGTCACAAGCTCTGCATCATCCTCATTAGAGGGATGGAGCTGGTCTTCAAACGATGTTAATGTATGTTGAATAAAATCTTTATGAGCATGTGCAATTTCAGAAAACGTTAAACTCAAAGCGTTTTTTTCCTCCTCAGTATTAAAGTCAAAAAAAGTCGTTCCTTTCATTATAATACGAATCAGTTCAAAGCGGTATGGAAAAGAGAATAGATTAAACTTTAACATAATAATTTATCCTTGGGAGTTTGAAATGTCGAAAGTATGGGGAAACTATAAGTAAATATAATTTATTCAAGTGTCAGATTGGATATTGAACGTGTCAGTAATTGAGTAATGGTAAAAAAACAGTAAAGGAGGAATTCCAATGATCCAGGTTGAATTTATGAAACCCTTTTATACAAAAATGACAGGCACGAAATTACGATTAGTGTTTGCCTATCAATATTTTTCGATTACAAAAGAGGAGGAAGTATTTCACTTCATCCCGATTGAAGGTAAGGAAATAATTGTGGACTTAAATTCAATGCAAGTAGAAAACTTATCCGAAGTTTTTGTATTCCAACGAGGCAATCGCTTTGTCCGTCTCCCGCTTTATCAGCTCCTGCTTGTATCGAACGTCCATGAATATTTATTGCCAATCATTGAAAACGTTTCTGATAAAGTAAAACCTTCGCAAAATGAACTTGTGCAAGAAGTTAACGAAGAAGTAGAAAGCATTGTTCGTACGCTTGAAGAGCATAATTTATCCCGTTTAATCGATGATGCTCTCGAGTCGCGTAATGAAGCTTTATTCCATGATCTCATGGCAGAAAAGGCGAAATTAGCTGGAGGCTACGCATCGTGAATCGTCAAGACTTCGATTGAATCCTGTTAGCCCGAACATTGGAGCTATCAGGATTTTTTTATTATTTTCAAGTGAGGAAGAAGGCAAAAAATACGTTCTCATTTGCTTTGAGTAATCTACGCAATCTTGTACAAAAGTAAAAAGCACTGTCTCCCAGTTAAACTGAGAAAACAGCACTTTTAAAGTTCTTATCAGCTACCTTATTTACGGAACGTCTCCAATGCCAACACCGCAGTCTGTTGAGCTGCTGTTTGCAGTCCCTTTATCTGTGTGCGCAACTTGATAGACAGGTCAGCACGGTCAGCGAGCATAGCTGATGCCTGCTTAAACAGCTCCTCGCCATTCCAATCATCCTGCTCCACATGTCCGAGATTTGGCTGCTCTGCAATTTCTGCAAAGGCATCGATTTTCGGATCGTAGGAAAGGGCGATGAATGGTGTTGCTTCGATTGCGGAAAAGATGAGCGAGTGCAGACGCATCCCAATCAATAAATCCGATTTTCCGATAATGGCAACCTTCTCTTCAATCGACAAATTCCCTGGAGCCACAATGCTCTTTTGTTTCATCATTTTTACAAGCTTGTACGATGATTTTTCATCATGGATATCGTGCATCGGCACAAATACAATTGTATGTCCCGCTTCAGCCAGCAAATCCAACCCGTCCGCAACTTTTTGCATAAAGTTAACTTCTGAAGGCCAGTCACGTATACTGACAGAAAGATAACCATCAGCTGCAAAGGCTTGACGCTCCAGCCACTCACTACGAAACGTGGAAGAATCTAAGCCGATAACCGGATCCGGCACAAGGGACATTGCCTGCTTCACACCGATTTCATTAAGCAGCTCTTTTGATGCTTCGTCACGTAATGTTACACGATCTACCCGGTTCAATGTATACTTTGTCAGCTTGCGGCTTAATGGATGACGGATAGGACCCATTCCTTGTGCGTAAATGAATACCGGAGTTTTATGAAACTTAGCCAATCGCATGATTAGGCAATAGTAAGGAATTGTTTTCATTCCTGTCTGATCCTGCAGTAAACTGCCGCCACCGCTAATCAGACCATCCGCAGTTTTTAATACTTTAGAAATCTCTTTGATCTTCCAACGATTGACCGCTGCTACCCCATACGTTTTAGAAGTAGTATCAGGATTGTTGGAAAGCACCGTAATTTCAACATCCGGCTGTTCTTTGCGGAGGGCGGTAATAATAGACAGTAAAATTGCCTCGTCACCAACATTGTCAAATCCGTAATAACCTGAAAGTACGATATGCATTACGACCACCTCGCAATCCATTTTATTATATATTTATAAATTACTTTAAACACATAGATAAAAATAACGCCAATGACAAAGCCAAGTATCACACTATACGCCGTACGTAAAAGTGAGGCAGACAGCGGGATATGAAGATGTGTAAATGTATTCATTACCGATAAGAAACCAATAACTGCCGGTACAAGTAATATATGTCCAAGCTTACGATTTACCGACATCGCATAAAGTGCTACAACGAAAATAGGGAAGCCGATTAAAAATTCTTTCGTACGCGGGCGCACATATAGTGTATCTTCAAGCCACTGACGAATCGAAAGCTCCAAGGCGCTTGCTGTACCAGCGTTACCTGTACGACTAATGTAGAAAAGGCCAATTGCCGCTACAACAACGAATAAAATTAAATGCCAGTAACGCACTTCGGTATTCATTATTTTCACTGAGCGAGAGAGCGCATGCTTGTAGCCGCTAGCGGTAATGCGGTACATGGACATGATTACTAAAACAACGACACCCGCAATCGGAATAATGTATACAAGTTTTACACCACGGAAAGCTTCAAATCCAGTTATGAATCCATTGCCGTTTAATAAGCCAACGACAATAAAAATCCCAACAAAGCTAATCGCGACTGCCTTTAAATAAAGGGCGGCAATTTTAACAAGACTGTTCGAGCCTTTCTTTGAAGACATAACCGCATAAATCGGCGTCAATACAGCGATAACTAATGCAAACGCCTGTACAAACACAAGACGGTCAAGAACAAAATAACCTGCTGCTAATGCCAGCATTACCACAGCTGCTACATACTGCAATGGTCTGCATGAAGTTAAACCAACCATTAAATAGGTGAATACCACACCTGCTAAAAACAGCAGTAATTTCGACCAGGAAGGCACATCAATTTTGTCGAATGGCATAGGAGCACCAGCTGCAAAAGAAGCCGGCATACGCTCATGTACTTCTTGCAAGTAATCAACCGCGAGCTCCAGGTTTTCCGTTGAATCGCCAGTCGTTTTAATATGGTAGAAAATCGATCGAATGTTACGTTCTTTAATTGCACGTACTGAAGCGTCCAGTGACATTTGTAAAGATGCGTACTTCGAATTCTTATTCACATCGATACTAATTAAACGGACCGCATTGTATTGATGCTGACGGGCCATTGGAAGTTCACCCTTCAGCTGGCTTCCTTCTATTAAATAGAAGTAGTAGCCAGCATCGTCCAGCTTTTGTACAAATTTGGGCTGTGATACTTGCCCAAAGCCCAATGCCTCTGTTCCTAAACCTAGCAGACCTGCTGTTGAATCGGTTTTAAGGTCGACAAGTTGATTGACAAGCGCACCATTTACCTCATCCATTACTGCATTTGTTACACGGAATACATGCGATAACTCATGACGATTAATGGCAGCAAGCGTTTGTTCATCATAGCCAAGCGGTGTTTGATCATCATAAAATTCATCCGAACTCGGGAGGAAATAAAACGGCTGATCACCGAATGTCACTTCCTCTACATCGATTATGTCCGTAATAAAACGCTGGTAATAAGCATCTTCCGGCACAGAAATATAGTAGCCTTTATTTTTCACATCCACACTATTACGGTAAGGTGTAAAGTACAGCTGCGCTGCTAGTTCATTTTCCTCAAAAATTGTTACAATGCTCTGTTTTTCTAAATCAGTTAATGTAACTGGACTTATACTGACAGTCGATAAACCGGCCTCTTTCAATTGTCCGAGTACCTCATCAACGGAGAGACCACTTTCATTTGATGTAATTAATATTTCCTCATAGGGAATAATGACTTCATAGACATTGTTGCCTTGTTCTACATTCCAGCGGTTGATTACGCCGATAGAAGCCGCTAGTAAAAGAAGAACAATTAATGTCCAAAGCCAGGACTGCTTAATTTTCATAGAGTTTTTCGACTCCCTCTTTTTAATGTGTAGTTTTTTCCCGATGACAGGGATTCGTTTGACATCGTCCGGATGAAGCGCACCGAGACCCCATAACAGCGCCGCATAAATAATGCCGCCGACACCAATTGCGAGCAGGGCATAACCTAGTGCGAACAATCGCCCCCAGCTTGCAACATCGAGCCACAGCGTAGGAAGACCAACTGCCAATGCCATTATAATAGAAGAAAGTATAATCTTTACGGTCATTCCGTTTAACGCAGAGAATCGCATTTTACGTAGAATGACAAGAGTATTCACGATAAACACAACGGCATAGACGATTAATGTCGACCAAGCTGCACCCTCAAGCCCAAATTGTGAGATGAGTACGATGTTGAGCACGATTTTTAACAGTACCCCACCTATAATGATAATGGCAGCAACTCTTGCCGCGCTCATCCCTTGGAGCACACCAGTACTCACAAGTGTCAGAGAGGTAAAAGCGGCACTTGCACTGATGATTGCCAGCATCATACTCCCTTCTAAGTTGGTATAAAGGGCTAAATTCAGTGGCAATGTAAGTGCAACTAATCCTAACGCTGCAGGCCATGTAATCAAGTGTGTCATGCGGTATGTTTGCTCAATGACGTTACGTGTACCTTCTAAATCATTTTGTACAAGCTTTGTCGTTATTAACGGCACGAGCGGTAAAATTATTGAGGACGCAAACACTGTGGTAATTTGCACGAGCGTCATGCCTCGTCCATAAAGACCGTACAAATAGTTGATTTCCTGTTGTGCGGTAACACCCATTTGTTTTAAAGCATACGTTGCGGTAAACGAGTCGACAAAGTTAAACAATGCCATCGTCACCGAACCAATCGCAATCGGAATCGAGATTTTTAAAATCGTACGGCCCCAGTCAGGGAAGTCACGGCCTGGTTCATATTTCTCAGTTGCTACCACCTTGTAAGGGGAACGACGGTATTTTATGCGTAAATAAAGCAGTGAAGCAAGTGCTCCTATAACCGAACCGATCATCACACCACCTGCGATGACTTCTGTTGACAGGTCCATTTTTACAAGTACATATGCGGCAACGATAATAAGCACAGCACGGATCAGCTGCTCGACAACCTGGGATACTGCAGTAGGGCGCATATCTCCGTAACCTTGGAAAAAGCCACGGTATACCGCCATATACGGAGCAACCAATAGTGTCAATGCGACGATAATCAATGCAAAGCGCGTCGATGGACCGCCAAGCGCATCTGCCAAAACATGCGAGAAGCTAAAAATGACGGTAAAGCTGAATAGTCCAAAGCACAGCGCTAAAATACTCGCTGTAATATAAATTTTATGAATTTGCTGTGGCGTATTTTTTGAATTCGCCTCAGCAATCAGTTTTGAAATCGCCAGAGGAATCCCTGCGACCGATAAATACAAGGCTACCATATAGACAGGATACACAAGGCTGAAAATCCCGAGTACTTCATCACCGGCAATATTTTGCAGCGGCACACGGAAAATGCTGCCTAAGATTTTGGACAGCAATGTGGCAACCGTTAAAATAAGCGTACTTTTTACTAACGTTGATTGGCTCATAGGCTTATCGTTGTCCTTTACGCTTTAGAGTAAGCACTTTTAAGGCAAACTGAGGCAGCACGAGCATACGCTTCCAACGGCTCGGCTGGTTCAGTAGGCGGTAGAGCCATTCAATATTCAGCTTTTGCCAAATGACCGGCGCACGCTTCACCGTTCCTGCAATAACATCAAATGACCCGCCGATGCCCATGAACACCCCATGTGAGAACTTGTCCATGTTTTCGGAAATCCATTTTTCCTGACGCGGTACACCTAACGCGATAAAGATGAAATCAGGCTCAAGCGCGGCTGCTTCTTCAGCAATCGTATTATTTTCCCAATCAAAGAAACCGTCGTGATAACCAACAATTTCAACATTCGGGTAATCCCGCTCAATATTTGCGACTGTTTTTTCAAGAGTTTCCGGTTGCGCCCCGAGTAAATACACTTTGTAACGCTTTTCCTGACCGATTTTTAAGAGTTCGACCATTGTATCATAACCGGTTACACGTCCAGGCAAATCCTCGCCCAGCAATGAAGCCGCTTTTACAACGCCAATCCCATCGGCACAAATATAATTCGCTTCCTTTATATAAGTCATTAATTGCGGTTCTTCATTTGCCCGCATGACAATTTCAGGATTAGCCGTAATAACAAAGGTTTTTTCCTTTTGTGCAGCCCGATCCACGAGCAGCTTTACGAAATTAGTTTGATTTATATGTAAAAAGGGTACCCCCATAATTTCTACATGTTTCATATTGTATTGACAACCTTTCTATAAGAAGTGCTTTTACTGCCAATTCACAGACAAACATTTACCTGTACCGAGAGCAAATCCTCAGGGACAGGACTAAACGAGAAGCCCGACTTGCCAGTAAAGTTTCGAGTGGTGAAAGCCAACAAGCAGTAGGGGAGTCCACTGATTGAAGTTTCACTTTATCATACCACAAAAATATTGGAGAAAGTGACCCCTATTAGGCAACAAATGATCTGTAATAACCGTTAGGACGAAACCCGAAGAGAAAGGTTCTACTATTTAAATAGTAGAAATGAAAAAAAGAACGCGAATAAGCAGGAAGAAAAAACATTCGCAAAGCAATATTACAATCAAATTACATTATTAACAATTTGATTACTGGATGAGGTAAAATGTGGGTAAATAATGGTGTTATTTCCAACGGAGGAAATCGATTTAGGAAAATCAGTTATAAATAAAAAAAACAGTTGGAAAATTAAAAGACTATTTTAATGTCATATTTTTGATATATAACCATTATAAATGTAATAAAAGGATTGAAATATATCAAATTTGCTAGAAGATTTACAAAATTAATATCTTGAAAATTTCGATAAATAATTACTTTTGTAATGGATTTGTTAAATAATTTTACAAATTTTGGACATTCTCTAGTCAAAGCAATTGGTTGAGTTGGATAATTCAAGAATATTAACCTTGTTTTCCAATTTAATAGATGATATATTATTGAAGTAATTAAATGTGTAAATTGATACATTACGTACCAATTTATGAACATTTAGTAAAAAAGCCTGTTACCCCAATTCTTGCATAGTGAAAATGCATTTTTACATAGAACATGGCATCAAACTATGAAAAGACCGGGTAATAAAGGTAATTTAGGAGGAAAAAATTAAATGGCTAAAACAAACAAAGGTCGTAAATTTTTCGCGACAACTGCAACTGCTGCATTAGTAGCATCTGCAATCGTACCTGTAGCTTCTGCTGCACAAGTTAATGACTATAATTCAATCGCATCATATGCTCAAGAAGCAGTACAAGATTTAGTAGATCGTGGAGTAGTTCAAGGTGACGCGAACGGTAACTTCCAACCACGTAAATCAGTTTCTCGTGCAGAAGCTGCTACAATCTTAACAGGTGCTTTAGGTTTAACAACTTCTGATAATGTATACTTCACAGACGTTAAATCTGGTGCTTGGTACTACGATGCAATCAACGCTGCTGTAAACAATGGCGTATTTGCTGGTAAAGGCGCTGGTATCTTCGAGCCAAACGGTAACTTAACTCGTGGCGAAGCTGCTATTATCCTAGTAAATGCTTTCAACTTAGAAGGCCGCGCTAGCTTAGCTCAATTCTCAGATGAAAAATCTGTAAAAGCATGGGCTGTTGAATCTTTAGAAATCGCTGTAGGTAACGGCGTAATTAAAGGCGACAACGGTAAAATCGGAGCAAACAATGCAATCACGAAGCAAGACTTCGCTGTAATGTTCTCTCGTGCAGAAGCTGCTGCTGAAGCATTAAAAGCTAACACTGTTAAAGTAATCAACGCTACTACTGTAGAAGTTACTTTCCCAGAAGCAGTTAAAGATGTAGCAAAATTAGATATCGCTATCGAAGGATTAACAATTTCAAACAAAGTTGTTAAACAAACTGATGCAAAAACAGTTGTATTAACTACATCTGCTCACCAAGCTGGTAAAGAGTACACTGTAACTGTTGACGGTTCTGCTGTTGGTAAATTCGTTGGTGTTGCAGAAGTAATCCCAACTAAAATCGATGTTACAACTACTTCAGTTCAAGGTGTAATTGGTGAAGAGGTTACATTAACTGCTAAAGTTACTGTTCCACAAGGTCAATCAGTTGAAAATGTTCCTGTAACATTCAACATTGTTAACAACGAGCGTACAAATGACAAAATCGAAGCTGAAGTATTAACTAAAGCTGATGGTACTGCTACGTACAAATATACTCGTTATTATAGCTCTGAAGATACATTCACTGCTTATGCAACTAAAAAATCTTCAGTATTCTCAACTGGTAAAGTTTACTGGGCTAACAAAATTCAATTAGCAGTAAGTGATATCACTACAGCTACAGAATTAGCAAATGGTGCGAAGAAGTCATACAAAGTAAACGGTGCTCCAAACACAACTTACTATATTGCTATTCAAGAAAACTTAGATGTAAATCCGGATGAAGTTAAAGATGTAGACGTTCAAACTATTGGTGGCACATTCGTAAAACCACGTGCAATTAAAGGTTCAAATAACCCAGTCGTGGCAGAAGTTCGTACTAACGCTAATGGTGAAGGTGCATTTGTAGTAACGGGTTCAGAAGTATCGGCTACTCCTATTGTATTTGCTACTACAAACGGTAAAGTATATGATAACAAAACTTTACAAGCAGTGGGATCAACAGTTAAATTCTCAATCGTTGATACTTTAGTAGTGAATGTTGCTGGTGAAGGTTTAGTTGACTCAGCTGAATTTACTACTAATCCAAATGGCAAACCACAAAATACATCTTCAATTGGTGGACGTACTTATACAGTCACAGCAACTGGTAAAGATGGAAAAGTGGCTCCTGCTGGTTCAGTAGTTTACGTAACATTTGCTCATGCTGGCGAAGTATACTATGCGACAACAGGTAACTTCACACCTGTAGTTAAAGGTCAGATTGTACCATTAACAGTAGGTAAAGATGGTAAAGTTCAATTCCGTGTAGCTGGTAAAGGTTCGGATGCTTATGTAAAACCAACAGTATTCATGAATACTTATAACCAATCAGAATTGAAGTTTGAAACTAAGGATGTTCACCACGTTGGTGAAACGACATACTTCAAAGCTCCTGTAGTTGCAAATGCAACGTTAAAAGCATTAGACTCTTTAGGACGTCAAGTTTCAACTGCAACAACGGAATCAACTGTTAAATTTGTATATCAATCAGTTGATCAAAATGGTTTCGATTACAAACCAAAAAATGTAGTTATCTCTGGTACTCAAGTTGTGTATGAGCAACAGTTCGTTGGTAACGATCCAGAAACTGGTAACCCACAATATCGTTGGGTAGAAAAGACAATTAATAATACGATTGTTGAAAACTACACATTAACATTTGATGTAAAAACTTCATTCAATGGGGCAACTGTAATTGCTGGAGGTAACACTTACAATTTAGGAAGCTCTGAAACAAAAACTATTAAATTAACATCTAATCCAGACGGTCGCGCTGAAATTAGTGTGAATTCTCCTTTAGCTAATACAATTACAGTTAATGCTACGGGTGTAGGTAATATCTTACCAACAATTTCTGCTTCTGTTGATTTTGTAGGCAATTCAGTGTTACCAAACTTCTACACTGGTGCAGTAGAAGCTGTAAATGTTCAAGCGGGAACATTAAAATACCAAGGTAACTATGAAGTTGTATCTATTGTCGGTGACAATGTAACATACAAAGTGGGCCAACGTTATTTATCAAGCTATACTGAATTCATCAATGCTTTAGGTGGCCCAGGTGCTATCTTAACTCGTGAAGTTAAAGACGGTATTGTAACTTACACAATCGTACAAGCAGGTAATGTAACACTTGACACTCAATTATCAAACTTAGTAGCTCAAGCTTCTGCTTTAAATTCAGCTAACTATAGTGCGGCATCATTCAAAGCAGTAACTGATGCAGTAAGTGCAGCAAACGCTTTACCAACTACAGCAACTAATGCTCAAAAACAAGAAGCAATTAATGCAATTAATGCAGCAATTAATTCTTTACAAAAATTAGTGAATGTAACGGTTACTGAAGCAGTAGCAACAGGTGATTTCTTTAACGGTACAGAAAAATTAGGTGCAATTGGTGCAGCAGCGGCAAGTACAGAAGCTGTAATCACTTTAGATGCAGGCAAATCTTTCCCAACTACTAACTTTGTAGCTAAAATTGGAGATAAAGAGTACACTGCAACATTAACAAATGGTACTTGGACTTTAGCTCCAAAAGACGTAGAGGGTGAAGAACCTGTGGTAACTGTTGATACATTTGGTGGAAATATTACATTAGGAGCTTACCAAGAAGCACTAGGTAGTACAGAATTAATTCTAAATACTAATGGCTTAGCAGAAGAATTAGTAGGCACAGAATATGTATTAAAATTAGAGACTGGTGATGTTAAACTAGTAAAAAATATCTTTGTTGAAGGTGAATATTCGGTATTATTACCAGGTAATTTAACTCTTCAAGATGTAAAAGGGTACAAAGTAGAAGTTAAGTAATAGAACTTGTTCTCATATGGAGGTACAAAAGTACCTCCATATAAACTCTGAAATAAAGGTGGAATAGTTGTGAAGAAATCAGTTAAAGTAATGTCAAAAACGGCTATGGTAGCAGTATTAGCTACTTCGGCTTTGACACCAGTAATTGCTTCAGCAGCAGAAAGTACAGTAGAATTAAAATTAGATAAAGTTGTAATTAAATCTGGTGACAATTTAGTCTCTTTAGATGCAACTACTTTCAGTCAAGCAATACGTGCAGGGAAAATTACAGCTAATCAATTAGCATACGTTCAAGATAACCAAGGCAATATTTATGATAAAGATCAATATGCACAAGCATTACGTTATGCTTCATTAAATCAATCTGAAGCATTTAAGGCTTTATTAGATAACGATGCCAAACAAGATGTAACTCCTGTGGAAGGTACTATTAATGTAGATGGTACGATTGAATTAGACCCAACTCCTGAAGAAAACCTAAACGAAACGTTTTTCAATAACTTAGCAGCCTAACCGCTAAGGAAATGAAAGGGAGCAAATAAATTGCTTCTAACTATTATCTAGATATGCTCAGTGAAATTCTGAGTCATGGTCAACAGCTAAAGATCATGTGTCTAATCCTCCTGCATCCAGGATGTGTCTAACAACACAGAGGGGTGAAGTCAGGTGAAGTCGTACTCGAAGGTCGGAAAAGAAGTCGAGGCGGGGCTCCATAATATAACTATGGCTAGGTTGACGAATCCATGTTGAAGCATTATAAGAGAATAAATATCGCGTATTGCTAGGAGTTCGGTATTTATCGTTTAATCCAAAATGATTAAATTGCTCATTGTATAATTGGCTGTTAAACAATGTGTCCTTATAGTGGAGAGTGGAAGCCTAAGGTTATGTATGTAAGGATATAGATAATGGAACGTTTGAAGTTTTTACCGAAGAGGCATGTTAGGGCCAGTGAAGCGGTAAAAATGGCAGCAGATCCGTAGTAGTGTGGAAGGACTGCCGTTTGTATTGTTGTAGAAATGCAGCAAGAGGTTAAAACAGTCCCGAGCGAAGGGATCTAGTCAGTAATAATTATTTATTTCCCCAAAATAAGTTATTAAAGCTGATGGCACGCCGTATGCGGTGAAAGTCGCACGTACGGTGTAGGCTCCAAGTGAAATTTACATGGCTTTAGTTCAGAATGAAAAAGTAAAATGATAATTAGACTGATTTAAAAGTTAATAAATGGATTACTTATTTAAGGAGAAATAACACTTTTCTATTAGAGAGGCATTTTTTAACCCTTAAAATTCAGATTATTCAGTGATACAAGGACTAAAGAACGGTAATATAAACAGAGAATAGCGATCCAGAGGTAGAGAAAGCAAAAGCTGATTTAAAAGCTCTATTAGAAGCAATTTCAAAACAAATTGAAGCTTTAAATAAAGTGGTAGATGAAGCGCAAGAATTATTAGATAGTAAGGATGCTACAGTAGAAGATTTGAATAAAGCAGTTGAAGATATTAAAGCTGAATTAGTAAAAATTGATGATGTAGATCCAACAATCGTAACTGACCCAGCTCCAACAATTACTTCTGCAACAGGTGTAACTGTAACGAGTGTTTTTGATGGCACTACTATTAACTTTGCAGTAGACCAAGACGCAACATATACTAAAGGTACAATTGAAGTGAGTGAAGAGAACGTAAGTGCAATAATTACTTACGGAGAAAATGGTCCATTAACATTAGATACTATTTCTGAAGATGCATTATTAGAATTATTCGCTATTCAAGGTGGAAAAGGTAATGATGTTCTAGGACAAACATTAATTGATAATTCTGGTGTAACTGTTACATTAGTAGACTTAGCGGGTAATGAAACTACTTACACAGTTAACTTTATAAAAGCGGCTCTTGAAGAAGAAGAAGAAGTAGAAGAAGTAGAAGAAGTAGAAGAAGCATAATCAAAATAAACTGCACCACAATTGTTAGACGCAAACTTACAATTGGAGGTGTAGTTTTTTGGTTCTATAATATTGGTTCTATAATATTTGTTGGGGTATTCAAACAAATTTACAATAAAAAAGCACAAAATCATACTTTTTTATATACTTGAATTGTCGGGAAACAAGCAATAGAAAGGTGATTTGTGCTGTATGAATTTTAACATGAATATCCCAGGATTAAAAGATGTAGAAGTTACAAAAATTGAAGAGTTAGAGACGGGTATGGCCATTTCGATTGAACATCCGCGTCAAGCACATCAATGTCCAGCGTGCCAACAATGGACTACGAAAGTACACGATTACCGGATTCAAAAAATTAAGCTTTGGCAAAATATCGATCGGTTCTCTTGTTTCGGGATTCGCAATAATCAATTGATATTTTCCTACCTCAGTATCGCCTTTGTATTTATCAATCGCAATCGCTTTCGGTAACTGAACCCCTTTTCCGCTGCTTCTTTGAATGTTTTCAATTTTATCGCTCGAATGCTTAACGCCTGCCCGCCGGAAAGAAACGATTAAAGACTACTTAAAGCGCTACGGAAGTGAAGTGGAAATTGTGGTGTTGGATATGAGCCCTGCCTTTAAATCAGCGGTCCGTCAGTCATTAGGAAGACCGATTATTGTGGCCGATCGCTTTCATTACTGCCGTTCTATTTATTGGGCGTTAGATTCGGTTCGTCGAGAAGTTCAAAAGGACTGGCATGAATACGACCGGAAAAAATGCAAGCGAATGCTGTAACCGTCAACCCAAACTCGTTTTTTATTTGATCTTTCATCTGGTACACAACATATCAAAATTTATTTAGAATCTCGTAAATGGTTTTGTAATGAATCTTTTTGTCCGAAAAGAATCTTTACCGAACATTTTTCTTGGGTGAAACCCTATGCTCGACAAACCGATCGGCTTCAGATATTACTTCGGAGAATCGCTTTTCAATGGGGTGCCGGCAAGCTGAGTAAGTTATTCGTCCGTTTCTTCCCTGCCATCAGCCATGACACATCCTTACGATTAATTCGAGCCACACCAATCGAACTCCCTACAACTACTGCAATAGGACTCGATGATTTTGCATTCCGAAAAGGACATCGATATGGCACATTGATTTGTGATTTAATCTCTCATCAACCACTAGCGCTTCTTCCGAAAAGAACGGGTGAAATTGTGGAGTATTGGATAAAACAACAACCTCATATTCAACTTATTAGTCGAGACAGATCAAAAACCTATCGAGAAGCTATAACGAAAGCAAATCCTAACATTCAGCTGTAACCGTCAAGCTAATTTGGTTCTTACGCAAATTTGGTGAGGCTATTTTTTCAATGTTTTTCGGGTATAGCATTAGAAAAGGACTGATTTATATGTTGATTCCTTGGCATGCACCTGAAAAACAGTTGTCTTTGCAATTTATGCAAACAAGTAAATCGGCGATTATATTACATCTGCAATTGACGAAATCCTATGCATTTTGTACATCCTGCGGCACTCAAAGTACACATTTGCATAGCCACTATTCTCGATTTTTGTTTGATCTTTCATCTGGTACACAACACATCAAAATTCATTTAAAATCTCGTAAATGGTTTTGTGATGAATCTTTTTGTCTGAAAAGAATCTTTACTGAACGGTTTTCTTGGTTGAAACCCTATGCTCGACAAACCGATCGACTTCAGGTACTCCTTCGGAGAATCGCCTTTTCAATGGGTTGCCGGCAAGCTGAAAAAGTTATTCGTCCATATCTTCCCTCCATTAGCCATGACACATTCTTACGATTAATTCGTGCCACACCGATTGAATTACCTACAACCACTGCAATAGGACTCGATGATTTTGCATTCCGAAAAGGACATCGATATGGCACACTGATTTGTGATTTAATCTCTCATCAACCAATAGCGATTCTTCCAGAAAGAACTGGTGAACTTGTAGAGGATTGGATCAAACAACATCCCAACATTCAACATATTAGTCGAGATGGATCAAAAACCTATCGAGAAGCCATTACGAAAGCAAATCCTAACATCCAGCAAATAAGCGACCGCTGGCATCTCCTTAAGAATGCAAAGGAAGCATTGGAGAGATGGTTAGAGCAGCATATTCCAGCTCAAATCGAATGGCATACGCCAAATGATCAAACGCAACCAATAACGTCTATAGAGAAGCCCATTGATGAAACCAAATGGCAGGTTATTTAACAAGTCCAAAAAGATTATAAGGCCGGTTTACGCATCACAACATTGGCTAAAAAGTACCAGCTTAGTAGAGGAACAATTTATAAGTACTTAAAAAAACAAACGCCACCTCTCAAAACAAAACGTAAAGCCAAGCCATCTCAATTAAAGCTTCAACCTTATTATGAAGCCATTATTGGGTATGAAGAGCAACGTTTAACAACTGATCAAATCGTTGGAAAGCTTCGTGCAGAAGGTTATGAGGGTAGTTATTCAGCCGTCCGAAAATTTTTAGAACCACTACGCGCACAAAAGAAAAAACAATCCATCCAAACACTGGAATGTCGCGTATCAAGAACGCAAGTACTGTCCTATAACTGGAACGGTTTCACATCGTTGAATGAGAAAAAACAGTTACTTTTAAAGCGATGCATCACTGTATTTCCTGATTTATTACACATCGAAAAGATCATACAGGATTATCGAAATCTCTTTCAAACAAAAGATGTTATTGGGTTAATCGTTTGGATGAAAAAACAATTATCAAACAAACTCTCACCATTTCACAGTCACGCTATTGGAATACGTATAGATTTAACCGCTGTAAAATATGCGATAACATCACCTTATTCAAACGGCTTATTAGAGGGACAAGTGAATCGTTTGAAATGGATCAAACGTATGATGTATGGGCGTGCTAAACCAGATTTACTTGAAAAACGAATGCAATATCGTTTTGAATGATATTGTGAAATAATGATATTTTTAGATAATACATATATCCGTACTTATTCACCAAATTTGCGTAAGAACCAATTTATTTTAGCGGTTACATCAGCAAATAAGCGACCGCTGGCATCACCTGAAGAATGCAAAAGAAGCATTGGAGAGATGGTTAGAGCAGCACCTTCCAGCTCATATCGAATGGCATGCTCCAAAGGATCAACCGCAACCAATATTGTCTATCGAGAAGCCCATTGATGAAACCAAATGGCAAGTTATTCAACAAGTCCAAAAAGATTATAAGGCCGGTTTACACATCACAACGCGGCCTAAAAAATACCAGCTTAGTAGAGGGACAATTTATAAGTACGTAAAATACAAACGCCACCCCTCAAAACAAAGCGTAAAGCCATGCCATCTCAATTA
Organism: Solibacillus sp. FSL W7-1464; assembly: GCF_038004425.1. Lineage (NCBI taxonomy): Bacteria > Bacillati > Bacillota > Bacilli > Caryophanales > Caryophanaceae > Solibacillus > Solibacillus sp. FSL W7-1464. The sequence goes on from NZ_JBBORC010000001.1 coordinate 631,969, forward strand.
AAGCTTCAACCTTATTATGCATCCATTATTAAATTGAAGAGGACAGAGGACCGTTTAACAACTGAACAAATCGTTGGAAAACTGGAATGTCAACACAAAATAATACAAACTTTATAAGGGCTGTTGCTTAAACTCAGCTGGCGTCAGATATCCAAGTGTTTGATGGATTCGAATGTTATTAAACCAATTGACGTAATCCCAAAGTTCAAGATCGAGCTGTTCAAGGGAGAGGAAGGTCATTTGGTAGACAAATTCAATTTTGAAACTCTTATAGGTTGCTTCAGCCACGGCGTTATCATAGGGACAACCTTTAGCGCTAAGTGAACGCTTGATACCGAATGCTTCCGTTGCTTCAGCCATCAGCTGATTATCAAATTCTGAGCCACGGTCTGTATGGAATAGTTGTACATCCGATAAATTGCCTTTAATTGTACTTAAAGCTTTATAGACCAAGGCTGCGTCCTTATTTGGTCCAGCACTCGCACCGACGATTTCACGATTAAAGAGGTCGACAAATAAGCAGACGTAGTGCCACTTTTTTCCGACACGTACATATGTTAAATCACTGACTAATACAGCGTATTTTTGATTTTGTTCAAATACGCGATTTAATACATTCGCAATAACGGCTTCATTACTCTGTTTCTTTTGAGGCTTGTAATAGGCCACCGTGTAATTAGACGAGATTCCTAATATTTTCATCATACGGCCAATGCGACGTCTAGAAACAATCAGACCTTGTTTTGCCAGTTCTTTCTTAATTTTTCTTGTGCCATAGTTATTGCGGCTCCGCTGAAAAATTTTGAAAATACGTTCTTCTAAATCGGCTTTTGCTGCCTGTTTTTCATGGTCATCTTTTTTTCGAAGATGGTAGTAATACGTATTGCGAGAGAATTGTAGGACTTTACACATTGCCGATACCGAATAGCGGTCTGCGTTTTTTTGAATGACCTCTATTTTCGTCCCATGATCAGCGCTGCTTGCTTTAAAATATCGTTCTCCATGCGTAACTGCTTCACTTCTTTACGTAGTTGGAGTAACTCGTTTTCTTCGGTAGAGCGATTGTCTTTGGCTTTAAATGAACCTGTTTCTTTCTGGTTTTTAATCCAGCGATCCAAAGCAGATGGTGTAATGTCATATTCTCTGGCAATATCTGCACGAGACTTCCCATTTTCATAAAGTTTAACTAATTGTAGCTTGAATTCAGGGGTATAAGTACGACGTTCTCTTTTCATAAGGTACACGCTCCTAAGGGTTATCATATTTTTAGTATACCCCTTATGGAAGTTGTTTAGTTAAGTGTAGACTATTCAAACTTCACACAGAAGGCTATGAGGGTAGTTATTCAGCCGTGCGAAAGTTTTTAGAACCACTACGTGCACTAAAGAAAAAACAATCCATTCAAACATTGGAATGTCGCGTTTCAAGAACGCAAATACTGTCCTATATCTGGAAAGGTTTAACATCGTCTAATGAGGAAAAAGCTACTGTTTAAGTGATGTAACACTGTATTTCCTGAGTTATTACAAACCGAAAAGATTATACAGGATTATTGAAATTTCTATCAAACAAATGATGCTAACGGGTTAACCGCCTGGATGAAAAAAAATTATCAAACAAGCTCTCGCTACTTCACAGTCACTCTCTTGGAATAAGTATCGATTTAACAGCTGTAAAAAATGCGATCACATTAGAACGTTATGCTGAAACTAGTAATAGTTCAAAAAGAACAGGTACTACATTTAGATTAGCTAACTTATTTAGAGAAAATCCTGATATAAAATATTACTCAATAGCAAAAGAGTAAATAACTGGTACAGGTCCTGTTGGATTAAATATCGATAGCGCACTAAGTGATATTTTAAGTGTGAGAACAACGGAAATTAGACATACTTCAACTTCTGATGATGGAGAGAAATATTTAGTTTTATTTTTCGATGAAGACTTTAAAATTACTCATTATATGAAAGTGGAATAAGTATAAAATGTTTTAATGTTGAGGCTTGGACAAAACCTACCTTAAAGTTAATAGCAGTCCAAAATTTATGAACATTAAAATTTGGACTGCTTTATTTTTTATTTCAGCTTCGCACCCGTTGTTCTCCGTTAAGGCGGACGCTTTCTTAAGGGCACGGCTTGAGCCTGTAGTCAACTCAAGTATGATTCAATTCACCTTCAAATCATTAGCGATAGCAATATAAATGACCATGGAGCTTTTACTTTTAATCATATCTAACGCAATAACATGTTTCATATAATTTCTCCTATTTAGCTAAGCATAGAAGCCCTCACAATATCTTACCGATTCCACTTTCTTATACAAGATCACTTTGGACCCAACATACTAAACTGATTCCATAAGGGCGTAAAGTTAGCGGTTTTTAATATGAAGTGGAATTTGTTTCAGAGGTTGGTCAGCTTTTTTTACTTCTATTAACATTAGTATGTTTTTATCAAATAGCCCTAATTAGAAGTTTGAAAAAAGGACAACATAACTGTCCCCGCGCCACCTTGAGTATGGTAAAATAAAAAAAATGAATAAAGAAGGTGCAAGGTTGTTTAAGGATATTTTTAGATTTTGTTTAGTATTGGTTGCTACATTTTTTTTGTTTCCGACTATTGGAAATGCCGCAGTGACCCCATGGCCCGCACCTACAACTGCTTCACAGCCAGATAAGCAATGGGAGATATCGTTTAGTGAGCAAGTGGATCGCGATACAGTGAGTAATGAAACGATATATGTTTCTACAATTAGCGGGAAGAGAGTGGACACGAGCTTTTCATTCTCATCTGATAAACCAAACCTAGTCGTTGTTGAACCACCAATAGGGGGTTATGACCTTGGAGAAACCTACATCTTACATATTGGACAATCAGTTGGCTCTTTTCCACATAATGAAAGACTAAAGAATCATGTAGAAATGAAATTTTCTATTATTTCTAGTGAAAATCACCAGTTTGTTCAAGGGAAATGGGATACAACGTACCAAGCTACTTCGATTATAGCAATTTTTAATGCAGATTTTACGAGTAAAGTAACTATACCAGGTCTCATCAGCAGCACAGGTTATTACTCATTAGAAGGTTCTTACATGACACTCCGTATGTTGGGGAGAACGGTATCGGGAGAAATTACAAAAGTTTCAGACCGAGAATTTTATATTACGAGTGCGTCTGGTAGTGTAATGTATTTTACAAAGCAATAAGGACATACAAGATACGAGATACAATAGGGGGAAATTATTAATGAAAAAAGGAAAAACAAGCCAAAAATTATTTAAAACAGTACTAGCTGCTTCAGTAATGACAGGGGCAGTTACTGCGGTAGCTCCTATGTACACAGATGCTGCTAAGCCAGCCATTTCAGATATCTCTAACAACGAACACCGTGAAGCAATTATAAGTTTGCTTGACCGAGGTGTCGTTGGTGGATTCTCGGATGGTACGTATAAACCAAAACAGCAAGTGACACGTGGAGAAGCGGCAAAAATCATTGCAAAAGTGCTTGATTTAGATACGCAAAACGCAAAAGATCCTGAGTTTACGGATATATCAAAGAACCATCCATACTATGGTGAGATTGCTGCACTCGTTAATGCGGGCATCATTTCAGGTTATGAAGACAAAACCTACAAATCAGGTAATCCGTTAACACGAGGACAGATGGCTAAAATCCTTTCGGTAGCATTTGGATTCCAAGAGGAACAACTGAAGGGTCAACGTTTTACAGATGTTATAGCAACAAATTGGTATTCAGGTTTCGTACAAGCATTATTAACGAACAATATTACGAGCGGTACGTCTGCGACAACATTTTCACCGAATGACTTTGTCACACGTGGACAATTGGCTTCTTTTGTTGTGCGCAGTGAAAAGGCGGCAGCTGTAAAAAATCCGTCACCAATACAGCCACAACCAACACAACCAAAAGATGAAGACACAAAGCCAGTGACAGATCCAAATGAAGGGAAAACAGAAACACCTCAAAAGCCATCACAGGCTGAAATTGAACAAAAATATATGACTCAGCTTTCAAAAATTGAAGGGGAAGCGAATCAAAACATAAATAGATTACTAAGTGAAGCAACGAGCGACTATGAAACAAAGAAAGCAAACGGAGAAAAAATCCAGCTTTCTGATTTTATAAGTAAATATATGGGGGCGGCAAGTGGCCTTGAATCACAAACAGACGCTGCCTTTAATAGTGTAGTCTCACAATTAGAGGCGGAGCTTGCAGCGAATGGTTATTCTACAGAGTCTGTAAAGAGTATCTCGGATAGCTATAATGCCTCTAAAGAGTCGCTTAGAAATAGTATATTAGGTCAGTTTGGTATTTAATAGATATCGGAAATTACGGGGACTGTCCTTAAAATAATACGAAAAAACACTAATTAATGACCCACCTCTAATTGTAGGACAATCTAGCCTACCATTAGAGGTTTTTTGTATCCGATGGGGGAAGAGAGGACGAGTTCAAAAAAATTTTGGGAAATTATCATAATAAATACTAATAAATACAAAAATAAGATAATGTTAAGTAAAAGATGGTTTAAGTTATCGGGAGATTTGTTATAGTAGTGAATGGGGAAATAAATAGATAAATAGTATTATTGATAGCACGCTGTATGCGGTGAAAGTCGCACGTACAGTGTAGGCCCAAATCGAAAGTCATCTAGTTAATGGTGATATAAGCTGGGAATAGCGAGAATAGGAATAAGACAATTAAAACTGCTGGTATTTATGGTCCGGCTACTGGAACTGAAACGGTTCAAGGGAATGTTACGATCTCAAGCCCAGATGTGACTTTGCGTAATACAGTTATTGAAGGCGATTTAATTTTAGGAGAAGGTATTGGAGAAGGTGAAGTTTACTTACACGGTGTCACGGTAAAGGGCCAAACGATTGTTAATGGCGGTGGAACTGAAAGCATTTACTTCACAGACTCTGTTTTAGCGACTGTTATTGTAAATAAAAATACAGGAGCTGTCCGGATTGTTGCAAAAGGAAGTACACAAGTATATGAAGTACAATTAGAAACTCCTACAATTGTAAGAGAAGAAGGGTTAGATGCGAATGCTTCAGGCTTTGAAGATGTTATTATTTCTGAAGCAATGCAATCAGTAGGAGAAGGCTATCATGTTCAACTCGAAGGTGAGTTTGAAACAATCAATTCAAGAGCGACAAATATTCGAATTGATTTAGCGGCAGAAACAGATATTCGTACATTAGCATTAAATGCCGCAGCACAAGTTTTAGGTACAGGTATTATTAGAACAGCCGTAATAAATGCTGATGGTTCTACAATTTCACAAAGACCACAAAATGTTGTACTCAATATAAGTGGTGGCGTTACAGTTGACAATGAAACGATTACTGACAGTTATTCAGATGAATCTGTTGAATCGACAACTATTCAATCGATTACAGCTCAACAAGGTAGTATTTCACTTGAAATGGAAAATTTTGTAGCTGGATTAAATGTATCTGATTTTACTGTATCAGCCAATGTAGATGGTGAAGATTATGCTTTACATAATCTAAACTATCAACCAAACCAAAATCGTATTACTTTTGATCCTATAGAAATAGGGGACAATATTGGAAAAACAGCTAATATTACAGTGACGCCAAATTCTAGTAAAGTAACAGGTGGGGCAAAGACTGCTTCATTTGAATTGGGTACAGGGTTTGCAGGCAGACTTACTGACATTCAAGGTGTTGGTGCTCAAGGGGTAACAATTAAATTTAGAGAGGGTACCGGTGCAACTGGAGGTAACGTTGTAGGAGTAGTAACAACAGACAGTTATGGATACTACAGTGTTAATTTACCTGCTGGGACGTATACAGGTGAGGTTTCGGGTCCTGGCTATGTGACAACGTACATAAATGGGGTAGCAGCTTCCGATGTATTTTTAACGGATCAAAATGAAACAATTATTCGTGCAGCAGCATCAAATGAAGTGAAAATCATGCTTTCCTGGGGAGAACGTCCTTGGGATGTGGACTCACATTTAACAGGGCCAACAGTAGAGGGGTCGCTATTCCATATTGCTTACTATAATAAGGAAGAAGTGAAAAATGGCATTACTTATGTTGATTTAGATTGGGATGATACGGATTCATATGGTCCGGAAACGACAACAATTCGTAAATTGCTTGATGGAGAATACCGTTTCTATCTGCATAATTTTTCCGGTGATCATCCGTTACGCCAATCTCAATCAAAAGTTGAAATTTTTAAAGGAAATGCAAATGTTCCAGCTGCCACATTCGAAGTACCAACGGGTGAAGGCGATGAGAGATATTGGGTTGTCTTTGATTTAATCGTGAGCAATAATGGCGAATCATTTGAGATTAAGCCAGTAAATACAATGGTTGGTGAAGAAACTTTAATGGTTTCAATTAACGGTCAGCCTATAGAATATCAAGAATTTGTAACACCCGGTTCATTATTAGAACTAAGCGCAAGTGAAGGAACAGAAATTCGCTACGAGATCAATACGGATGATTATTGGATTGAAGCGGATATAAACAGTCCATTATATACGAGTCCAATAGAAATTACAGACAAAATGAATATTAATATTGCTCTTATTAAAGAAGGCATTATTGTTGGAAGAGAAGAACATTATTTTGATATAGCATCTTTAGAAATCGCAAAACAGTTAGTCGAAGAATTAGAGGCGATGGATCTAACAGATGAAAATGCTGTTTACAATTCATGGTCTGTTCATGACCGTGCAAAACGAATTGTTGAATCTTTGCCGTCATCAGCTGAAACGCAAGATTTATTGACTCGATTAGATATAGTGAGAGCAGCGATTGATGAGGCTTATTCACAGTTGAGCTATTGATTTTAGAGTTGGCGGCTGTAGCCGTTTACTAGCTCTTGTTGTATGAATTATAAAGAAAGTCCTGTGCGGGAGTGGTCTTGCATGGGCTTCTTTTATATGACCTAATATAGAGTCGGAAAATAATTATTCGCTTTTGATTGGAAATTTTTTAAACCGGATGCACATCAATTTACTATAAGAAGATAAGGAAGATAAAAATGAAAAAATTATTAGTAATGTTTGCATTTCTCTTCTCCCTATATGGTTTCACACTCCAAACCCAAGCAGAGGAATGGATTGTTCAAACAGCGAAGCCGGAAAAGCTAGCCCATCTTCAAATAAATGCATTGCACGGGACACCCTATTATTTAGTGGAAACGTCATTAGCTGAAGCAGAATTAGCAGCAATTGATGGTGTGATCCGTATAGAGAAAAATGAACAGATTGTGTTACCGGATGAGCAAAGTTCACATTTGTTTCAAACTTTTACTATTCGAAAATTCGAGATGCCTGTATTTCCATATGGTGGACGGCAAGTTAAAATCGCTGTGTTGGATACTGGTATTAACATAACCGATCCGCAATTGGCACCTTATTTAGAACCAGGGCTTTCTTTTGTAGCTAATGAAACCGTACAAGATAGAAATGGTCATGGGACAATGGTAACCCATATTATTACCGAAGCGGCACCAAAAAACTTGCGTGTTTTTCCTATTAAAGTTATGAATCATGCAGGAGAATCTTCTATATCAACTGTCATTAAAGGGCTTTATGCCGCCAAAGATGCAGGAGTGTCGATTGTTAATTTAAGTTTTGGGGCAGGGGTTAGCAGTGAAGCTTTACATAACTCGATCAAGGATTTATCTTCGCATGGAATAACCATTGTGGCTGCCGCTGGAAATTCAGGTGGAGAAGGTGCTTTTTATCCAGCGCGGTACGAGGAAGTGATTGGCGTTGGTTCGCATGATGAAGTTCAACAAATCGCAAGCTTCTCTCAAACAGGGGCAGGGGTAGATGTTTATGTCATTGGTACGAACATGAAAACGCGTGATTTAAATGGCGATGTAGTATATAAAAAGGGGACAAGTTTATCTGCCGCATATATGACAAAACAGTTTGCCTATTATGAAACCTTACAGTTACAGACGAAGCCAATTTGGAAGCAGTGGTTAGGGTATTTTTTAGACGACCGTAAAATTTATTCGGTTGAAGACATGAATATTGCTGTTTTAAATCAGTTAGATGAACATTATGAGCAATGGCCGGCTGTCATAAAACAAAATAAGCAACCAGTAGCGATTGAATTTTCTCAAGAAATCGACAGTACATCTATCCAATTAGGCGCCATTTTCGCAATTGTAGAGGAACAGCTATTTCCGCTAGAAGTAGCTATCGAGAAAAATAAACTACTGATTACTCCAGTAAACTCTTGGAAAACGGGTGTTCAAATTTATTTGACGACAAATGTAAATAGTATGCAACAACAGTATTTACAACAAGCTGTAAAATTTGAAATTGTAAATTAATGTACCGTTGAACAATTGACTTTGATTCATAAAAATACATGGAGTGAATTAGAATCTAAAAGGTCATAAGTGAGAGAAATCTTGCTTATGGCTTCTTTTTCTATGTTCACTTGATAATTTAATGAACCGAGTACATAAACTAGATAAGGGTTTTTTCTAATAAAACCCCACACCGTCAGCAAGTAATCTGATAGCCAATCGAGTGACTTCTGTAGTTTTAAATCAATAAACTGATTTTCCCGCCAATAAATAAAAGAAAAATGGCTCCTACAAATTTCAATTTTGCAAGGGCCATTTTGGACAGTGAAGTAATATACTGCTATTATTATTCGATATTGATTTTAACTTCTTGATCGGGATACTGCTTCTCTAAAAATAACATATAGTTAAATAGAAAAGTACCACGTTCTTGCTCAGAAACTTCTTTATTAAACGTAATGTTCGCAGTGACTTCTTCTTTTGACTCATCAATTTTTATATCATTCACGACTTTATCTTCCTGAGCGGTTTCGATGATATTTTGTACAACTTCTTCAGCTTTTTCTGGTGTAATAACTGTTTCTGTTGTTTTCTCTTCAGCTTGAGAATTCGTAGAAGGTTGTTCTTCGCCGGCAGTAGTGTTTTCCTTAGTTGTTTCTTCAATTGTATCTTCTTGCTCATTTACGTCAGGTGCTTGTGTAACAGATTCTGTTTCTTCAGAAGCTTTGTTTTCCGAGCAGCCAAATAATAACAGCGCACTGCAAACTGCAAGCATATATACTATTTTTTTCATTAAATCACTCCATGTACAAGTATTGAAAAATATTATAACATAAATGAAAAGAAAAGAGGTGGGTGCAATGGAATGGGAGAAGGAAACTATTGTAGAAATATATCGTACAACAATTGATTACCTATTACTTCCTGAAACATCTGTGAAACCTTGCGAATCAAAGTTTAAGTCTATTGAGATAACGAAATTAGTCGAAACTGCAGGAACAATTGCGCAAGATCAGCCCTTGCCAATTTTAGTCCACCTTTCATCTGAAAACTCAAATGAAACTAAGATCATTTGGAGCTCGGAAGGTGATGGAAAGCGGGAATATCATATCTGGCCCGCTAAATTTAATGTGCCCAAAAATAAAGCTTGGAAAATAACATTCGCTCTTCCTTATGACCCGCGAATGGATGGTCAAAATAATATTTATGTTCTGGACAGTATGGGTAATGAATTGGCTCAATCCTTTTACTATAGTGGGGATGAGCGTACAACAACGCTAACAATAAAACCGGATTTGGATTATATTCCGGGCGAATCCTATACACTTTATATTAAAAATATATTAGGTGGAAACGGTGAGGTACTCGGGCGATTTACAAAAATGGACTTTACAGTAAAGTTAGGAACAAAAAGTTGAATAAGTATTTAAAACAATTGTAAGACTACTGAAATCATTACTTTAGGATGATTTTTAGTCTAATAAATTTGCTACAGGTATTAAAAGGTAAATTGTATGAGCTTTATAAATTACGTTTAAGATGCAGTAAAATAAAAAGAGGGTTAGCCTGTTGTTGGCTAACCCTCTTTTCGATACATATTATTCTATGCTTAAAACTTTAAACTCTTTTTGGCTATTCTCCACTTATACTGGAAACCAGCTTTCGTTCGGAGCCTACACCGCACGTGCGACTTTCACCGCATACGGCGTGCCATCAGTAAAACTATTTATTTCCCCAAACATAAGTATAACATCAGTCGAAATCTTTGAGAATCAATTTAACTTAAAATTTTTCAGCAACTGAAATCTATTTTCTTATCTGTGCCAAAGGAACTAATATTGAATTGTTGAGTATTAAGATGATGCTAAGTGCTTTTAAGAAAGATTAAATAGGACAGAAATTTGAAACTAGCCTCATGACATAACAAAAAAAGCCGAATAACTCATTAATCTTCCGGTAAGTATTTGTATCCTTTGAAAATAATATATAATCTTTTGTACCTGTTAAATGAAATACATAAATTCAGAACTGTAATATTCCACCTATTAATAGGATATATGATTCATTTTGTTTGTTGACCCATTAATTGGAATTAAGTAAAATCAAAATGTAACTATATGGAATTTGAAAAGGGGAGAATTTATGAGGAATCACGTATTGAAAATCATTATTGCTTTTGGAATCATATTTTTTATTGTTCCTGAAGTTGAAACACATGCCTATTCCAATCCAATCACATTTTATTTTGAAGATGTAGATGAAGATCAGAATGAAATTGCAGGGGAAATCGTTTACTATCAAGATGCTGAATTTTACTTTTTAAATAAGGAAAATGAAAAAGTAGGGGAAATCCCAGTAGAAAAAAGCACTAATAACAGATCGTTTATCCCGACGAATACTAAATTGCCAGTTGGAGCGTTGAGAATTGGCGCATTTGGTGTACGAGAGTTCGATCGAGATATACTGTATGGTGTTGCTCCAATTTTTGATGGGGCTTGGCATTCTTTTGTAGGAGATGTCACTTTTTATGATACAGATCTCTCTAAAGGGGGATATGGTGGTTATATTGAATGGACAGGTCCTGAATATAAAGGAAATTTACATGGCTATGAAATTACGGTTCGGCAAGGCGATCAGAAAAGGGATGAAACTCTTGCAATAGTTCCTGTAAATGAGGGGACAACTTATCGCTATGAGCTTCCATCAAATACTAAAATTGACGATTTTAAAAGCGCAGTTATATATGGACGTAATGAAATTGGGGATCCTACCCCAGCAGGAATGGGCTTTACAATGCTTGACCGCTATGAAATAAATCTTTTATCTAAAGGGATAGCGGATTTAGGTGAACGTATAAATGTTACTGTTTACAATAGTCCCCAATCATCTAAGTATAACTCGGTTTTCCTAAGTACTTATTCAGATGAGGGTAGACAAAATACTCAATATAGCAGTTTGGTCGCAATTTTGGATGAAAATGAAAATGTAATCAGTTTTGTAGGCGAATTGAATGAAATGAACTTTTTTTATAAGTTTCCAAAGGATTTTCCATTCCCGGCAACTTCAAAATATATAGGAGTTTACTGGAAGTCACATGCCACGGGAGAAATTATAGGTAAATCAATTAAAAAATTACCAGATGATTTAGTATCACCACCTGGCAACGTTGAACCCATTTCTAAGCCCTTACAAAGCAGTCAAGTTACCATTCGACCTGCAGGCATACATCAATATTTTGTAGAGGTAACAAATTTACCACAAGATAGTGAACTAAAGGTATATGGCGATCAAAAAAATTTATTACACAGCGCTATAATTACTGCAGAATCTTACACGAAGTTATTGAAAGTAAACGATAGCCAAATAAATCAGTTACAATTTAGTATTGTAGAAAAAGGGAGTCTAGAAAGTAATCCACTATCTGTAGCGATTAATTCATCAAAGTGGATTTATTTAGAAGAAGAAATTAATATTCCTACAAATAAAGAATGGGTAATCAAATTTAATGAAAGTGTTAACCTGCAAGATTTAACAAATGAAAAAATTTATATATTGGATTCTAACGGAGAAAAAGTTCCGGTTCATATTTCAGGTAATATAGATTATACGAATCTTACATTACAGTTGAAAAAGCCATTTGAAAACGGTCACACCTACTATATTTATGTGGAAGACAGTGTAAGGAATCAATCGAATCAAGCATTAGGACATGGGTACATTAAGAAGTTTATCATCCAGCCGTAATATGGTCATTGCTTCTCACAATTACTTATAAAATCTCAGCCTCTAAGGTGACACTTAGAGGTTTTTGTTTGTCCTGGAAATCCGATCTATACTTATGTAAATAGTACCATGCATAAATTTCCCTCAAAAAATGCAGTGTAACCTTCTATGTACAGCAATATCTCCTTAAGAATTCTAATATTTGGTATAATCCAGACGATATAAAGGTCATAACTTGAAGTTCTGTTGTCTCTCACGCAAATATCAACTATTGAAAAGATTATACATATTATAGTAGGAATCTACAACGATGTGAAGATGATAGGAGCTTCGAAATACTTATTTAAAGTGATAAAAATGATATTGGAGGAAAAACAATGCAAAAATTTATGAAAATCGTTGTAGCCTTTTTGTTAGTGCTTTCATTAGGATTGCCTAGCGTTACGACGAGTTCATCGGCTGCGGAGCAATGGACAGCATACCCATCAAATACGACAGGAGATATACATAAATCCTGGAAAGTGACGTTTTCAGATGTTGTAAATAGTAGCACCGTTTCACCTCAAAATGTTTACGTGAAAAAAGAAAATGGTGAACCGGTGGACGTAACAGCCACAGTTAATGGTGCGACGATTACCGTTACACCAAAAGCACCTTATACGGTAGGAGAAACATATACACTTTATTTACATTCTTCTATCCAATCCGTAAATGAACGAGCACTGCCAAATACAACGTTCCAATTTACAGTATTAAGTGCGCTTGAAATCGCAAATTCGGTGGCACTGGAAGCTAAAAATACAGCCGAAGCGATTAAAACAGGACAACCTGTATTTGCCAATCCTTTTGCAGGAACAAAGGATGAACTAACAAGAGCGAATGCATTTGTTGTGGATTTAGAAAAAGCAATCAGAGCGGCACATGAAAAAGTCGAAGCGGCACAAGCATTGATTAACACAGCGAAAGCAACAGGAGTCACTGTGACAGAGCTTGCAGGAGCAAACACTAATATTAATGCTGCTAAAAAAGCGATCGCTGATGCAGAGAAGGCAGTTGCTACAGCAAAACAAGCGATTGATACAGCATCAATTACAGCGCAATTAGCAGTAGCGGCCGTTACTGTGCAAACGTCTTCAAAAGTGGACGTGACTTTAGCGACAGCACCTGCTTACGAATTAACAAAAGCAGATTCGGACAAATTTAGAGTAACTATGGACGGCACAATACTTGCTGTAACGGATGTTGTAAAATCACAAACGGACAACAAAAGCTATACACTTTCGATTGGAACACCATCACTATCATATCCGCTAACTGGAAAACAAGGCGTTTTATCGGTGAATAATACAAAAGCGGTAATTCCGAACTCTGAATTCGGCTATGACTTCAAAGCACCTACTCTTGTAAAAGTAGATGCACTCGACAGCCGCCATGTAAAAGTGACATTTTCTGAAAATATGGGGCAGCCTGAAGTAGCAAGCTATCAAATTTATAAAGCAACAACACCAAATAGCATAAATACAGTTACCATTGCTGTTTTAAGTGCTGATAAAAAGTCGGTCACACTGACACTTAATGGAGATAGTGCATTAGTAGAGGGTAACTATACATTAAAAGTGACAGGACCAGTGCTAGATACAGCGGGCAACAGCTTAAACGAAAATACAATGGTTAATTTCCCGGTAGCGACAAATCAGTTATCAGATAAAACAAGACCATCATTAACAGCAGCAGACTATGATGTGAGAACAGGTATATTGAATGTAACTTTTGATGAAGAAGTGAAGATTCTAAATATCGCATCATTCTCGCTTGGAGGCGAACGACTATCATCAAACTCAACATCCATTGCTAATAATGATGGAATAAAGCATCAGATTAAGGTAGACAATAAATCAGCAGTAGATAAAATACTAACAAACCCGTTAAAATTAACAATTGCATCAGAGGCAGTGGAAGATATTGCAGCAAATCGGAACTTACTAGCAAGCTATGACTTAACGGTAGCGATTCCGCCAAATGCAAAAGAAGCAAGTTACAGTGAATACACAAAACTACTACGTGTAACATTTGATCAAGTGATTGACATGACAAATGTAGATACAACCAAATTCACTGTTAACGTAAATGGGAAGAGTCATCAATTAACAGGCGGTACAGTGCAAGTAACGAAAAATTTCCCTATAGTAGACATCGAGCTAGCAAAAGAGGATAGCCAAGAAATCGAGAAGCTTGCAGGAGAATCTGAAACAGGCAAGCTGACAATAGCTGCAGGGGCTGTAGAGAATACTGAAAACCCGGCAGTTATGAACTTAGGACCAACTGATATTCCACTCACATATATTAAAGATACAGGAAAACCGAGAGTAGAAAAGGTCACAGTGACCACTGTTGAAAATCGTAATAACGATATGATTGAAATAGAATTTACCAATCCAATGGAAGAAAGCACAGCAAAAAATTTGGCGAACTATGTTTTTAAGCATGGTGACCCAAGTAAATCCATTCCATTAACATCTGAAAATGCAACGGTTCAGATAACTGCCGATTTGAAAAAAGTAACGATTAAATTAAAAGGAATCGATTTACCAACAAATACCGATTATTCATTGCAAGTCAGCAATATTATGGATTCAACAGGTAAAAGGCTCGACCCGGAATTAAGAACAGGTAAGATTGTAGGGGATCTGATCAATCCAACTATCGCATCTGTAACAGGTAGTGCAAGTGATACAGAAGATATCGTAGCTATATATTTCTCGGAAGCCGTGACAAAAGAGTCCGCTGAAAAGTTGGATAACTATAAGATTAATAGTCCAGCAGAAAAGCCAATACAACGTACAGGGCTACCCCCAACTTTAACGTATTCAGAAACAGAGACTGAATTTAAAGTAGAAATACGTTATGCGAAATCTGCACCAACACGAATACTGGAGTCTGGCGGTAAAGTAGAAGTTACGGCAATAAATATTGCTGATTTAGCAGGGAATCAAATGACTGAACATAATCAATCCGGGGACGTATTAGATAAAGTTGCTCCAACGATCACTAAAGTTCAAGGAAGAACAGTTCAAAGCGATTTAGATGAAATTATCGTGACGTTCTCTGAAAATGTTAATAAGGCAATGGCAGAAAACCCTGCGAACTATAAGCTTGAAGTAGCAGGAGCAAACGTACCTTTAGATAAACTTAAAGCCGTTGAAGATGTAAAATACAGCACAACTACATTCACAACTACTTTATATTTAGACACAAGTGATAAAGTGAACGGTCATGATGCTGATGATTATGCATTGAAAAACGGCCAAGCACTAGCAGTTACAGTGATGAATATAGAAGATGAAGAAGGAAATATAATTGTAGCTCCTAATAATATCGGGAAAGGTTCTGTGGAAGGATATATTGAAGGTAATACTCCAAAGGATAATGACAAAGTACCGGCAAAAATAGTTCAAGAAAGTATAAAAGTGAAAAATGCACATACAATTCAACTTAGCTGGGATGAAGAAGTAGATGAGGCAAAACTTCTTGCATCTGACTTTGTACTAAATAAGGATGGATCTCCTTATCAAATTACAGCAGTTAAGCTAGATGAAACAAAGAAACTAGTTGAACTAACAGTAGGGGAATCTATTACATTTAACGAAACTAAATTAAAATTGTCGACAAAAGGGAATCCAAATCTTACAGACCTTGCGGGTAATATTGTTGCAAGTTTCAATGATTTGGCAGTAAAAGAATTAGGAACTACTGAAATGTATTCTTTAAAAGGAGCGAGTGAAAAAGTTGCACCTTCAAAATTCATTTCAATCGGCGATAATCAACAAATTTCGGATTTATTTAAACTAACGGCGGGCGTTACGAGTAATGGTGAAGGCTTTATAGTGGATACGGTTTCTTTTGATGTCACAACGACAGCTCCTGTATTGAATAAGTTACAGTTAATGTGGAGTACCGATAACATAGTGGGAAATGACGCAGCGGTTTCCATGCCCAAAACTAATATCGCAGGAGGTAGCATAACTTTCGAAGGTATTAATAAAGAAATCGCTAGTGGGAAAAGTGGTTATTTCTATATTTTAGGGAATGTTTCTAGGTTAGGGACAGTCACAATAGAATTGTCTGATGCAACTGCCACATCAGCACAAACAAGCTTTAAGGTTGAAAGTCCATCCTTTAAGAAAGTTCCGGGTGCAGAAATTGTAATTGATATAAGTGAACCAAAATTAGAATTTTTAAAGTCTGAGAGTAATAAAAAGGTTGAAGTAAGAGTAGTTGATGACTCTCCATTAGCTTATTCACCTACTAAAGGCCAACTAAAATCCACTGCGAACTATAAGGATTCATTTGAAATTGTTGATGCAATGGGGACTAAGATTAATAGTACAGTCATTCAATCAGCATATTATGAAAGTGACCAGCAAACAATTACGATTACAACAAGCAATGGTTTACCAACAAATCAATTTATTCGCCTTAAAGCTGGGGAGTTTACTGATTTGGCAGGAAACGCTGTAGCAACGACATTAGTTGCACAAGGAAATGGTTTAAACGAAGTTTTCGTAAATCCATATGAACTGACGAATCCAGATGCATATGAGGGGAATTTTGTACAAAACGCAACAGGTACAGGCCCGATTACTTACGGTCCGTCGGCTGGTACGAAAGAGATGAATGGTACTGATAAAACAGTTACTGTAACAGGAAATGCATCAGGTATAATTACGCTAAACAATTTAGACATTAAAGGTAACTTAGTGATTGATACACCAAATGCGTCTGTTATTGTTGGTAGCAATGTAAAAGTTGCGGGAACAGTGACAGTTCGAAATGTTTCTTCAGCGGGAGTTGTTAACAATGGAGAAATAAACCATATTACTATTGAGAAATCAAACATACGATTTATCAATAATAAGATAACGGAAAATCTTACTGTACAAGCTTCCCAATTAAAAGTGGGAGGTACTGTACTAATTCCAGTAGTAAATATTGAAATTCCAGCAACAGTTGAATTAGAGAACAATGCAAAGGTTACTAACCTAAAAGTAAATAGCAATTCAACTATTAAAATTGGCGTAGGGGCAGTCGTAAATGAGTTGAAGGTAGCTGGAAATTCGACAGTCAACATTACAAATAGTGGTACAGTCGAAAAAATAACTGGCGATGGTATTGCTTTTGTTGAGGGAAAAGATCCGGTAGTTTATGAGGCTTCTATTCATCAAAAAACAGCACTTGAAGCTATCAAACTCGCTAATAATGCAGATACGCTTGAAGAAGTGTTAAATAAATATAAGTCTTCAACAGCATTAAATCTTAACTTAGAGGGATATAAGCAATTTGATATTAAGTATCAAAAAGAAATTCATAAATTATTATATAACTCAAGGAATGACTATAAGAATGTTATAGATGTCCAAACAGTATTTAACAATGCTGTAATAGATCAAAAACAACAGTTTGAGGTTGATGAAGTGGCGAGGAATATAGCAAATACATTAAATGTCACAACAAACGGAAAACCAACATTCCCGATTTTACCATCAGCCGATTATGAAATCAGTATAGCTGACCCGATCATTAGTCCAGTTTATGATCAAAATGGGGTAGGTCAAAAAGTAGGAACAGCAACAGTTACGTTTACGGTTATGCATAAAACTACGAAAAAGACGGCTAAAACAGGTAATGTTACCGTAACTGTATCTGCCTCCGATACAGGCATAGTAGCTAATTTTGAAGTGATTCAACAAGGGGCAAATGCAAAATTGGCGGTAGCACCATCGCCTGTACAATTGGCAGGGTTAACATTTACTGCACCTCCAGGAGAAGAACTGAACGGTTACAAGTTTGTATTAGGGGCAGTCAAAGATGGTACGACACCAACAGCAACGGTAGATACAAATACTAAAATAGTGACCATTTCAGGTGATTTTAGTAAAGATGACGGCGAAGCCAACTATTCAACAGCATCTGAGATTCAAAAAGTAATTCAAAGTGAAGCAGGATTGAGCGGTGTAAATGTTTCAGGAACAGCAGTAGCAGCTGATACGGGTATGGAGTCGGCTCCATTCTCTAACGGAACAGCACAACAAAATGCTGAGCATGAAATTTTCACAATTACTGTAAAAGCAAAAGATGGTATTGCATCAGAATCGGGTAAAGTTAAATTTACAGTAGGTGGAATTGGTTATGAGATAGTTGTTACTGAAAACATGACAGTAGAGGAAATTGCCAATACGCTAAACTCTTTATTGTTTAATGTACCTGACTACGATACTTCAGTATCAGCTAATGTAGTTACACTTACAGCAAGAAATGCAGGTGACATGCAAGATTTAAAAGGTTCGATTTTAAATCAGTAACATTATTTTGTTAAAAACAAAAATAAAGCTTAAAGCCCTGCACAAGACTTTCTTATGCAGGGCTTTTCTTTTCCAAATTTTATCCTCAATATTAAAAAAAATTATCCGATACTATGTAAAGAGGAATATCGTTAAATAGTAGCGAGGTTGTATAAATAGATATTGAAAGAACTGGAGGAAATACACATGCAACAATTAAAGAATATTTCCAGACTATCATTACTGCTTCTCATAATGGTAGCGGGAATTCTTACGTTTAGCAGTACTACACAGGCTGCAAATTTCAAACCTTATGAATACACTTTTGTTGAGGATGAAACAGCTTCAAAGAATTTTCATGGAATCCGTGGAGTAAAGCAGTTAAACATTACGTTTGATCAGCCGATTCCTGTCACGGATGTCTCACTTGGTGATATTTCGGTAGTAGCCACTACAGAAACTAAGGGGGCGACCCCGACTTCTGTTCCTATGCCGATTGTAGAGAAACCTGTTATTTCTGGAAATACAGTATCAGTCAGCTTTAAAAATCTGGATTACATAGATTATACAGATGCAACAAAAAGCTATAAATTAGTAATAAAATCAAGTGCAGGCCTTTATGTAGGACAAGCCGAAGATTTAGAGCTGCCATTTGCGATTCATGATATATTGCCTGGTTTTAAATCGGTCTTTTTAGATTTACCGGCTTCGGAAATCGAGTCGAAGGTGTTTATTAACAATGCCCCTCGTGATATTTTTGTTCATATTCCAAAATACTATTTAAATAAAATTGAAACAATCCACCGTTATAAAGGAGTTGTTCCAACACAAGAAGCGGCTGCTTTAACAAATATTGATATATTGACAGACCCTGCTATCACAAGATTGAAAGTAAATTGGAATGGGTCTCCACTTCGAGATTTAGAACCACACCCAAGCGTTAAAGGGTTTACATTAGGGTATGCAAATGACCCAACAATTGATCTTGAAAATATCGGAGAATTCTCCTTGAGAGCCTATGATCATTATGGACGGATTTTAGATTCATCCAACTTTAAAATCAACTTCCCGCATGATGAATATTTAGCGAATACAAATATAAAAGTTAGTGATTATATTACGAAAAAGGCAAGTGATTTTGGGAAAACTTATACATTATATGATTTAATGAGTAAACCAAAAATCTTTGAGAATATTTTAACAAGCTTATCCGTAGAAGATTTAAATAAATTAGGTGTTACGTATGCAAATCAATTACGGACTGTTGCGGTAAATAATATTGAGCAATTACAACTCGCGATACAAAATCCGCAAATTACAACAATCAATCTTACTGAGAATATTGATTTATCAGATCTTGCAGACGGATTAATGATTAATCGCGATGTTACAATTAACGGCAATAAAGACGAAAATGCAAATTACCAACTTATTGGTGATGTCACATTAGGCGATGGTTCAAAAAATTTAAGAATCAACTTAAATAATTTAGACATTACCGGAACATTAACAATTAGTACCGGGGAAGGAAATGTCATTGCTACAAACGTGAAGGTTGATGGTACAGACGGTGTAACAAGTGCTTCTGTAATTATTATAAGTGGCGGAATTAATTCGATTCATTTTATTAACTTTGAAGCAATCAACGGAATTTACTTTGCTAACTTAAAACCGGTTCGTCTTGTAGTATCGAATTCAGAAGAGCAAAGTAAATTAAATGCAACGCTGGCTAGTGACCAGCAAGTTACATTAGAAGGTACTTATGGAACGGTTACTGCACAACATGCAAATGCACAATTAAAAGTGAACGGCAATATTTCGATTGATAAATGGGTTGTTAATCCAGGTATGCAGTTAACAGTGGAATACCCAGTTACAGCAATCTTACCTCCAGAAATTTCAGGTATTATTTATAAACCTGTAGAAACTGAAGAAGATGAAGAAAAGGAAATTGTCATTAATTTAGGAAAAGCAACGGCAGTTGAAGGAATTTTAGGTGTATGGGGAAATGCAGGTAAGGAAGTAATTTTCCCTAGAGAAAATGAAGTGATATCTGAAATTACTGCATGGGAAGTTTCTAATAAAAATGCATTTGGAATGAATTCAGAAGTAAAGTTAACAGGCACAATATTAACTATTTTAAACTTAAACATTTTTGAGTTAACAGAGAAAGAAATTATCTTATTGGCTGATTATAATGGGAAAAAGTATCAAGTTACTGTTCCAGTGAAAGTAACGATTGAATAATAGAGGAGGTTAATAGCTTGGTTATCAAAAATAAAGGGATTTATCTCATGCTAATCTTAATGCTTGCCCTCTCTTCTCTTCTGCCGTTTAATCAAACGGCAGAAGCTTATGGTGTTATTAATCATGAGAATGTAGTTGATGTAGGAAAAAGTCATTTTATTGTATTAAAAGAGGATAGTACAGTATGGGGCTGGGGTGATCATACTTATGGTCAATTGGGTGCAAACGGCAATACCACGAATTCTCCAATCCCAATTCAAAAAGAAGATGGCAATCGTTTGTCAAATATAAAAGCAATTGCAGCCGGCAGCAACCATACTGTAGCACTTGATGAAGCTGGTAAGGTATGGACATGGGGAAGCAATGATTATGGTCAATTAGGACATTCAGTAGGAGTTTTAATGAATAGCAACCCGACTCCAGTTACTGAATTAACAACAAACATTATTGCAATTGCAGCTGGCGACCATCATACATTAGCGGTTGATGCAAATGGCCAGGTATGGGCATGGGGCCGGGATAATTTTGGACAAATTAGTAATGGAAATATTACTTCAACAACTCCCAATATAGTATCTGGCATTAATGATATTGTTACTGTTGCAGCAGGTGCCAATCACTCGATTGCGTTAAAGAGGGACGGAACTGTTTGGACATGGGGACGTAATACAGTAGGGCAGCTGGGAAATGGTGAAACAACAAACATCAATACAGTACCAAGCGTAGTACCAGGGCTTAGTAATATTGTAGATATTGACGCGGGGGAAAATCATACGATCGCCTTAAAGCAAGATAGTACCAGTGTTTACGCATGGGGATCAAATGCTTATGGCCAACTTGGAGATGGAGGACGCGAAGATAAATTATATCCGATTCAAGTAGAGGGTATGAATAAAGTTAAAATGATCGCTGCCGGAGATAATCACACGATTACATTAAAAGAAGATGGCACTGTCTGGACATGGGGTAAAAATACGTCAGGTACAGCTTCCAGTCGTACAACTCCTATCCAAGTCAAAGGTTTAAACAGCGCAGCAGCTATTGGTGGTGGCGGTAATAGTGACAGCTACATTTTAGCGGTGAAAGATGACGGAACAGTGTGGCAATGGGATCGTGCTTCTTCTGACCCAACAACGAAACTGCCAATCTTCAAGCAAGTAGCAGGTATTGATGAAGTGATGAAGCGTAGCGAATTTCCATTTGTTCAAGGGAGTCAGGTATTATTCCGTTACATAGGGGTTAACTCTACATCAAGTGTCGAAGTTTTCGGTAACTTCAACGACTGGGACTCGATTCCATTAGTGAATAAAGGAAGTAATGTATGGGAGCTCCAGGTGACATTGCAACCTGGGGAATATATATACGGCTTTAAAGTAGATGGTGTTTGGACGGTCGATCCCCTTAATCCGAATAAAACTATCGACATGAATGATGGTAGTCCATATAGTGTAGTAAAAGTAGCACCTTATGCAGTAGAAGGTCCCATTATTTCGAATAAAGAAGTGACATTTACGTATAGCAGCTATGATTTTAATCGACAGCTTGAACTAACGGCACAAACGAAGTATGTAGCGGTTATTGGGGACTTTACTCAATGGCGAGAAGTGCCTTTAACTAAACAGGCAAACAATGTGTGGACATTAAAGCAAACGCTTGAGCCAGGGGATCATGCGTATTCCTTTGTTGTGAGTGATGCAAGTACTGGTCCAAATCGCGTGGAACGAAATGATCCGTTAAATAATAATATCGGAACGAATGCGGTAACAGATATTCCACGTAATCGCTTTTATGTATCTGAAGATGTACTGAGTACGGTGCCTGTAACTGGAATTACGCTTAACAAAGGGCCAAAATTGAATTTAATCGTAGGGGAAACGACAACATTAAATGCGACAGTCTTACCTACGAATGCGACAAATAAAAATGTCTCTTGGAGCTCCAGTGACCGAAGTGTAGTAAGTGTCAATGAAGCTGGTAGATTGACAGCCCATACAGCCGGAACAGCCGTCATTGCAGTTAGCACGGTTGATGGGGGGAAACTTGCATTAGTTACGGTAACAGTGGAACAGAAAGATGATGCAATTTCTTATCCAAAAGTAGGCTATAAAAACATGGGTGACCGACGAGATGTGAACCCAACGAAAACTTGGTATATTCACTTTAACCAACCATTAGACTTAACTACGATTAATCAACAAACAGCTTATATTAT
The DNA here is from genome assembly GCF_038004425.1 of Solibacillus sp. FSL W7-1464. Classification (NCBI taxonomy): domain Bacteria; kingdom Bacillati; phylum Bacillota; class Bacilli; order Caryophanales; family Caryophanaceae; genus Solibacillus; species Solibacillus sp. FSL W7-1464. The sequence goes on from NZ_JBBORC010000001.1 coordinate 654,827, forward strand.
GAATGAATCTGGCATTAAAATACCGCTCGGTTATCAATTATCGAATAATGAGCAAACTCTTGAAATCCGTCTACAAAATGGAGATACGTTTGAAAAAGGGGCCAATTACTATTTATTCATTGAAAGAGAAGCGAAAACAAAATACGGTTTGCCACTAGCAGAGCCGGTACAAATGAAATTTACGATTGAGTTATAAACGAAGAAAGGATTCGGAGATGTTTTCCGAATCCTTTTTTGCTACTAGAAAGGGGGAGCAAATTGCCTCCCCTTATTCTTATTTTACTGTAAACGTTAACTTTGTAGGTTGCGCTAAAAATTGATTTTTGATTGTATGGCCTTTAATTTGTTTCGAAACCCACAATGTATAGTATTTATTCCGATCATACGAGGCAGCCGGAACAACATCTATGGAATTGCCATCTGCACCAATCATTAATGTGGTTGATATGATAGCGCCCGTTGTATCATCTGTTACATAAGTCGAATCATTATATAATGCTTTTCTTTCCACTGTGGCATTGAATTTTACATTCCAGATTTTGTTTGCTTCTACCTGTTTAATTTTATTGGACCAAGAAAAATAGTTTACTTTTTGAACTGCGCTTACTGGACTAATGATTTGATCTTTAACCGCTACGGCATAAAGTTCATTACCAGGGATTGTTAATGTTTCGTAACTTGTATACAAATTCCACTGCTCTAAATTCATACCGGAATGACTTAGCAAATAGTTTTCTGATCCAAGGCTAGCGGATTTTTCATAGGAAATATATTGACTGTTTGTTGTGTAATAAATTGTTGTATCCGCAGATGTGGCATGGATTTGATAGCGTCCATTGCCCAAGTCTTGAATATAAGGCTTCGTAACATCATCAATTAATGCATAGAGGCCTGGTTCTGAAACAAGTCCAACAGTTTTCCCGGCTGCTGTGTAGCTTGGTTGAACGGTTGCAAATAGTTGATTATTTGCATTGCGCACGAGCTTTGAAAATACCTTGTTGGAGGCGTTATTTAATTCGACCTCGATAGGTTGATAGAAAGCAGACTCTTCACCCCATTCAACTCGAATCGGGTTCGTAATGGATGCTGCCCAGCTTGGATCATTTGTAGTGTAAAGCGTACTTACTGCTGGTTGCTGAATCGAAAGCGTAGGTACACTACTTTCTTTTACGTTTGGAGCAGGTACAAAGACAGATAAATCATTTGAAAGGAAGGCGATTCCTTTCTGTGAAGCAGTTGTCTTTTCTGCTGATGTTAATGTGTAGTGACTGTTTGTTCCCATAATAACATTCTTCTGCACAACATCCTTCCATAGATTAGAAGGAGATGCAGCCTTTACAACAGTAACGGTATACGTTTTTGGAGATAATCTGTTATCGTTAATATTGGTTACCGTATAAGTTACAGGTAATGTAAAGTTTTGTGCTACGCCAGATTCAGGGTTCAAGGTATTCACTGCATCATTGTTCGTTTTAATGACAGGTGCTAGTCTCGTCAAATCTGTTTCTGTTGGTACAGTCACAGTAATTTCACCAGTGGTGTGATCAATAGCGCCCGTAGCTTTAAGTGACGGGAACTCAAATGATGAGATAAAGGCAGTTGCAGGTGCCTCATCGTATAGACCGACATTCACTGATACTGATGGAGCACTTTCCAGACCATTTACTGTTTGTGTAACGTAATAGCCTGTACCAGCAGGGACGTTTTCAAAAAAGGCTGATTTACTATTTTTTATTTTTTGAGCGTCCATTTTTTGACCGTAAGTGTTATATAATGTGACCGTTGTTTCATCATGCTCAAAAAGTCCATTAACTACGTTAATTTCACCATCACCCGCTTTACCAGCACTTACACCTGTTACTTTAGGTGGTGCCAGCTCAATAATGCGCTGTTTTTCTTCTGCTACACTTCCACGCGGTGCAGATGCAGTGTATTTAATAGCGTAGATTCCTGGAACTGGTAGTACAGTTTTAGGGTATTGAATGAGCTTTCCTGTTTCTTCTTTTATGCCCATTTGTGCTTTATTTGGATCAACTAATGTCGCCTTTAATTTTAAATCTTCTGCTTGTAAATAATCGTCTGCATTTGCGCCAGGATCAATAAAGTTTGTCCCGTCATAATAAGGTAGAGTTGCCTCACCGAATACAAGTTGAACGGTTTCAAGCCCGTTTAATGTAATATATGGACGGTCAATATCGACAATTTCTACAATATTGGACTGACGGCTTTCTTGACCATTAACGGTTTGCGTTACATAGTATCGACCAGGACCGTATTTTCTCAGGACATATGTGAGTTCGTTATTAGTAAGGTCTCGTGTTGTTACACGTGTAATAATTTCGTTGCCATTGTTGTCTGTTTCGAATTTGTATAAATTTAATGTTGTTTTTCGATCAACTACACCCGGGAAAATATCTGTTACCCCGACTTCTCCAGTTGATGCGATGCCACCGATTGCTATAACCGGTCTAGGTTTAACAGTAATTTTTCGAGTAAGTGGCTTGGCAAGATTTCCAGCCGCATCAGTTACATTGTAAGTAATTGTATAAATGCCAGGCATAGTTGTATTAACGGAACCTGAAGAAATGATGTTCAGCTCTAATGATGGCGTAATATTGTCAGTTGCTGTAGCGCCTTCATCAAAATAGCTATCCCCTACCTCAAGTGTAATTTCAGGCTCACCTGTTAATGTAAGGACAGGTGGTGTCACATCTTTGATATGTGCTTCTTCAGAAGAGTCACTTGCAACACCGTTCACTTCTTGTACAACATAGTAATTATCGCCAACTGGAATGTTCTTGAAAGTATATTTTCCTTCATTTAAAGCTTCAGGAACAATAGGGACTTGTTTTACCGACCCATCAGCCAATCGTTGGAAAAGAGTTAACTTCGCTCCGGCGTATACTCCATGTACAGTAAGGTCACCTGTTTTATCATCAGGAATGTTAGGATCCGTATTGATTGGTGATAAATTTACTTTATTTGGGTATACCGTAATATTTCTTGTTACAGTTGATGTTAAATTTAAATCTGTTAAATCTGTTGCTGTATAAGTAATTGTGTAAATTCCAGGTGGTGTATATTTTTCAGTTTCACCAGCAATGGTTGGTTGACCTGAAATCTCGATTTTTAAAACCGGTGTGCATGCTGTATCTTCCGCATCCGCCGTTTCAGATTCTTCACAGAAAGTTCGAGAACTTGTACCTGTATACGTTTTTCCATTTTTATAGCTTACCGAGTAACCCGGTTCGTTATACAGAATTTTGGTTACAGTATTCGTTGCATCAATTGTATAGTGTCTCGCGTAGTTTTCGCCTTCATTCAATAAAATATTAGGGATTTGTTCATTCTTGATTGTAATTTCATTTGAATAAGGCTCTTTAGACCCCACGCCATTTTCTACTTGTCGCACACGATAATTACCAGCTGCTAAACCAGTAAACGTAAATTCAGTAGAAGAGGCAGTGCGAGTATCTATTAATGTACCATTTCTTATTAGCTCCAGAGAATTTCCGGATTTTGTATTCTTTACAAGGATCTGACCCGCATCATTGTTTGGACCGGAATCCTTACCATCTACTTTTTCGATGACAACACTATTAGGTTGAACCTCAATATATACTGATTTTAAACTTTCTGCCCCGTCCACAACTTGTGTGACTTGATATTTACTGCTTGCAGGGAAAGGAAGAGAATTATTGTTCGTATCAAATGTTACAGTGCCCGCTGTCGTAACGGGCAATTCTCTGATAACCGTATTGTTGTCATTATTATATAATCGGACTTTTTGACCTGTTACCCCTGTTATCTTTAATTCATAAGGATTGACTGCCGGAGAAATAATATTGGATGAACCACTAGGACCAACAGTTAAAGCTTGAGGTGTAATTTGAACTTTACCAGAGTTTTTTACGATTGCCGGCTGTCCATCAACGGCTTCTTTTGTAGCTTTCACAAAATATAATCCTGCAGGTACATTCGTAAACTTATTTACTTCGTTAACTGCATAACCGGTAATTGCAGTCCCAACTTGCACTTGGCTACTATCATTGTCCGGGTGTTTGTGCAATGTAAGTCGATATCCAATTTCGTTCATCGTTACATTGATGGTACCTTTTTCTGTCGAATTCTCTGAAACAGAACCAGGGAAGTCGATAATCTCCGCAGTCGCTATAGATGTAGGTAACGGCCCTACGGCAGAGATGAGGAGTAGGAAAATCATAAAAATCGACGTTATTTTTTTCATATGTAAATTCCTTTCTATCCTTTAGTGAACGTTATAGTAGTGAGTTTCCAGTAAATGCCTATCCTCGTTGTAAACCTGTATTTTTAGACGATCACCTTTCACTAGACCGAGGAGGCCTTTTGAGAAGTGCGTGCCGTTTGAAATCAATGTTTCCGTTTGACCATTGTTAATTGTAACTTTTACTTCTGCTATAGAATCGGCACCCTTTACGGTTATATTTGTAGCGAGTGCATTGAAATTGGCCGTAATTTCTTCAATATATTGACCTTCTATTATAAAAGGCATCTTCGTATCCTCAGGTAGTTTTTGCCCTCCTGCAGATTTAAATCCTTTTGGAATAACTAATGTATAAGTCTCAGCAAAATTATAGTGATTTTGAGGAATGACTATAACTTCTTTTGAATCTGCCGATAAATTAATAGAGATTTCTACTTTGTTATTGTCGTCGGATTGTACATAAATTTGATTGAGATTATCTCTGTCACCCGCCACTGCTTCATTGAAAGTGATGGTCCACGGCTTTACGGAATTACTTGTTGATGTTTGTTTAAAGCTTTGTGCTTCAGCATAGTTGCTCGAAAAAATAGGAATCAACAATGATATTAGTAAAGCGAGCGTGATGATGGTATAAAAACTTTTTTTCATAGCTGTAAACTCCTTTATAAGTTGTGGGGCATTGGCATGCTCATCTATCATCCGTTCGTCACGAATCTATTTTTATATCGGAAAGGAAGTTGGAAAATGAAGATATATATGAAAATCGTTGTTGCGTTTGTATTATTGTTTTCTTTGAATGTGACAACGGTTAGTACGCCTCAACAAGCTGCTAACGCGGCATATGATTATTCAAATTTAAGTTGTACAATTGAGCAAGGGCGCGATATTGTTTTTGTAATTCAAGATACACCGGATATTCAACAACATGATCCAGAATACAGTCGTGTGACAGAAGTATTATCCTTGATGGATCAAGCATCCGACAAAGATCGCTTTGGTCTCGTAGGATTTGGCGGTGGGGTAACAAAGGAGTTAGCCTTAACAAGCAATATCGTACAAGCTAAAAATAAGTTAAAAGAATTTCGAACAGATATTAACCCTGACATGGCAAATGATTTAAGTAAGGGCTTAGAAAAAGCGGTAGACGAACTATCGAAAAATAGTGCTAGTAATGACAAAATTATTGTTATTATGACGGTTGGAAACTCAATATATAATGAAGTTTCGAAAAAGCTGGCTGCAGATGCCTACGAAGAAGATATTACGATTCATACAATTAGTTTCGGAGATCCACTGTATGCAGACGTACCGTTTTTAACAGAAATTGCAACATTGACAGGTGGTAACTATACACATTCACCAAATGCGGCATTTTTAAAGGATGTTTTATTAAAACTAAGTTTACCGGCGCAGAATTTTTCGGGACGTGAAGTATTTAGCGATTGGACTTTAACGCAAGATGTTGTGGAACCAAGCGGATTATTAATTCATGACAATGTAAAAGTCGATTTAAACGGCTACGATTTAACAGTAAACGGCGATTTAGTCATGCAGTCTTGTTCAGAGCTGCGAGCAGTGAGTGGGGTTATTACTGCAAAAGATCTTAAACAGCAATCACGCTCGACAGTTAACTTAAACAACAGTCAGCTACGCGTAACAAATGAATTTGTACAAGATGGTAATGTCTTTGTTAACGGAAACTACGGCGGTGCTACTGCCCCGGAAATAAAAGTGAACAATTACAATCAAAAAATTCACGGTTTTTTACGTTTAGCAGGTCATTCTGTAGAAGTGGATAAGGACTTTTCACAAGAAGGTTTAGTGAATTTAGAAAAAGGCCAAATCACGGTGAAATGGGACGCGGTTCAAAAAGGATATTTGAATGTCCAAGAAGGAAAGCTGCAGGTTAATGGGAATTTAACAATTAACGGTGGTCCATTAGTAAATGGCGGCTTAACAGATAACAAGTCACTGAATGTAGGTGGCGGTGTTGTACAGGTTGGTTTCGATGATGGAATCGGCAGCACAGGGAATGTAAAGCAGCTAAGCGGCCAGCTTTATGTCAATCATGGAACGGTTGAAATTTTTGGCGACTATACGATTACTGATGGCTGGTTAACGATGGTCAATGGTTCGATGGATACGTTGCCTGCTGGATACGGCCCAGGTGACGGGGACTATGTACGTGTGCACGGCGACTTTACAATGGCCAGCATGCGCAATCATATGGCTCGCCAGCAAAGTTACCTTGGAAAAGCAGTGGGTGACACGGCACATTTAACCGATGGGGTGCTGGAAGTTGCCGGTAACTTTACGCAAACAGGCAATGCCGAATACCACAGTTCGCATAGTGACCGTTTCTATAATTATGAAAAAGACTATAGTAAGTATAATTTCCATGCAACTGGCAGACATAAAGTTTTATTAACAGGCAAGGGCAATATTACGATAGAAAGCCAAGGTTCGTTATTTAATATTTTAGAAGTAAAAGGAAAATATAGCGATTATACAGTGAGAGGTCCAGTGAGATGGAAGCAGGATCAGTTAATCGAGCGCTCGGTTTCAGCTAATGCGAATTTGATTTATTTAGCGATTAATGATATTCCGGTTGTTGGCTTCAATCCGAATGTGAAAAATTACTTCAATCATATTGTACCGGCAACAAGCTCTACAAGTGGTGTTTCTACATTAAAAGTAGATGCACGTGCGGATGATTATCTGAACGCGAAAGTAGATGTATTGAATACTGTAGTCAATACAGATGGCACAGCAAAAGTACAAGTGCTCGTAACGGCTCACGATGGCGAGACTCAAAATGTCTATACGGTAAATGTAACGGTTGGCTCTGGTTCAAATGGCCATGTGACATCTGTTGAGTTGGATCGTGAAGAGTTATTATTCACTGTGGATGGTCCGGGCTTTAAACCAAATCAGGCAACACTTACACATACGGTTTATCCGAAGAATGCCGCTAATCAAAAGGTCACATGGATTAGCTCGAATGAAGCAGTTGTAACGGTGAATCCAAGCGGTATTGTGACACCTGTTGGGGTGGGGCAAGCATCGATTACGGTGACTACAGAAGATGGCAATTTCTCGGATAGTGTCACGGTGAAAGTATTGAAACAGAATGATTTATTAGAGGGTATAAGAACACTTGCGGATTTAGTAAGTGATAATGACCGTTACGATCGTATTATGAACGGTTTATATGATATGAATAATATTGGTATAGTGGTTCCGGGTAGGTATATTCAATCTGTTGATTTTTCAATGACTGGAAATTTGGCAGTCGGGACAGTAAAAACAAATAGCGCTGCTAATCCACAAGTTGCGAAGGTTAATGTTAGTGTTAACGGTGTGCAGCTTCCGGCGAATATCGTAACAGCTTATGAGGAATTCAAATTCTTAAGAGCAACGATGACGATTAGAGATTATGTGGAAGTCATCGCATATGATGCGATCGGAAATGAACTGGAGCGTGTTTCGAGCAGCTATCCGGTTAATTTTACGGCAGGAACACCAGTAGCGCCTGGATTCTATTCAATCCAGCGTCTATTATCAGATCCAGCAACTTTTGCACTGATATTAGATCATTATTCTCCTGAACAACTACGATTTACAGCACAATAATATAGAAATGGAGGGGAAGGGTGCTTATATTTGCGCCAAAAAACATGAAATTAAAAATGACAAAAATCTTAGTCATACTTAGTCTGTTACTGGTATGGCTTCCAACTACAAAAATCGAAGCAAAAGAAAAACCGATTCTCGGAGTAACAACAGTTTATGAAAATCGTGCGACAATAGTAGACCTGGCCGTTTACTTGAAGAGTGATGAGAAAATAGCAGGCGGTTCGTTTGATGTTATATACGATTCTACACAACTAACGGTCAATGATTCGTCAGTAGTTGTCGGTGAGGCTTTATCAGGCTTCATATTGAATTCAACAAACGGGGGGACTGCCGGGAAAGTATCGGCAGCCTTTGCCAATGATACAGGCTTAACGATTAATGGCAATGTTTTAACATTTAAAGGGCGGATTTCAAAAAAAGATTCAACAATCGATCTTCAATTTGAAAATGTGCAGTTTTACGGAGAAGATGGGAAGAAAATTGCGGTAACAATTGTAGATGGTGCGATTAAACCGTTTGACGGGAAAGAATCAACGAATCAGGATAAAGCCGATAACGCGAAACCATGGACCATTACAATGAGTACTGCCTATAACAGAGCTTCTTTAAATGAACATACGGTAAGCGTAAAAGATCGTTATAATCGACCAGTGGAAATTGTCATCGTCAATGTCAGTAATACAGAGTTCAAAGTGAAACCAAAAGGCACGTATGCTAGAGGTACGTACACATTAGAAATTACAGATCAGCTGCTATCGGTGACTGGTGAAAAATTAGAAGAACCCGTTCGGTATATTTTCACGGTGGAGTAAGGGAGGACATAGAAATTGAGAAAACAGCTAATCATTCGTGCAATGACTTTTCTAGGGATGCTTTTTATATTATTTTCTAGTGTCCCTGCACACGCGGCCATTTCCTCCACTTTGGAAGTCGGAGAGGTGCGCACAATAGGCAAAGAAGTCGTATTGCCAGTAACACTTCATAAAACAAACTATTTAACATCTTTACAGGCAACAATCAGCATTCCAACAAATGATGGGGCGGCTACGATCAAAAGCTTCAAGCCAAATGGTATTTTTGATGGTTTTGCATTTAATACGATTGGCAAAATTGAAAACAATAAGTTGACGCTCGATATTTTATCGACAACGAATGTAGCTCAGACCATCAGCGGAAGCGATTATATAATTGGCTATATTACAATTTCACTTTCAAGCAAGTTTACAGAAGGCAGTGAAGCATTTGTTGTAATTGATTCATTAAGTGCCAAAGGAAATCAGAATCGTGCAATCATCGTGGATCGATTGGACGGGAAGATTGAACACCAAATTCCATACGGTGATGTGCTTGGTCAAAATGAACCGACAGCTGCCGGTGCTTTGAGAATTTTGCAGCATATTAAAGGAGATAGCATTACAGAACAATCGGCCTTATTAGCGGCTGATGTGGATGGTGATGGTACGCTAACTCAAATCGATGCACAGCAAATATTGGATTTTATCACAGGCAAGCGGACAAGTTTTTTAGCCGTTAAAGCAAAAGAACTGGATTCAGCCGTCTTGAACAGTGAGTACTCGGCTAAATTAGAAGGGGTTCATGGCAGAGAACCTTATAAATTTACACGCGTTTCGGGGTCAATGCCATCAGGTTTGAAATTGGATGCCGCTACGGGTGAAATAACAGGAAAACCGACAATTGCTAAATCGTATACATTTACTATTCGTGTAACAGACGCGTTAGATCAGACATCGAATCGCCAATTTACGTTGGATGTCATTGACTCCAATATCAAATCAGTAGAGCCGGTTCCACCTGTGAATGTCAAACCAAATGAAACTCCTGCATTACCAACCGAAGTTACGGTAACATACAATGATAAAACGACAGGTAAAGAAAAAGTTGTGTGGGAAAAGGTGGATACATCAAAGATCGGTACAATGATTGTAAAAGGCACTGTCGGAAATAGCGGATTTAAAACAAGCGTAGAAGTACATGTTGTGAGTCAAGATTATATAAATAATATTGATGTTCGTTATACTCAGTTTATGAATATCCATACAATTGTATTGAATGTCGCTCCAAGTGTGTATCGTATTACAATTGATAATTTGCCAGTAAATAATTACGACGGCAATAATCAGTTTAGTTATGTAACAACTAGTTTTGCCAAAGATTCTACAGTGGTTATTCGTCTATATGACCGATATGGTAACTTGCTGGAGACAAAATTGCAACCGCTTTAGTGATGAACAGAATACTAGGCAATTCTTACGATCAACTATAATTATTCATGAGACAGAGGAAGGTTCTTTGTAAGCCCGTAATCAAACAACGCATATAAAACAGCAGGCACCTCCGGTACGATAAATGTATCAATCAAAGGAGGTGCCATTTATGTCTAAAAACAAATTAACCATTGTTCCCGTCAAACTCGATCCTCTTCCAGTTGAAACTTCTTCGAATCATTCTCTTCAATACACTGCTGAGCCAAGTTGTGTAATTAAAACCGCTGTGGCTGAAATTTCCTTCTTCAATGGCGTAGATGAGCGCATTATCCAAACCATTATGAAGGAGCTGAAGGGATGAAACAGGATTTTACGAGCGTGCAAAACATCTACATCATCTGCGGCAAGACAGACATGCGTAAAGGAATTGATGGTCTCGCAACGCTCATTCAAGATTCTTTCGAATTGGATCCGTATAGTGATTCTATCTTTCTGTTTTCTGGATGGAGCAAGGATCGTTATAAATGTTTGTATTTCGATGGAGATGGCTTCGCCATGCTTTATAAACGATTAGATAATGGGAAATTACAATGGCCAAAAGATGAAAATGAGGTACGCAAACTTTCGCAACAAGAGCTTCGTTGGTTATTAGAAGGATTATCTCTGCAACAGCCAAAGGCGATTGCAAAATCTACAAAAGGTATCTTTTAATAGCCCTATTTTAAGTGGTATAATCATTCATAACTTAAATTGAACGAAATGTGGTGAATGATTTGGGAAACGCTTCAAATGAAAAAGTGATTCAATTATTGGAAGAACAATTAGCCTACACAAAAGAACAAAATAAAAATTTAACCAAACAAATTGAAGCATTGACTGAACAAATTCGCCAATTAACAAAAGCTTTATACGGTTCTAAATCAGAAAAATCAAAGTATCAAGCACCAGATGGACAAGGCTCATTATTTGAAGACGATCCGTCTTTTAACGAACCTGAGCAAACAGAAGAACAAAGCACCGAAACGGTTAGTTATACGGTTACTCGTAAAAAGACAAATAAAAAACGAAATGACTCGTTTCATGAGGATATAGAAATTGAAGAAATTCATCATCACCCAGCCAACTTAGCTTGTGACTGCTGTCTTGGGGAGATGGTAGAGTTCAGTTCAACGTTGATACGTGAAGAGGCAAAATTTATTCCAGCCTCCCTGAAGCGTGTGCAACATTTTGAACATGTGTATGAGTGCAAAACGTGTAAAAACGATGCCCTACTAAAAGCTCAAATTAAACGAGGTAAAGCACCGCAAGGTCCAATCCAAAGAAGCATTGCCGGTCCTACTGTTTTGGCAAAGCTTATCTACGATAAGTTTATCCAGTACTTACCTCTTTACCGTCAGGTAAATGAATGGGAGCGCCATGGACTACATACAAATGATAAAAATCTATCCAATTGGGTAATACGTGTGGCAGAGGATTGGCTTCAACCGCTTTATAATTTGATGAACCAATTATTAACGGCAAAATCTGTGTTGCATATAGATGAAACCTATGCACAAATAATTAAGCGTTCAGATGGAAAGCCAGCTCAATCAAACGCTTATAACTGGGTATGTCGCAGTGTACAAAGTGAAGGTCCCATTATCGTTCTATTTAAGAGCGCTCTTTCTCGAGGGCGCGCTGTATTAGAAGATTTAATTAAGGGATTCAAAGGCACTGTGATCTGTGATGGGTATTCAGCTTACGGTCAATTACCTCATGTTCAATTCGCCAACTGTTGGGCTCACGTACGCCGTTATTGGCTAAAAGCCGATAGTAAAAATGGACGAATAGGCGTGCAGTATTGCGATCGGCTGTTTCATATCGAACGAAAAATCAAACATCTTTCACCGGAAGAGCGCGTGCAAGTTCGCCAACAGGAAGCAAAACCGATCGTCGATGAATTTATGGATTGGATTGATCGTTCGCCTTTCTTCGGTAAAAATGCCATTGCGAAAGCAGCTGAATATACATTAAGCCGTTCATCGGAGTTAAAGGTTTTCCTTGAAAATGGGTATGTCGCCATTGATAACAATCCCGCTGAAAATGCCATTCGTCCAAATGTCATTGGTCGCAAAAACTGGCTCTTCTCCGTGAGTGAAGCAGGTGCTAATGCGAATGCCATTTGTTTGAGTTTGGCTGAAACGGCCAAAGCAAACGGAATTGATTTTTATCAGTACTTGGTAAAGCTGATGACGGAATTACCTAATATATCGTTTCATCAACAACCTGAGATTTTACATAATTACATGCCATGGTCAGAAAATATTCAAGCCACATGTGCAAAATAGCCAGCTAACTGAAAAAAATTTCAGTTAGCTGGCCGTTCGTCGTGCGTACCGTGAAGGTGCGCTATTTTTTATATTTCGGGCTTACGGTTCTTTAGCCACATCTCAAAAAATCTATTAACCTCTAGCTATAAGATGAAGATCTTATAGCTAGAGATTTTTTTTATGGAAACGAAAACCCCCTGCTATGCGGGGGGTTCAAAAAGCTTTTAGCTATGGACAAAAAAAATACTCCAGTCGTACAATTAAATCAGGTCTGGTCAACCATTACGTACGAAAGGAGCTCCAATATTGGATAATAAAAGTTTAGCACATACAACATGAAATTGTAAGTATTACATCGTGTTTGCGCCAAAATATAGAAGAAGAATGATCTACGGAAAAATAAAAGCGGATATCGGTAAAATATTACGTCAACTGTGTGAAAGAAAAGGGTAGAAATCATTGAAGCTACAGCTTGTCCTGATCATATACATATGTTAGTGAGTATTCCCCGAAGCTTAGTGTATCTGCGTTTGTGGGGTATCTCAAAGGGAAAAGCAGTTCGATGATATTCGATCGACGTGCAAATTTGAAATATAAATATGGAAACCGAAAATTTTGGTGTCGAGGATATTATGTGGATACAGTAGGGAGAAACCAAAAAGTCATTCAGGAATATATAAAAAATCAATTGCAGAAAGATCTCCTGGAGGATCAAATGACGATGAAAGAATTCATTGACCCATTCACAGGGGAAGAACTAAATCGAAGAAAAAATAAGTACACCGCTTTAGCGGTAGTCGGAAACGTAGTGCGGTTGGCAGACCTTTCAGAGCGTCTTTAGACGTGGGTCAGTAACCCAGCGTTTCACGCGCAGAGAAAACCACCAGTTCAACTGGTAGTTTTTATTAATAATATACTGTGGAAAGTAAACAATAGAAAAAGAATGGGAGTCAAAAGTAACGGATGTTTTCATTGCTTTTATACCAATTATTCAAAGATAATCCCCTGTAATTTACCTGGAAAAATCAGAAAAAGGCATGTGAGATTTATACATTAATGGTATAATTATTATGGGGAAATAAATATATACTGATGGAACGCCGTATGCGGTGAAAGTCGCATGTACGGTGTAGGCTCTAAACGAAATCTATTTTTTAAAAATAGTATAAGAAGAGAATAGCCAAGAAGATAAAGAAGTAAGTGAAGTTACAGGGACTATTACACTAGCAGATAATTATATTGAAATCGCCGGCAAAGCTTATAGTGCAACACCCGAATTGTCGGGTCTTTTTAATGCTGAAAATAAGCAGGTATTAACAAATGCTGAAGTCACAGTTGCGGTTCAAAATAACGAAATTAAAGAAATAAAGAAATTAACGCTTAATAAAGCGGGAATACTTAATGCAGATGGTGCAGTAATTACAGAATTGATTGTTAATGCAGATCAGGTCAGTCTGGAAAATCTAATCGTTACAGGAAATGTGACATTGACGAATAATGTAACAGATAAATTTAATGTTAATAAGGTGAAAATGGAAAACCTCATAACGCAGGAAACTGCAGAAACAATCACAGATTTACGTGAGGTTGCAGCGGTGAGTACGCGTTTAAAGATTACATTTACAGACTCAACCGTGGCCTATGTAGAAATTCGTCAAGATTATGTACACTTTGCCGTGGGAGGTTCAACACTAGTCGAAACGCTAAGTGTGAGAGCTGAAGGTGCAGTATTTGAGTCACCTACCACTGTTTTACCGAATCTGAAAATTGAAAAAGGTGTCACAAAAGTTGAACTAAATGCTTCAATTGCCAATGTTGTTATTGAAACTGACAATCCTGTTGCAATTAGCGGGAAAGGGAATTTTAAAAGTGTTCTAGTAAACACGATGCAAGAGGTGAAAATTACAACTGAGGGTACGATTGGCAAACTGCAATCAAATGCTCAAAATAGTAATATTGAGTTAGGCGGAACAGTAAAAGTCGGTGAAACGATTGCACATGGTGAAAAAGTAAGTCCTGGAACAATCATTAAAAATATTGATGAGGTGAAAGACAATGTCAATATTGATATGGAAGAAGAGGAGAAAGAATCATATTTTGTTGTGAAGCCGATGCCTGTCAAAGAAAAGTACGGATTATTTACCTTATCTTTAACGAATGCAAATGATGCAACTATTAGATACGAATATGTTGACCAAAATCAAAAGTTACTGACGGAAGGTCAAAGTGTTTCTGAAAATACCAAAATTTACACAGAAGGACAACAAATTAATTGGTGGTTCCTAAAAGATTTACATGTATATAAAGTGGATGCAAATAACAAAGTTGTAGAATCGTTCCGACTTTCTAAAAGTCAATTTCATATTCCTTTAACAGAAACGACAATGACTGGTGATTTAGTGACGATTAAAAGTGTCTATAGTGAAGAACTTATTCTTGAATATTTATATATTGCAGATGAAACATCATTTTGGATGACAGAAGAAAAAGCTCAACTGACAAAAGATGAAAATGGTATTCCCACAGTAAAGGTGAAAGTTGGAAAAGACTTTAAGTTCGACGAAGAGAAAACTTATGCAGTACATTTTAATGTCGAGAGTACAGATGTTAAATCTGGTTTATTAGCAAGTGATATGATTGGAGATTATAATGGTTCTGACGCTGTGAACCTGAATTTACTGAGAAGGTATAAAGAGGAACTGCAACCAGTCGATAAAAATGACGGCTTTTCAGCACAGTATTATTATCATAGACTGGGAGAATTAATTCGTGAAATTAAAAAAGAATATACTAATAGAGCAGAATCTTATTATAAATTTGTATTAGATGATATTTTAAATGAATTAAGAGTATTTAACTCAGTAGAAGAAATGAAAATAGTTATAATGAATGTTGAAACAAGATTAGCTTCAGATATTGAAAAATATAATGAAGCAACAACAGCCCTAAACAAACTTTATCGTGATGACCGTCACGATTATAATTATGAGGATCAATTGCGTCCTGATGTTACAATTGAAGAAATTAATGCCGTCAAGGAGAAAGTAGAGGCGTTACCGGAACAAACGGATAAAGAAACAGTTATGCAAAATTTAGACTCAGTAATGCATATGTTTAGACAAGGACAGTTAAAACCTTTATCAGCGGCAATTGATAAGGAAATGCAAGTCATTTTGGAGAATTTCACCAGTGGTTTAACGGAAACAACATATTCAGAAAGTGAAATCCACAGAGCTTTAGGGGACCTTTCACAATCAGAAGCAATTAAAGCTTTAAATAATGCACATGATATTACCATTTCAATTTGGTATCGTGATAATCAAGTTTCTTATAATTTCAGAAAGGGCGAAGATTGGAGCCGTAATGTTTATTTTCCGTTAGATAATATTATAGTTACTGCCTTTAACCTTGAAGATAACATAACATCCAGACAAGCGCTAAGTATAGAATTGCCACCAGTAACAACAGAGACTGGAGCCACTTATGGGCAAAAGTATAATGAAGCACAGGATTCTTTCCAATATTGGGTTAGTGAAGATGGAAATCCATTTAGTTCTACAATTGAATGGTAAACCATTACTATCAATTAATCTGTAATATTGAGTATTAATACTAAAAATGCACCTCATATATGAGGTGCATTTTTAGATAGCGAACAATCTAATTTAATTTTTAATTGATAATAAATTTTTTAATAGCGGGTTGCGCTAACTTCATACCGTTACTGGACTGAAACTCTGTATCAACAACTAACCAATACTCGCTTGGGTCTAAAGGGATAATAGGTGTAACAGTAAGGGTGGCTGAATCAATAATTTCAATGGATATCGGCTGTTGCTGAAATTGATTATCATATATTTTAATATATTTATTTAAAGGAATTTCAGAGTTTACAGGTAAAGAAAATGATATATTCCACGATTTCATAGGATTTGATGTAACAATAGTTTTCCAGTTCTCACCTCGCAGAGATTCTAATAAGTAATCAGACCTAAGAAACCCATTGCCATACTCTTTGTCATAACCTGGAATACCTAAATCTGTTGTCAAAGTTTTTAACTGCTCCGAAGAATAATTAAGCACATTCGTATGAAGTAAAGCTAATTGACCAGTAAAATAAGCACTGGAAAAAGAAGTCCCGTTTACGATTTTATTAGAACCAAGCATAGTATAATCACGTACTAATAGTTTCTCCCCCGGTGCAACAAAATCAAGAGTATCATTGGTTGTAGAAAAAGAAGAGCGTACGTGATCTTGGTTAATGGAACCTATTGCCAAAACATTTTCGTAGGCTGCAGGATAATAGTATTCTTCCATTCCACTATTTCCAACAGAACTAATAATATTTATGCCTGCTTCAATAGCCTTTTGTATTGCTTGTTGTTCTAAAACATGTGGTGATTTTGCACCAAAACTTAAATTAATTATGTCAACATCAAGTTCAATAGCGTAGTCAACGGCCTTTATTATTGATGAAACATCTAATAACCCTTTGGAATTGGCGGATTTAAGCGGAATTATTTCAATTGGATAAGGTCCAGATATATCGTAAATAATACTCGCCAGGGCTGTGCCGTGTCCATTGTCATCAATTGGCTGTTCGGTTTGATTTATAAAATTTTTGCCGGGGGTAATATTTGATTTTCTTAATAGTTCTTCGCTTATTCCTGTATCAATAATGGCTACTTTTGTTTTTCTTATCGGTTCATAAGACCATGTGAAATTGAAATCGTAATTATCAATATACCATTTTTGATTGTAAATCAAAGAATGTGGTGTATTGGAAATAGTTCGAGTACTATCTTCATGGTAGAGCTGTTTGTTTTCCTTAACGGTACGACTGGAATCATTGGTTGTAATAATAGAGATGTCTACATTTCCTAAATACTCTACAGAGGCACTTGGAATTTGCTCTACTTTGCCTTTACTTAAAAATACTTGGGCAACACTTTCTAGTGGGTAAATTAATAAGCTGCTAAGAAATAGAAATGATAGAACAAACAATCTATACATATAAAACACCTTTCTGATTTGACGGAAATAGGAGGGATACTAGGAATGATTGATCTTACGATATATTCCATCTCTTATATTTCCAAAGGTAACAAGAGGACTTTTATGGTCATATAGCCAATTTGATTAACTAATACAAATTTATTATAGCAATTCCCGTATCAGGAGGGAACTTGAAAATTTAGGTGGTGTAAAAAACCTGTCGGATTCATTAATTTGAACATTGCAGGTTTTTTTCAATTATTATTGCAATATAAAATTCATATAGGTACATTTTGATAGTTTTTATCCTGTAGCACTTTGCAATCCTCATTTGGTTTAATTCAACTGGAGAAGTATTAAAATCTCTCATACTAATTCCTGTGTAAATATCTAAAGTTTTTCCGATGAACTATAGTTAATATTCGTTACTTCGATATTTGCGTTAGCAGGTGACCGAAGCACTGTATCCTTCTGAAAGGGTAATTGACCTGTTATATATATTTCTTGATAGCCGTGCCCATCTTCTTAGTTTTTCAGTAAGCTAACGATGTAATTTCTTAATGAACTATACATCTGATTCACATAATTGTAATGTTTTAAATTTTATGAGCTAATTAATAGTTTGTGAAGAATTACCATTACTTGAAATTCTGTTATACTAATGGAAAAAGGAGTGTTGAAATGAATAAATTCAATAAATATGCAGCCGCCTTATTTTTAACAGTCTCGTCAATTGCATTCATCCATACTCCAGCATTTGCCGAGAGCTTAGAAAAAATAGAGCAAACGAATATTACAATAGAGAACCCATCTTTAGCTAGTGTAGTAGATTTTTCACAAAGCCAGAGACAATTATTTTCGTTGCAGCAAAATGTATATGAAAGTTCAAATTTAAGAGATTTGTCAGCTATTATTACTTCTCAAGCAAACCAATATAAAAATGAGTTTGCAGTGAAGTATTCAGGAGATTCGGCGAATTTAAAAGAAGAGTTATCTACTATTTTCAATGATTATTTAGCAAATAATGATTACGCAAATGGAACGGTAAAATCCTTTTCATTCAATTATGGTGGCACGAGTAATAATGTGACTATCAATATTAAACTCGAATATCATAATACAATCGCCCAAGAAGAATTTATTTCTCAGGAAGTGAAGCGAATTGCAAAAGAAATTATCGAACCTGAAATGTCAGAGGTTGAAAAAATTAAAGCGATTAATGATTATATTGTTTTAAATACCACTTATTCTTATGATACTTCAACAACACCGCATTCAGCCTATGCTCTATTTAATGAAGGGAAAGGGGTTTGCCAGGCGTATGCCTTAGCTGCCTACCGTTTATTAAAGGAAGCAAATTTTGAAGTGCGATATGTGACCGGTTATGCAAATGAACCCCATGCATGGAATTTAGTGAAGGTAGATGGAGAATGGTATCACTTAGACACGACTTGGAACGATCCGGTATTCGGTAACAATGAAGATATGTCTGATTACGTCCGGTATAAATATTTTTTGATTTCAGATAAAGAGATTAATAAAGATCACACTATTGATAACAATGGTTACCCTGCAGCGACAAGTGACCGATTTATTGAATTTAGAACAATAAGTAGCCCGGTTACGATTGGTAATACTCTATATTTTGAAAATCAAAAAGATGATATTAAGCTTTATAAACTAAATATGAATACTTACTCACCAAAAGCAGAGAAGGTATCGGATACTCGAGTACAATATTTAACTTATGCAAATGACGCTCTCTACTTTAGTAACTATTCGAGCGGGGCACACTTATACAAAATGAATTTAGACGGTACTGGAGTAACATTATTAGTCAATAAATTGGTGACAAAAATTGATAAAACTGCGGATGAATTAATCGCTTACTCAAATAATGAAGTAATTTACCGGGAACCTGTCACTAATACAGGACCAGTTACTCCTCCTGATGAAACACCGGATTTAATAAAAATTGCAGCTTTTTCCTCAAGTGTTGAGAAAATGATACTTTTGAGCTCAAGCTTCCGTTTAGATGCTGAAAAATTATTTGAGATGTATGAAGAACTAACAAATAATGAGAAAGCTTTGGTCTCGGTAGATACTCAAAATAAGTTTACCCTTATTGATCAATATTATAAAAAGCTAATTGCATTAAAATTCACGGAAACAGTTGAATGGGATTCGGTAAAAACGGTAAAAGAAATAAATAAACAATGGGCAATTACACTTAGTCACGATGTTGAAAACTTTAATGAGAACTTTTCGAAAATATATGTAGTAGATATGTTTGGAGAAAAGGTAGGAGTGGACTTTGAAGTTAACGGAAATACTATAAATGTAATTCCTGAATCAAACTATACTCAGAATATTGTATATACGCTTGTTGTCCCGGCAGATTTGAAAAATAAAAATGGCGATACGCTTGGGCAAGGTGTACATTTACAGTTTATCGTTAAACCATAGTACAGGCAGGATGACGCTCTTGTAATGGTATAAAACTTTAAACCCCTAGATACCCGACTGTCCATCGGATATTCAGGGGTTTTTCAATTTGTTTTATTTTGTGAATGTAACGTCACCACTACGTGTAAATAGTGTGATTGGTTGCTAACCTTTATTCGTTACAGTTATTTCTTCATTTGCACTAAAATTAATCCACGGTACTTTTGGGGAGCCTTCGAATTGCCCATTACCTGTGTAACCTAAGTTTTTGAATGAGTAACTGCCTGTCTCAGTTGGCTCCTTAATAATAGTCAAAAAAAACGATGAGCACTCCGTAGGTGTTCATCGTTTTTACTGCCAAATAATTTTAATTAGTAATTTTAGTCTTCTTCACTTTCGCATTATCATCTAAACCGGTGATTTTTAGCTGGCCATTGATGAGCTTAAGGGTATATTTTTTTTGACGTTCATAATGCCAGTTATCATCTGTGCTTGTAAAGAAGTCGAATACTTCATAACTGTATAGATTAAACGTGTTTTCATTGACAGTTTCAATAGAAGAAATGTCATTTGAAATGAAATCGTATTGATAACTAAAGCCAAAGTCGTTATGATCAATAACAAATTTACGGTAATCATCTTTTAACTTTGTACCGTCTGCAAAGTAATCCGATACGTAGGAAAAATCACCGTACATTAATGCAAAGCTGTAGTCACTTCTAAAATCATAAAACAGTTGTCGTGCATAATCCTCATACTCATAAGTGAATTCTTCCATCGCCTGTTTTTTCTCTTTTGCAACCTCTTCGGCTTTAATTTTTGCTTGTACATCTGAGAAGGCTAAATGGATTTGTGTGTCTTCCACAGCGACAGTTTCAGATTTCTTTTCTCCACCATCCGCATTTGTAATAGCCTGCAATTTCACCGTGCCATCCGTTGGTATGTTATAAAGCTTTAGTTGCTTGGCAGTTTTCTTTGTACTTTTACCGTTCATCCAAATAATTGCATCATCATAATCCGATGTGATGTTAATTGTTTGATCGCTAAAGTCGAAGAATAGCTCGTACGCATTGCTTCCATCACCGATAATTGTATTTCGTCGTTCATATGTTTGTTTAGATGAGTCATCTGTTACTAATACATTAAATGTATGTATGCCAGGTGTAAAACTTCCAATTATAGTGTCGGAATCTTCAGTAAGTGTAATTGTATCGTCATTCGGTAATGCTACTTCTATATTCGGAACTGAGCTAGAAGCTGTTACTTTAATCGGCTCTAATTGCACTTTAATTTTCTTGTAAAATAATAAATACTTTTCATCGACAACGCTTATTAAGTTATTGCCTTCTTGATCTTGAATAGGACTTAAATATTTTCCTTGTTCAACTGAACGAATCATTTCTTTAATCGTTGGACTAATTGAATTCGTCCAATCTTCTTCTTTCATAAAATCATAAAAGCTTTCGTGGTTTGCTAAAACATCTTTATGCATTGAGAAGTAAGAGAAAAATGCTTCACTATCTTTCATAATAAATGCGCGGTCAGCGTTCGAAAGCTGTTTATAAGGATCAATTGATTTTTGAATGAAGAAGTGAGCACCAATAAGTACGATTGCTAAAGTAATAATAATAGTAAAAGTCAATTTATTTTTTCTCTTCATTTTTGTACGAGTTTTAGGTGCTATTTGTGTTGGTACAGATGTTTTTACAGTTCGGGTTAGTACTTTTTCAGTAGTTTTAGATGGGTATGGGTTACCACATCCCTGACAAAAACGACTGTTATCTGTGTTTTCTTGACCACAAATCGAGCAAATTTCCATTCATCTGTCCCTCCTTTCTTACATATTATACAATATTTATAATTCTAATGTTGTAAATATGAAAATTAAAGGATAGAATTTACACAAATAGTTAAGGAGGAGAAAGTATGTCGATGAATGTGAAGGAGCAACGACAACTGCTTTTACAAAAAAAAGAAGCGCGTGTCTTAAAGATGGTACAGCTTGGTGAAAATGTACACAAAAAATTACTTTTAAATAGTATGGTAGGTTCTGAATTTAAGAGTAACTCAGCAGAGATTTTAAGTTTAGATAAGGAGATTTATAAGTTATCTAAAAGCATTATGGAACAGTCGCAAAATCAAGAGAAATGTGTACAATGTCAAAACCCGATTTCTACAGATATAAAGTTTTGTGGACATTGTGGACAATTAAATTCATATTACGCAGATGTAACTGCTCCGAAAAAGGAATGTGCGATATGCGAAGAGCAAATTGATGGACAGGTACAGTTTTGCCCGTGCTGTGGAACAGAGCAGGGAGGAGTCTAAATGAAGTGTATCCATTGTCAAAATCAGCATGCTCATTTTGAAACATATTGTTCAGCAACAGGAAAGCTTATTGATGACTCGCTAATCCGTAAGTATACATACGAAACGTTAGATTTCTGTATTTCTTGTGGGAATGCTAATAATGAAGATAGTTTACATTGTAGTGAATGCGGTACAGACATGGTTAAAGTTTCATCTAAAAAGAATAATGTCAACAAGCTCATTGATCAAGGTTTAACAG
Organism: Solibacillus sp. FSL W7-1464; assembly: GCF_038004425.1. NCBI lineage: Bacteria > Bacillati > Bacillota > Bacilli > Caryophanales > Caryophanaceae > Solibacillus > Solibacillus sp. FSL W7-1464. The sequence continues at coordinate 677,249 of NZ_JBBORC010000001.1, forward strand.
CAATACCAGAAATAAAAAACAGTGTAAACTTTAATAAAAGTAAAACATCTGTAAAGGAGGCCTCGGTAGAACATAAGAACTACATTAGAAAAACACCTCTAATACTTTTACCAGTTACCATTTCAATCGCCATTATTATGTTAATTTCAGCAATATTTATTAATAAATTTAAAGATAATATAGGTTTAATTTCAAAGTTTTTAGAATTAGACGGTATGAATAGTCTTGATGCAGATTTAATAAGCGCTTATTTATCAAATGAGCTTGGTATTCATGTGAATATTCCAGATTTCCCGCTATTTACGATGTTAATTTCATTAATACATAATATTAATTATTCATTTGTCCTTGAAGTGACAGAAATCGGCTCGAAGGAAGTATTTAAAATTGATGAATCTAATGTCTTATTCGGTTTAGTCCTCATCCCTATCATTGCATTAATAATAGGTGCACTTGTTTACGGTTGGATGGCAAGAAAGTATAATTGGCATTTTTGGAGAGGGATTGTTTACTCAACAATTCTTTACACAATATTTTTAACGATTGTTTCAATTTCTGCACGTTTTAAGGCAAATGCAAGCGGTATCGATTATTATGAAGACTTTGTAAAGGTAAAAGTTGAATTATTACCGTCCATTTTTGACAGTATTATTACGGGGGGCGTGCTAACAGCTGTTACTTTTGTATTTTTTGGTTACATTAGTTATGCAGGTAAACAAATTTTAGCGAAACTTGAAAGGGAATGGAAGTATTTCAAATATGCTATGTATGCTTTAGCAGCAACAATTGTTGGACTTGTACTGCACTTTATAAATGCAATTATTGCGTTGAAAAGCAGTGTTGATGAGTTTGCGAATGATTTCTATAGCGGGCTGTTTTTGGCAACTATTCCAGAATCAATGTACTACATTACAGCTGTATACGTAGCATTCGTGAACTGGTATTTATCGTTATTTGGTAATTTGAACGGAAATAGCCGGAGTGAATACGAAAACGAATCATTTGAATACGCGTGGTTTTTAAAAAATAGCTTATATGAAACAGACATCAATGAAATGGTTGAAGTTACGACTTTCATTAATCCGTTTATTTTTGTCATTATCATATTCACAATTTTAGGGGGAATCGGATTCCTTTTAACAAAATATCAACTACTTGATTTAAAAGAAATAGTCATTATTGCTGGTACTTTCACGGTTATTCAATTAATAATATTATACTTCGTCAACGTTAACATTGAGTATATAGAAAGCTCAGAAAAAATAGTCACTAGTATTGGCTTAGCATGGTTCCGACAGCTAATAACAACAGCAATCTTTGCATTTGCAGCAATTATTGCAGGTTCATATGTAAAAATAAAGTTTTTCTTCGGTAAGTAATCAAAGCACGGGAGTTCCCGTGCTTTTTTGGTTCTGGTATAAAATACTCTAAACTAATGCCATAAGAAAACTTTAAAAGGGATTATAATATTGTAATAATCTGTCTAAGAAATGGGATGAAGTTTAAAAAGTTTTATATGAATACAACTCTATTTGTCATTACGAGTCATATTAGGAATAAAAAATTCGGCTAACTAATCGGAAACATTTAAAGGAAATGAGTGCCTCGGGTTATATTGAGATAGGACACAAAATGAATTAACGAAATCGCTATAATTTATAGCGTTTGGACTAATAACATAAAGGTTTGACAAAGCTTTTTCGCAAAGCTTTATAAGAACTACTCCCTTACCTCAGTCACCAACGGACAGCTCTCATCCGCCGCCCATTCATTCAACGAACCATCATATACCGCTACATTTTCCTGTCCTAGCTTATTCAATAATAAAGCATTCCATGTTGCAGCAATTCCACCACCGCAATAAGTAATGACTTTTTTATTTGGATCGAGTGCACCTAATTTTTCGAAGGTAGCGCGTAATTTGGCATCATCATAAAGTAAACGCGTTTCGGGGTTTGAATGGGAACCGAAGAACGCATGCTTGCTTCCCGGGATATGACCAGGGCGCGGGTATGTTGTTGTTTCACCGCGGAAATCGGCTTCTGACAAACTGTTGATCAATACAATATTTTCATCCCCTAAAGCTGCTTTCACCTCTTCTTTTGAGACGATCAGATGCTCGCGGCGCTCTCCGGGAAATGGTGCAGATTCATAGTTGGAAATGCCTGATTCTGTTGGGCGGCCATCAAGTTTCCATTTACGGAATCCGCCGTCGAGTACAGCCACATTATCAAAGCCTTCATATTTCAACTGCCAGCGTAAACGTGCCGACCAGTCGGATGCTAATATATCCACGTTCACTAGTGGACCGCGGTCATAAATTACTATATAAGTTTCCTCGGTAATTCCTAGAGGTTCCACTGCTTTAAGAAACTGCTCTCTCGTTGCGATTGTAAATGGTGCTTTTCCTTGAGGATTAGTGAAATCTTCCAGTAAATCCGCATAAGCAGCTCCAGGGATATGCTCCTCCTTGTATGCTTCGAAACCGGACCATAGCTCTGGAAATCCTTCTCCTTCTGGAATTTTCAAGAAAGTCGAGGCATCGATTAAGCGTAAACTTGGATCTCCCAGTCGTGCTTCCAACCAGTCACCATCCACTACATAAGGAATATTTCTCATCATTATCAAGCTCCTTTGCGCCTATTAAAACTGAATTGTTTTTCATAAATATTACCTTATCACAAATTATTAGTTAATTCTAACTAATGGAATTTTTTTGCGTATAGACAGTTATACTCAAAAAAACATTTTTAACATTAATTTACATAGTTTTCAATATCAATCTGTTAGAATTATTTTGTTAAGAGAAATATAGTAAGGAAAATTCTACTATTGTTTCAATTAAAAGAATTCCAAAATCAGAGTGGAGGTATTTTTATAATTATGAGTAAAAGGCAATCTTCGAAGTATTTTAAAGCAATAACAGCAATGGCAGTTGCTGCATCCGCAGTTGTGGTAGTAGCACCTACAGTACCAGAAGCAAGCAGTTTTAGCGATGTAAAACCTACTCATCCATTTTACGATGCAATTCAAAGTTTAAGTGACCGAGGCATTATTAACGGTTTTAAAGATGGTACTTTTAAGCCGGAGCAAAGTCTTACTCGGGGACAAGCTGCAAAAATTATTGCGGGGGTCCTGCAGCTGGATACAAAAAATGTAATGAATCCTAATTTTAAAGATATTCCTACATCACACCCGTATTATGGAGCGATTGCAGCCTTAAAACAGGCGGGGATTATCGATGGGTATGAAGATGGGACATTCCGTCAAGGAGCAAATATTCAGCGTAATCATGTAGCAAAAATTATTGCCAACTCTTTAAATCTAAAAGCTGAAAATGTAGATGCGCTTCCTTTTACGGATGTGCATACAGTTTATAAGGAAGCAATTGCTGCTTTATTTGAAAATAAGGTTACAACAGGTAAGACTGCTACATTATTTGATGGAGCTTCCAATGTAACACGTGGACAAATGGCTGCGTTTATCACACGTGCAGAATCAGTAAAAAAACAAACTCCACAATCTGCTCAAAGTGTAACATTTAAAGTTGAAAATTATACTGCTTCCGAAATTGTTATTAACGGGTCTACTTACTCATTCCATTCCTCTGTATCATCTATCTTTACTGAAACAAATAAAACCGCTTTAAAGGGTGCTGAAATTACAGCAACTGTTGAAAATGGCGTCCTGACTAAAGTTGATAGTGTAACAATAAATAAATCCGGAACAGCCGAATCCCGTATTATATTTGATACAACGGCAACAATCGGTTCATTAACAATTAATGCTGATTACGTATCGGTAAAAAATGTATCCTCAACGGGCAATGCTACAATCACATCAGCTGTAGTGTCAGAGGTGGTATTTGAAGGTGCAAAAATTACAGGTGATCTAATTGTTGATAATCAGGTAGCCAGTTCAACCGCTTCAATCGACAATAACTTTGCTAATGATGGAAAAACGGGTCCTAAAGTAAAAATGAAAAATTCACGTGCTGGAAAAGTATATGTGAAACGTAACGGTGTATCAATTGAATCGGACGCTGTAATACCTGAGATTACCGTAGCGGCAACGGTGACATTAATCAGTTTGGATGGGGCTGTTACTAAAGTTACGGTCGAATCCTCAACAAAACTTGACGTTCAAGGGAATGCCAATATCGGTCAATTAATATTAACAACAGCAGTAGAAGTGGCTTTAAAAGTTAAAGGGATTGTTACAACGTTAACGGTCAATAATCCAACTGCCCAAATTACGGTAGGTGCAGCATTAAAAATCAATGAATTATCGATTCCAACCGGTTCAACTGCGGCAAAAATCATTAATAACTATAATGCAATTGCTTCACAAATCCTTTCGGTTATTGTCGGGAATGTGCCAAGTACACCCACACCAAATCCGGGAATGCCAAATACAGGTGGGGGAAGTGATACATCTAATCCGCCGGTAAATAATAAGCTAAATGTAAGAACTCTAACTGAATTGAATGAGGCGGTAAAAATAGCCAAACAGGGAGACACAATCAAATTGTTGGCTTCGATAACAGGTGACCTTAATCTGACGAGCCTTGTGAATCTTGATTTCAATGGTCATACATTAACCGGGAATGTAACAATTACTGAGCCTGCAGCTACGGGGACGTATTCATTGGCACCAACTGGTGGAACTGGGAAGATTACAGGCAACCTCATAATTAATGCGCCTAAAGTAAATATCAATATTGATGGATTAACAGTAGAAGGCGAGACAGTAGTTAACTGATGACTAAAAAGAGATTTAAAAAAGGACAAGTTAATAAATTATAAGGAGCTAAACAAATGAAAAATAGTGGATTCAATTTCGTTTCCAAAATTGCTTTATCGTTTTTACTTGTAATTTCCATGATTTTACCTTACGTTCCAGTTGTAAAAGCAGAGACGACAGGGGCTATCGGAGTGGAGGAAGCGGTCAACCAGTTCGACCCGGCTTCCGTTAAGTCTGATGTAACAGTAGAGGGTTATATAGTAGGGTTTGCAAAAAGTGAAACTTCTTATGTAGTAGAAGCAGAAACAGACACGAATATCGCCATCGCGGACACTCCGGGTGAAACCGATGTCACGAAAATGCTCTACATTCAATTGCCAAATACACCAGCTTCAATTAGAGCTGAATTTGGATTGAAAACGAACCCGGGCCATCTTGGGAAAAAAGTAGTTATTACAGGTTCACTGGAAAAATACTTTAGTAACCATGCAGGTTTGAAATCACCTACTATCATTCAGTTTGTCGAGAATGAGGAACCTGAAGAACCTTCATTAACCGAATCAACAATCGCCGAAGCTCGTGCAGCAGCTGGAACGGACCAGACAGTTCAAATCCAAGGAACGGTAACAACAAAACCTGGTAGCTGGGGAGGCAAAGCCTTCTATGTACAGGATGAATCAGCCGGTGTTTATATTTATGTAAGTTCTTCGGCGGCAGTTAACTTATCAGTCGGGGACATCGTAAAAGTCACAGGGAAAACTAGTGTTTACAGCGGGGAAGTTCAATTTAATTCACCGACAGTTGAGCACATTGCAACAGGAACAGTACCGTCACCTCAAACACTGGATTTACCAATTGTGGACGACAGTAAACAAGGTGAATTAGTTACACTTGAAAACGTAACAATTAAAGAACTGAAAGCAACTGACACTTATGGTACGTTCGAATTTAAAGCAGTTGACGCTGCAAACAATGAGCTATTGGTTCGTAACGATAACCGTACTGATTATAAATTAGCAAGTTTTGAAGCTGACGGTTTTAACAATAATGATATTGTTACATTGACAGGAATTGCATCAATTTTTAATGGGACATACCAATTAAAAACATTAGGTGCTGAAAGCTTCCAATTGGTGGAGAATTACGAGCCGACACAAACAGCAAATGTCAAAGCCTCACCTACATCCGGCGAAGTCTTTGAAGGAACAAAAGTAAAACTATCAACGGATACACCGAATGCAACGATTTATTATACAACAGATGGGTCTGAACCGACTGCAGAGAGTATCGTTTATGATGCATCATCATCAGGCATTTTGATCAATGAAGCAACGACGATTAAAGCATTCGCTAAAGCAACAGACCTGAACGATAGTGAAGTTGCAACATTTGCTTATACAATCAAAACAGCGCCAACAGCTATCTCGATTGAAGAGGCACGCAATAAAGCAGTCGGTGAGGAAGTAATTGTTTCGGGTATTATCACAGCAAAACTGGAAACAGCGACAGCGCATATTCAGGATAAAACAGGTGCAGCGATTGCAATCTACCCAGCTGACAGCCTTTCAGCAAATGTGGGGGACCTTGTTACTGTTCAAGGGAAAGTTGATGAATACAGCGGACTGAAACAATTAACCAATATTTCTCTTGTTGGTACGCCAACAGCGGCGACTTTACCAGAGCCGCAAGTAGTTATGAGTGAAGGTATTGCGGAAAACAATGAGTCACGTTTAGTAACACTGAAAAATGTAGAGATTACCGGATCCGGCCAAAATTTCACGGGAACAGATACTGCCGGCTCATTTGCAATTTATGATAAATTAAGAAATTCAGGTTTAGTAAGTGGAAAAATGTACGGAGAAATTACAGGTATCGTTGGTCAGTATACTAACCACCAGCTTCTTCCGATTCGTATTATTGAAGATACGACTAAAGTACAGGATATCCAAGCTTCACATACTGGTGGTGTAACAGCCGGCACCAATGTAACACTTTCAACAATTACGGAAGGTGCGACAATTTATTACACGGTAGATGGATCGACACCGACTTCAGCAAGTACAGAATATACGGGTGCCATTCCTGTCAATGACCCGATGACGATTAAAGCTATAGGAGTTAAAGAAGGTTTAACAAGCAGCGCGGTTGCAACATTCGTTTATGAAATCATTGATACGGACAATGCGACAATCCGTGATATTCAAGGGGCAAATCATACATCGCCTTATGCAGGATTGCAGGTAAACGATATAGATGGAATCATAACATTTGTAATTGACGGTTCCAACTTCATTATGCAGGAAAATACACCGTTTGATGGGGTGAAATCAACAGCCATTAAAGTGAACAAATCATCGCATGGCGTCATCGTTGGAGATGCAGTGAAAGTAACGGGTACTGTAAATGAAGCCGGCGGTAATACACGTTTAAAAGATACTCAGATTGCAGCTGAATCAGTTGAAAAAACAGGTAAGGATGCTGTTCCTGAAACACTTGTTATCGGTGAAGATTTATTCCCGCCGAACAGAATTATCGATAATGACAGTTTTGCAATTTTCGACCCGCAGGAAGACGGAATCGATTTCTGGGAGTCAATCGAATATATGCTTGTATCATTCCCTGATGCAAGAGTAGCAGGACCGATGTACAACAATGATTCACCAATCGTCGTTCCTAATACAACAAACAATACGTTTAATGACAACGGCGGTCTGAATATTGCTTCAGATGATTACAACCCTGAAAAAATTATGCTTGAAGGGGTATCAGGGAAAAACTATGAATCAGGCGATCGATTTAATGATGCCCTAATAGGATTTGTAGAAAACTTCTCTGACGGCTACCGCCTGAATACGAATAAAGTATTCCCTGAAATAACAAAGGCAAATATTCAGCAGGAAGTAACGCATCTTGACCCTGTTGCGGGCAAGCTGAATCTGGCAGCTTACAATATCGAAAATTTCTCGAATAACAAGGATAATACATCCGATGAAAAAGCAGCAAAAATCGCTTCAACATTTGTAAATAATATGAAGTCACCGGATATTATTACATTGGTGGAAGTACAGGATAATGACGGACAAACAGATTCAGGCAATGCTGATGCATCGGAAAGCTACTTGCGATTAATTAACGAAATAAAAGTAGCCGGTGGTCCTCAGTATGACTGGATTGATGTGATGCCGATAAATAATACAAGCGGTGGTGCACCGGGAGGAAATATCCGTGTAGGCTACTTGTACAACCCGGAACGAGTTTCACTTGTTGACGGTACAAAAGGAACAGGCAATCAGGCGAATGCATGGACAGCAGATGGCAGCCTTACATTGAATCCAGGTTTTGTAAGTCCTTCAAAATTCGAAGATACACGTAAACCGATTGCGGCGGAATTTGAATTCCAGGAAGAGCGCATTGTCGTTATTGGTGCCCATTTGAATTCTAAAGGCGGAGATGATTCATTATGGGGTCCAACACAGCCGCCAGTTTTAGGGTCAGAGCCAGAGCGTATAGAGCTTGCACAGGTAATCAATGATTTTATCGATGAAGGACGTGCAAAAGATCCGGACGTTAACATTGTCGTAGCAGGTGATATGAATGACTTTGAATTTACAACGGCTCTGGAGACGTTAAAAGGCGGCGTTTTAACAAATATGGTGGACAAGGCTCCTGTGGAAGACCGTTTCAGCTACTACTTCCAAGGTAACAACCAAGTGCTGGATCATATTTTAGTATCGAACAACCTTGCAGAAGTAACGGAGATCGATATGATTCATATAAATGCGAACTTTACTGAAGCGCAGGGCCGCGCATCTGATCATGATCCGGTCCTAGTTCAAATTGATTTGAAGTCTGGTAAAGAAGAAGGACCGGAGCCAATCGTCCCGGAAAATGTGTACAATTATAAAAATTATAAAACAGGAAAGTTAATTATGAACCGCCCAAGTATTTCACTTACATTAGGTGAAAATACAGATATTAAAAACGGCATTGCCGTATTTAGTGAATATGCCGAATTCCACGGGACAGGGTTTGCTGATAAAACAGTAACGATCAGTCCGAAAAAAGGGAATGCAATTATTGATTTTAAAGGAACAAAAATCGGGAAAATTATTATTGAAGGTAATCATGTGAAAGAAATACGCAATCTGCCATCCGATGCGACTATTACGTATACTAAAGGGGCATCACCAGAAACAATCGAGTTTAAATGATAGAACGAGCAGCATCGCCAAATCAGTAATACGATTTGGTGATGCTTTTTTACTAGTTGAATACTTAAATCCCTAACAATATTGACATAATTATGTTGCACAAGCCGGATTAGTATTAGCCGCGATTATGTTATAATACTAGCAATTATATTAAATCAAATATATCTGCCTATATTTGGACTAGGAGATTGTAATGTTTTCGTTACGTAATATCATTAAATTAAAATACTTGTTTATTTCAGTCATTGCCCTTGCCTTTGTACTTTCAACGCTTATCAGTGTTTACAGCAGCTACAAAGGGAATATGAAGTTAATGCAAGAACAGACACTGGAAAATAATCGGGTATACGCGCTGAAATTAGCGGAAACAGTAGATAAGTTTATTATTAATTCAACAAACACGATGCGTTATAGTGCAGCTGAGCTTGCCTATGACTTTGATAATATAAACAAATTGCAGGAAACAGCAAACCGTCTGTATTTACAAGGGGATACATTTAGTTCTGTCCTCATCGTTGATACGGAAGGCAATATTATGGTGAATGCACCGGAATCACTCGGTGAAGCTGGAAAGAAGGTTCTCTCCACAAAGAGACTGGAAAATTATGATAAGCATGAACCTTTTATTTCGGACCCATATGTTTCGCCGACTGGACGTAAAGTAATTGTTATTTCCATGCCTATTTATGATGAACTGGGCGCATTTAAAGGGGTTTTAAGCGGCACTATCTACCTGTATGACTCCAATATTTTTGAATCGCTTCTAGGTGAACACCCCTATGAAAATGGGTCTTATGTGTATGTTGTCGATAACAAAGGGAAAATTATTTATCATCCTCAAAAAGAAAGATTGGGGGTAGATGCTTCCACAAGCGAGGTAGTTGTTCAATTATTAAAGGGAAAACATGGTGGGTTAGTAGCTGTTAATGCATTTGATCAGCCGATGCTCGCGGGTTATAGCCAAAGTGAAGCAACACGGTGGGGGATTATTGTCCAAACACCGTATGATGAAGCGCTTAGTATGGTAGGTCAACAAGTGGTAAGTATATTTAAAATTGGTTTGCCTTTCATTATATTCTCTACGATTTTCGTGTTTTTATTGGCCAGTCATATTGTTCGTCCCCTAGAAAAAATAGCGGAAATCTCGGAAAACAGTGTGAAAGATCAGGAGATGAAGAAGCTGAAGGGAATCCGGGCCTGGTATTACGAAGTGAATAAAATACAAGAAGCGCTCATCCATAGTTTTTCGGTTTTACATGGTAAAGTGAATACATTGAAGGAAGAGACATCAATCGATTCACTAACTAAGCTATTGAACCGCCATACTTTTGAAAAGAAAATGAAAGTGCTTACAGAGCAGCAACAAAACTATACACTCGTCATGTTGGACGTGGACTGGTTTAAATCTATTAATGACACATACGGGCATCTTGCAGGGGATGAAGTACTGCAAGTTTTAGCAAGCAAACTAAAAGAATCCTTACAGGAAGGAGATTTGGCTTGTCGTTACGGGGGAGAAGAATTTATTCTTGTCTATGCAGAAACAACAATTGAAGATGCTTATGAACGCGTTGAATCGCTTCGGAAAAATGTTCAGCAAATAATCAGTCCTGAAGGGAAAGCTCTCACATTTTCGGCTGGTGTTGCGCATTATCCGCTACATGGTGAAGAACTAAAAGATATTATTGCAAAAGCGGATGAAGCTTTATATAAAGCGAAAAAGAACGGGCGAAATCGTGTGGAAGTAACAAAGGCATAATTTAAAAATCCAGTCTCTCTTTATAATGAAGAGGGACTGGATTTATTACTTTAATAGAAATTAATCGTAAAGTAAGGACTCTTTCTGCTGCTGTACTCCAAACCGACTATGGCATGGTTATAAGCAGGCTGTAAAAGGTTATCGCGGTGTCCTTTACTATTCATGAAGCCTTCATGGGCATAAATTACATTGTAGTGACCATACGAAATATTTTCGCCCGATATTCTAAGTTCGGATTTACTCATACCGCCGCTGATCATACGGTCATATGGTGTAGTACCTGTAAGACTTGTATGAGAGAAATAATTATTGTCGATCATATCTTTACTATGTTTACGTGCGATCGCAGCCCATTGCGGTGAATGGGTAAGCGGATGAACACCTTCAGCAGCACGTGCCTGGTTCATCAGCTCGACCATCAGCTGTTCGGAATGTTTTTGCGTATCCGATATATCACCGTAAAAGCCATCTTTGTTCACTTCATAGTCTTTTTGGACATAAAGGATGGAGCGAATGACATTATTTTTATGAATATCATAGAAAAATGTTACGTAATAGTCACCTATTAAATAGAAATTATATTCTTTGGATGCTTGTGTATTGTATACAATATTTCCGCGACGTACATTGGCATTTTCCGTTCCGTACTTTGCTTTAACATCGTTTGCATTATTTTTGCCGATTTGCAGGTCTTGTGCACCGGAGAAGCTTTTTCCTTGTTTCGTCATGTACCGTGCGACAATCTTATTGTTATCGGCACCTTCTAATTCAAAATCAAGATTTTTTCCGGTCTGCTTCCAGGCAAAGTCATATTCACTATTATAGGTAGCCACTGCCGATTCAGGTGTTTCAACAGATGGTGGTGTTGGTTGGCTGCCGACTTCACCTGTGTTTTTATAATTCAGCGCACGGTAGATAAAAGTTGCCATTTCCGCACTTGTAACATTATTGTTCGGTAAAAACTGCTGGCGTTCATTGCCGATCGTAATACCGTAACTAGCTAATATATTGACATAGTCATAGTACCAGCTGGATTTTGAAACATCTTTAAAGTTGTATATTTTACTGCCTTTTAGTTTGAAGCTTTCTACTAGAATTTTAGCGAGATGCGAGCGTTTTACTGCTTCATTTGGATTGAAATTGCCGATATCATCACCGTCGAAAATACCGGTTTCATATGCCCATTTAATTTCCTTTGCAAATGGAGTTGAATTTGTTACATCTTTAAAGTTGCCGTTATATGTGCGTTCTTTTGGAATTGCTAAGCTCGAATCATTGGACAGTATAGTATGCAAAATTTTAGAAGCTTCTGCTCGGGGAACGGGTCTGCTGTAATTGAATTGATTGCCGGATTTATAGTCGTACACGTTTAAATCATTCAAATACTGGATGGCTCCTGTATGGGAATTGCGGCTATTTTCAACGTCATAAAATGTCTTTTTGGCAAAGACGTCATCACTCGCTATGAATAATGCGGAAGCGAACAAAGTGGTTGCAAGGAAACTTTTTGTTAATCTCTTTTTCAAGTGTTTCGACTCCTTTAATTATATTGTCCGTGACTTATTTTCTCGTTTTTGACTATACCCGCACAAAAAGGCATCAAAACACGTTATTAGTAAACAAAATAAAACGGCGGGAAATGATCTTTTCCCGCCGTTTATAATTTTCTATTTAATTAAATACCATAGAGCGTCTTTCCAAGTCGCATCAACATATTCCCATTCAAATGTGCGTAAAGGGTACGGTCTGAATGTTGGAGCGAACAAGTTTTTCTCATCGCCATCGATGAGAATTTGCTGTGGAGCGATTGGTGCTGTAAATACTGCCGCTTTTTCTAAATCTTCGTTCTTCTTCATGTCATTCTCTTTAGAATCTTCAAGTTGAACGGTTGTGAGGCGCGGTTCGGTAGGTACTGTTTCTTCTTCTACAATGTTTTCTTCAATCGGCTCTCCATACATGAATTCACTATGTACGATTTCCGCCTTATGCTTGAAAAGAAGATCCACTGGCTCTAACTTTGTTTTCCCGTTTTCATCTACTGTATAAATCAGATTTACTGACTCGTCATGCTCATATTTTACAAGCCACTCTTCATCTACCTGGAAGCTGCCATTCGCTTCAATTGTCGTAATTGTAGCTTGAGCAAGTGTACCGATCGGTGTTTCCATTAAGAAGTCGGCAGGTTCAATACTTACTTCATAAACAGTATCGTCCGGCTTTACTTTATCGTTCTTTTTCATTTCATTGAATGCGATGGAATCACGTGCTGGAATTTGCTGCTTTTCCAGTACATTTCCTTCGATAACAAGTTCGTCTTCTTTGCCCTCATTCAAAATCATAGAAGCAGGTTGACCAACTTCGATTTCTTTCCAGTCTTTATGTTCTACATACGTCACAAACTTCTTTTCAAGTGACTGAATTTGGAAGATGATCGAATCACCTTCAAGAATTACCTCTTTCACAATCCCGTCAACAGGTGTTGTTAATGAATTATTATTACTAAGCTGCGAAATCATACTGTCCAAAATGCTGATTTGACGTTCTGTTTCCGCAATCGAACGCTGAATAATAGCAATACCTTCAGCTGTTGGCGTATTTTGCTCAATACCAAGCTCCAGCGTTAAATTGATATTCCAAATGTCATTGTCACCCAGTGTTGTCGAATCGGTTGCTGTACTTGGTGAGGAAGTGCTGCCTTCGTCTTGTAAATCCGAAACAATTCTATCCAATTCAGAAAGCTCGTTTACATACGCATTGCGATCTGTTTCAAGGCGGGTAATTTCACGCTCCGCTTCTTCCGGCTTATAAATAGCCAGCTCTGTTAGAGTATTAACACTTTGCCCTTGTGTAACGAGGACTTCGCTAATGGACTGTACAGGAGCAGCGATGAAATGTTCGTATTTAGATGCGACCACTGCATCTGTTTCAAGCAATTTTTCATGATAATCGGCTTCTGCAAATTGCACATTATTAATATAGTACTTTTTTAGAATGATGTTATTATCTTTTAATAGTAGATAACCATTCACCAATACAAACAAAAAGGCAACTGCGCTAAAAATTTTCACTTTGTTCATCGTACGCATTATAGACCAAGCCACCCTTCGATCCATGTTAAAACAGGAAGAATGCTATAGAACGCAACAAGCGATGCCAATACAATCTGAATAAGGATTAACTTAAACAGCAAAGCTTTCGGCCGGTCTGTCCAATTCGATAAAAATATGTATTGAATCCATACCGCAATTATCGATGCGACTGTTAACTGGTTCAGGAAGAACAATAAATAGTCATGATAATATACGTATGCCATCATAGGTGCCAGCGAAAACATTGTGAATGGTGTAGAGAATCCTGCAATCGCAAAAATTATCACCGTCAGCAATTTTTCAAGAACAAAGAAAAAGATGACATAGAGCTGTATTTTCCGAATCCGGCCATAATCAATATTTGTCAGTAAATGAATCACATATGTAATGACATAATAATGAATTACAAAAAATAAAATGCCGGCTAAAATCGCACCGATTAAAGACATAAGACGTGCGAAACTATATAAATCTCCTTGGCCATTTACCAGCAGTGCTGTTAAATCGGCTGTATTCATCCCCCAGAAGTTACGCGCGATAAAAAACAGCAATGTAAAACCAAAAATAGCTAGCAAACTTCTACGATACCCTCTAAGCCTTTGATCTTCGCCACGTTCAAGATTATGTATGAGTTGCGATGGGTGCGAAAGATGATGCCAAAACTTGTACTCGAACATAAATTCACCTCAATAATTTTATTAACATATGAATAATACCCTAATTTGAAGAAAATAACACATATATTAACACAGTTTAATAGATATATAAATTTATTATAATCCTAATTGCAAAGTAAATGTAAAGAGTATGTAAAAAATAAGGAATAGTCTATTTGAGGCGAGAGAGAAGTGCTACTTTTAAGAAAGAAATTAAAATGGGTTAACACATTAAATATCTGTTAAGGAGTTTGCGATGAAATCAATAAAGAAAAATCGAATTGTAACACTTGCCGAAATATTTTTAGTCTCAACACGTTTAGGACTGACATCTTTTGGAGGGCCAACTGCTCATCTAGGTTATTTTCATGAAGAATATGTACGAAGAAGAAAATGGATGGATGAGAAAAGCTATGCAGATTTAGTTGCGCTGTGCCAGTTTCTTCCGGGACCGTCGAGCAGCCAAGTCGGAATTGGTATTGGGATTATGCGCGCCGGTTTATTGGGCGGCATTATATCCTTTATCGGGTTTACATTTCCTTCAGTAGTGGCGCTCATTGTATTTGCGTTATTGCTTACAGGGGGTGATATTGGAAGCGCCGGGTGGATTCATGGTTTGAAGATTGTAGCGGTGGCGATTGTCGCACATGCTATTATCGGGATGGCGAAAAGTCTGACGCCCGATTTGAAAAGAAAAGCCATTGCGATTTTTGCATTGCTTGTAACGCTTCTTTGGCAAACTGCTTTCAGTCAAATAGGGATTATTTTAATCGCCGCTTGCCTCGGCTACCTTTTGCTGAAGCAAGAAAAAAATGAGTCAGGAGTACAGTCGCGCTTTCCAATTACGAAATGGGTTGGGGGATTTTGTCTCCTATTGTTTTTCGGCTTATTGCTAGCTTTGCCAATCCTGACAATGGCGACAGGTTCTTATTGGATAGCGATGTTTGATAGTTTTTACCGCTCGGGTTCTTTCGTATTTGGCGGGGGACATGTTGTGTTGCCGTTACTGGAAAAGGAATTCGTCCCAACAGGCTGGATGAGTGAAGAAGCATTTTTAGCAGGATACGGTGTCACACAAGCAGTGCCAGGCCCTCTCTTCACATTTGCTGCTTACTTAGGAACAGTAATGAATGGCTGGCAAGGAGGAATCATTGCGACAATAGCAATATTTTTACCCGCGTTTCTTTTAGTAATCGGTTCATTGCCGTTTTGGGATCAATTACGGAATCAACCTGAAATTACAGGGGCTATTATGGGTGTGAATGCGGCTGTTATTGGTATTTTAATCGCTGCGTTATATTCTCCAATCTGGACAAGCTCCATTAAAGAAGCAAAGGATTTTGCATTAGTTGTGATTTTATTTAGCATGCTCGCTTACTGGAAAATACCGCCATGGATTGTTGTTGTTACCGGGGCTGTAGCAGGATTAGTATTTTTATAGAAAAGTGTAATTTGTTTCGTAAACGGCAATTGATCGAACTGCATGGTATTTCCGTAAACGTGTGGTAACTTACACCTGCAAAAACAAAATGTAGTAGAAGAACCTGTAGTGTTATGTCATGCATTATTTCATTTCCTTTTAAATAGAAGGAACTATAGAGAAAAATAATCTCCAATAACTAAACATTGACCAAATTATGGATGTAAGTGAATATAAAGTATTGATTTCCAAATAATAATGATAAAAATATAATAATTGTAATGTTTTTATCATAAAAAAGTAATATTAATAACATTCATTTCTATAAATGTATGTTATAATTTAAATTGAATTAAGAAATTCTACATAATAGATTCATAATTCAACTAAAAGACGCTATTCATATAAAAAATAGGGTAAGAGAAATTAAACCAGTTTTTAATTTGGTTTAATGGAGCCGTCCCGTAACGGTCACTAAAAGGTTTATCTTAGGAGGAAATAATAATGTCAAAACAAAATAAGTTTTTCGCAGTAGCAACAACAGCTGCATTAGTAGCTTCAGCAATCGTACCAGTAGCATCAGCTGCTGAATTCAAGGATGCTAATCAAATTGCACCTTGGGCAAAAGAAGCGGTAGAAACATTAGCTGATAAAGGTGTAATTGGTGGAAATCCAGATGGTTCATTTAATCCTAAAGGTAATGTAACACGTGCAGAAGCAGCGAAAATGTTTACAATGGCTTTAAATTTACCAGTTGTAGGAACTGAGTCATTTACAGATGTTAAAGACGGCCAATGGTTCCAAGATGTTATCATCGCAGTATCAAATGCAGGTATCGTTGATGGTATGGGTAACGGTCTATTCGTGCCAAATGGTAAATTAACACGTGCTGAAGCAGCGAAAATGATTGTGAAAGCTTACGGTTTCGAAGGTGAAGCAGATCTTTCTAAATTTGCAGATGCTAACGCAGTTGCTGGTAAATGGTTCGAAGCGCCACTTTCAACAGCAGTAGCAGCAGGTATTATTGCAGGTAAAGGTAACCTATTAGCGCCAAACGATTCAATTACTCGTCAAGAATTCGCAGTAATGTTAACTCGTGCTATCGATACGGCTCAAGAAGATAACGCTGAAGAATTATTAGCGGATGTAGAAAAAGCAACAACTGCTTTAGATACAGCAGTAAAAGCATTAAACACAGAAGTTAAAGCAGAAGAAGTTGATGCAGCTAAAGCAGAAGTGAAAACTGCTAAAGAAGCAGTTACTGCATTAGAAAAAGCTGTAGCGGATGCAAAAGATGTAATCACAACTGAAGCATCAGCAAAAGCAAAAGCTGCAATCGAAACGGCTAAAAAAGCAATCGCAACAACTGAAGCTGCTATTGAATTAACTTTAGCAGATCCAAAAGTATCATCAGTAGAAGCGATCAACGCTACACAAGTTGAAGTTAAATTCAACAAAGCGGTAGATGCAAAATCAGTATTCGCTGATGGAAAAAGTGGAGCATTCAAACAAGGTGTAATTACTATCCGTTCAATCGATTCAGTTACAGACGGTACTCTTTCAGGTGAGTTAAGTGCAGATGGAAAAGTATTAACTGTAACATCAACTCAATTATTGGAAAAACGCTATGATGTAGTTGTAGATAAATTAACTACAACTGCAGGTGAAACTGTTGAGAAATTCAACAAAATCATTTCTATTAATAAAGACGTAACTGCTCCTACAGTACTTGGTACTGAATTAGTAACTGCTAACCAACTGAAAATTAAGTTCTCTGAGCCAATGGCAAGCGCTGGTTCTACAACTTTCAAATTAGCAGATGGTACTGTAGTAACTGATATCACTGGTCAAGGAACTTTAGTTGACGGTGGTAAAGCAGTAATTCTTGACTTAAGTGATGTAGATGTACCGGTTTCTAAAGATATCACAGCTACAATTATTGGTGCTGCTGATAAAGCTGGTAACTTATTAAATCCTAACCCTGCTACAGTTACGTTCCAAAAAGGTGCGAAAGATGGAGTAGCTCCTACTGTATCTTCAGTATCACAAACTGGTGCAAAAACTTTTGAAATCAAATTCTCTGAAGCTGTTGTAGGAAAACCAACAGTAGCTATTGATAGCCAAACTATTAATGCCGCTAATGTTGTAATTGACCCTAAAGATGCTACTAAAGTAACGGTAACTACTGCTTCAGTTCTTGAAGGAGATAAAATTGTTACAATCTCTAACTTTGTTGATGGTTCTGGAGAAGTTGGAGCTGCAACTAACCGTGTAGTGAAATTTGTTAAAGATACTGCTGCACCACAACTTGTTTCAACTGCTGTTGTTACTGATGCAACTGATAAAGCTGAATACCTTGAATTCACTTTTGATAAAGATGTAGTTTTAACAAATGCAACTGTTGATGCAACAGGTTCATATGTTAAGAACTATGTTACTAATTCAATTAATGCTACAGACATCACAGCAACTGCTGTTAATTACAAAGATGCTGCTAGCAAAAAAGTTATCCGCGTGAAACTTGCTGATTTATTAGGTAATAAGAGTGTAGAAGGCGCACAATACTCTCTAGACTTAGCATTCTCAGGTGTTGCTAATGAAGCTGCTGTAGCAACTACAGCTGGTAAGACTACATTCACACGTGGAACAGATGGAACTCTAGCAAACACTGATGTGATTGCACTTGCTGCTGATAATGCAATCGTTCAATCAGCAACTGATAACAGCACATTAGTCGTTAATTTTGATAAAAATGTTGATGCTGCATCTGCAACTAATGTAGCTAACTATATTGTTGGCGGAGCAGTTGTTGAGTCTGCTACTGTTAGTGCTACAGACTTAACAAAAGTAACTCTAAAATTAAAAGCTGATTCAAACACATTTACAGGCGTACGTAATGTAACTGTACAAAATGTTAAAGCTGCTGGTTCAACTGTTGCTATGACTACAACTACGAAGATTATTGACCTTAAAGAAAACGTAGCTCCAACAGTTACTGCTCAACTTCAAGCAGACTTAAAAACGATTAAGCTTACATTCTCTGAAAATGTATTCCAAGCTTCAACAAACACTGCTGACTTTGGTGTATTCGTAGGTACTGACGCTTATAAGTGGGATAACGATTCAGTTGCAACTACTCCATTAGTAGCTTTTGAGACAGATTCAACTCTTACTACTGATGTAGCTCTAGCTGCTAATACAGTAAATATCGTATTACCAACTACAGTTACTGCTGAACAATTAAGCAAAGGTCTAACATTAAAAGCACTTGCTACAATGGATGTTAAAGATGCGGCAGGAAACAAATTAAATGTACCGGCTTCTCTTGTAGTTTCAAATAACTAATATCTTTTTGTTCTTAATACTGTACCTTTCACTCAATGAAATTTTTCGAAGATGAAAGGTTAAAAGAAAGCTTTGTAGAGAGAAATATCTCTACAAGGCTTTTCTTTACACTAAAAACAGATGAAAATAGGGGAATTGATAATTTATAAATAATTATCCTGAATAAATAAGGACAAGAAAAAACAATTTAAAAAAGAACTGGTTCTTGAAAATCAGTTTTACCAAATGGATTGGTGCAAGAGCAAAGAATCATTGAGCTTTAAGTAAATTTCTATTCAAAAGCTTTCTTGAAAATTACTTAAAAATATAAAAAATGGAAATAGTTCTACAATTTCTACGCATCTTTTAGTAAGAATATGCTATGATGGGGAAGTAATTTATAGAGTGAAGGGGCGTTACAATGAAAAAATGGTTTACAGTAGTATTATTAGCACTATTTTTAACAACTTCAATCAATACTGAACAATCGTTTGCAGCAACAAATAAAAATATCATCGAGCAAAATAAAGTGACGGTTGTAATTAACGGACGCGTAGTTACTTTTAAAGATCCTATATTAAATCATTCAGGCTCGCTGCTATTGCCGATGCGGGATTATTATGAAGAAATTGGCGCAGAGGTTAGCTGGG
Source organism: Solibacillus sp. FSL W7-1464 (assembly GCF_038004425.1). Classification (NCBI taxonomy): domain Bacteria; kingdom Bacillati; phylum Bacillota; class Bacilli; order Caryophanales; family Caryophanaceae; genus Solibacillus; species Solibacillus sp. FSL W7-1464. Next base: position 697,101 of record NZ_JBBORC010000001.1, read on the forward strand.
ATGCGAAAGCTAAAAAGGCGGTTAGTGTAAGAAATGGTCAAGTAATTGAATTGACGATCAATTCTAAAACAGCACTTGTAAACGGTGCGCGTACCCAAATGTTAGCGGCACCGATCATTTATAAAGATCGTACATATATTCCAATGCGTTTTGTCAGTGAAAACTCTGACGGGAAAGTTTATTGGGATCAACAGAAAAAGCTTGTAGAAGTTGTATTAAACGAGCAAGTTCATGACGGTCAAAGTCCGGGAGCAGGTGAGGATGATCCAATTATTATTCCGCCTCTACCCGATTTAAAACATACGCTGTATATGAACAGTACGAAAATTACAATGAATCATGAAGTCATCACCAAAGATGGTCGGATGTATATCCCTTCTACGTATTTTACGGATTATTTACAGGGCACATCCCAATCATGGCTGGCGGAAGATCGTCTGGAACTTTCGGTATCAGGTTTAAACTTTGTTTTTACAGACAACAGCAATAATATTTTTGTCAATAATGAACTGTATAGTGGCAGTGAAAAACCATTTATTCGAGCAGGCGAAATGTATGTACCGGTGAAATTCATCGTAGACTCTTTTAGAAATGGTGGTTCACTTCGCTATATTAATGAGTCAAAAACAATTTATATTTCGTTATACGACTATATGATGACAAGTGATTTTTTACCGAAATCTTATGGGGCTTTAAATGTGCCTCAGTTAGTTGAAAATGCAAAATTAGATGGAAATCGCGAGCTTTTTGTGAGTGATAATCCAGAAGAGTTAATTCCGACAATTATTCAAAACAACAATGAAACATTGGCGGAATATAAAGTTTCCAATGTTACATCGGTTAAAGAGCATCGTGTATATGGCTGGCATATTAATAAGCTGGGTGAGCGTGCAACAATCGGTATTACGGTACAAAATACATCGAATTATTCGATCCGAGTAACAGGTTCAAAAGGAGCATCTCAAACATCAAGCAACAGCTGGAGCACTTTTGATGTTGGACTGCCATTATCGGATGCAGTATTGACAGGGACAATGCGTAATGCAAAAAATCCAACAATTACGATTGCCCCTGGTGAAACAGCGGTAGTTGAATCCTATTCAATCGGTAATAAATATTTATTAGGTTTCACACATGATCTTGATGTGCGTTCTGTAAGCGGACAACCAGTAAGCTATACGTTACGTACAGTTCTTAGCTTGGATGAAACGGCAAAATTAACAGCAATTCATTCACCAGCTGTTGCCATTAATCAATATGCAATGCATCCTCGCGGGGTTTGGCCAAGTTCATCAATTAAAGCAACGTTACCGGCTTATACAGTTGATAGCGCACAAGTTGGCTACAATATTTCGAACGGGAAAACGGATAACTTATTAACAGCAGAAAATTCGATTGATAAGATGAACGGCACAGTTGGCAATCCAGGGCATTTCGGAATGCTTTACAAAGTCGATGTTCCAATTGTGAATCCTGCAAATGAAATAAAAAATATTGCGATTAAAATTACAGGACGTGGCGGTTTATATAGTGGTGCCGTTAAAATGAACGGTCAATCCTATTTAATCCCTACATTAAAGCCTGGTCAAGAATATGTAGAATTACCTGTTTACCAAACGAGTGGCGCTAATGACGTCATTCATCTGGAAATTATCCATGCAGGTGGAAGTAACTTACCAGTAGCGATTTATGTAGAAACAAAATATTAGTTCCAAACAGGCGGGGAAGTTCCTCTGCCTGTTTTTGTTTGCACTTTTTAATAAAAGTCAGGTATTTATAGAAACTTCAACAATTTTTATTACACCTTTATTTCAAATCTCTGAAAATAAACTTTTACGTTTCATATTATGATATATTCGTGAAAGAAACGTAATGTTAAATAGTAGAGGAGCGAATAAAATTGTTAAAGAAGATAGTAGCCGCTAGTGCCGTGTTTGTAGGTATGCAGGGCGCAGCATATGTTGCAGAAACTTCAGCAGCATTCGATGAAAAAATAGAAAACAAGCAAACGAACGTATCTCCGGGTGTTTTATATACAAAAGAAAAATATGAATCAGCAAATACTACAGAAGCAGTAAATTTTTTAAGTATTGATTTGGCCAATAGTTATACGGCATTAGAAATAGGGATGCCGAATCCGATTAATTCATTAAAAACAACATCAGCGATTTCGAAAATACATAATTATGAAGGGCATCGTGTTGTCGGTGCAACGAATGCATCGTATTTCTTGGGAAATGGCTATCCAGCGAATTTACTTGTAAACAATAATGTCATTGTCAATTATGGTATTTTAGGAGAAAACAATAATAGTCCTACCCAAGAACCGGTTGCATTTGGTATTTCAAAATCGGGACAAGCGATTGCAGATTATTACAAAACGGATCTATCGTTTACTGTTGGAGGCCAAAAAGTAGCAATCGATCGAATCAATAATGAGCGTGCTACAGGTACAACGGTACTTTATACAGCGAGTCAAGCATCAACAAATACGAATAATTGGGGGCTTGAAATCGTCGTTACGGGTGCTTCAAAAGATACAAAGTCGCTCAGCTTCGGTGATTCAATTACAGGGACAGTTATGAGTGTTTCAGAATATGGTCAAGCCGGCAATTCCAGCGTTCCACAAGATGGCTTTGTCCTTTCCGTGCAAGATAAAGCGGTGGCGGAACAGTTGAAGGCATCAATTGAAATAGGTGCACCGGTTCAAGTGGATTTAAAGATCGATGAAAAATGGATGGATGCCAAGTTTATTTTAGCGGCAGGTCCGTTACTTGTAAAAGATGGCCAAGTTAATATTTCCATGCCTAACAATGCCTCATTTGCTACAACACGCAGTGACCGTACTGCAGTAGCAATCGATGCAACAGGGAAAAAGGTATTTCTGGTAACGGTAGACGGGCGACAAGAAGGTCATAGTAATGGCGCGACATTAAAGGATTTGGCGAATTATTTGATTTCAAAAGGAGCAAAATATGCGCTGAACTTAGATGGCGGAGGTTCGACGACTATGGTAGTACGTGAACCGGGTGGTGAGGCTCCAGTACTGGTAAATCGTCCTTCCGGCGGTAGTGAGCGCCGTGTTTCTGCAACATTGCAAGTAGTAAATACTGCTCCTGCTGGTCAATTAAAAGGGTTCTCCATTACAGGTTTACCTAGCTCGATGACAGTGGGGACTTCAGCTGCAGCCAATGTTTCACTAGCATACGATGAGTTTTTAAATCCGGCAGCAATTTCAGCGGCTGATGTAAAATGGTCCGTTGAAGGTGGTATCGGTCAATTTAATGGTTCCAACTTCACAACGACAAAAACCGGCTCAGGTAAAATTATTGCTACTTACAATGGCATTCGCTCAGAGTTTCCGATCCGCGTAACAAAAGAGCCGGAAGTTGTAGAGGTAATCGATTCGTTTGATATTACATCGGGTTGGGCTGTTTCAACAGCGAAGGCAAAGGCAACAATTAGTCAAGCTTCAAAAGCGGAGCCGTTCCGAGAAGGAGCATCATCGATAAAGTTGAACTATGACTTCACATCGAATGAAACAGGTACAAAGGCAGCCTATGTTGTAGCGCAAGCACCGAAAACAATGGAAGGCTTACCGAAGCAAATCGGTGTATGGGTATATGGCGATGCAGCGAAGCATTGGTTACGAGGGGTTATTATTGATGGTAATGGTGAAAACCATACGATTGATTTTACACAGCAAGGGCAATTAGACTGGACAGGGTGGAAGTATGTTACTGCAACAGTGCCGCAAACGTTATCATTACCAGTCAAATTTGACCGGATTTATGTAACGGAGCCAAATTCGAATAACAACAACAAAGGCATTTTATACTTCGACCAATTGCAGGCAGTTTATAAAGATGGTTATAAAGAGCCGATTTATACGGATTTAAAGCCGACACATTGGGCAAGTTCAACGATTGAATATTTAAATACTCGTGAATTAACAAAAGGTTATCCAAATGGTACATTCAAGCCGGAAAGTACGATCACACGTGCTGAGGCCGCAACGATTATTGCCCGTGCACTAGGAATTACAAAAACTAAAACACCTGCATTTACAGATGTAAAAGCAACACATTTCGCGTATGATGCGATTGCAGCTGTAGCTGAAAAAGGAATTTTGACTGGGCGAGAGGCAAATCAGTTTAGTCCGGACGGTCAATTAACACGTGCTGAAATGGCAACAATTTTAAAACGTGCGTACAATTTAACAGGAACAACTGAACTACCGTTTAAAGATGTCCCAGCATCACACTGGGCGTATGAAGCAATTCAGACGGTCTACCAAAATCAGCTGACAGGCGGCTATCCTGATAATACATTTAAGCCGAATAATCGCATTACCCGCGCTGAATTTGCAACATTCTTAACGAAAGTACTTCAAAAACAATAATCAAAAGGGGAGCAGTAGGGGGCGTTGAACAGAAAATTCTAACAACGCTCCTGCTTCTTGTTATTTAAGGACAACGAAGGGCAAGGAATTAACGGCATTTAGGGAGTATGCAACATTTTAACACGTAATTGGCGCATAGAATTATTACAAATGTAGTATATAATTTATTACATTTTTGCTAAAATGAAGCATATGAAGGCTGAAGGAGGATTAGAACGTGTTTATAAAAAAAATCAGCATACTAGTAGCAGTATTTCTCTTCTCGTTTTTAACAGTACAAAGCACACAAGCAGCAACAATTTCCTTTAAGGATCTTTCTTCCTCGCATCCGCAATATGAAGAAATCATGTATCTTGTTGAGCTTGGCGTGTTGGAGGGTTCAATGGAAAATGGGAAGCGTGTATTTAAAGCAAATGAGCAAATTACACGCGGACAAGCAGCAAAAATGGTTGTCATCGCCATGAAAAAAACGCCATTAGTTGTGCAAAAATCATCGTTTTCAGATATTGATTTGAAAACAAATGCAACATTGTCTGGATATGTGGAAAGAGCAGTCGCTTTAGGATATATGAGTGAATATTCTAAAGGAGAATTCCAACCGAAAACTGCGCTGACACGTAATGAAATGAGCGTTGTTCTATCAAAGGCATTTAATTTAGATGTTGAAAAAACAGCGAACTTACCGCTACCATTTTCCGATGTAGCAAAAACGGATCCCTACTATAAATATATTTCCGCTATCTACTATAACGGGATTACAAATGGAACAGTTGCCGGAAGTAAAGTTACATATAGTGCAAAGAGTCCTGTAACACGATCACAGTTTTCTTCGTTTGTTGCACGTGCAATTTCGGGGAAATACCGTTTAGCTTTACCGGAACAACCGGCTGCAGCAGTAAAGCCAAATGAAGCGGAAGCCATTGATAAAGTTATCGTAGCCGTCGACGGGTTAAACGTTCGATCAACAGCAAAGAGTGAAAGTCAAACTAATATTTTAGGTAAGCTGAATACAGGTAAGGAGCTTCCGGTATTCGAAGATCAGGGCTATTGGCTGAAAGTTGCCTATAATGGACAATTTGCTTTTGTAGCAAAGGAATATACGAAGAGTGCTACCGAAAATCAAGAAGTACCAACGCCTGAGGTTGAAAAACCAGCAGAGCAACCTGCACCGCCTGCAGAAACAGAAAAGCCGGCAGAGCAACCTCCTGTTATTGAAAAACCGGCAGCACCAGCTTCGACAGTCGGTATTGTAACGGTAAATAACTTAAATATTCGTGAAAAGAATTCAGCCAGCTCGAAGTCGCTTTTAAAAGTAAATCGTGGGACAGCGGTTGATGTGTTGTCAATTAACGGCTACTGGGTAGAAGTTTCATATAAAGGTACAGTAGGTTATGTGGACAAACGTTATTTACGTTTGAAAAATACGTCAGCCAATCCAGTGAAAAATCGTATTATCGTTCTGGATGCAGGGCATGGTGGAAAAGATCCCGGCGCAGTAAGCGGAAAAGCCATTGAGAAAGAAATTGTTTATAAAGTAACGCAATTAGTGAAACAAAAGCTTGGTGCAGATGGTGCCAAAGTACTTGTAACACGTGCAGGGGATACATACCCTTCATTAGATGATCGTGTCCGTTATACATCGAACAACTATGGGGAGATGTTCATTAGTATCCATGCAAATTCTTCAGTGAATACATCACCAAAAGGTACAGAAACGTTTTATAGTATTACGTCAAATGACAATGAGAAAGAAGATCTGATCCTTGCTACAAATATTAATAACCAAATTGTAAAAAATGCAGATATGAATAATCGTGGGGTTAAACGTCAAGATTTCAAAGTAATTAAAGGCTTGACGATACCGGCAGTTTTAGTTGAGCTGGGATTTGTAAGTAATGCAGAAGATCGGGCAAAATTATTAGATGATGGCTATATTGAACTCTATGCTCAATCGATTTACAACGGCATTGTGGAATATTATGCACAAAACTAGTAAACGATCATTTGTTTTTAGTAAGTTTTCTTGATTAGGAGAGATGGTGCATGAAACGATTATTGCTAGCAGGTGTAACAGTCGCCGCCCTCATGCTCCCTGTTTCTTCACTAACAAAAGTTATGGCAGCTCCGTTGTTTACGGATGTCCCTAAAACACATTGGGCAGCCACAACGATATATGATTATGCAAGTAAAGGGTATATGAAGGGTTATGAAGATGGCAAATTTAAGCCGAATCAGCCAACGACACGTGGAGAAGCGGCAGTTATTATGGCACGGACAATGGGGATAAAGTTGGTATCAACGAAACGTCCGGAATTTATAGATGTACCAGAAAATCATCCATATTATGCGGCAATCGCAAAATTAACGGAAATGGGTGTTTTGGAGGATGGCCCAAATTTTTACCCGAATGCGCCTTTAAAACGCTCTGAAATTTCCAAAATGATTGCTTTGGCATATGGGGTGGAAGTAGACAATCGGAATAAATCTAAATTCCATGATCTACAACAAGACTTTTGGGCAAAAAATTATATTGAATCTTTGGCAGATGCGAATATTGTAAAGGGTGTGACCGCCAAGGAGTTTGCGCCCAACCAGGATGTAACGCGTGCCCAGATTGCTTTGTTAACCAAGAGAGGGATGGCTTTTAAAAATCAAATTGACTCTTTTGAACAGGCTTATGATCTTTTACAAAAGGATTATATTTCAACGGTAAATACTCATAAGGGTGAAGAAAAAAAGATTTTAGAACTCGTAAATGAAATTCGGACAAAAAAAGATTTACAGCCGGTGGAACTCGATCCATTCTTAACACAACTTGCGATTATTAAAGCAAAGGATATGGTGAAGCACAATTATTTTGAACATTATTCTCCTGTTTATGGGTACCCGTGGGATTTGGCTACATTATTTGGTTATGAATATGTGAGTTTTGCGGAAAATATTGCCCGGAATTTTATAGGAACAGAAGAGGTAGTCAATGCTTGGATGGCATCACCAAAACATCGAGAAAATATATTGGATGCTAAGCATGCATATATGGGAATCGGATTCGAGAAGGCAAAAAATGGAAAGTTTTACATTGTTCAACATTTCGCAAGGAAATAGTTTGGAAAATATTAGTGATTAATATTACAAACATATTACGCATGTGAAGTGAAATGATAATTAATTGTCGATAAAACGCTAAAATTCTGTTTAAAAGCAGAATTCTAGCGTTTTATTTATTTAATAGAATCATTTAACTGTTACACAAGTGAAAAATCACAGGACATTACTTTATGGTACCCTATTTATAGGTTAAAGAAACATAAAAAAATCATTTTTATATTTTTGTTTCAGCTTTATTAGCGGATCTTTTAAAGATTCACGCAAAGAAATTAGCCCCGGCGAACTGTCACGGATTTTAATTATACATAAATTTGGACGCAAATGCGCAAAGGGATAATGGATTTAAGAGCAAGGCCTATTTTGAAGGGAGTTTCTATTCAAGTGAAGAAGAGATTTTTATTGCCGATTTTTGCGTCTTTCATGATCTTTACAGGCGTAACGACGGATACATATACAGCAGAAGCAGCATCCGTTTCAAATTTAACAGCAACAGCGTCTAAATATATTGGTGTACCATATGTCTATGGAGGTACATCTGCACGTGGACTTGATTGTTCAGGGTATACAAAATTAGTGTTTAAACAACTTGGCTATAGCTTGAACCGTACAGCAGCGGCTCAATACAAGCAGGGTACATCTATTGCTAAAGCAGATTTACAAGAAGGCGATCTAGTCTTCTTTAATACGACTGGCGGGGTTTCACATGTTGGAATTTCATTGGGCGGCAGCAAGTTTATTCATGCTGGGACAAGTACTGGAGTTACAACAGCTAACTTAAATTCATCTTATTGGGCAAAGAAATATGTTGGAGCAAAACGCATTGCCAACTTCAACTCAAATCAAGTAGTGGCATCGGTTAATAATGCAGAAGTAAAAGAAGCAGCAATCGATTTTTCAGTATATGCTTCACGCGGTGAAGTGGCAATTCAGTTAGCAGATGCTTTAGGTTTGGATACAACAGTTACGGACACACCGTTTCCTGACGTAAAATCAACTGCGAAATATGCTGGAGCTGCAAAGGCTTTAAATGAAATTGGTGTATTTGAAGGAGATGAAAACGGGAAGTTCAATCCTGGTTCTCCATTAACACGTGCAGAAATGGCTAAAGTTTTAACAACTGCATTTAATTTACAACAACAAGCAGCAGTAGCCCCATTCAACGATGTTCCATCATCACACTGGGCACATAACGATATTTCCATTTTAGCATCGAATGGTATTACTAGCGGTATTGGTGATGGTTTATTTGGAACTAATAACTATGTAAAACTTGTTGATTTAAGTGCATTTATTGACAGAGCTCAAAACTAATTACTTTAATATATATAATAAATGGACAATAGAATTGCACATTTAATAGAATTTAAACGTTACCCTATAGGATAGGCATTTTAAAAAGGCCATCTTATAGGGGATTTTTATTGGTTAAAACATCTATAAAAATATTTATTCTATAACTTAAAAAAAAGCAGGAGCTGTTTTCCGTATCCGGACAGCTCCTGCTTTCATTTAATTTGCTGTAAATTTCGTTACTAAGTCTGAGCGTACCCAAACATATTGGCTTGGTGGATTTGCGTCTGATAAAAGTTTGTACCACACATACCCGTCAGAAGCCGAAGTTTGGTCCACGATAACTACAGGATAGCCGAACGATTTTGTCTCACCGACATTTTTGGCTTTGTACGTAAATGCTTTTGCTGAAGCTGCTGTTGCATCGGTACGTGCATTGACAATACCGCCGTTATCAATGACAAATGCTAACTCAGCGCGTTTGTAATCTTTCATACCGAATCGGCTATCAAGACGGTACATATGCCCGGCGATTTTACTGCCCCAGAATGGATCTGATGCATAGTGTACGTTCAATCCGGAAGTTTTATTTCCCGGTGCCGCTCCTTTAGCATAACCGCCTGTTTGTGGCACATAGTTTAAGTTTACATATAAGTTTAGGAATGCTAAAACACTATCATCACGAGATGCAAATGCTGTCCCTAATGCCGTGTTAGAATCATAGACGCGAATGCCAAAAATATTATTTTTCTGTAAAGCATTTGCGCTAATACCGTAATCCCCTTCATGCATCGCTGCTGCTAAAATAAAGAGCGCATTTACATGATGAGAAGCTTCTACTTGCTTTAACAGTTTTCCCATACCGATTAAACGTGATTCTGTTGTAGCTTTCGCATAACGAGATAAACCTGTTGCCTGACGTTCCTCTAACATTGTCATAATAATTGAATCTAATTCTTCAGCTGTATAGTTGGATGGCTGACGGACAGAAGCAAATTGGAAATAAGAATAGTACGTTCCTGCTTTTGTTGTTAATAAAAAGTCGCTGTAAAAATTCACTCCATCTTGGCTGTAATAGTTCACACCAGATTTCATAAAGGATGGAGCAGCGCCGATAACATAATCCCCTACATATTTTTGCGTAATGTGATTGAATACTTTATGTGTTAAAAAACCGCCCGCTACATAATAATAGTTTTGCCCTGTCACAAGACTGGAAGGGGTAAGGGTCACTTCTTCGATTTTTGCATAGCCTTTCGTATCGGCCAAGCGTACTATCGCATATTTATCGTTACTAGAATAGTATTTAAACTCACTGCCTTCAGAGGCATAAGTAAGGGCCGTTCTAAAGTTGGAATCTGAATAAATTGTAACGGTATTACCAGGTGTATCTGCAGCGGATGCAATCCCGCTTGGCATTTGAATAATTTTATCGCCTTTAAAAATCAGATTAAGTGAAGCGGCATTTTTCGCTTTTTCAGCTTGATCATATGTCATATAAATCGTTGGGTTTTTTGTGATAACTCCATTTGAAATTTTACCAACATAATAACTTGATAAGTCGGGTGTAGGAGTCGGAGTTTCATTTTCATCTGACCCATCCAAGCTATATGTATCAATCGTTGTTTGCATACGATATAAAAAGGCTGCGGCTTGTGCGATTGTTGCAGGGTTTTTTGGTTCAAAATAAATCCCCTTCGCAGTTAAGGAACCGGCAATGATGTTGTAGTAAACATTCGCTGCAACTGAAACTTTAAATTCATTACGAATTTTATTGTTATCCTTGAATGTTAATGGTGCCCCGTTTAGAGGAACCTTTGCATACACAAGCGTTCGTTGCAGCATGGCAGCCATTTGCTCGCGTGTGATGCGGTCATTAGGACGGAAAGTACCATCTGGATAACCACCGATGATCCCGGCTTGTGCAGCTGCCTGAATTTCATTTGTGCTTTCGCCAGTTGCTTTTAAATCTTTAAATGTAACTGTAGTTGAAGGTGGTAAATTTAATGCACGTGTTAAATACGAAGCAAATTCGCCACGTGTAATAGCCCGGTCTGGATGGAAATTCCCATTTGCATCTGGGCGAATAACATCTAAATCAGACCAATATAAAACCCCATGTGATAGAGGGTGGTTCTTTAAATCATTGGCGTAAGACGTTGTTTGCGTAGTAATTAATAATGCCATTACTAAAGTAAATGTAAGGACCATCATTTTTTTTATCATATTTTCACTCTCCTCCTTTATTATTCTAGCAAGTAATGCAGCTAAATAATAGAAGAAATGTGTACTATTTCATAGATTTGGCATAATAGTTGTTAGAAATACAGCGATTTTTCCAATTACAGAATTTAAATTACTTATGAATAAAATAATCGAACTGCTAATAATGTGGGAAAATGTTATTTTTATAACAGAAACCTTTATTTTGGTATAATTATAATATATAATGGTGTGAATTAATTGGAAAATATTATCTTTATTCAGTCAAAACTATTTACTGAATGAGGATAAGGTCTCTGGCGGCGGATGTCACAGATTTCAAAGAGAATTCCTAAAGAGGAAATCAAGCCGAAACGTGTTGTGCCAGCTGGCAATGGCTCACTAGCTACGTTCGGTGGGATTTTGGAAATCTGGATCCAATTACGCCGAGGCGTAATTGATTAAAGTACTAAACATCTAAAATAGAGATAGGGTGGAGAAGTATGGCAAGAGGACGTCGAGTAAATTCTTGTGGAGAGAAAAGCAAAAAACTACTGTTGAAAAAAGCGATTGAGTTATTTTCAAAGCATGGCTATCATCAAACAAAAATTAGCGATATCGTAAAAGCGGCTAGTTTAACACAGCCAACTTTTTATTTATATTTTCAGAGCAAAGAATCATTATTTCATGATCTAAATGAAAAATTCCAAACCGATTTAGTTGAAATATTCACCAATGTCTCATACGAGAATGTAGATGCACAACAGGGGAATCAATTCATTCAAGAAAACCTTAAGCGAATTTTTGATTATTTTTTAGAGAACCCGCATTTAACAAAAATCGGATTTTACGATTCGGAGCAATCAACGGTAGTGAAGGAAATGCTTGTATCCAGAATAGTTCAACTTATTAATAAAAATTTGGAGGATTACCCTGTAGTGAAATATGTTGAAGCTACAGTACTTGCGGAGAGCTTAGTTGGTTCTTTGGAACGTTTAACATTAACGAATTTATTAACAAATAAATCTACTTCAGAAAAGTTGGCGCAAGACATTTGCATGATTTATTTTGCACCGGAACGTGTTTTAGTTCCCCAATAAATTACATAAAAAGAGACGGTCGGCAACGGATGACATTGCCGGTCGTCTCTTTATTTACAGCATCAATTCCGTGACAAGTTTACCCATGTGAAATTGAAAGTAAATAGTATTATTCTTTAGGGGTTACGTATAGATAGACGCCGGTATTCAATGTTTTCCCATTTGCTGATTGGACCTTTGGATGAACGATTAGTGCATATTCTTTTCCAGCTGTTAACGCTTGCTTTGGTGTGACAAATAATTGATGACCAGTCTGTTTAAAAGTTGTTTCAATGGCGTTTCCGCCTAGCTCAATTAATTCAATTTCAGACGTGCGGATGGAACTGGTAAGCTCGTTCGAAAACTTTACCGTAAACGTTTTATTCAATGGTACATTTTTTAGAGCAGTCATTTCTTTGTAATTTTTCAAGCCTGCCGTAATTGTATCGTAATGTGCTTGGAAGAGGGGATTACTTAACGTCTTTACATGTGGTTTAACCCCAACTTCATTTATCTTCGTACCATGTGGACCATAAAAATGGCCGACCGTTAATTTTAGAAAGCTGCCATCTTCCAGCTCATAAAATGCCTGCATCGAGCCTTTACCATATGTTGTTTCCCCGTAAAGCGTGACTGCTTTTTGATCGGCAAGTGCCGCTGCAGTCATTTCAGATGAACTGGCGCTATATCTATTTACAAGCATTTTTGTATTTCCGGGGAATGTTGTCGACTGTTTTATCGAACGTACTATAGATGTCCCCGAGGCTTCCTTCAGCTTGTAGGCATAGGTAGCTTTCGGGAACATACCGATAAGCTGTTCTGCTGCGGTTACATAGCCGCCCCCGTTATTTTGCAAATCGAAAATAAATGACTTGGCCCCTTTATTTTTCAAATCACGAATTGCTTTTGAAACGAGGCTCGCCGTGTCATTTGAAAAAGAATTCAATGAAATATAGCCCGTATTACCGTATAAGAGCTTTGTTTCCACATTCGGAAGCGAGAAAGCTTTACGTGTTAATTTTTTTGTTGAAATTGTGCCGTCTTCACGTGAAATTGTTAAAGAAACCGTTGTATTTTCTGCCCCTTTTATAAGTGAAGAAGCTTGATCGATTGTCAGCCCTGCAACCGGTTTTCCATCAATTTTTGTGATGATGTCGCCAACTTTCAGGCCGGCATTTTTTGCGTTGCCCCCATCGATCAGCTCGGAAATTTGAATACCGCTCTCAACCTTTTCGATGACAACGCCGATACCAACAGTGGTTAGGTCGACACCATTAAGAAACTCATCGAACTCTTCCGGCGTAAAGTAATCTGAGTACGGATCTAGCATTTCTGCCAGTTGTTCAATGCTTGTTGCACGGTTAATATCACCGTTAATATTTCCTACATAGTTTTCCTTAATAATCTGTTTTGCTTCATCTAAAGGAGCACCTAGTACCGTCAAAGGGACAGTCAGGCACATGATGAAAAACAGCATTGCTGACAACTGTTTTTTTAGCATGAGTCCACCTCGGTAATTTTATTTTTCTATAATGTAATACGTAATTCCATGAAAGTGTTATTACCATATTTTAGCATGAAAACTCCACGGATTCATTGGCAGGGTAAAAAATATTTTAAGCTATCATTAGTCAATAAAAGAGGGTAAGTTACAAGTTTTTACACTTATAACTTACCCTATTTATCTTCATTCAATAGTAGATGAACTTATTTTCGTTTTGCTATATACATGATGTAGCCGATGACACCACCGACTAATGCAGGGACAACCCATGCGATCCCTTGCTCATAAAACGGGAAGATTGATAAGAAGTTATCATATGCTTCTATTTCAAATCCGGCTTGTTTAATCCCGTCATAGATAGCGACAATACCTGTGAAAATTAAAGCCATACCATATACACTAGGTGCATGATTGAAAAGATTTCCGAATAGTGCAAAAATCATAAGTACGATTGCGAACGGATAAATTGCTACTAAAACAGGTAATGATAGATTAATTAAATCCGATAAACCAAAGTTTGATACTCCGAAGCTGAATAGTGCGAAAATGACTAAGTACACTTGGTAAGAAACCTTTGGGAAAATCTTATGGAAGAATGTTGCGTTTGCAGATAATAAACCTACAGATGTAGTTAAACAAGCTAAAATGATAACCGCTGATAATATGATCTTACCGGCTTGTCCATACAGTTGCTGTGATGCCAAAGAAATAATTGTGCCGCCATCATCATGGAAACCGATTGCCGATGTACTTGTGACACCAATATAACCTAATGATACATAGACAAATGCTAAACCGATTGCAGCAACAATACCTGCGAAAATTGTAATTTTTACTTGTCTTGCTCTTTCAGTTATGCCACGACCAACTAATGATTGAACAATAACAATCCCGAATACTAATGATGCGAGAACATCCATCGTCAAGTAACCTTGAATGAATGATTCACCGAAAGCGTTATTAATATATGGTCCCTGCGCTTCGCCAGTTTCACCTAGCGGAGTAACCACGGCTTTAATTGCAAGTAAACAAATCACGATTAAAAGAGCAGGTGTTAAAATTTTACCGACACGGTCGACGATTTTTGTCGGGTTATAAGCTAAATAGAATGTGATTCCGAAAAATATAAGTGTTGTAATAAATAATGGAACCCAACTGCCTCGTGTTGCTTCTGATAAAAACGGTTCCACACCGATTGAATAAGACACAGCACCAGTTCGAGGAATCGCAAAGAATGGTCCAATCGACAAGTAAATAATCGACGTGAAAATTATACCGAAATATGGATTAATTCGACCTGCCAATATTTCCAAGTCTCCGCCGTTTTTTGCGACGGCAATAATACCTAATAGAGGCAACCCGACTCCTGTTATTAGAAATCCGATCATGGATATGACAATATTTTCCCCCGCCATTTGACCTAACTGTGGTGGAAATATGATATTACCTGCACCTAGGAACAATGCAAATAACATAAAACCGACCGCGATATTCTCACGGAAAAAACTTGACTTGCTATTCATGTTGACTAAACTCCTTTAATTTGAAAATACTAAGTTTTCTAAAAATTTAAATCTTTTAACAAGAACTAATTCTATCATAAAATTATTAAAATACAAGCATATTTTCTGAAATCAATTTGCGTCAAGCCAGTGTCTATGAAATGTTAGTGAACTTCTAGTAAGTGATATTAATATTCGGATATAATAGTATTGAAAATATAGAACCAGTGGATGAATTTTCTTATTAAAAGAGGGTTGTATATTCTATTGGAAATTATGTAAAATAGAGTAAAAATAGGTTTATAGAGTGGGGGAGTTTTCATCTTGAGTAATAAATGGAAGATAATGCTGACAGGCGCAGCATTTTCACTTGCACTATTTGTCGCACCAGATGCAGAAGCAGCGTCTACCTATACGGTGAAGCAAGGCGATACGTTAACAAAAATTGCGAAAGCTCACAACACGACGATTAATGACCTACGAAAATGGAACAAGCTGTCACAAGACGGCATTTTTATTGCACAAAAACTGGTTGTTGCGCCAGCAAACAGTGCAGTAAGTACAGTGAGCAAATCGATTAACGCGACAGCATCATCAGTTGTAGAGGAGAAAGTCAAAAGCCCGCAAAATACAATCTCTCATACTGTTAGTAAAGGGGATAATTTAACAAAAATCGCCCAAAAATATAGTATATCGGTAGCAAGTATTAAACAACTGAACAATTTAGAATCCGATGCGATAAAAGTTGGCCAAAAACTGACAATCAGCCAGAAATCAACAAAAGATTCAGCAGTTGAAGCACCGACTGCCAAAACGGTTGAAGCAGAAATCACTTTTAATCAAACAGCAGATGAAGCAATTGAAAAACAGCTGAAGAAGGAGTCTGCAATGCCTGGGAAGGTTACGCAGCAAACAGAGCGTCTTTATGCACAAGCTATTCAAGCGGCTAACGCAGTAATAGGCACTCCTTATAAATATGGTGGAACGACAATTGACGGATTTGACTGTAGCGGATTTGTAAACTACATATTTAATTCTGTTGGTATCCAAATGGACCGTAAAAGCAGCCTTTTGTATTTCGAGCAAGATACGACTAAAGTAACTCAACCTGTGCCGGGCGATTTAGTTTTTTTCAAAAATACATTTATCCCAACAATCTCACATATGGGCATCTATATTGGAAACAATGAATTTATCCATGCAGGCTCAAAAGGGATTACGATTTCGAATGTACAAGAAAAGTATTGGGCAGAGCGCTTTGTCGCGTATAAACGCATTAATAATTTAAAGTAAAATGATGAAGAACTATTAAGTGATGTTGAAAGATCGCTTTTTAGTTCTTTTTTTGTTACATAAATTCGTGATAATGTTACAAATGTTACAAAAAAAGATTGAAATATTGGTTAATATTACAATTAATAACGGTAATTGTGTAGTTAATAGTTTGAAAATCCTAATTAAAATAGGTTCTTTGGCAATGTTTAAAACTATTTGATAACGGGTAAATGTAACTTTGTTGTTACATAACTGTAATGTTATTGAATATAATCTCGTGTTAACCTAATATCAGTTAAGTTATCAGAAAATTAATTGACTGGTTGGAGGAACACGATGGATTACTTGAAATTATTACGCAATACCGTACTTGTTTTGGCAGCTGCCTTCGTTATTTTCTTCGTACCGGTGAATGAAAATGAAGCTTCTGCAAAAACAGCATATTCGATTGAAGAATTAAAAGAAGTATCTTCTAAATATTTGGGTGTTCGCTATTCTTACGGCGGAACTTCAGCAAAGGGCTTTGATTGTTCAGGCTATGTACGTCATGTATTTAAAGAAATGGGTATTACATCATTAAAACGTACATCTTCAGAAATGTACAATCAAGGTACTAAAGTTAGTAAGGAAGATTTAGAGCCGGGCGATTTAGTATTTTTCAATACATCAGGCAAACGCATCTCTCATGTAGGGATTTACATTGGTTCAGGAAAATTCATCCATGCTTCAACAAGCAAGGGTGTTATAAAAACAAATATCAACGACAAATATTACTGGGGTAAAAAATATGTAGGTGCTAAACGTATTGCAAGCTTCTCTAAAGCAGAAGCAATCGTAGCAGTTGCTGATGATTCAGATGTAGACAATACTCCAGAAGCAGAATAATACATAGTTTATATACACTACTACATACTGCAAAATAAAAAATTCAAAACTCCAATCTCTCACCTTATTTAGGGTGGGAGATTTTTAATTTACTTTATTTATTTCAGAAAGCAGTTTTTTCTTCTAACTTCTCTTTAAAAAAACAAAAAACAGCATCCGGGAGCCATAATGACTCCCGGATGCTGCATGTACATATAAAAATCTATTGTGGTACGCGGGCTGTCCAGCGAGATAAGTCTGCGCCTTCAGCCGTTACTAATTCTTTAGGGAAGATGAATGTCCACGGTTTTGTCGTGTTAGGCTGTACTGTTAATACAGGGTCCAATTTAAACGATCCTTTAGCAACCAGGACATTGCGTGCATCCGTAATTTCAATTGGCAATTGCTCTAGGTTAATCGCCTTATCATGTCCGTTACGGATAAAAATCGATGCATGGAAGCTGCCGTCATCGTTTAATTTCGCTTGCAGTCCTGTGAAGTTCACTTCCGTTTTTCCTAACTTCGGTAATGTTTTCACGATTTCAGCTAGTTTTTCCTGCTGATCTTTCGGTAATTGTTTCTTCCACGTATCGTCCAAGTCTAATTGGTGACCGCGCAAGGAAAGGAGGTTGAAAGAAATTTTCCAGCCTTCCTCAGGCACTTCGTCTGCTGTAATCGAAGCAGCAGGGAATTTGAAAATCCATGGTCGTGCACTTTCCGCCGGAATCACGCCCAGCTCTTTAAAATCAAAGTAATGTGAAGCGATACGATTATCGTCTTTATCTAAAATTAATAATTCGATTTCGCCTAATTCAATCGCTTCGGATAATGAAGAACGGAAAAATGCTTTTACATTCCATGATCCATTTTCAAGTGAAGGTTCGATATTAATTGCTGACAATGATAACTGATTTGGCTTTAACGGCGCTAAATCATTTGCCAGGAAATTAAATACATATTTCTGTTCTTGTGGTACATCCCATTCAGGGTGGAACGATAATTTTGTAATAACATCACGATTGGCGCCTTTTTTGGAAGTATCACCGGATGTTTTCACGACTGATGATGAATCAACCGCACTGTCTTTACCTACTTTGTCGCCTTTTTTAAATAAATCAAATAAACCCATCTGCTATTCCTCCGTATTCAACCTTATATTTCTCATGAATGTTACAAGTTCTTCTACAATTTTACGACGAAGTTCCTGATAGTTTTTTCCGAACATTTCTAAACCTTCGCGTTGGTAAATACGCATTGGGTCTTCCTGTTGATAATGACGTAAGCCAATACCTTCTTTCAAGTGAGCCATTTGTTCTAAATGCTTCACCCACATTTGATCGATAAAGCTTAACATCACTTGAGGGATGATCCCCATGATCTGTTCGTTTTCTTCAAAGCCTTTTATAACTTGCGTCAATTCTTTTACAGAAGGTTCCATTGTGTCTAAAAGCTTTTTCAACTTTGTTTCTTCACGATTTACAGTAACAGGTGTTAAGAATAAAGAGTTTACAGTGCGTTCCATTTTATCGAAATCCCACTCAATCACATCTTTATCTTCCGGGGCGTTTTCACGAACCGCGAAATCAACTGTTTCCTGCATCATTGTTACTAGGTGGTCCAGAAGGTTTTCATTGCGTAATACTTTATCACGCAAATCATAGATAACGCGACGCTGATCATTAATCACATCGTCCAGTTTTAAGTTATATTCACGCATAGAGAAGTGTGCACCCTCAACAATACGCTGTGTACGTTCAATCAATTCCGTAACTTCTTTGTTTTGTATAAGGCCAAGTTCGTTCGTAGTCATTTTCTTGCGGAATTTCTCGACATCATCTTTTGCAAAACGCTTGAACATATCATCCTCAATTGAAAGGATAAATCGAGTTTCACCGACGTCACCTTGACGGCCGGAACGACCACGCAACTGGTTATCGACACGACGGCTTTCATGCTTTTCAGTACCGATTACAAATAGACCGCCAAGTTCTTCCACGCCATCACCCAGTACGATATCCGTACCGCGTCCTGCCATGTTTGTAGCGACTGTAATACGGTTCTTCTGTCCGGCTCCTGAAATTAATTCAACCTCTTGCTCCACTGTTTTCGCATTTAATAACTGGAACTGTAGGCCATGTTTTTTCAAGTAACTTGCTACTTTTTCAGATTGTAAAATAGATGTTGTACCGATCAATACCGGTTGTCCTTTTTCGTGACGGCGCAATGCTTCCTGTGCCACATATTCGTACTTTTGCTCGATTTTTTCGAATACGATATCTGGCTGGTCCAGGCGACGACGCGGACGGTTTGTCGGTATTTGAATAACACGCATACCGTAAACTTCTAAAATTTCTTTTTCCTGAGTTTTCGCTGTACCTGTCATCCCTGATAATTTCGGATACATACGGAAATAGTTTTGAATTGTTACTTGTGCCTGGGCTTTGTTTTCCTCAGTGATTGTCACGCCTTCTTTCGCTTCAATCGCCTGGTGTAAGCCGTCTGAAAGTGAACGGCCTTCCATAATACGGCCCGTAAACATATCAACTAATTCGATTTTGTCATCGCGTACGATGTAATCAACATCGTTCTCAAACATAACGTGTGCACGTACTGCCTGAATGACGTAATGGTACAATGTTTGGTGTTCCAAATCGTACAGGTTGTCGACACCGAATGCCGCTTCAACTTTCTCGATACCTTGATCTGTTAAAGAAGTCGCTTTTGTTTCATCATCGAAATCATAATCCTCTTCAACCTTGAAACGCTTTGCCAGCATTGCGGCAATGCGGTGCAGTTCTTCATTTGCTCCCATTTTACCTGCAATGATTAACGGTGTTTTCGCTTCGTCTATCAATACGGAATCCACTTCATCGATAATAGCAAAGTGATACGGACGTTGTACTTTTTCGGCAATTGTATGTGCCATGTTATCACGTAAGTAGTCGAAACCGAATTCTGTTCCGACACCATATGTAATATCCGCATTATATGCTTTCATTTTATCGGCAGGCTCCATCATTGGAACGTTCAGTCCAACTGTTAAGCCGAGGAAGCGGTGGATTTGACCGATTAATTCGAAGTCACGTTTTGCAAGGTAATCATTTACCGTAATAACGTGGACTCCTTTGCCTTCCAATGCACGAACATAAGAAGGGAGGGAAGCAACAAGTGTTTTACCTTCACCAGTCGGCATTTCGGCAATGTTACCTTCAGTCAGTACAAGACCGCCTATTAATTGTACATCGAAGTGGCGCATGTTTAATACGCGTTTAGAAGCTTCGCGAACAACAGCAAATGCATCAGGGATAATGTCGACCAGCTGTGTCCCGTTTTCTATACGTTCTTTAAATGTAAATGTCATATTACGAAGCTCTTCGTCAGACATTGGACTATATGTTGCTTCGAGGTTATTAATTTGCTCTACAGTTTTGTAGTATCTTTTAAGCTCTCGAGCACTAGTTTGCTCTTTATTGCGTTTGAAAATTGAGAACATTATTTTACTCTCCTTTGAAATTGGCTACTTTAATATAGTAGACACTCCGTTATTTTATCAAATAATACACAAAAAGACTACTGACCAAAAGGGAATTCATAGGAGTAAATATAAATAAAAAGATCGAGCCTCTCTTTTATCATGATAATTATTTGATAGGTTTTAAATCTACTAGAAAAATAATACATGTAAAAATTATGTGAGCTAATTAAATAGTGGAAGGAATTTGAGCTATATTTTATGAAATGTTCATGCTATACTTATGTTGAATAAAAATGTAGAGTTTTTAATGAATCTCCAATCGGTGATTTATTGTAATGCTTAATACTACAAAAATTAAGGAGGAGAGACATGATTTACGTGTCTTTAATCGTAGCATTTATTGCAGCGATCATACTTACTCCGCTTGTGAAGCGATTAGCGTTTCGTTTAGGCGCTGTAGATGCCCCGAACTACCGTAAAGTGCACGCTCGTATTATGCCGCGACTAGGTGGTTTAGCCATATATGCTGCATTTATTATTGGGGTTCTACTATTAAAATTAGTGACGAATTTCCAAAGTGATTATTTATATGCGATTTTACTTGCTGCAACAATTATTGTTGTGACAGGTATCATTGACGATATGCGAGAAATTTCTGCTAAGGCAAAATTATTAGGACAAATTGTTGCTGCCTGCATCGTCGTATTTGGTGGCGGCATCCAAATTGAGAATATTAATTTACCATTCGGTGGAGAACTGGAATTCGGCTGGTTAGGAATTCCATTCACAATTATTTGGATTGTTGGTATTACAAATGCGATTAACTTAATCGATGGGCTTGATGGACTAGCTGCAGGTGTATCAACAATTGCTTTAATGACATTAGCAGTAATGGCAATGCTTATGGGTAATGGTATTGTTATCGCATTGGCTGCAATTTTGGCTGCTGCAACAATCGGATTCCTATTCTTCAACTTCCACCCGGCAAAAATCTTTATGGGGGATACAGGTGCATTGTTTTTAGGATTTATGATTTCCGTGCTTGCATTATTAGGTTTTAAAAACGTAGCAGTTATTTCATTCGTTATCCCGGTTATTATGCTGGGCGTTCCGATTTCCGATACATTCTTCGCAATTGTGCGTCGTTTACGCAGCGGTAAGAAGTGGTCAGATCCGGATAAATCACATTTACACCACCGTTTATTGGATTTAGGATTCTCACATCGTCAAACGGTGATGATTATTTATGCGATGGCTGCAATGTTTGGTCTCGCTGCTGTTATATTCTCAATGGCAAAAGTTTGGGGTGCTATTTTACTAATTGCTGTTATTTTAGTGGCAATCGAACTTTTTGTAGAAATTATCGGCCTGGCCGGCAAAAACTATAAACCATTGCTCAACTTAGTACGTATTTTTAACAAATGAAAAGATTTTCTGAACAAGTAAATGGACTAGTTCCATTTGCTTGTTTTTTTTATGAAAAAAAACCAACCTCACAGCAATTAGCGAGGTTGGTCAGTTTTATTCTGTATCCGAATAAGATTTCGTTGTATAAGCGGAGTCTGTTTGTGAACTTGCACTTGAGAGGTTTGTTGATTCAGGACTTAGCCCTAAATGACTTTGTAAAACATGACTTACTTCGTCAAGTGCTTCTTCATTTAATTTGTAGTAATAGATACCGGTCGACATATCATCATAACCTTCTAAAGTTAATGTATCGATGCGCGGCATTCCATTTGTTAAATAGCTGAAGAACGATTTCATCTCAGTGAAACTCATATCAGTTTTCATATTGTCGCTCACTGCTGAAAGGAGATCATCATATTTAGTAATGGATTTAAATGAAGCTGCTTCGGTAGCGATCGCTTTAATAATTTCCTGTTGGCGTTTTCCGCGTTCTATGTCATTGTCTTGCTTACGTGTACGGGCTAACGCAAGCGCTTCACGTCCGTTCAAGGTTTGCAAGCCTGGTTCTAAGTTGATTGTTTTACGGTCGAATTCATCCATTTCAAGCATAGCATACGGAACTTCGGCTTCAATACCGCCCAATGCATCGATAATCTCGATGAAGGCATTAAAGTTCAGACGCACATAGTAATCGATTGGTATATCGAATAATTCTTCAACCGTTTCAATAGTAGCGAGCGTGCCACCGCGCGCATGGGCGTGATTGATTTTATCTCTGTAACCGATGTGTGGAATATATACATAAGAATCACGTGGGATACTTACTAGTTTTACCGTTTTCGATTTATTGTTTAAAGTAGCAAGCAATAGGGCGTCTGTACGGGAATTATCTGCACCTTGATCGCGCTTTTCACTATCATCGACACCTAAAATTAAAATGGATACATTGTCTGTTGCCGGCTCAACTTTTACTTCTCTTTGTTCGGAAATTTTACGGTCCTCGATTTCTTCAAATGCATTGTTTGCAGCATGTTCGGCTTGCTTTGTCAAATAGACACCGTATGCTGTTGCACAAATTACAAGAGAAAGAGTCAGAAGCGTTGTAACTTTAAGAAACAACCTGAATTTCGAAGAGCCTTTCTTTTTATTTTGCCTTGTTTTCATAAAAATTCTCCTCTAGGTTAGGGATAGGTTACTATATTTAATTGTTTATTATAGTTTGTATTGAATCTTATCTAATATACTACAATCTACTATTGTCGTAAAGTGACGAGAATATATATATTTATGACGTATATTCGACATTAATCCTTTAAAAATTCGATAAAAAGCGCATCTTTTTGTGTAATTACCGCCTGGCCGTTTGTCAGTTCTGTCATCCAGTCCATAAAAATTTGCTTTTCTTCCTTTAATACATGTACATAAATTTCTACATTTTCGGCATACTGAATATCATGTAGAGGGTAGTGGGAACCGCGTATCTCATTTTCTATTTTCCCCAACCACACATAATCAATCGCAATTTCCATTAAATAATGCAATTTTCGCTCG
The DNA here is from genome assembly GCF_038004425.1 of Solibacillus sp. FSL W7-1464. Classification (NCBI taxonomy): domain Bacteria; kingdom Bacillati; phylum Bacillota; class Bacilli; order Caryophanales; family Caryophanaceae; genus Solibacillus; species Solibacillus sp. FSL W7-1464. Next base: position 720,760 of record NZ_JBBORC010000001.1, read on the forward strand.
ACAACTTGTGCAGCGGCGATTCCTTCTGTTGTGGCTTTGCTATAGGCACGAATTAAACCGCCGCCACCAAGTTTAATCCCGCCGAAATAGCGAGTGACGACAACAACCGTATCTTTTAAACCTTGTTTTTTTAGAACTTCTAACATAGGGACGCCTGCTGTACCACTTGGTTCCCCGTCATCATTCGCTTTTTGGATCTGGTCATGCTCCCCGATCATATAGCAGGAGCAGTTATGGGTTGCCGATGCATGCAGTTTTTTTATTTTATCTATAAAGAGAATCGCTTCTTCTTCTGTCTCAGCGCGTTCTACATAAGTTAAAAAACGTGATTTAGATAGAATGATTTCCGATTCTCCGTAACCTTTTACTGTAATGTAGTTATTTCTCATTAACGATTCTCCTTAATATTACAATTTGATTTCAAATTTGTGGTTATAATTTAACTTAAAAAATGATTTACTCATGATATAATATATATGTACTATATTAGTAGGTTGCAAAGCAAAAAGATAGAGTAGTTCGCATTCTGACTAAGTAAGGTGGGGAAAAAGTGCTAGAAAACAATCAAATAGACATCGCCTCGCTTGATGTAATATTTAATCGAATGTTGGAAACTATTACAAGTTCGAAAGATGATGTATTTATTATAAGCGAACAAAGCCGCAGAAACTTTGAAGAGATGCAACAAGAGCTGGAAGTTGTGCGTCATGAAATAAAGATTATAATAGATGAAAGCGATAACTTGGAAAAGTTGCTTCAATTATCAAGACAGCGATTAGTCGTTGTAAGTAAAAGTTTCAATAATCATTCAGAAGAGCAAATACGTGCCGCTTATGAAAATACAAGTAATTTACAATTAAAGGTCTCCCTTTGCCGGGAGCGTGAAAAGCAGCTAAGAGATAAGCGTGACGATTTGGAAAGACGCCTGCGCACACTTTATGATACGATTGAAAGAGCGGATCATATCGTAAACCAAGTGAATGTTGTGATCAATTTTTTGACGACCGATCTGAAAAATGTCGGGGCAGCACTGGAACAGGCAAAAATCAAACAGGATTTTGGCATACGGATTATCGCGGCCCAGGAAGAAGAAAGAAAACGATTATCGCGTGAAATTCATGATGGGCCAGCACAAATGATGGCGAATGTGCTGATGCGTTCGAATTTAATTGACCGCACTTTCCGGGAAAAAGGAGCCGACGCCGCTTTAAAAGAAATACATGACTTGAAAATAAGCGTTCGCAATGCCTTATCCGAAGTACGCCGCATTATTTACGATTTACGTCCAATGGCACTCGATGATTTAGGTATTGATCCGACATTGAAAAAGTATTTATCCACGATTATGGAATATAATCCAGGTGTTGAGATACAGTTCCTTTCATACAATAACGAGCGCAGAATCCCTTCAGATTATGAGGTGGCCGTTTTCCGATTAGTGCAGGAAAGTGTAAACAATGCACTGAAACACGGAAAACCGAATTTGATTATTGTTAAACTGGAGTGGTTATGTGACGAAATTAATGTTGTGATAAAAGATAATGGGGTTGGATTTGATACAGAAAGCGTTCGTGAAGGGTCATTCGGTATTATGGGAATGAGAGAAAGAATCGATCTGCTGAAAGGTTCTTTGAAGATTAGCAGCAGCATTGGTAAAGGCACAACGATTTTAATGAAAATTCCATTGCCGACAAAAGATGAAGAGATAAGATAGCAGAATTCCAGGGGGTTTCGAAATGACAAAAATTATTATTGTAGATGATCACCAATTATTCCGTGAAGGGGTAAAACGTATTTTAGATTTTGAAGACACATTTGAAGTTGTTGCTGAAGGTGATGACGGCACAGCTATTTTGGATTTATATGAACAAAACGAACCGGATGTCGTGTTAATGGATATTAATATGCCGGGCAAAAACGGTGTGGAAGCGACAGCTGATCTAATCGCTGTATATCCGGATGCAAAAGTAATGGTTTTATCAATCCATGATGATGAGTCGTATGTAACTCACGCATTAAAATCAGGTGCACTTGGCTATATGCTGAAAGAAATGGATGCCGATGAAATTGTTGAAGCAATCAAAGTTGTTTCCAACGGTGGCTCTTACCTGCACCCGAAAGTAACGAAAAATCTAGTTGCGGAATTCCGTCGTCTATCAGAGCATGAAAATAAAGGTAATTTCCATCAAACAGAAATTCGCCGTCCATTCCACTTATTAACGAAGCGTGAATGTGAAGTGCTTCAATTATTAACGGATGGCCAATCGAACCGTACAATCGGCGAGACATTATTCATCTCGGAAAAAACGGTTAAAAACCATGTATCAAGTATTCTGCAGAAAATGAATGTTAATGACCGTACACAAGCAGTTGTAACAGCAATCAAAAACGGCTGGGTAGAAGTACGTTAATTACATATTAAACGGTAAAACAAGGATGCGATAGTTGTATCCTTGTTTTTATTTTTGCATATTATTGCCGATTAATAAATAGTTTTAACGGTGTATTCTATGAAACATCTGTGAACAAGTTTCGTCCTAATGTTTTGAAGGTGTAAGCGAATAACTCGCACATCGAACTTTTATGCGGTTAAAGCTGCAATGGGTCGGCATAAAAAACATCATCTCGTGCTATTTGGCACAAGATGTGTTTTTCTAATATTGTGTGCTAAAATGTTTTGCGGGAGGTTGTAAATTATGAAAAAATGGTTGGTAGCTGTACTTGCGGTTTTTGTACTGGCAGCTTGCGGGAATGAACAAGAAGCTTCACCTGAAAATCTGCAGAAAACAATCGACGAAGGTACTGTAGGCTTTGAAATGATGGGTGATTCAATTCAGGAAGAGGCAGATGTCCCGGAGGAAGAAAAAAATAATATTATCACTGCTTTTAATGAATATATTGCAGCCTTTAATGAAAAAGATTTAGAACGTTATAAAAATATAATTTCAAAAAACGCGACAGGTTTTAATTACGAAGAAGATATTGCAGCGGTTTCCGACGTCTTCAATCAGTATGATGTGAAACGCACGGCCGATGACATTACGATTGTAAAATACAGTGGTGATGAAGCCCAAGTATTTTCCAATTTAAAGACAGAAACGAAAGAAATCGATACAGGAACAGAACTATCCGGTGTCGGCCGCCAAGTAACAGTATTGAAAAAGGAAGACGGCTGGAAAGTTTCGAGTATCTATTATATCGGCAGCGAATAATAACCTGTCTTCTATAATATATATAGTAAAAACATCTTGAGGATTGATGCGAGGGCACAGAAGGAGAAAAAACATTCTTTTAATAAGACACTCCAGTTGATTGGAATGGAGGCGGCGACTCCTGCGGGAACAGCACGTGCGGAAAATCCAATGATCTGCCCCTCCGTTTAGGCGCAGATCATTTAGTTGGAGCCGTGCCCGCGGAAAGCGTCCGCCGCAATGGAAATCAACGGCATCGAAGAAAAGGGCATGTTGGAACGAATTTTCGTTCCAACATGCCCTTCCTTATAATTGAATGACTTTTTCAGTGTCCTCGATTGATGCGGAGATGTTTTTTTATATAGCACCGAGTTTCTAAAAGTGGGAAGTCCCTATAAGAAAGGCAAATTACCGTTCACAATTATAGTGAGTTCATGTAAACTAGTGAACATAGGAGAGTGGGAGAGCGATGAAAACAGCAATTGTTACAGATAGTACAGCCTATTTAACACTTGAAGAACGAAATTCGTACAATGTCCATATGATTCCTCTAAGTGTTAACATTGAAGGAACATTTTACGATGAAGAAATTGATATTACAGCTTCGGAATTTTACGACCGTGTTCGCGGTGCAGCGGAGTTTCCAAAAACAACGCAGCCATCTGTCGGAAAATTTGTCGAGCTTTATGAAAATTTAGGAAAAGATTATGATGAAATTGTAACGATTCACTTATCAAGCGGAATTAGCGGAACGTTCCAAGGTGCTGTCCAAGCGGGCGCAATGGTGGAAGGTGTCAACGTTCACGCATTTGATTCGGAAGTTGCAGCCTACCTGCAGGGTTTGTATGTGAAAGAAGCCGCAAAGCTGGCGTTGGATGGCGCATCTGGCGAACAGATAATGGCCCATTTAAATGAATTAAAGGAAACGCGGGATGTCTATATTATTGTCGATGACTTGCAACACTTGCAACGTGGCGGCAGACTTTCTGCAGCCGCAGCATTAATCGGCGGACTGCTGCAAGTTAAACCGATCTTGACGTTCCAGAATAAAGTAATTGTTCCGTTCGAAAAAATCCGTACACGCAAAAAAGCACTACGCCGAGTGGAAGAACAGCTTGCTTCAGCAGTCGAAAAGCATGGCGCTCTTCAGGCAACCGTCATTCACGGTAATTGCGAAGAAGAAGCAAGTGAATGGATGAATTCTTTAGCAGCCGCTTACCCGACAGTTGATTTCACGCTAAGCTATTTCGGACCGGTAATCGGTACACACTTAGGTGAAGGTTCAATGGGAATCGGTTGGATTAAGAAATGATGATTTAGGCTAACAGTCACTACTTCTAAGGGAGAGTGGCTGTTTTTGTTTGTGGTTGGAAAGTAGAAGAGAAAGACTAAAACGAAATAAAGGAGCGAAAATTATGTTAACAACATCAGCAAAAAAACGTTATCGACTACTCAAACCATACTGTATTTCAAGCAAACAAAATCACCCAATCCATACGAGTTATTTTGGTTTTATCCCTGAACCTGCAATGGTAAATTTCTTCACAGGTCGAATATGGCCGCGCAACTACACACCATTTCCTCATGAAAAAATCGAAACCTATACCGGTCGTGGCTATTTTGAAACGGTCCCCGCTGTCATGACAAAACCTAAACTGATTTGCCGTCGTTGTCTAAATGAACAAGCACATAAATTCATTTCTTTTCACTGTGCGAAGTGTCAAAAAATCTGCCATTATTGCCGGCACTGTATTACGATGGGGCGAATGTGCAGCTGCGATGAACTGATTCTGTGGAAAGGGGCGGAAAACAGGAAGCGGAAGACGCAAGTTCAGTTTGCCTGGAGCGGCAATCTGACAGCACACCAGAAAAAAGCGGCAGATGAACTTGCCCAAAGTATTTCACAAAACAGAAATCACCTATTGGAAGCGGTTTGCGGTGCAGGAAAAACCGAGATTCTTTTTGCTGCAATATACGATTCACTGAAAGCAGGAAAAAGAGTTTGTGTGGCCACACCAAGAACGGATGTCGTCTTGGAGCTGTATCCTCGTTTTCAGCAGGTGTTCCGAAATATTACGATTCACGCGCTATACGGAGGTGCAGAAATCAGCACACAGTTTGCCCCGCTTATTCTGGCGACAACACACCAGCTGTACCGGTTTGAGCATGCATTTGACGTCATGATCGTTGATGAAGCAGATGCGTTTCCGTACACGTATGATGAGGCACTGCAGCGTGCGGTACTAAAAGCGAAAAAACCGGATGCCCCGATTGCATTCGTGACAGCAACTCCGTCAAACAAATTGCTCCTTCAGCAAAGAAAAGAAAACTGGGGCTGCTCATTTATCGCAAGAAGATTCCATGGTCATCCTTTACCAGTCCCGAGGTTCCAGTCGCTTTGGAATTACGAAAAAGCATTTCAGAAAAATAAAATCCCCCAAAAGCTTCAAGCTTGGGTCAAGCAAAGGCTCCAGAAAAACGAGCCATTTCTCATCTTCTTTCCGACAATTGAACTTATGGAACAAGTTACACCCCTATTCCAAAAATTAGAACCTACTATTGAAAGTGTCCATTCCGAAGACGCTGACCGGAAAGAAAAAGTCCTGCAACTGCGCAATGAAGAGCGGAAAGGTTTGTTGACGACTACGATATTGGAGCGCGGTATCACAATTAAAAATGTCCAGGTCGCAGTAGTTGGTGCGGAAAATCCGTTCTTCACATCCAGTGCGCTTATCCAAATTAGCGGAAGGGTTGGACGAAATGTGCAGTATCCTACGGGGGATATCGTATTTTTCCACCATGGCATCACGATAGAAATGGACCGGGCACGCAATAAAATAGTGGAGATGAACCGCCATGAATAAACAAATTCTCAATTGTCTCTTATGTGATCGCGAACTTCAGCAAAGCATTGGCTGGAAAGAACTGCTCCTGAATACACTGCCTCAAACGATTTGTCCCCGCTGTGAACAACGCTTTCAACGAATCGAGCAGCAACAGGAAGATGGAGTGGTATCATTATTCCATTATAATGAAGCAATGAAAGATTATTTGCATCGCTATAAATTTCTGCACGATGTCATTCTTGCAAAGGTATTCAACAAAATCCTCAACGAACAGCTCAAAAACGAAACCCGGCTCATTATTCCGATTCCGATGCATCCCGAAAACTTGAAACTAAGAACGTTTCCCCATATCGATGAATTGTTGAAAGCGGCGGATATCTCGTTTGCCCACCATTTAACAAAGCTTTCTACTGGGCAGCAATCACTTAAAACGAGAGAAGAGCGACTAAATACGCCGCAACTTTTTGAAGTCACCGATCCTTCTGCAATAAAAGATAAAAATTTACTCGTTGTTGACGATATTTATACTACAGGGACAACATTAAACCATGCAAAAAAGGCGCTGCTCGAAGCCGGTGCGAAAACAGTGGACGGATTTACATTAATCCGTGGGTGAAATTAGAACCTATTAAGATGTTGGGAAGTTGTCAACAAAGTTATCGAATTTATTTGTATAATAAACGGAAGTAGATTTTAAGAGAAGGAGGGCTTGGAATGGCGGAATTAAGAAATTGTCCGGAATGTAATGCTTTTTTTAACTATACTGGCGTGAGGGATGTTTGCCATAACTGTGCACAAAAAGAAGAGGATTTGTATCAGGAGGTATATCGTTTTCTTCGTAAGCGTGAAAACCGTGCAGCAAATGTTGACCGCATTGTAGAGGCAACAGGAGTTCAGCGTGACTTGCTTTATAAATGGGTGCGAAAAGGGCGTTTACACCCGGCGATGTTTCCGAACCTTGGATATCCATGTGATAACTGCGGAAAGATCACAAATTCGGGGAAGCTGTGTGAAAAATGTCAAAATGAGCTAAAATCCGAGTTGCGAACATTTGATGCCGCAAAAGAGTTTCGCGATGATATTGAACGCCGTGAACGTGCAACATACCTTTCCGATAAAAAATAATTGTCTAAAACGGAGTCGTTTAAATAGGACTTCGTTTTTATTTTCAGTAAAATGAGCATAATAATATACTACATTAGTCTGGTTTTTTCCGATTATGCTTAAACATCAGCTAAATCAGTCGAAATATAATGTAGACGAAGCTTTTAACTTTATTCAGCTGAAGGAAGTTTTAGCCCCGGACGGAAGTCGAAGGTTAGGCAGGGATTTATTTATATAAAAGAAGTCATCCTAAAACCGTCGCATCGCGCGATAAAGGATGACTTATCCACCTTGTGTGGACCTGAAGCCGAATCGAGACGTAACTGATTTTAAGAGGAGGTCTATAAATATGAAGATTAATCCAATAGGTTTACAAGCGATCAATAATTACAATAAGCAAGCACGTCCTGTGAAAACTACAGAAACTCCAAAAACATTTGCAGACCAGATCGAAATTTCAACAAAAGCAAAAGAAATGCAGGCAAACTCGACCTATGCAAATGAACGTGCCGAACGTGTGAAAAAAATCAAGGAAGATATTGACTCAGGAAATTATAAAGTAGACGCAAAGCAGATTGCTGAAGACATGCTTAAATTCTACAAAGGCTAATCACATAAATTTTATGAGCAAGGGAGGGCTTACTACATGTCAATTGCCAATATTGTCGTCACGCTGGAAAAGCTAGAAAAAATGCATAAAAGTCTGCTCGAACTAGCACTTGCGAAAACAGAATACATTAAGCAAGGTGATATGGAAAAGCTTGATCAGCTCATCAAAAATGAGCAGTCACATGTAGCGGCGATTAACACAATTGAGCAACAGCGTCAGGTGATGGTAACGGATTACCTCCGAGCAAAAGGAATTGCTCTCACTGACACACCATCTGTTGCCGATGTAATAACGGCCGCTGAAAACAGCGAATCTACTCAAAGCTTGGTCAGCGTACGCGAACGTTTAGTCGAGTTGCTGAACCAATTAAAGATGCAAAACGATTTGAATCAGAAACTGGTCATGAATTCACTGCAGTTTATTAACATTACATTGGATGCAATGCGCCCGCAGCAAACAGAGCAGTTCAATTATTCCGGTGCGCAAATACGCGGGAATACAGAAGTGGCGAAACGGTCATTCAATGAATTTAAAGCCTAATCGCATGTAAGCTTCCGCATGCTGCGGAGGCTTACATGCGATTTTTTATAGGAAGAATAATCTGGATTCTATCATCTGGGTGAAAGCAGATACTTAAGCAAATTTTGTTATAACATACTAAAAGGGAGGTCCTGCAATGCGTTCAACATTTATGGGACTTGAAGCAAGCAAGCGCGGTCTTTTTACACAGCAATCAGCACTTTATACAACGGGACACAATATCTCAAATGCCAATACAGATGGCTATTCGCGTCAGCGCGTTAATATGGAAACAACTCCAGGATTCCCGAGTCCGGGTTTAAATACAGGTAAAACAGCGGGGCATATCGGAACAGGGGTACAGGCACATTCTGTCCAGCGAATTCGAGACAGTTTCGTAGATCAGCAATACAGACAGGAAACGCATAAACTTGGATACTGGCAGACAAGATCGCATTCTATCAGTCAGCTAGAAGATGTGTTGAATGAACCATCTGACTACGGGTTGGCTGAATCAATGAATGAGTTATGGAATTCCCTGCAGGATCTGAATGTCCGTCCGGAAAATGGCGGAACGCGTGCAGTTGTCGTACAGCGAGGAATTGCAGTAGCAGATTCTTTCCATTACATGTTTAACTCGATTAAAAAAATCCAGGACAATGCAGGTGCGGAAATCGGCATTCAATTAAGAGATGCGAACTCGATATTGAAACAAATTGGCGATTTAAACGCCCAAATCCAAACAATCGAACCGAATGGCTATATGCCCAATGATTTATATGATGCTCGTGACAGTTTAATAGATGAGCTTGCGACACATTTCCCGATTGAAGTAAAACGTTCGGAAAAAGGCTCAGGCGGGAATGCGCTGGCAATTGCAGAAGGTCCGATTAATGTGAATCTATTATTGAAGGATGGCACGAAAGTAAACTTGGTGAACGGCAAAAATTATGCGCAGTTCCAAACGACAGGTGCAGCAGATGGCGTGACACCTGTAGGAAATATGACAGCTATTTCTGTCGGTGGTACTTCGATTAATGTAAATAATCTAAGCGATCTCGGAAAATTCAAATCGCTTGTCAATTCCTATGGCTACAAAGACTCAAATGGCGTTGAAGCAGGTATGTTCCCGGAAATGATCGACAAATTGAATGACATGGCGAAAGCTTTTGCGGATGAGTTCAATGCTATTCATAAATCAGGAACAGATTTAGCTGGAGCTCAGGGAGTCGACTTCTTTGTACAAAAAGGGACACTGAATCCGAATGATATTACAGCAGCTAATATCTATGTATCAGAAACGATCACGAAAGATCCGAACAAAATTGCTGCATCCGATTCACCGGAAGTCATCGATCCGGCAACGGGGCTTCCTGATCCAACTAAGGCGGAAGCGGGTAACGGTAAAAACGCCCTGCTGCTTGCTAACATGAAGTTCAAAACATTAGGTGATCTTGACAATTTAAGTGTTCAAACATACTTCGAAGGTTTAATCGGCCAGCTCGGTGTAGACGGTCAACAGGCAACGCGTCTTGAATATAATGCAGGGACACTTCAGCAGGCGGTGAAAGAACGCCGTGACTCGGTAAGTTCTGTATCGCTCGATGAAGAAATGACAAATATGATCACATTCCAGCAGGCATACAATGCCAATGCCCGCATGATTACCGTAATCGATGAAACACTCGATAAAATCATCAACGGCATGGGCCGCGCCGGATTATAGGAGGTAGACCGAAATGCGTGTGACACAATCAATGCTTTCAGGCAATATGCTGCGTAATTTATCAAACAGCTATGAAAAAATGGGAAAACTGCAGGAGCAGGTGAACACAGGAAAAAAGGTGAACCGTCCATCAGATGACCCCGTTACTGCTATGAAAGGTATCAACTACCGTGCTGAGCTGAATAATGTGGAGCAATTTGCCCGCAATATCGGTGAAGCACATAACTGGCTTGATACGACAGATGATACATTCGATAAAATAGGTTCAACGATCCAACGTGCTAATGAACTGATGGTACAAGCTTCATCTGATACGATGACAGCAGACGACCGTAAGAAAATCGACAGTGAGCTACAGCAGATAAGAGAACACATTCAAAACTTGGCGAACACTAAAATCGGCGACCGCTATATTTTCAGCGGGACAAAAACAACGACTCCACCCTTTGATGGCGAAAATTTTGTAGACGATCCAGCTTTTACAAAACCGATAGAAATTGAAGTGTTTAGCGGAATTATGCTGCCGATTAATAGTACTCCCATCGATGTATTTAAAGATATTGATAAAATGTTGGAAGATATCAGTACAGCGATTCAAGTTGGTGCATCTGGTAGCGAACTAGGAGCACATTTATCGACAATTGATACCAACATGAACAAGCTCCTTGAAACAAGAGCAGGAATCGGTGCACTTCAAAACCGTGTAGAATTAATGGACACACGCCTGCAGTCGCAGGAAGTAATCGCAACAAAGCGCATGTCGGAAAATGAAGACATCGACTATGAAAAAACGATTACGCAAATGATTACCCAGGAATCGATTCACCGTGCCGCCTTATCGGTAGGGGCAAAAATTATTCAACCAACATTAGCAGACTTTTTAAGATAATGAAAAAGCGTTTGGACACATTGTGCCAAACGCTTTCTTTAAAGGGAGGGACAATATGAATATCCCGCAAATACAATTACAGACAACAAGAGGACAAATAGGACTGACAACACAAAGAGCGGTCCAGCAAATCGAACAGCCAAAAGCCGATTTGGATCTTCAGCAGCCGAAAGCTGAAATGTCAATTCGTACAACGAAATCGGAGCTATCCATTGATTCGGTTGAAATGCGAGAAAGCCTTGATTTAATGAGTTCACGCAGCCGAACAGCCGAAGTTGCCCAATACAGTAAGCAAACGGCAATGGAAGGATTGGCAAGAAGAGTACAAGAAGGCATCGAGCTCATGAAAATTGAAAACGGTAGGAACCCGCTTGCAGAACAGGCAAAAAGAACCGGAAGACAGCCGTATTCCGGCTTAGGAATTAAATTTATCCCGCAAGCCGATAGCGTAAAAATAAATTTTACACCCAGTTCAGCAGATATTCAGGTGGAGCCGCAAAAAGTGATTAATAATACAAAAATAAACAAGCCAATCCATAACTACACACCGGGGAAAGTGAATGTGGAAATGCAGCAATACCCGTCCTTAAAAATTGATTGGCTTGTATAAAGGAGAATACGATGAAAATTACAACTGCTTATATTGGTGAAGTCGAAATCAACCCATCCCAAATCATTAAATTTGAGCATGGTTTACCTGGTTTTGAAGAAGAAAAGGAATTTATTCAGCTACCATTGTCAGAGGGGAACGTGTTCCAGGCGTTGCAGTCCCTAAAAACCCAAGAACTGGCATTTATTATTACAACACCGTATGCAACCGTAGCTGATTACAGCTTTGAACTAGACGAAGCTGTCATTAAAGCGCTGGATATTAAAAGCAGTGAAAAAGTTGCTGTGTTTGTCCTTGTATCACTAAAGGACTCACTTAACACCTCAACAGTAAATTTAAAGGCGCCGATTATTTTAAATATTGAAAACCGAAAAGCAAAGCAGATTATTCTGGAAGAAGACTATGCCATCCGACACCGGTTAGTCGCAGAAAAAAAGGAGGGATGAACACATGCTCGTACTAACACGAAAAGTAGGCGAAACAATCTGGATTGATGAAGAGATTGAAATCATTATTACGGAAGTCAAGGGCGACCAGGTGAAGGTAGGCATCCGGGCACCCCGGCATGTGGACATCATCCGAGGGGAGCTAAGGAAGGATATTTCCGATTCGAATACGGAGGCAGCGGTGAAGGATTTATCGCTGCTTGATAAGTTGAAATAAAAAAGCAAAAAATTTAAAAAAGCTATTAAACAAATTATAGTTTGACCGATATTAATAGTGTCAGCAAGAGAAGCCAGACCGGCCGGCTAACTTCTCTTCTACATAAACAAAATTTGCCCACAAGGAAGTGGGTCAAACATTCCAGGGAGGAAATCATAATGAGAATTAATCACAACATTGCAGCACTAAATACACACCGTCAATTAAACACGGCGTCTACTGCTCAATCTAAATCAATGGAGAAATTATCTTCGGGCTTACGTATTAACAAAGCTGGAGATGACGCTGCAGGTTTAGCAATTTCAGAAAAAATGCGTGGACAAATCCGCGGTTTAGATATGGCTTCTAAAAATGCTCAAGATGGTATCTCTTTAATTCAAACTGCTGAAGGTGCATTAAACGAAACACATGATATTCTTCAACGTATGCGTGAATTAGCAGTTCAGTCTTCAAATGATACCAATACAGATACAGACCGTGATGAGCTTCAAAAAGAAGTAGACCAGTTAGCTAATGAAATTACACGTATTGCAGAAAATACTGAATTTAATACGCAAAATTTATTAGGTGGTAGCTTCGAAAACAAAGTATTCCATATCGGGGCAAATGACGGACAAAATATTAAATTGTCAATTGGAGAAATGTCTGCCCATGCATTAGGAGTTTCAGGTAAGGTAGAAGGTTTAACAGCATCAACTGCTGCAGCGGATATTGCCTTATTTAAATCAACTGCTAATGCAGATATAAGTGCTACTGCAGTATTAAAAGATGAACATGGGAATATTCATGCAGTAAGTTTAGATGGTAATGATAAGGATGCTACATGGTATCGTTTAAGTGATATCCGTGTAAATACTACTGATGATGATTTAGAAGCAAAACCAGGTGCAACAGCATTAACTGCTTCTGAAAATGCTGATGATACTGATTTAATTGATCTTGACAGCGGTAAAGCAGGTATTGACATTTCTACTCAAGGATCTGCGGATGCTGCAATGAAATTAATTAATGATGCAATTGAAACAGTATCAGCTGAACGCTCTAAACTCGGCGCAACTCAAAACCGTTTAGAGCATACAATCAACAACTTAAACACATCTTCTGAAAACCTAACTGCTGCGGAATCTCGTATCCGTGACGTAGATTATGCTTTAGCTGCCTAGGCAGTGACAAGCACAGTCGTCCTAGCTGGTAACGGCTAGCGATTATTATCGGGTGAATTGCTGGAAACCCCTTAGAGCTTTTCTTACCACAACGTAGTTGGAAACGACAGGCGTGAAGGTTTGAAAAAAGAAAAGATTGGGCAATCAGCAGCCAAGCTCCTGTCTCAAAAGAGTGGAGAAGGTTCAACGACTAGGATAGACCATCTAAAAGCATAGCTCATGATGATGAAATCCATAGGTGATACAATGTCCATCAGCATTGTGAATCCGAAGTGCCCGACCCCTACTAGATTGCTAGAGGGTGAAGATATAGTCTGGTCATTTATGAAAGTAAATGTTCGCACGATGGCGAAAGAAATGATGGAACAAACTAAGAATTCAATTCTTTCTCAAGCTGCACAAGCAATGTTGGCTCAATCGAATCAGATGCCTCAAGGAGTTTTACAACTTTTGAGATAATGATGAGAAGGGCGTCTTACTTGGTAACGGGTAAGATCATCACTGGGTGAATTGCTGGAACTTCCTAAAGCTTGATCAACTACAACGTAACTGGAAACGGTCAGCGTGAATGTTTGAAAATGATTGAGATCTAACAATGGATAATCAGCAGCCAAGCTCCTGTAAGGAAACTTTGGAGAAGGTTCAACGACTAGGATATACGGTCTAAGGCATTTGCTATGACAATGAAATCCGTAGGGCAGCAACAGCTGTTCGAAGTGCCCAGCCCCTAAACATTTAGGGTGAAGATATAGTCTATTCTGTACTCGAAAGATACAGTCGCAAAGCAAGCGAACCAACAACCACAAGGCGTATTACAATTATTACGTTAATTTTCATAACAAAAAAGACTCTAGCCATGCTAGGGTCTTTTTTTAATAGATAAAAGTAAAACTGGAAAATTATAGTAAGTTATTTTTCCGGAGTTCTTTGATTTTATAAACGACTGACCAATACGATCGACCTAAGGCATTAGCAATTGATTGCTGTGTCTTTTTTTCATGAACCAAAGAAATAATCTTAGCGATTTCATCGTCACTATAATTTCTGAATCTTTCGTGGCTTGATGTGCGTACTTCATAATGGGGGTATATTTTAGAGAGCAATTCTGTTTCTTGCTGTAAACGCCACATCCAATCGAGTTTATATTCCATGCCATTACAAGATTTTACATATGGCTTTATTAGGTTCAAAAAATGAAAAGTTTTTTCAACAGATGTAAAACGCAAAATAAAACCATGACCGTCTTTCCGTTTATTAATTGAGAAGTCGAGATGAAATCGTTGGGTAAAATGTTGTTGCAATTGTTCAAGCTGCTCTTTTGGATAATTTTGTAGATACAGAAAAATATGAGGGGTTAAATAAATTAGTTTCTTATTATGATTAATACGTTTAGAAATTGATAAAGAGCCGTCATCCAGGTAAAGAACAGCCAAAAATAAGGGGTGTGTACAATAAGTTAATAGTTCTGTAGGGATTTTTTTTGACCCCGTTGCGTCATAAAAATATGGATATAATTTTGTGAACATAGGAAGAGATGCAGACCGTAAAGTTTGACTTTTAGGAGTGATATAAAAAATTTCAGGTAACAAAGATTGCTTCCAATATCTATAAGGTTCCTGCGTTTTACCATAGTGTTCCCTATAGCTATTATTTTTCCGTCTTGTGCCAGGGTAGCATTTCGTTATTTCCCCATCAGCTATGATACTAGCTATTAAAACATTGCGCTGTATATCAGTAAGTGCTTCAAGCCACTTCATGGAAACTACCTCCCAATTATATCAATTAAACGAGAACGTGTATTCTATTATATAATATGCGTAAAGGTTAATCTAATAAAGATAGTAGGAATGTTGGGATTTCCTGCACCGGGTGCATACACAATAAAATTTCATTCTTCAATGGGGGAGATGAGCGCATTATCCAAACGATTATGAAGGAGCTGAAGGAATTATGAAACAGGATTTTACGAATTGAAGCGTTGACGGAACAAGTTCGTCAATTAACGAAAGTCTTATGCGGCTCTAATCCTCCAGCTAATTTAGCTTGTGATTGTTGTCTCAGTGAAATGGTAGAATTCAGTTCAACGATGGTACGTGAAGAAGCGAAATTTATTCCAGCGACGTTGAAACATGTACAACATTTTGAACATGCTTATGAGTTCAAAGCGCACATGTGCAAAATAGCCAGTTAACCGAAAAAATTTCAGCTAACTGGCTATTCGTCAAGCGTACCGTAAAGGGGCACTCTTTTTATATTTTAGGCTTACGTTATTTATTCGTAATAACCTTCAGTTGATTTAATAAGTGTTTTAAATTGATCGGAGTCATGTCCAAACCAGATTTCAGAGTTATTTTCATTTACGAATGAGCGAATACGTTCAACTGTATGGTTATAAATCTTCTGCACCGGGTGCACACACAATTCACTACAATTTATAAATATACACTAAAAAAACTAGAATACGCTTATTTTCACTAGCCTCCCATTAAAATAATCCAAAGTGTTCTATTAAACTGGATTTTCTGCACCGGGTGTACAAATATTTTGAGGTGAAGTTGCATATTAGCCCAATTTGTAATTGCTGTATCACATAATACAATAACAATATGCCGATGAGTTTTGCATTACAGTCTGCTCGGTTTTGCCCATGTTTTTGGCGAAAAATGTCTATGTCCCTACATACGAAGGAAGTCCCCTCTCTATACACTAAAACAATATTCCACCGAATTTCCTACACCGGGTGCACACACAATTCACTACAATTTATAAATATACACTAAAAAATCTAGAATACGCTTATTTTCACTAGCCTCCCATTAAAATAATCCAAAGTGTTCTATTAAACTGGATTTTCTGCACCGGGTGTACAAATATTTTGAGGTGAAGTTGCATATTAGCCCCATTTGTAATTACTGTATCACATAATACAATAACAATATGCCGATGAGTTTTGCATTACAGTCTGCTCGGTTTTGCCTATGTTTTTGGCGAAAAATGTCTATGTCCCTACATACGAAGGAAGTCCCCTCTCTATACACTAAAACAATATTCCACCAACTTACTAACAGTCAGCCCCGATTGCTGGCGTATCGTGGCAAGTGTATATCTATGATTTTCCTCAATGATAATCTGATAGCTTTTCATAGGTTGTTCCGTACTCCGAAAGGTTTTAAAGGTATCAAAAATGAAATCATTGCAAATGCTGCCCGTTTCATCAATTAGTAGGGTATTCAATTTATGGAGCTGCTCATTAATTTCATAAGTTGGGTTAATAAGTTTGATTTTTTCAGGCAAGTAAATGGAAGTTCTTTTGGCAATTGCTTTAATGGGTTGTGCCGCCAGTGCTTTTCTGTTCATGGATTCATGTAGCCAAGGGGAAATAAGGTGCAGAAAATAAAAAATTTGAAATTGATCATACAGAATAAGACGGTTTTGGCCGTCTCTATGAAACCGTAAGTGAAACTTATTAAACAAATAGTGTAAAAGCCATGTATTTTCATCTTCTGAAAAACTGTCGGTAGATAAAATAATTTTTTGTGCAACATTATTCACGATTTTCAAATGGCCATCATCCTGATACCACCAGGCAAGCGCCTGTTCGTTCAGATAGTGTTCGAGAAAATTGAGAGGCAACTTCTTATTTCCGTTAGGGTACCATCGCTCGTATAATTCTGAAATCACAGGGCTCGTTCTGGACTGCACAAAGAAGCTTTCAGAATACCCTTTTTTAAGTCGTGAATCATTTACTTTTTTGTAGACAGGCGGATTAAGCGGTAAGAAAGGCTTTAGCAGTTCATAGCAATGATTTGTCCACTCTAAATCCTCAGCTCTGTGCATAAATTGGAATCTTGCTTTCCTGTTTCCTTGTTTTGTCATCGAACCATCTCCTAATAATTTGCCGCAAATAAAATGGAAGAAGTCATTTTCCTCTCTCATAGTTTTCACCCCTTATAAAATAAGAACGTATATTCTATATTGTAGCATGGTTGCCTAATATACTGCATTTAATATTCACTTAACTAAAAACGAAATGGGGTTTTCAATTAACATAATATAAATAAACTTTCATAGCTAAGGATCAATAACATCTGGATTATTATTGTTTTTTGATTTTCCTGCCCCCGGTAAAAAACAGATTGCTTGGGAATTACTGTGGTATTTATGTCAGAAAATTGCTATAATATAATTGCCTACTATTTAAGATGATAGGGAATAATGTTTGAAATTTGCTATTAATAAGTTTGAGAAGCTTAGAGCGAATAGACTAAGTAAAGTCTGAATAAGACAGCTTAGAAAACACTGCGAATATGCTATCTCAAATGAGAATTGTATGGAAATTTGCACGATAATTCCTCCATTCAGATTTAATAGATATTCAATTCCATTATAACAAATCAGTTTTTTCCCAGCGGTTCATTGAAGAAAAAATGGTCATATTCTTTGAACCTATGACCGAAGCGCAGAAAAGCAGTTTTACAAGAGCTGGATTGTTGCTTTATCTGCTCTGAGAAAAAGGATGGTTATATGACTAAAAAAGATAAATTTAAGGCAAAAAAATATCTCCACTTTGACAATAGAATTGAATTTAAAAATGTTGAAAGCTATGTTACGAATCAGAATAAGATATCGAAACATAGCTTTTTTCCATTAATTCACTATACGATTGAATATGAAATGTATAATGAAGATTATATAGATGCAAGAGACGACAAACGACCAATAAAAGAAAAGACACGGGATATCATGTATGCATCGCACTTAGATAATTTTATTTATAAATATTATGGTGAAGAACTTAATAAACAATATAATGAGTGGTCAGCCAGGCATTTAATAGATGATTGCTCAATCGCATATCGAGATAATAAATTAAGGAAGAGTAATATTGATTTTGCTGCAGAAGTAATCAATATGATTCGAATGTTTAAAGATTGTTTTATAATGGTTGGTGATTTCGAAAAATTCTTTGACCGTTTAGATCATGCTTTTTTAAAAGAAAGAATAATGGACGTATTAGACGTGAAATTACTTTCAGAGGATTGGTATAAAGTTTTCAAGTCCATTACTCAATATAGTTATATTGAGAAAGATTTTTTAAATTTGAAATTAGGTACTGATCGAGAAATCAAAGCTAAGCGTCAATTTAAATATTTTGAAACATTTAAGGATTTCCGTAATTTCAAAAAAGAACATAGATGCGTTAAAAGGAATATAAATAATTTTGGAATACCTCAAGGGAGTGCAATCAGTGCAGTATTTGCAAATGTTTATACAACGATATTTGATAAAAAGGTTAAAACTTTAGTAGATAAATACAGTGGTATTTATAGACGTTACTCAGACGACTTCATATTGATAGTACCCAAAGATATCTGTGGGAAACGTATTGATGTAGATGAATTTATGAAAATCGTAGAAAAAACCTATCAATTTATTATAGAGGAAAAATTGCATATTCAAGAGGAAAAGACACAACTATTTGAAATTAATGCCTCAAATATTATTAATTTAAGTGATAAAACAAACTGTAAAATCGATTATTTGGGTTTTGTATATGATGGGGAAAATGTTGCTATGCGGAGCAAGAGCCCATATAAATTTTATAGGAAAGCATACAAATTGATTGATCAAGCAAAAAAAATTAAAGCAAAAAAGGGACTTAAGCGAATTCCGTATAAAAGAGATATTTATCGATTATATACAGATTTGGGCGTGAATTGCGGGGATTATGGGAATTTTATAACGTATGCAAAAAATTCACAAAAAATATTTAACGAAGTTTCACCTACTACAAATAACCTAATGCTACAGCAGATTAAAAACAGGAAAGGAAAATAGAAAAAAGAATGGGCTATAGATTGCATGTTAAGAGAAACTCATAAAAACAAATGCCATAATATGCGTATACTGCACGGGTGCACAAACAATTTAGGGGAAGAGGAAAAAGGGCATTCATAATTACATGCAGCAAGGTTCCTTAATTCATCAATTGTTCTAAGTTGATGGAGTGCAAATGCAGAGTTGAGCATAGGTACAGCGTTTTATAGTAATCCAAATTTGAAGGAGGATTTTATGAATAACGAAGAAGAGCGGGCATTTTTGGAAGCCCAGCTGCAGTGGATCAAACAGCGAGATGCGGTGCTTGCGCAAATTGAAAAGAAATTGTATGAAATGAAACATATCGCCGAACAAGTAGCAGCAGATGAAACAGCTTTGCTTGAAAGTCAAAAGCATCGATTAAACGAACGTTTTTTGCAACTGAAGGATGAGGTAGCTGAACTGGAAAATCAGCTGCGAATTTTTTACAATTGAGGAACGCTAGTAAAATTATTTCATCAACTGTCAAACGCCCTAAAAAAAACGAATTTCCAGCCGATAAAATACATAACAAGGAAAGTCAACGGGAGGGGTACAAATGCGAATTGATGGAACGAGTATTTCAATGCCGAACACGACACAGCAGTCGGGAGAAGGACAACCACCGCGTCCTGTACAGACGGATATCATTACCCAGCAAAGTCAACCAACAGTAGAGAAAATAGACACGAAAGAAAAACTGAATCAGGCGATTGATTCAATGAATGAGTTTTTTACAATTAATAATAGTGAATTGAAGTTTGTTTTTCATGAAGGATTGGATACGTATTATGCACAGCTTATAAATACAGAAACTGAAGAGGTTATCCGCGAAATTCCCTCTAAAAAAGTGCTGGATGTGTTTTATGAAATGCAAAAGCTCGTAGGAATGATAGTCGATAAAAAAATTTAGTGCCGGCCGTAATATTGCCAGGCAAAATGGATGGATAAGTAGTTTGGAGGAGATTATATGTCAACGATGCGTATTGGCGGTCTGGCATCAGGTATGGATATAGATAGTATTGTAGAAAAATTGATGGTCGCTGAGCGAATGCCGATGGACAAGCTCGAGCAGCAAAAGCAAATTTACGAATGGCAGCGCGATGCCTACCGTGACGTCAATAAAAAAATGACGACATTGGATACGTACATTGCGGATAATTTCATTTTAAAAAGCTTAAATACAAAGACGGCAACAAGTTCGAATTCGGATTTAGTGTCGGCGGTAGCGACTGGTTCGGCTTCTGGTTCATTAACTCTAGAAAGTGTTTCGCAATTAGCTAAAGCTGCAAGGGGGATTGGTACGCCAATTAACCACACGAGCAGTACAAAGTTAAAAGATTTATTTAAAGAGCCCGGAGAAACGTTGCCAACGAATTTTACTCTAAGCGCAATTAATACTCAAGGGAAATTGGGCGAAGAAATATCAATCGTAATTGATGAGAATATAACTATAGGTGAGTTAATTACAAAAATAAATGGCAGTAATGCAGGGGTTTCTGTTTTATTTGAAAATGGACAGGTGTCGATTACTGCTAAAAACACTGGTAAGGTAGTTGAAGAGGACGGTGTGGGGCTTAAAGATGCGATAACAACAAATTCAGAGGGCACGAAGTTATTTGCAAAATTAGGCTTAGAAAAATTGGTAACGGAAAAAGGCCAAAATGCAGAGTTTCAAGTGAACGGTATCACAACAGAGCGCACGTCAAATTCCTTTTCGATTAACGGCTATAATGTTACATTAAAAGCGAAATTTTCAGAAAACCCAGTAACAATGTCTTCTTCCACAAACGTCGACGAAATCATGACCAAAGTAAAAGAGTTCGTTTCAACATACAATGGCTTCATCAAGGATTTAACGGATCAGACAAAACAGCCTAAATACCGCGATTATCAGCCATTGACAGAGCTACAAAAGAAAGAGATGGATACAAAAGATATCGAGAATTGGGAAACTCGTGCGAAAAGCGGTTTGTTGCGCAATGATTCGATTATTACGAGCGGACTTTCATCACTTCGCGGTCTTGTTTACGAAACAAACCATGCAGTAACAAATCAAAAGTACAATGCCCTGTACACAATCGGAATAGGCACTTCGAAAGATTACATGAGTGGTGGTACACTTGAAATTGATGAAACGAAATTGCGTAAAGCATTGGAAGAAGATCCGGATGCAGTTGTGCAATTACTGACGATGAACGGCGAGAAATCTGCATCAATTACAAAAGCTGATGGGTCAACAGGAACGGGTGATACACGAGGTTTCATGCGTAAGATCCGTGATGAAATGGATGTAATCGAGAAGAAAATCGATGAGCGTGCAGGTCGTGGCTCGATGACGGAAACTCAGTATACTTTAGGGAAATACTTGCGTAACGTGAATCAAAGTCTTGATGCGTGGAAAGACAAGCTGATCAAGATTGAAGACCGTTACTGGAAGCAGTTCGGTGCGATGGAAGCGATGATTAACAAGGCAAACAGTCAATCAGCGTCATTAATGAGTCAGTATTACTAAAAGAGCGGAGGCGAAAACATGGCGGTAGAACAACAATTACTTCAAGTTTCCGCAAAGCTCTTTAAACAGCTTGGGGAAGTAGGGCAAACGGAAGACCGTGATGCGCTTTTAAAAACGGTTGATGAGCTGCTGGAAGAGCGCGGGCAGCTCATTGCCTCCCTTCAACAGGAAAATATTCAGCTTTCTAAAACAAACCCGCAGCATGCGCTGTTACAAGAGCTCGACAAAGGGATACAGGAACGTCTGGCATCAATTATGGGCGAAATCAGACAGGATATGAAAAACGTCCAGACAGCAAAGAAAAGCGAAGTGCAGTATAATAACCCGTATGCGTCCGTTCGTGTCATGGACGGGAAGTACTACGATCAGAAGAAATAACAACGTGCCAGTATGCGCGTTTTAACTATAGAGGAGTGTGTATAATGACAGTTCAAACAGCAGCTGCTTTTAATGCATATAAACAAAACAGTGTGACAACGGCGTCACCGGGTGAGCTTACATTGATGCTATACAATGGCTGCCTGAAGTTTTTAACGAGAGCCAAAAAAGCGATTGAAGAAAAAAACATCGAAGAAAAAAACACAAACATCCAAAAGGCACAGGCAATTATTTCGGAACTGATGTCTACTTTAAATGCAGATTTTGATGTATCCAAGCAAATGATTCCATTATACGACTATATGAACCGCCGTTTAATGGAAGCGAATATCAACAACGACTCTACAATTATCGTAGAAGTCGAAGGCCTAGTAACAGAATTCCGCGACACATGGAAAGAAGTAATCAAAATTACACGCCAGCAGCAATATGGTACAGCCGGACAAGTTTAAAATTTAGAAGCCGATGTGAGAAGACTGCTATCTTCTCACATCGGCTTTTTCAAATGTAACTTTCCTCTGAAATATCAACTTCACTATTTACAAAATTTAAAATAGTCAAAATACTATTGATTATATTGTACTATTTTGTATAATGTAAATAATTAGCAAATTTAATCAAAAAAGCATCTAATTTGGAATAAAACCCTGCACTGAGTACATCCTGTAAACATCAGCATCAAAAAATTAATATTTGCCTCTTAGTAAGTAGAAAACGGTAATATTAAACCCCAAGATGCCACTACATCCCACGAATCCGAAATTTCGTCCGTTTTCCCAATACATAATCAATCGGTTAAATATCTATCACAATTCTGTTCCATCGCGGTATTATTTTTGGCTGGAAAAATTCTATTACTATTATTCATCAAAGAAAGCGGTTACCAAGCAAGGTTAACCGGCAAAGGGGGTGAGTGAGTATGTGAAATGGCAAAATAAAAAACCCCAGGTGAAGATCCTGCATAGACATCACCTGAGGTTTGAAAGCCGGGGTATACCGACATATAGTAAGTATACTCCTTTTTACTGAAAATAATAACAATAAATTGGAAGGAGTATAGAAAATGTATAGAAATTCCTTATATGATGCTTGTGTACTAATACCTAAATTTGATCAGCTCAATAATCTTTATACGCTACTGAAAACTCCGAATGGTTATAAAAAGGTCCCGTTCACACCGATGCAATTGCTGGATATGGAATTGAAACAACATGGTTCGAGCTTAAAAGGTGCGAAAGAAGCGGCAAAAGCGGTCCTTACCTCCAACTCAATTAACCCGATCATGATTCCGAGGTCTCCGCTAGTTCATATTTGGTTTCCGACAGAGGCAATGCGAAATATGGAAAATTGTCTGTATTTTGCATTGCATCATGTCCACGATATTGAACCATATACGGAAAATCAATCAATCGTCGTTTTAACGCATAATGAAAGAATTAAAGTGCCTGTATCGTACAGTAAACTGAATAAACAGTGGACTAAAGCAAAAAGCTATTATGCGACTGCCTTATTAAAACAATTTTACAGTCGTCATCAATATTCAACTGCCGAGCAGCAAATAATATTAAAATGTGCAGAAATAAATGAACAATATGTAATCCATTAATAGGCATAGAGTTTTACGCAACGGAGCATCCCAATGTGTGAAACTCTTTTTGTTTCTCAAATTTTTATCGGTTGCACAATCTTTTATTGCAAAAAAATAAAATTCCGGTTCGATTGTCATGAGTTTGAAGTCACAAATTCTCCTTAAAATAGCAATTAAGCACATAGACATTTAATCGCATATTGCATCATAATGTGGGTATATAAATTGTAGCAGGAATGGCTAGGAGGAACGGTTATGGCGTTTAAACGCACAGAAGGATTCCGCTTTACTTTTGGAGTCCCGGTCGAAGCAAATTTTACAGAATTGATCAATGGAAAACAGGAACAATTAGAGGTGATAAAATACCCCTGTGAAATCATCGATGTGAGCCCGCATGGCATGAAAATGTTTTCTTCTCGGGAAATTGGTGAAAATAATAATAACCTGGTGCAGTTGGAACTGGAATTCATTTTAGACGAAGTATTGATTAAGGCCATTGGAGACATCGTATGGAAGAAGAAGTACGGCAATAAGTTTCAATATGGTTTGATCTTCGAAAATCAGCCAGGTATTGAAGAACTGATCGTCAGTGAATTAAAGGTTCGCCGTAGAAAAGAAGTCGGGCGCAAGTAAATTGGTTGGTTGCGATTAGCTTAATCTATCGATGCGGTGTCTTTCTTATCGATATGTAGGACAACTTGTCGAAAAATGAAAAAAGTTTCAAGTTGTAACAGGATTTTATTTATGTATGTAGAATTAGATTAGTAAGAGCAGTAATAAAGGAGGAGTTCACATGCTAAAGTTTAACATTCGTGGTGAAAATATCGAGGTAACTCCAGCGATTCGTGATTATGTGGAGAACAAAATTGAAAAGGTAGAACGCTATTTCAATGAGGATCTAAACGCGAACGCTAACGTCAATTTGAAAGTTTACAATGATAAACAAACAAAAGTAGAAGTGACGATTCCGATGAAAAATTTAACGCTGCGTGCCGAAGAGCGTCATAATGACATGTATGCGGCTGTTGACTTAATTGTCGACAAGCTTGAACGCCAAATTCGTAAACATAAAACAAAAGTAAACCGTAAATTCCGTGATAGAGAAGGTACAGGCATCTACTTCGCCAATGTGGCATCCCAAATGGAGGCGAACACAGAATCTTCAGAGGATGAATATACAATCGTTCGTACGAAGCAATTTGATCTGAAACCAATGGATCAGGAAGAAGCAGTTTTACAAATGAACATGCTCGGTCATGATTTCTATATCTTCACAGATGCAGAAACAGACGGCACGAACATCGTCTACAAACGTAAAGACGGAAAGTACGGTCTGATCGAAACGAACTAACTCGCGAACGGATCGCCTCTAACAGGGTGGTTCGTTTTTTTAGTGTGTGGCTCGGACCAGGAAGATACTTGTAAATTCCGATTAATTATTTGCTTTTCCCCACTATTTGTAAAAACAGCGATATGCAATGCACGGGACCAAATGGTATGCCTTATTTACTGGAATAAGGGTTCATTTGCGCCTAATGCATATATAATGGTAAAATCAAGATTGAAACTATTTATTGGGTAACGAAACAGTTACAAAAAATGTATAGAAATTGATTTTTAATAATATAGATTGAACAACTGTTTTACCCTGCGTATCGTGTGAGCGGTGCGTACTCGGTGTTAATTGCTTTGAACCCCTAAAGCCTTACAACCAAAGCGGAACTAGAAATGGTAAACGTTATGGTGCGAAAGCAGAAAAAATAATAAGGATGGCATAGGCTGAAAAAAACCTCTTAGTGTCTATCGACGGGTAATCGTGAAAGATAGGAAACGGAGTGCTACGTGCTAATACAATGGGTGTTTAGCAGGGAAATCCCTAAGTCTAGCATGGATATGGGACACCTTCAACGACTATCTCCTTGAGGGAGAGTAAAGCCGCAAGCAAATGGCGGAAGAAAAATACCGCACCCCTAGTTGTAGAGGTGAACAAATAGTCTGCGCTTATGTGAAAGCATAAGAAGTCTACTCGTAAGGGAAAGACTGCGTAAAAGGTTGCGCTTTTACGTGAACGAGAAAAATTTATCGGAACAGAACATACGTTTGTATTTAGGCAAGCCTCCATGCTATATTTATGTAAATAGAGCGTGGAGGTGATACATGTGGAAATAACATCCACTGGAAAAGTCGCGAAACAAGAGAAGGTTCATTCTTCTACGATGATTCTATCGATGAAGATAAAACTGAAACCAACAAAACAACAGGAACTTTTATTTTGGCAATTTGCTGGAACGGCTCGTTGGGCTTACAACTTCTTTCTTGCTGAAAGTGAACGGCATTATGCAGAATATCTTGAGGGTAAGCATGAAAAGAACACCATTAAAGAAGGCGACGTCAGAAAATATATTAACAATGTATTGAAACCGACAACGCATTTATGGTTAAAAGAAGTTAGTAGCAACGTCATGAAACAAGCTGTAAAAGATGCAGACGCCGCTAGAAAGCGCTGGTTTGCAGGTCTATCAGATAAACCAAAATTCAAAAGTAAACGAAGAGGTAAAATAAGTTTTTACGTAAATTATGAAAGTCTTAGTCGTACAAAAGAAGGTTTTAGAGGAGAAAAGTTGGGTGTTGTGAAAACGTATCATCCACTGCCAAAGCTACCTAAAGGTGAAACCTATTCAAACCCGCGAATCTCGTATGATGGGCAAAATTGGTTTTTATCGATTGGCTATGAGGTAAGATGTGAAAACGTAGAATTAACTGGTGAGTATTTAGGTATTGATGTGGGGATTAAGGAGCTAGCGGTCTGTTCAGATGGCGCAGTCAAAAAGAACATCAATAAAACAAAAGAAGTGAAGCGATTAGAACAAAAATTAAAACGAGAACAACGTAAGCTAACTCGTAAAATAGAAGCCAATACTATTGGTCATACTAAAAATCGCAAACCACTCTACCAAAAACCATTGAAATCCTTGAAAAACATTCAAAAACAAAACGCTAAGATTAGAATGATTCATAAAAAACTAACGGATATCCGAACAAACCATCTTCATCAAGTATCCATTGAGATTGTGAAAACCAAACCATCTCGTATTGTAATGGAAACATTGAATATTAAAGATATGATGAAGAATAGGCATTTATCAAAAGCGATTGCGAAACAATGCTTATTTGAGTTTAAAAGACAGATTCAATATAAGTGCAGAAAGTACGGCATTGAATTTGTAGAGGCGGATAAATGGTATCCCTCTTCAAAAATGTGTTCTTGTTGTGGAAGTATAAAGAAAGACCTGAAATTATCTGACCGTATCTTTAACTGTTCGTGCGGTCATAAAATGGACAGAGACTTGAATGCTTCCATTAATTTAGCGAATTATCCAATCTAAAGGCTTTTCACAAATCTGAAACCTTAGATATGTACGCAACGATACTGCGGAATTGAAGCCTGTGGAGAGTCCTAGCAAATCGTAGTAGCTTCGGTGAAACGAGACTCGAAAAGTAATAATTGAAGCAGGAAGGCACAAGACGAAAATTGAAAGATATAAGTCGTGCCACAGTAAAAATTGTTTCTGTGTAGATATAACTCTATTTTGACAAATTTTTCGTATCGGAAGTGACCAATTCGATGGCAAACATATTAAATAAATTATTTGATTTCAATAAAAAAGAAGTAAAGCGTTTAGAAAAGACTGCAGATAAAGTAGAAGCATTGGCAGGGCAGTTTGAAAGCCTTTCTGATGATGCTTTAAAAGCGAAAACAGAAGAATTTAAAAACCGTTATCAAAACGGTGAAACAGTGGACTCTTTGCTGCCTGAGGCATTTGCGACAATTCGTGAAGCATCTCGCCGTGTTCTTGGCATGTTCCCGTTCCGCGTTCAGATTATGGGGGCGGCTGCATTAAATGAAGGTAATATCGCGGAGATGAAAACCGGTGAAGGTAAAACGTTAACGTCGACAATGTCCGTTTATTTAAATGCGCTTACTGGTAAAGGTGTTCATGTCGTAACGGTCAACGAATATTTGGCAAGCCGTGACGCGACAGAAATGGGAGAGTTATATAATTGGTTAGGCTTAACGGTCGGACTGAACCTGAATAGCCTGTCAAAAGAAGAAAAGCGTGAAGCGTATGCTGCGGATATTACATATTCGACGAACAATGAGCTAGGTTTCGACTATTTACGTGACAACATGGTGTTATACAAAGAAGACCGTGTACAGCGTCCGCTTTATTATGCGGTAATCGATGAGGTTGACTCAATTTTAATCGATGAGGCGCGTACACCGTTGATCATTTCCGGACAAGCAGGGAAATCTGCACAGCTTTATGTACAGTCAAATGCATTTGCCCGTATGTTAAAGCAGGATGAAGACTACAACTATGAAGAGTCAACAAAAGGCGTAACGCTGACAGAGCAAGGGATCGAAAAAGCGGAGCGTGCATTTGGCATCGACAACTTATTCGATCTGGCACATGTCCGCTTAAACCATGCAATCAACCAAAGCTTAAAAGCCCATGCATCGATGCATAAAGATGTCGACTATGTTGTGCAGGACGGGGAAGTTGTAATCGTTGACGGCTTTACTGGTCGTCTAATGAAAGGCCGCCGCTATTCGGATGGCTTACACCAGGCGATTGAAGCGAAGGAAGGTCTCGATATTCAAAATGAATCGATGACAATGGCGACCGTTACATTCCAGAACTATTTCCGTATGTACGAGAAACTTTCTGGTATGACAGGTACAGCGAAAACAGAGGAAGAGGAATTCCGCAACATCTACAATATGCAGGTTGTAGCGATTCCTACGAATAAACCGATTGCCCGTGATGACCGTCCTGATCTGATTTTTGCAACGATGGAAGGCAAGTTTAAAGCGGTTGCGGAAGATATTGCAGAACGTCACCGTAATGGCCAGCCGGTACTGGTTGGTACGGTTGCAATCGAAACATCGGAAATCATTTCAAAATATTTAACGAAATTTAAAATCCCGCATAACGTGTTAAACGCGAAAAACCATGAGCGTGAAGCGGATATTATTTTAAATGCCGGTCAAAAAGGCGCCGTTACGATTGCGACAAACATGGCAGGTCGTGGTACGGACATTAAGCCGGGTGAAGGTGTCCTTGAAATTGGCGGTTTAGCGGTAATTGGTACGGAACGTCATGAATCACGCCGTATTGATAATCAGCTCCGTGGTCGTTCTGGTCGTCAAGGGAATCCGGGGGTAACGCAATTCTATCTTTCTTTGGAAGATGAATTAATGCGCCGCTTCGGTTCTGATAAGATGAAATCGATGATGACAAGACTTGGTATGGACGATACACAGCCGATCCAGTCAGGTATGGTTTCAAAAGCGGTAGAATCAGCACAGAAACGTGTCGAAGGGAATAACTTCGATGCACGTAAACGTCTATTGCAATATGATGATGTACTTCGTCAACAGCGTGAAGTGATTTACAAAGAACGTGAAGAAGTATTGGATTCGGAAAACATGCGAGCATTGGTTGAGTCGATGATTTCTCAGGCAATCGAAAATCAAGTAGCCCTTCATACACAAGGTGAGAAGGAAAACTGGACACTGGATGCATTGGAAGACTATATCGCAGCGAATCTTTTAGATGAAGGCGATATTACGAAAGATCAGCTGGAAAATAAATCACCGGAAGAAATGATTGCACTCATCTCTGAAAAAGTGACAGCACGCTATGATGAAAAAGAAGAAGCGATGACACCAGAGCGTATGCGCGAATTCGAAAAGGTTATTTTACTGCGATCAATCGACTCGAAATGGATTGATCATATCGATGCAATGGACCAGTTACGTCAAGGGATTCACTTGCGAGCTTACGGTCAAAACGATCCATTGCGCGAATACCAGCAAGAAGGTTTCGC
This sequence comes from Solibacillus sp. FSL W7-1464, assembly GCF_038004425.1. Taxonomy (NCBI): domain Bacteria; kingdom Bacillati; phylum Bacillota; class Bacilli; order Caryophanales; family Caryophanaceae; genus Solibacillus; species Solibacillus sp. FSL W7-1464. The sequence goes on from NZ_JBBORC010000001.1 coordinate 750,310, forward strand.
AATGTTCGAAGATATGGTCGCAGCAGTACGTGAAGATGTGGCGAAGTATGCATTAAAAGCGGAAATCCGCAGCAATCTGCAACGTGAAGAAGTAGCAAAAGGCCAAGCTGTCAACCCGAAAGAAGAAGGTGCAGCGAAACCGAAAAAACTGCCAACACGCAGAGCAGAAAACATTGGACGCAACGACCCATGCCCATGCGGCAGCGGCAAAAAATACAAATCATGCCACGGCGTAGGCCAATAAAAGCAACAAAACCGAGGTCATTGAAACTATGCTCAATGACCCGGTTTGTTTTATAATGATTTATATGATCTAGCGTAAATAAAGAAATGGTTTATTCAATTTACTCTAGTTGGTCGGAGTGGAAGGGTGGCGACTCCTGGGGGAATAGCGTGACGCCTGAGACTACAGGCTCAGGCCACGCCCCCGGAAAGCGTCCACCCTGGAACGGAGACCAACGGGTGACGAAGGACGATTACTTGACGCTTCAATACGGAGGAAAATATATGATGGAATTAGCAGATGTGCGTAATGCACTCGAAAATACAGCTACAAAACTAGCGGACTTCAGGGGGTCTCTTTGACTTAGAAAACAAAGAGGCACGTATCCAGGAACTAGATGAACTGATGCTTGAACCCGAATTCTGGAATGACCAGAACGGTGCACAGGCAATTATTAACGAAAGCAACGGCATAAAAGCAGTTGTCAATGAATTCAAGGACTTAGTCGACACACAGGAAAATCTAGAAATGACGCTCGAACTTTTACGCGAAGAACCAGATGCAGAACTGCAGGAAGAACTAGGCAATGAACTTGTTGAATTCCAATCGAAAATGGAAGAATTCGAACTGCAGATGCTTTTATCAGAACCATACGATAAAAACAATGCCATTTTAGAACTGCATCCAGGTGCAGGTGGTACAGAGTCACAGGACTGGGGCTCGATGCTATTACGCATGTATACACGCTGGGCAGAGAAGCACGGCTTTAAAGTAACGACAATCGACTATTTGCCAGGTGATGAAGCCGGCATCAAATCGGTAACACTGCAAATTTCAGGCCATAATGCATATGGCTATTTAAAAGCGGAAAAAGGCGTACACCGTCTCGTGCGTATTTCACCGTTCGATTCTTCGGGCCGCCGCCATACATCATTCGTATCATGTGATGTCATGCCGGAATTCAATGATGAAATCGAAATCGATGTACGAACAGAAGACCTGAAAGTCGATACGTACCGCGCAACGGGTGCAGGTGGTCAGCATATTAACACGACCGACTCGGCTGTACGTATTACCCATCTTCCTACAGGTGTCGTTGTACAATGTCAGTCAGAACGTTCACAGATTAAAAACCGCGATGCAGCAATGAAGATGCTGAAGTCGAAACTTTATCAGCTGGAAATCGAAAAGCAGCAGGCACAGCTGGACGAAATTCGTGGAGAACAGAAAGAAATCGGCTGGGGCTCGCAAATTCGTTCATACGTCTTCCATCCGTATTCAATGGTAAAAGATCACCGTACAAGTGCCGAAACTGGAAACGTAGGCGCTGTAATGGATGGGGATCTTGATATTTTCATTACTGCCTATTTACGCTCAAAAATCTCATACTAGCATCTTGTGGTTATCCGCCCAAGAAAGTGAAAGCCGTGCCTTAGTAAAAAAGCTAAGGCACGGTTTTTTTAGTGAAATTTAAGCAAGGTATTCATTTTCCACTTGTCAAATGTAAAAAAATATGTGAAAATACATATACAAACAAACGTTCTTATTAAATGGAGGTATTCGTATGCTGCAAATTCCTTCTAAAACGATTCCGTATTATGAGGCTGGGATTTATTTGCCGTTGCTGTTAATTATTCTTGGGAAAGATTACACAATAGTGGAGCAAAGTCCTGTCAAATTTAAAAATCCCTATTTGCAATTAATCGATGCTGTACGAATCAAAATAGAGCATGACTTAAAAGAAACGAAGGACTATTTTAAACTTCATCAGATGCGCTTAGTGAGAGGCAAAACGGATGATTTGTTTACCGAGTATCATTTTTACTTTGGGGGGATCATGGAGTGTAGAAGATATTCGAATATTCGCCTTCGTAATCAATGTGAGTTACTTCTTGCTGAATATTTTAAAAAAAGCTGATGCTATCATAAGATGGCATTGCGCTGTAAAAGCAGATATTTATAGTACATCGCAGCGCGTACATATTGCTGGTTGAACGATTTCATATTGATATCCAGACTAATCTCAGTATTATCCACAAAAGTAACGAGCGTTTGATCACCGTCCTCACTAATATTAATAATAGGGTTTAAGGATAACCAAATATTTTGAGGTGAATACGGCGAAAATAGCGGAAATAAAATGCACGGATCTCCGAAATCATAGGCAACCATTATCGGCAATTTATGTTTATTCTCTCCGAAGAATCGCCTCGCCTGATATTTGCTGGCGTCATAGGAACTTCCATGCAGGCGACACGTATCGCGAATAATTTTTAAAGGTTTATACGGAGAAGCAGATTGACCGTACTTGTCCGAAATGGCAGTATGAATTTTATCCCGATACTGATAGGACCTCAAACAGAAGGTAGAGTTAGAAATAATGTAATTGGATTTTTGTGTTAAATTACTAATCATTTTGTATCCCCTATCTTTCCTACTTTTTTAATCGCTTAAATTTTCACTATACATCTAAACTACTGCATAAACTGTCAAAAATCAACATTATATTTAGAAAATTCTGTCATATGATAATTTTTCAGAATATATTGCAAATTGTATGATTGTTAATTTATAATGGTTAAAAGAGGTCGAGGTGATATCGATGGATAAATATTATTCGTATACAGACTTTTTAAAGGCGGTTAGTCAGCAGTCCACTGAACATCATGCAGAGAAGCTATTGAATGAAATTTATTTAGATTTATTTATTAGTCGGTTGCAGCGGATGCAACGTATTGAACAATTAAAGTTACTTATCGATACATCGTTAGATCAAAAGAACGAACAAGCATTTCACAGCTATACTACAGAGTTAAAAGAGTTATTGGAAACCGTTTCTTAAGAGCCGCCCAATTCAGGTGGCTTTTTTTTATGCGTAAGATGCGGGTTCCGGTTATCTTCTAATAAATGATGGAAAGTTTCCAATAAAATTAAAATAGTTCTAATAAACTGGATATTTTATAATAAAAAGGATAATTCTTCTAATAAGTGCCCGGGATTTTCGAATAACCGCCCCCGATCTTCAAATAAGCATCCGATCATTTCTAATATCCGCGACAAAAGTTCTAATAAACCAAGCCCGCCGAAAACCCGCCGAAAACGACGCCAACACACAAAATTCGAATGTACGTTCGCGATTTTATCGTAAATTAAAAACGGGTATGTTAAAATAGAACATAATATAAGCGACAGAAAGGACAATCTGACTATGACAGAAACTTTTACAATACAGTCCGCCTATCAGCCTGCCGGGGATCAGCCGGAAGCGATTAAACAGCTCATACAAGGGGTTAAAGAAGGCAAGCGTCACCAAACATTGCTTGGGGCGACAGGAACGGGTAAAACATTTACGATTTCCAATGTAATTAAAGAAGTAAATAAGCCGACGCTCGTGATGGCACACAATAAAACACTCGCCGGCCAATTATATAGCGAGTTTAAAGAATTTTTCCCGGACAATGCGGTTGAGTATTTCGTCAGCTACTATGATTATTTCCAGCCGGAAGCGTATGTACCGCAAACCGATACGTACATTGAAAAGGATTCAAGTATTAATGAAGAAATCGATAAGTTGCGCCACTCGGCAACGACTGCGTTATTTGAACGAAAAGATGTCATTATTATCGCGTCCGTCTCGTGTATTTACGGTCTCGGTAATCCGGAAGAATATCGCGAAATGGTCGTTTCCATTCGTACAGGGATGGAAATCGAGCGCAATCAGCTACTGCGAAAGTTGGTCGACATTCAATATGAACGTAATGATATTAACTTTACACGCGGTACATTCCGAGTGCGCGGGGATGTTGTCGAAATTTTCCCGGCATCACGCGATGAACACTGTATCCGTATCGAGTTTTTCGGAGATGAAGTAGACCGGATCCGTGAAGTGGATGCACTGACAGGCGAAATTCTAGGGGACCGTCAGCATGTGGCTATTTTCCCGGCATCCCACTTCGTTACCCGCGAAGAGAAGATGAAAGTTGCCATTGAAAATATCGAAAAAGAGCTGGAAGAGCGTCTTGCCGTATTGCGTTCGGAAGACCGATTACTGGAAGCACAGCGTCTGGAGCAACGGACAAACTATGATCTGGAAATGATGAAGGAAATGGGGTTCTGCTCAGGTATCGAAAACTACTCACGCCATTTGACATTGCGTGAAGCAGGTGCGACACCGTATACACTATTGGATTACTTCCCGGAAGACTTTTTGCTTGTCGTTGATGAAAGCCATGTTACATTACCGCAAGTACGTGGTATGTATAATGGGGACCAGGCTCGTAAAGGGGTACTGGTCGAGCATGGCTTCCGTCTGCCGTCCGCACTGGATAACCGACCGCTCATGTTTGATGAGTTCCAGTCAAAAGTAAACCAGGCAATTTATGTATCGGCAACACCGGGCCCGTACGAATTGGAGCATACACCGGACATGGTGGAGCAGATTATTCGTCCGACAGGGTTGCTTGATCCGACAATTGATATCCGTCCGATTGAAGGGCAGATTGATGATTTGATCGATGAAATCCATGAGCGTATTCGTCGTAATGAACGGACACTCGTTACGACATTGACGAAGAAGATGTCTGAAGATTTATCAAGCTATTTAAAAGAAATGGGCTTGAAGGTCGAATACCTGCACTCGGAAATCAAGACGCTCGAGCGGATCGAAATTATCCGGGAACTTCGTAAAGGGACATATGATGTGCTGATTGGCATTAACTTATTACGGGAAGGTCTTGATATTCCGGAAGTATCCCTTGTCGCGATTTTGGATGCGGATAAGGAAGGGTTCCTCCGTTCGGAACGTTCACTCATTCAAACGATTGGGCGTGCTGCACGTAACTCGAACGGTCATGTCATTATGTACGCCAATAATATGACGGATTCAATGACGAAAGCGATCGGTGAAACGAAACGCCGTCGTGAAACGCAAATGGCCTACAATGAAAAACATGGTATTACACCGAAAACTATTATTAAAAAGATTCCTGATATTATCCGTGCTACACAAGCTGCGGAAGGGGAAGAAACATATATTACAAAAGTGACAGGCGGCAAAAAGCTGACAAAAAAAGAGCTGGAGAAGCTTGTTGCGACATTGCAGGTAGAAATGAAAGAAGCCGCAAAAGCGCTTGACTTTGAACGCGCGGCTGAATTACGTGACATGATATTTGAATTGAAAGCAGAAGGGTGAACAATGTGAAAAATACAGAAATTGTCGTACAGGGTGCACGAGCGCATAATTTAAAAAATATTGATGTCACAATTCCTCGCGATAAAATTGTCGTTGTGACAGGGCTTTCAGGTTCCGGTAAATCATCACTGGCATTCGATACGATTTATGCGGAAGGGCAGCGCCGTTATGTCGAATCATTGTCTGCATATGCACGACAATTTTTAGGGCAAATGGACAAGCCGGACGTCGATACAATTGAAGGACTGTCACCGGCAATCTCGATTGACCAGAAGACGACGAGCCGTAACCCGCGCTCGACGGTCGGGACAGTAACAGAGATTTATGATTATTTGCGACTGCTTTTTGCGCGTATCGGAAAACCGTATTGCCCGACACATGGGATTGAAATCACATCACAGACAGTTGAGCAAATGGTCGACCGTCTGATGGAATATCCGGAGCGCACGAAAATGCAGCTGCTTGCTCCAGTTATCGAAGGGAAAAAAGGAACGCATGTAAAGCTGCTGGAAGACTTGAAAAAGCAAGGATTTGTAAGGATTCGTGTAAACGGGGCACTGCGTGATCTCGATGACAATATCGAGCTCGATAAAAATAAGAAGCACACAATTGAAGTAGTCGTGGATCGTGTTGTCGTAAAAGAGGGCAATGAAACACGATTTAGTGATTCCCTTGAAGCCGCGCTCAGAATTGCGGATGGTCGAGTTCTGGTCGATGTAATCGATCATGAGGAGCTGTTATTCAGTGAGCATCACGCATGTCCGCTTTGCGGCTTTTCAATCGGAGAACTCGAACCGCGCATGTTTTCATTCAACAGTCCGTTCGGGGCCTGTCCTACATGTGACGGACTTGGAAGTAAGGCAAAAGCCGATATCGACCTGGTTATTCACAACTGGGATTTAACATTGCTAGAAAATGCGATTGCACCATGGGAATCCGTATCGTCCAACTATTACCCGCAGCTGCTGGCATCTGTGTGCAAGCATTACAATATACCGATGGATGTACCGGTAAAAGATATTCCTAAGGAGAAAATGGATAAAATTTTATACGGTTCAGGAAAAGAAAAGATGCTATTCGAATATACGAATGATTATGGCAGTGTGCATAAGAAAAATATTGAATTTGAAGGTGTCATCGCAAATATCGAGCGCCGCTTCACAGATTCATCTTCGGATTATGTGCGTGAATCGATGCGAAAGTACATGACTGAACAGCCGTGTGCTACTTGTAAAGGGCACCGTCTGAAAAAGGAAACGCTGGCAGTGAAAATTAAAGACCAGAACATTTCGGAAGCGACACGCCACTCCATTCAGGAAATGTATGATTTCTTTAGTTCAATAGAGTTAACGGAGAAAGAACGCCAGATTGCGAAATTAATTATTCGTGAAGTTATTGAACGATTGAAGTTCCTATTGGACGTCGGTTTAAATTACTTAACACTTGCACGATCTGCCGGAACTTTATCCGGCGGGGAAGCACAGCGTATTCGACTGGCGACACAGATCGGCTCCCGTTTAACAGGTGTTCTTTATATTCTGGACGAGCCGTCAATCGGGCTGCACCAGCGTGATAACGACCGTTTAATCCATACACTTGTAAATATGCGCGACCTCGGTAATACATTAATTATCGTTGAGCATGATGAAGATACGATGATGGCAGCGGATCACCTGATCGATATCGGACCGGGTGCCGGTGTACACGGCGGTCAAGTCATTGCACAAGGTACGCCAAAGCAAGTAATGAAAAACAAAGAGTCGATTACCGGCCAATATTTGAGCGGGAAGAAATTTATTCCGCTGCCGCTTGAACGCCGTAAATCCGATGGCCGAAAAATAAAGATTAAAGGTGCTTCCGAAAATAACCTGAAAAATGTCAGTGTCGATATTCCATTAGGGCAGTTCATTGCTGTAACAGGTGTATCAGGTTCCGGTAAATCAACATTGATCAATGAAATTTTATATAAATCGCTCGCCTCAAAACTGAACCGGGCAAAAGTGAAGCCGGGCAAGCATAAAACAATAGAAGGTCTGGAACAGCTGGAGAAAGTAATCGATGTGGACCAATCGCCAATCGGCCGTACTCCGCGTTCTAATCCTGCAACCTATATTGGTGTATTCGATGATATTCGTGATGTTTTTGCCATGACGAATGAAGCGAAAGTGCGCGGCTATAAAAAAGGACGTTTTTCGTTTAATGTAAAAGGCGGACGTTGTGAAGCCTGCCGCGGGGATGGCATTATTAAAATCGAAATGCACTTCCTGCCGGATGTTTATGTGCCATGTGAAATTTGTCACGGGAAGCGTTACAACCGTGAAACACTGGAAGTAAAATACAAAGATAAAAATATTTCCGATATTTTAGAAATGACAGTAGAAGACGCGTTGGAGTTTTTCGGGAACTTGCCGAAAATCCAGCGTAAACTGCAAACGATTGTCGATGTGGGGCTAGGGTATGTGAAACTTGGCCAGCCTGCGACAACATTATCCGGCGGGGAAGCACAGCGTGTAAAATTGGCGTCGGAGTTGCACCGTCGTTCAACCGGGAAGTCATTTTATATTTTGGATGAGCCGACGACCGGTTTGCATGCGGATGATATTTCCCGTCTGCTGCTTGTACTGCAGCGCTTAGTTGAAAACGGGGAGACCGTGCTTGTTATTGAGCATAATCTCGATGTGATCAAAACAGCCGACCATATTATTGATTTAGGTCCTGAAGGCGGTGAAGGTGGCGGTACGATTTTAGCGACTGGTACTCCGGAAAAAATTGCTGAAGTGGAAGAAAGTTATACAGGACGCTACTTAAAGCCGATTTTGGAACGCGATCGTGAGCGGATGGAATCAAGAATTAAAGAAGCGCAAAATAAATAGATTGAAAAACTAAGAGCGCAAACGAAACTTTTCGTCCTCCCTCCTCGTATAATAACTATATACGAAGCAGAGGGAGGAATTTTTTTATGCAAGAAGAACGTAAACGCATTTTAAAATTAGTTGAAAGCGGCACAATTACGGCAGAAGAGGCAATTGTATTATTGGAAAAATTGTCGTCGGAAAAGGAATCCACTCCATCACAAGCAGCACCAGTTGAACAACCGGTTTTTGAAGAAAAGTTTGAGGAAGAACCGCATGAGGCAGAACCGGTTTTTGAAGAGCAAAAAGAAAGACGTAAAACAACAGGATTTGAAGATGTTTTCGGCAAGTCATTTAACGATAAAGAATTCAATAAAAAAATGGACGAGTTCATGGGCGATATTAAGCAGGATTTATCACAGTTCAGCACGCGCATGACAGGATTAGTCGGTGCGGCATTGTCGAAGTTTAAAGAACTTGATATTGATACACCGTTTGGAGAGAAAGTGGAATTCACTAAAACGTATGCGTACCCTGTAGCAGATGTAAAAGGGGTAGAGCTAGAAATCGCCAATGGTAAAGTTGACATCGTACGTGCTACGGATGACTTAGTTACTGTAAATGTGACGGGGAAAACACCGTTAAAAGGTACTGAGGAAGAAACGATTACACAGGCAACGGAAAATATGTCGAAGCTGACAAATGACAAATTATTTATCCAGTCTACGAATAAATTTGCGCAAGTGAAGGTGCAAGTTGCTATTCCAGAAAAACATTATGATGTAGTCATTGCGAAATTATTAACAGGCAGTGTTTCAATCGAACAGATTGATGCGAAGCTAGTTAAAGCGCGTACTCATAACGGCGTAATCCGTCTGGAAAATGCGACATTTGACCATGCGGAACTGCAAACGAGCAATGGTGCAGTAGAAGCACGTCAAATTAAAGGTGAAGATTTGGAAATCGGTACAGCGAATGGTCGTATTTACGTTGACGGCGAATTAAAAGAAGTCGAAGCTGAATCGATGAACGGACATGTTGTCATTACAACAACAAGTGCGGAAGCGCATAAAATCAAGGCCCGTGCACTATCGGGTTCAGTAGAAATTTACGTGCCGAAAACAGTCGCACTGGATGGTCAGGTATATTCTAACTTCGGAAAAGCAGATATCGGTTTAAGTGATGTACTGGTTACAGAAGAAGAGGAACAATTCCTGTCAAAATCGGTACGCTTCACAAAAGAAGTGGAAGGCGCGAAACTCCTGAAATTAGTAGGAGAATCCCGCACAGGTACAGTTCTGGTACGCTATACGCTGCAATAGGCACCGGATTTTAGTTTCAGTTTTTCAGTAAGGTTTTAAAGCAACAAACTCCTTTATAAAATCAGGCATCCATCTTCTCATAAAGAATTTGGGTGCCTTTTATTTTGTTTTTCGCCAAATCTCCAATAAAAAGTCACAAACTGCCGCAATCCTACATAGAAAAATGCTCTTTCTAAAATATCTCCTTTAAATTCCAAATTAATCCAAATAGTGAGAAGGGTTTTCACTGAAAACGTCGAATAATTAAAAATAGTGTAGAGTATTTTATTATATTAAGAACATTTCATACTTTAACAAATACATTACGAAAACCAAAAAATAAGCGTATTTCCATGAAAATTTAGCTACAAACGAATTTTTATAATGTTGTCATGGCAGTTCCGAGAGCTAGAAAACGAGACAGGGCTTACATTGAAAAGAAAATGTAATAAATTTTAAGCCTGAAAATGCTATAATGGGTAAGACTAAAATATAAAATTCTAGATTTAGAGCTTAGGTGGTTTCGTGAATGATAGAAATGAATAATGTAGTGAAGAAGTATCCTAATGGGGTTGTCGCCGCAAACGGGATTACGGTTCATATAAAAAAAGGTGAATTTGTGTATATTGTCGGCCCGAGTGGAGCAGGGAAATCGACATTCATCAAGTTGATGTACCGTGAAGAAAAACCGACTTCCGGCGATGTCATCATTAATGGCATCAATTTGAGAACGCTAAAAAATAACCGCGTACCCCATTTGCGCCGTCATCTTGGTGTTGTCTTCCAGGACTTTAAATTATTGCCGCGCTTAACAGTGTATGAAAATGTAGCGTTCGCGATGGAAGTAATTGAAGAACAGCCAAGCGTCATCCGTAAACGAGTAATGGAAGTACTCGAACTGGTTGGCCTAAAGCATAAAGTGCGAATGCTGCCGAATGAACTGTCAGGCGGGGAACAGCAACGTGTAGCCATTGCCCGTTCGATTGTAAACCGTCCGAAAGTGATGATTGCGGACGAGCCAACAGGAAATTTAGACCCGGAAACTTCATGGGAAATTATGAATATTTTTGAGGAAATCAATCGACAGGGTACGACGATTTTGATGGCAACACATAACCGTGAAATCGTAAATACAGTGCGTAAAAGAGTTATTGCCATTGAAGGCGGAATGATCGTCCGTGATGAATACGGAGGTGACTACGGCTATGAAAACTAGAACAATTGCCCGTCATTTCCGTGAAAGTTTTAAATCATTAGGCCGTAACAGCTGGATGACACTGGCTTCGATCAGTGCGGTAACGGTCACATTATTATTGGTTGGTGTATTTGCTGCGATTATGATGAATTTAAACAAAGTCGCTTCCGATCTGGAAAACGATGTAGAAATTCGTGTCATGATTGATATTATTCCGGAAGCGGAAGAAGCAAAGCTTGCAGAAGAACAGCTACTTGGCAAGATTCAAAATATGCCGGATGTCGAGGAAGTTACATATTCTTCAAAAGAACAAGAATTAAGTAAACTGATCAAAGATTTTGGTGATGAATTAAGTTTATTCGAACAGAACAACCCGTTATATAATGTGCTGTATGTCAAAGCTGTAGATCCTTTGAAAACAGCGGATGTTGCTAAGCAGATTGATAGCTTGGAAAATACTTTTGAAGTAAAATATGGCGAGGGTAAGGTAGAAAAACTATTTAACTTCCTGGAAATCGCTCGTAATGTCGGACTCGTATTAATTTTAGGACTGCTGTTTACAGCGATGTTCTTAATCTCAAATACTATTCGCATTACGATTATTGCACGTAAAGATGAAATTGAAATTATGAAGCTTGTAGGGGCTACAAATTCTTTCGTCCGCATTCCATTTGTATTGGAAGGAATGTGGCTTGGTTTGATTGGATCTATTATTCCGGTCGCAGCCGTTACAATTGCTTATTACAAAATTTATGATTTATTGGCCCCTCGATTAAAAGGGGAGCTATTCCAATTGTTAGAAATAACACCACTTATGTACCAGGTGAACGGATTAATAATCTTCATCGGGATGTTCATCGGTATATGGGGAAGTTTCATGTCAGTTCGTAAGTTTTTAAAAGTATAACTTCTTTCAGCGACTGTCAAACATTGCCAAGGCAAAATCGACAATGACGAAAATAATGGAAAGTGGCTCATTTGAAACATCTAAGAGAAACAAAAAGAGCCACTATTATCCATGCATTTAGGGGGAAAAGTTTTTGAAGAAGCTAACGACGCGTTCATTTAAAATCATTGCAGCAATACTTGCACTAGTGTTATTTGTTCAAATACCGGCAGCATATGCAGCATCATTAAGTGAACTGAAAAAAGAGCGCAGTCAACTCGAAGCAGAAAAAAAATCAATTAACAAATCACTTGAAATAAAATCAAATGAAATTCAAACAAATCAAAACAGACAGCAAAAAATTATCTCACAACTAGAACAACTTGGCGCAGAAATTAACAAAACAAATCATAATATTGCCGTTGTTGAATTGGATATTGAAATTGCAAATCAAGAAATTTCGGTTTTAGAAAAGGAAATTGCAGAATTAAAAGAGAAAATCGAACAGCGTAATGAGCTGTTGCGCGATCGTGCACGCGCGATTCAGTCATCAGGTACAGTGAGCTACCTGGATGTCCTGCTCGGAGCAAATAGTTTCGTAGACTTTATCGATCGCTTTTCCGCTGTAAGTACACTTATGGATGCAGACCGTCAAATTATGCGTGAGCAAAAAGAAGACCAGGAAAAGCTGGAAGTTCAAAAGCTGGAGCTTGTGAAGAAAAAAGAAAATCTTGAAGCGAATAAAGCAGAATTAAAAAGTTTGATGGCTTCTTTAAATCAACAAAAGCAAGAAAAGAAACAGTTAGTAGCAGAGCTTGAAAAAGAAGAAGCTAAACTGCATGCTGAGAAAACGCAACTTAAAGCAGAGTACGATGATAAAGTAGAATTAAGTAAAGAGCTGGAAGAGAAGTTTCTTAAAGAGCAGCGCCGATTAGCGGAAGTTGCCCGTCAAAAAGCATTGGAAGCAGCAGCAGCTAAGAAGAAAAGACAAAGCAGCAGCAACAGTGCTGTCAGTTCCGGAAACTTGCCGGTTGTTTCGGCAGGACATTGGACAAGGCCTGCAGCAGGCCGTTTTACATCAGGGTTCGGCCGACGTGATATCGGACCGATCGGAAGTAAAAATCACTTAGGCGTTGACATTGCCAACTCAATCGGTACACCGGTTGTTTCAGCAGCAGATGGGGTTGTTTCTTATGTTGGTTCGATGAATGGGTACGGCAATGTTGTGATGGTTACCCACTCGATTGAAGGACAATTATTCACGACAACATATGCCCATTTAAGCGGGTTTAATACGAGTGTTGGTGCATCCGTTTCGAAAGGTCAGCAAATTGCTCGACTTGGGAATTCAGGTAACTCAACTGGACCGCATGTTCACTTTGAAATCCATGTAGGGGAATGGAATGGCAGCCGTTCAAATGCCGTTAACCCATTAAATTATATTTCATTGTAAAATAGGGAAAGACCGAACTTTAACAATTAAAGTTCGGCCTTTTTATTTTGCTTATAAGGAACAATGGTAAAATTCTTAAAGGGTAGTAGGGGGATTTTTATATAATTTATAGCAATTTCTCCCGCTTTCTTTGGCTTCGTATAATGCAATGTCAGCTTTTTTCATTAAATCCGATTCAGTAAAATTCAGTTGACTCGAGGCCGTCGCAATTCCCATGCTTGTTGTAACCGTTAAAGTATGACCGTTCATTACCCAAGGCTGATGGATCGTATGCTGAATTCTTTCAGCAATTTCTACGGCATTGTTAGAGCTTTGAATATTTGAGAGCAGAATGACAAATTCATCTCCGCCTAATCTTGCCACCATATCATGATCCCGGATAGAAGCTTTAATACGAGATCCAAATTCTTGTATAACCGCATCGCCAATATCATGGCCATAAGTATCATTAATCAGTTTAAAATGGTCAATATCCAATAGAATAAGAGCTGGAGCAATATTATTAGTTAAAAATTGTTCTTTTGCAAAGGCAAATTGTTCTTTGAAAAATAATCGATTTGGAAGGTCCGTTAATGTGTCGTGATATGCAAAATATTTTAATTTGGATTCATATTCTCTTCTTAGAGTTATATCTCGAGTGAGTACGACCATATATTGGAAGGAATTTTTGTGGTTGAACACCGGATTTCCGATGGATTCACACCAGATCATATTTCCTTCAGCATTTTTTTGTCTAAATTGAATCGTAAAAGGTTCACCTGAATTTATCGAATTTTGAACAATTTCTATCAAGCCTTCCTGATCATCTAAATGAACATTATGAAGGAAGTTTTTCTTAAGGTATTCTTGATGGTAATACCCTAATATATTTTTATAGGAAGGGGAAACATACATGATTTCTCCGTCTTTATTGATAAGTGTAATTAAATCCTGTGCGTTCTCTGCAATTATTCGAAAACGTTTCTCACTTTCTTCCAGCTTGTTAATGCTTTGCAGCTGTTCCGTTACATCTTTCAAAATTCCATATAGTCCAATCATTTTTTCCTCAATGAAAAGAGGAATGATTTTAAATAGAGTGCTAACCTGCTCGCCATTTTTATTTTTGAAGGTTAAATTGCCACTATTATTAGTTCCTTTCACTGCTTCATTTATAAGAGTATCCAGATTATCTTTATCTTCCGGGTCAACTAACTCATTAAGTGATTTACCAAACAGCTCTTTAATTTTATAGCCGGTAATCTGTTCACTTGCTTCGTTTCCATCAGTGATATAACCCATTTTATTTAGAATAAAAATGCCATCTGTATTATGGAAAAATAAAGAATGGTAACGCTCACTGCTTTCAGCGAGGCTGTTCACCATTTTCATTGCATCGGAAAGAGCATTTTTTTCATGTGTAATGTCTCGCACAACTGCTATGATATGATCAACTTTTCCGTTATCGTCAAAATAGGGGCTTAAAATGGTTTCAGCATAATATTTATTACCATTCTTTTCATAAATATCTTCATAAGTATAGCTTTTTTGGCTCATAACAACTTTCTTATATTGTTTATATAAAAATTCTGCTTTTTCCGCAGGTTCAATATCCATAATGCTGGAGCCAATCATACCGTTAAACCAATCTAAACGTTCCATTACAGCAGTATTAATGAATTGAAAAAGAAAATCATCGTTCTCAACTTTAAGAATAAAAATCATATCTTTCATAACGTTCATTAAAACTTCTTTATAAAAGTTTTCCATAAAAGTTCCCCTTGTTTAAACTGAACTAAAATTTATTTCTCCTGAAGTAAGTATGGGCATCTTCATAGATAAATTCAGTGTTTGGAATTTTTTCATTACTCCTAATTATGGTGCTTAATTTATTTATAATAGAAGCTAATCGATTTTCCGTCAATTGATTAACTTTAGTTGGCATAGAGTAGACTTACTCCTTTCCCAATATAAGATACGTAAATTCCAAAAAAGAAATTAATCCGGTTTGAATAATTATCTAAAAGTTATGATAATGTACTAGTAGGAAGAAATGATGGGGTGAAGCTGATGAAAAAGAATATTGGAATCGGTATTATTTTAGTGCTTGTCATCACGATGCTTGGCACTTACATAAAAGCTGAAATCGATCAAAGTACTGCAATCAACGAACAAGCATTAGGGAAAGAAGTTGAACTGGGCGAAGAAGTGGGCCTTGAAAAAGGTCAGTTTGCACCGGATTTTACATTATATAGTTTACAGGGCGAGCCATTGACATTGTCGGAGCTAAGAGGGAAGCGTGTCGTACTGAATTTCTGGGCGACCTGGTGTCCTCCATGTGAAGCGGAAATGCCGCATATGCAAAAATACTATGAAAAATACCGTAAAGAAGACAATGTGGAAATTGTCGGTGTTAATATGACCTATGCAAACGAAAAGCTGGAGCGTGTTGAGCAGTTTTTAAAAAGCTATGATATCACCTTTCCGATCGTTTTGGAACAAACCGAAGCAGTCGCCTTTCAGTATGAAATCTTGACGATGCCAACAACCTATATGATTGATACAGAGGGGAAAATACAGAAGCAGATCATTGGCCCGCTGGATTTGGACGCATTACGGGAAAATGTGATGCAACTGGATTAAGGTTCGGGTTCGCATACTTGAAATCTAAAATTATCTTCATTTTGTTACGTTTAAATTCGACTTTATAAGTATGAATCTTTCATTTGCTTCATAAATTTTATGGAACGGAGGAGAATTCGTGCGGAAAAGTCGGATTTTTTTATTAGTCGTTGTGATGGTGTGTATTGGAGTGATTGTTTATGGCGTGTTGAAAATAAAGGCGCAGCCACAGGAGGAGCAGGCAGATTTTGCGGTAGTCAATGAACTGCATCAATTAATAACGAGCGAATCTGTTTATGATGTCAATTCTGAAAAGTTGGTGGAAGGTGCACTGCGAGGGATGGCAAATGCAATAAACGACCCCTACAGCACTTATTATTCGGAGCAGGAAGCAGCATTACATAAACAGACACTCGCAAGTGAACGAATTGGCATTGGCGTTGAATTGGCAGAAGCAAACGGCAAGATTATCGTCGTGGCTCCGATTAAAGCCTCGCCTGCAGAAAAAGCGGGTATTCGACCATTGGATGAGCTTGTACAAATTAATGAGGTACGACTTGACGGAAAATCAATGGGGGAAGTTCGTAAACTGATGTATGGCAAAGAAGGGGAAGCAGTAGAACTTGTCATTTATCGCCCGGATATGGATCAGCATTTAAAGTTGGTCATGAAAAGGGAACGCTTGAAAAATGATACGGTGGAAGCTGAAGTCCTCGAGGTAGAAGGAAAAAAACTCGGCTATATAACGATCAATCTATTTGGCGAAAAAACAGCAGAGGAGTGGAAAGAGGCTCTTGATGGTGTAATTAAGGAGGAAGTGGAAGGGTTAATCATTGATGTGAGGGACAATCCAGGTGGCTATTTACATAGTGTTACCCAAATGATGAGCATGTTCGAGCAAAAAGAAAAAATCTTTGCGTACATGCAAAATCATGACGGTGTAACAGAGCCGCTGAAAACAAAGAAAGTCGAGCAGTTCCAGCCTTACGCAAATTGGCTGCGCGACACGCCTTTAACACTTATCCAAAATGAAGGAAGCGCATCAGCCAGTGAAGTGTTTGCGGGTGCCCTGCAGGACTGGAAGCGTTCGGTCATAATTGGGGTGACGAGCTTCGGTAAAGGAACGGTTCAGCAAACATGGGACCTTCAAAATGGCGGAGAAGTAAAATTATCGACGAACAAATGGCTTACTCCTTCTAAAAAGTGGATTCATGATGTTGGGATCGAGCCGGATGTCGAAGTGACACAGCATCCTCTTTACAGTGTGGAAACAAAAATTCTGAAAGGGCGCTATGAAGAGGGAGAATACAGTGAAGAAGTTGCCTACAGCCAGCGTATTTTAAGTGAACTGGGCTACGCTATCAGCCGGACAGATGGATTCTTTGATAAGGATACAGCTCAGGAAGTGGAAAGCTTCAGACATAAGCATGATATTGCAGAAGGAAGCTATATGGATGAAGTATTTTTCAATGAATTAACGAAAGAACTGCAGACATTCAAACAGTCGAAAGTAAACGACATGCAGCTGCAGATGGCGATTAGTTATATTATGCATCAGTTTGAGTGATGGATAGTGTAAAGGAGATTGGGTGCTCATTTCTTAAACGAAATGGGCTTTTTTTATTTGCTGAATATTTTATTTAGAAAACAGTCTGAAAGATACCCGTCTTATTTAACTCACCCCCTAGATCGCCAATTTTCCCATCAAGCCTTTATTTCATTTCCGGTACAAATGGGACTACGCATTACGGAAAGGATTTGGTACAATTATTCGTACGGTAGGTGAGAATATGGATGGAACAGTTTTGATTGAAATTTTAAAAGGGATTGGCCGGTTTTTTATAAATCCTTTGTTTTATGTCGCCATCATTTCCGCAGTATATTTAGGGTATCGCCGAGTGAAGCGCGAACGAAGGTATTTTAACCGACGGATACTAGGTGGCTGGTCCGAGCTGAATAATATGCTTGCGATGGGTTTTATGCTGTCCGTGATTATTTCCTTATTTAGTCTTGTTATAGGCTTAACAGTATCACTCGAATTATTGACAATTGTATTTATTGTAAGTTTCGCAGGTTTAATCATTTATATGTATCAATTATTATCGCCGGCGATTGTGATGGCGGTTGCGTTTTGTGGAATCGTTTGGATGCAATGGCAGGATTGGTCATATACACTCGGACCTATCGAACTGGCAGGCAGAAATGTTACGGACGAACTTGTTATGACCGTTCCGATTATGACGGGGCTCTTGCTCATGGCGGAAGGAATTTTAATTCGCCGTTATGGTGCCCGTTTTGCTTCACCGATTGTGGAGAAAACAAAGCGTGGATTAAACGGGATAGGGTATTTTAGTAAACAGCTTTGGATTTTGCCGGTATTTACTGTTATTCCAGGTGAAGGCATTCAAAATTTTGCGCCATATTGGCCACAGTTTACAATCGGGGCAGACCAGTTTTCAATCATTGTTTTCCCGTTTATTATCGGCTTCCAGCAGATGGTGCGCCAAAAGCTGCCGATGAATGTTTATCCTCAAATGGGACGTGTAATAATAATGATAGGGCAATTTGTGCTCATCGTCGGGTTGGCCGCATACCTTTTACCGGTACTCGGTGCTGCTGCATTAGCAATAGGCGCGATTTCCCGTACAATTATTGGTATACATTATAGCCGCTCAGAGGACCGCCACAGTTATGCGGTTGTACGCAGTGATAAAGGTGTGATGATTGCCGGCATTTTACCGGATTCTCCGGCAGAAAAAATGGGACTTGTCGCAGGTGAAATTATTAAACGTGTGAATGGACAAGATGTTTTTACAGAAGAAGATTTGTATAAAGCACTGCAGATTAATGCTGCCCATTGCCGTTTGGAAGTGCTTGATCATTCCGGCGAGTTGCGTCTTGCCCAGCATGTTGTCCATCGTGATGATAACCACAAAATCGGGTTATTAGTTGTTAGTTAATTTCAATAGAATCTCGCTAAAACGAGGTTCTTTTTTTTTGTTGAAACGGGTATAAACAATTTATGTTAATATAAAATTGTACAAAGACAGCATTGTTGTAAATTCAGAAATTTTTATCGTTTTTGGTAGGGGTGAGCGGTTATGCTAGATTGGCTGACAATCGATAATATTGAAACAATTGTAGAGAAATATAAGTTGTTAGGTCCGTTTTTCGGGATTTTATTAACTTTTTTAGAATCATTTTTGCCGATATTGCCGCTGTTTGTAATCATCATTGCTAATGCTGCAGCTTACGGTTTGTTTTGGGGCTTTTTACTGTCCTGGCTTGGAACGGTCGCAGGTTCCTATATGTTTTTCCTAATGATTCGCATGTTCGGAAAATACCGCCTTTTCAGACGGATTAAAGAGCAGAAGCAAGTGAAGAAACTGATTAACTGGGTGGATATTAGAGGATTTACACCATTGTTTGTACTGCTGTGCCTACCATTCACACCTGTTGTAGTTGTCAATACGGTTGCAGGTTTATCCAATATAAAAAAGAAATATTATTTTTTGACACTCCTTATTTCAAAACCGATATTAATCTTTTTAATAAGCTATTTAGGCAGTGATCTACGTGATATTTTAACCTCTCCTGTAAAACTTATTATTTCAGCTGTCATTATTTTAATCATTTGGGGAATCGGCAAATTGATCGAACACATTTTAAATAAGCGTGTGGAAAGGGATTTGCGTGAGATTGGAAAGTTACGAAAACAAAAGTGAAAAACTATAAGTCTTGTCTTTTAACAAATTGTGAAAAGACAGGGCTTTTTTGTATGGTTGCAATTAATGCGCGAACATGCATTCTTATATTATAATAGAAGAAAGAAATAGAAGTGAGGTGGGATTTGTGACGTTACGAGTCATATCAGGACGGGCAGGCACGGGAAAAACAACATTGATTCACCGTGAAATTGTCGATGATTTAAAAACAAATATATTTGGACATCCAATTTTTATATTAGTTCCTGACCAAATGTCGTTTACAACGGAATATGAGCTAACAACGAATTATGACATTGAAGGAATGATGCGTGCGCAGGTTATGACATTCAAACGACTGGCCTGGTTTGTACTGCAAAATGAAGGCGGTATCGCCCACGAACGGATTGATGGCACAGGTTACCGCATGCTGTTGCGACGTATTTTGGAAGAACATCAGGAAGAGTTCCTGTTATTTAAACGCGCTGCAGGTAAACCCGGTTTTACGAAAGAAGTCGAGCAAATTCTAAAGGAATTCAGTCAATATCATATCGATGTGGAAACAATCGACCCGCTGATCGAATCATTAAGATTAAATGGTGCAAGTGAAGTACTGTTGCATAAGCTGCATGATCTGAACATTATTTTAAAGCAGCTGCATGAGCGCATCGGGACGGAATATATCGATGGCGACGGCTATTTCCCGCTTTTAATTGAGCGTATACCGAAAATGGAAAGCTTGCGCAATACCCACATTTATTTGGATGGGTTTGTATCTTTTAATGGACAGGAATTTGCCATTTTAAAAGAGCTTCTTATTTATGCAAAACGTGTCACAATTGTTTTCCCAATGGAAGACCCGCAAATGGATTTACTGGAAGGTTCCGTGTTTTACAGAGCAGCAATGACATATGACAAAATAAAGAATGAGTTGCAAAAACTGCGATTCGAACGAGGGATTGATATTGAAGAGGAGCCGCGTGTTCATTTAGAAGTAAACTACCGTGCGACAAATCGGGACTTGCTGCATATTGAACATCGGTTCGACAAAATTACGGATACACCTGTCGAATCAACGGGACATACGAAAATATTGGAAGGTGTAAACCCGCGTGCAGAAGTGCAAGGTATTGCCCAGGAAATTAAACAGCTTGTTCTGGAAAAGGGGCTGCGCTATAAAGACATCGGGATCATGTACCGCCAGGCAGATGTATATGATGCGATTATCGGCACGACCTTTACCCAATACGAAATTCCGTTTTTCTCAAATGAGAAGCGGGCGATGCTTTATCATCCGCTGATCGAATTTAGTCGATCCGTAATGGAGATTATTACGACAAACTGGAAATACGAGCCGGTTTTCAGAAGCATTAAAACAGATCTGTTTTTCCCCTATGGAGCGAATTTAGTCGCAATGCGGGACAGAGCGGATATTTTGGAGAATTTCGTCATTGCAAAGGGCATTGTTCATGACCGCTGGATGAAAGATGAAGTATGGCATTATCGCCGTTTTAAATCACTTGAAAAAGTAAATGCGATTCAGACAGAAGATGAGCTGGAGCACGAGCAGCTTTTAAAATCGGTACGTGACTTAATCCGGGAGCCGGTACTGGCATTGCAGAACCGGTTGAAAGGTAAAAAAACAGGCCGTGAAATTGTAGTGGCACTGTATGAGTTTATGGAGCAGCTTGATATTTATAAGAAACTGCTGAAAATGCAGGAGCAGGAAGAGCAGGCCGATTCACTTCATCAGTCATTGGAGCATGAACAGGCTTGGAATGGCTGGATTCATATTTTGGAGCAGTTTGACCTGATGTTCGGCGATAAAATTATGCCGTTGGAACAAGTTGCACAAATTTTGGATGAAGGCTTTGAAACACTGGAGTTTGCAAGTGTGCCGCCGACATTGGATGAAGTGACCGTTTCGACAGTCGAGTTTGCGCGTTTTGACAATAAAAAGGCAATTTTCGTAATCGGTGTTAATGACGGGGTATACCCGATGCGTATGGAAGCGGGAGGACTGCTATCTGATGACGAGCGTGAAACATTTGAGAAAATCGATGTGGAATTGGCACCGGGTATAAAAAGCAGACTTCTGCAGGAAAGTTTCCTGTTTTACCGGGCGATTTCTTCATCGACTCAATATTTATATATTACGTATGCCAATGCAGACGAGGAAAGTAAAAGTAAGCTTCCATCGCTTTATATTAACCGCCTGCACAATATGTTCGAAATTACCGAAAACCGTGGCACCCCCGAGGAAAAAACAATTCGCACACTGCCGCATCGGCAAATCGTGATGGACCCGCTTGATGAGCTTCAACACGATAATGTGCTCAATTATTTACAGCATCCGTCACCGGCAATCGGCTTTTTGATGACCCAGCTGAAGCAGGCTCAGCATGAGGGACGTCCGCTAACCGAAGAATGGGCGGCATTAAAAGCATTTTATGAACGGGAACAGAACTGGAAAGATGTGCTGAACGTCGTGGAAAAACCGTTATATACGACGAATGAAGCAGAACCGCTAACCGAAGAAGTAGCGACGGCATTGTATGGAGAAGACTTTTTGGCAAGTGTATCTCGTATTGAACGCTTCTACAGCTGTCCGTACTCACATTTTGTATCCTATGGGCTGAAACTGCAGGAGCGTACGGAATTCAAGCTGGAAACATTCGCGATGGGCGATCTTTTCCATGAGGCAATCCGGACGATTCTATCCGAGAAAGAGCCATCGATCCCGCTTACGACATATGCAGCGTGCTATAAAAAGGCGGATGAAACGATTTCAAAACTGGCGGATTATTTTTCGTACAGCATTTTAAAAAGCAGTCACCGCTTTGAATACATTAAAACGAAACTTGTGAAAATCGTGGCACGTACAATTTATGCACTTATTAATCAAAGTGAGCTGTCGAAGTTTAAAGCGATTGCCCATGAAAAACCGTTCGGGAAGCGCGACGACAAAAATACGGAACAGGATGACCGCAATCCGCTGGAAGCACTGAAAATCGATCTGGAACATGACCGCAAAATGTATGTGCGCGGGCAAATTGACCGAATCGATGCGTATAAAGATGCGGAAAACCTGTATTTGCGTGTAATTGACTATAAATCTAGCGGACGCAAGCTTGACTTTACCGAAGTTTATAACGGAATTTCGCTGCAGCTGCTGACATATTTAGATGTAGCAATGAAAAATATCCCGATCATCGCACGTGAAGGTAAGTTCATCCAGGACTTATCGGAGCTGGAAAATATTATTGTCCAGGCAGCCGGGATGTTCTATCTGCATGTGCACAATCCGCTCATTCCGACAGAGGACTATGAGCAGTATGACCGCGTGGAAAGTTTGCGTCAGGAGAAGTTCAAGTTAAGCGGCTATATGGTAAAAGATGTGGAAGTGGCGCAACTGATGGATAAGTCACTCGAGCCGAGTAAAACATCGATTATCGTACCGGCAGCGTTTAAAAGCGGAGAGAATCCGGAATTTAACAGCCGTTCCTCAAAAGTGATCGAGCAGGAGCAGATGGAAAACCTGCAGGAATTTGTGCACTATAAATTCCGCCAGGCGGGCAATGAAATTTACCGCGGTAATACGGAAATTAAGCCGTACAGCTTAGGCAATCAAAAAGCTTGTACGTATTGCAGCTTTAAATCGGTCTGCCAGTTCGACCAGTCGGAAACAGGCAACAGCTACAACGAAATCAAGAAACAGCCGGAACAGGAAGTATTTGAAAACATTAAAAAGGTGGTATGTGCAGATGACAATTCCAGCGAAGCCGAGTGATGTTCAATGGACAGATGTGCAGTGGAAAGCCATCTATGCATCCGGTCATGACATATTAGTATCGGCAGCGGCCGGTTCAGGAAAAACGGCGGTATTGATCGAGCGACTGATCCAAAAGATTTTAGCGCCTGAAGACAAGCGAATTGATGTGGATGAGCTGCTCGTCGTAACGTTTACAAATGCCTCGGCTGCGGAAATGCGCAACCGGATGGCAGAAGCGCTTGAAAAGGAACTTGCCCAAAATCCGGGCAACCATTTTCTGCGCCGTCAGTTAAGTTTATTGAACAAAGCGCAAATCTCAACGCTGCATTCATTCTGTCTGTCGATTTGCCGTGAATATGCATACACGATTGACCTGGACCCGGGTTTCCGTCTGGCAAGTACAGAGGAGGCTTCGTTATTGCAGGATGATGTACTGATGGATGTGCTTGAAAAGGCATACCGGGGCGATATGGAAACTTTGTTCACGAAAGAGGAGCTTTACACATTGGTCGACAGCTTTGCATCTGACCGCAGTGACCAGGCGATTGAACTGTTGCTGCAGGAAATGTATAAAGTATCCCGTGTTCAGCCAAACCCGTATGAATGGCTGCGTGCATTGCCGGAGAAATACGATATTGATCCGGAAAGTCCGATCGATGAGCTGGTTATCGCAAAGGAAGTTCGTCCGTTTATTATAGGAAGCCTGAAAGAAATTGCCACACGTCTTGAAAAAGGCTTGCAAATTGTATCCGTTACACCTGCTTTAGAGAAAAACAAGCCATTGTTTGAAGCAGAATATACTGGGGTTAAGCATGTACTTGAAGCGATGAAAGAAAGCACATGGGAACAGGCATATGAGCTAATTCCCGCTGTTGAGTTCGGACGGATCAAGCCGTTGACGAAAAAGGATACTGAGGAAGATAAGCAATATTATGCGGTAGCGAAAAATCATCGTGATACAGCAAAAGAAATGTTGACGGATTTGAAGGAAACATTTTTTGCACGTCATCCGAAGCTGTATGTTCAGGAAATGGCGGCGACGAAACCTATTTTGGAAACGCTCGTAAAACTGACGATCGAATACAGTGAAGCGTTTAAAAAGGCGAAGCAAGAGCGCGGCCTGCTTGATTTTTCGGATTTGGAGCATTATGCATTGGAAATTTTGACAGATGAAGAAAGCAGGTCGACACCACCACAGCCATCCGATGTGGCATTGAATTTCCAGAAGCGTTTCAAAGAAGTGCTTGTTGATGAGTATCAGGATGTCAATTTCTTGCAGGAAACAATTTTGCAGCTTGTGAAAAATGGCGGTGAGCAGGACGGGAATATGTTTATGGTCGGCGATGTGAAACAGTCGATTGTGCGCCCATAAGGGTATTGTATATTTCACCATTTGGCGGTGAATAAACTACAGAAACGGTTTATATATCAGCCGACTTATCTTGGCGGGAAACCAAAGAGGGAGTGTAGCATGTCGGTTAAAGTCATAAGTTAGCCTAAACGGAAAGGTTACGACTGAATGGCGAGATAGAAAAGATTCATATGAGGAAGAAGGCTAAACTGCTTGAAGAACAGTCCAAGTGGGGTCATGTTGAAACCATCCAGGAAACCGTTTGAAGCCTGGAATCTATTCTGTTCAGCGTATTAGATGCTTGCGACTGAACATGGACGAGTGCTATAGATTGAGGCATGAGTCTAGTTTCTGATTTATAAAGAATAGACACACTTCAAGATTGAAGAAAAGGATGAACGTTCCTTCCGACAATGAATCGAGCCTGTATACAATATACTAAATGGGGATTACCTAAGTTGGAACGCCAAAAGGCTATGTACAGAGGTACTGAATATCCAATATGGTAACGGAGCTCCCGTAGTAGTCCGAGATAGGGAAAGCCTATTACATGGCGAAGGGGAGCAGCTTATAACGTATAAAACAATAAAGAAAGGAGCGAAATGCTCTATGCAAAGTTCAGAAATTGTCTTATACAATCTATCGAAACAAGCAATGAAGGACGGGTTTGAATTTGACCGTTTGTACAGACATTTATACAACGAAGATTTTTATATAAAAGCCTATACAAAGATATACAAAAACAAAGGTAGTGCAACAAAAGGTATCGACGAAGAAACGGCAGACGGGTTTGGGGAAGAAAAGATTCAAACAATTATTGAGTCGCTAAAAGATGAAAGTTATCAACCAAAACCAGTACGTCGTATTCATATCCCAGAGAAAACTGGTGATACAAGACCACTAGGTATCCCTACATTTACAGACCGTTTAGTACAAGAAGTATGTCGTATGATTATAGAAGCAATCTATGAGCCTAAATTTTCAAATCATTCTCATGGTTTTAGACCAAAAAGAAGTTGTCATACAGCGTTAGTCGAAATTAAGAAAACCTTTACTGGTGTCAACTGGTTCATCGAAGGTGATATAAAAGGATTTTTCGATAATATTAACCATCAAGTACTCATTAATATTTTGCGTAAAAGAATTAAAGATGAAAAATTTATTCGTCTGATATGGAAGTTTTTAAAAGCAGGTTTCGTTGAAGATTGGCGATTCCAGAAAACGTATAGCGGAACTCCAAAAGGTGGTATAATTAGCCCGTTACTCGCAAATATTTATTTAAATGAATTTGATGAATACGTCGAAAATGAATTAAAACCTTCATTTGATTTAGGTGAACCAAAAAAGCGTAAACGTAATACCGAATATCGAAAATATGATATGCGAAATCAACGTTTGCATAAAAAGATTAATGCAACAGAAGATGAAAGTTTACGACAACAAATGATTGAAGAATACAAGGCAAATAAGAAAATATTGCTTAATTTACCGTACTATGAACCAAATACCGATACGTATAAAGCAATGGAATATGTGCGTTATGCAGATGATTTTATAGTCGGTGTAAATGGGAGTAAAGAAGACTGTGAGCGCTTAAAACAAGCGATGAAAGACTTCTTGAAAGACTATTTACAATTGGAGTTATCGGTAGAGAAAACACTGATTACACATAGTACAAAGTTTGCAAGATTTCTAAGCTACGATATTTCGATTAGCCAAGATTTAAGCATGGCAAAGGACAAAAACGGTGTAGTAAAACGTAAATATAGAGGATATGTACAATTACGGATTCCTAAAGGAACGATTGAAAAGGTAATTGTGAAAAATGAAATGGTCAAAGATATTGATGCGAAGCAATGGGATATGCTGCATCGACCAAGACTTGTCGGTTTATCTGATTTAGAAATCATTGAAACATATAACGCGGAACTACGAGGCATTTATAATTATTACGCTTTAGCTGAAAATGTAAATCGAAAAATGTGGCAACTGCGTTATGTAATGGAGTATAGCTGTCTGAAAACACTTGCGAATAAATACAAATCCACAGTTTCGAAAATGAAGGTTAAGTTTAAGCAAGGCAAGTACTGGGGAGTAAAGTATGAAACAAAGCAAGGTGAAAGAATAGCCTATTTCTATAAAGATGGTTTTGAAAAGAAGAAGGAAATCTTCCAATCAGAAATGGACCAACTACCAAATTTGTATGTATATCAAGGCAGAAATGATTTAGAAAAACGACTTAGTGCAAAACAATGCGAATTATGTGGAGACAACCACCCAGATACAAAGTTCGAAATTCACCATGTGAATAAAATTAAGAACTTAAAAGGCAAGGAATACTGGGAATGGACAATGCTCGCAAAGCAACGTAAAACACTTGTTGTATGTATAAAATGTCATAAAGAAATTCATAAACAAAGATAGATTTGTTATAAGTGGAGAGCCGTATACTCTGAGAGGAGTACGTACGGTTCGGGGAGGGGTTCTCCGGAAACCTGCTGCAGCAATGTAGCAAGGCGCTGGGTTCCTACTCTACTACGCATTCCGTCTTGCAGAACCGCGCCTATTCCTTGATAAATATAAGCGGTTTGAAGAAGACCCGTCAGGCACAGGAATGAAAATTGACCTGAATGCCAATTTCCGCAGTCGCTCGGAAGTGCTGGAAGGTACGAACTATGTATTTGAACAAATAATGGATGAAGAAGTAGGCGAAATTGCATACGATGAACAGGCAAAACTTAAGTTCGGGGCGAGCTATGATGAGCAGCAAGTGCCGATTGAATTAGTTTTACTGGAAGGTGATTCAAAAGCGCAAATCATTCCGGGAAGCGAAGATGGTTCCGAGGAAGAGAGTATTAGCGCGGCACAGCAGGAAGCGCGTTACATTATTCAGCGCATCCGTGATTTAGTCGAACATGGTGGACAAGTGTACAATCCGAAAACGAAATCGATGCGCCCTGTCAGCTACCGCGATATTGTCGTATTGATGCGTTCTCGCACATGGTATACGACATTTGCAGAGGAATTCAAATTGGCAGGTCTGCCTCTCTATGCCGAAACGGATGGCGGTTATTTTGAATCACTAGAAGTAATGATTATGATCAACACATTAAAAGTTATCGACAATCCGTATCAGGATATTCCGCTTGCTTCAGTATTGCGAGCACCGTTTATCGGATTAACGGAAAACGAACTGGCGAAAATCCGCTTAATTAACGGAAAAGTACCTTTTTATGAAGCATTAAAGCAGTATAAAGAAGATGCAGCGGGTGACATGCCAATCGAAACAGAGGCTAAGATTGATAAATTCTTTACGATGCATCAGAAATGGCGCCAATTCTCACGGCACGGGGCATTGGCCGATTTAATATGGCAAGTGTATTTAGATACGAATTATTACGAAATGGTCGGAGCGATGGCGAACGGCAAGCAGCGCCAGGCAAACTTACGGGCACTTCATGACCGTGCATTAAGCTATGAAAAATCATCATTCCGCGGATTGTTCCGCTTCCTTCGATTTATCGACCGGATGAGTTCACGTGGAGATGATTTAGGAATTGCGAAATCAACAAGTGAAGCAGATGATGTTGTCACGTTACTCACAATCCACAAATCTAAAGGATTGGAATATCCAGTCGTATTTGTAGCGGGGATGAGCCGGACATTCAATACGAAAGACCTAGGCAGCCGCTATATTTTCGATCAGGATTTCGGTTTGGCGATAAAATCGGTCAATCCGGATTTAAATATCATTTCGACTTCTTTACCGCATTTATATGTGAAAGAGAAAAAGCTTGCGAAAATGAAGGCAGAAGAAATGCGCGTCCTATACGTAGCGATGACACGTGCAAAAGAACGCCTCATTTTAGTCGGCTCGATTAAAGATTGGGAAAAGCAGAAGGAAGAATGGGCATTTTATCAGGAACTGGAGGATACGGTGCTCCCTGCATACATTCGTTCCAAAGCGAACAGCTATTTAAGCTGGGTCGGTCCTGCTGTTGCCCGTCATAATGATTTCATGTTTGCCAATTACGGCTATTCGATTGAAGCGGCAACAACGAAAGAATGGACGGTACGCATCATTCCAAACTATGACTACCTGCTTGCCAATGAAGCGGAAACGGAGGAGCCTGAAGTGGTTGAACAAGCAGTGAATGAAGATCTGGTTCAGCTGCTGACGAAACGCTTTACGACACCGTATCCATATGCAAATTCGGTTACGAAGAAATCAAAGACATCTGTATCGGAGCAAAAACGTCTCGAAAGTTTGCAGCGAATGGAAGACGAGCAGCTTTACAATATGGAAGCGAAGCGCTATGTAAAAACCGATGTACCAAGCTTTATGCTGAAAGGGAAAAAAGAACGCAAGCTTTCGGCAACCGAAGTCGGTACAGCTGTCCATGCGGTGATGCAGCATATCCCGCAGCAAGGGTTTACATCGCTTGAAGAGACGGAAAGTTATATTCAATCGCTTGCAGATCGTAAGCTGTTACAGCAAATTGAAGCGGATGCCGTATCAGCGGAAAAAGTTTTTGCCTTTTTCCAAACGGAAGTCGGTGAGCGTTTTAAAAAGGCGAAGCAAGTACTAAGAGAAGAACCGTTTACACTTAGTTTGAAAGATCAGGAAGGGGATGCTCAAATTGTACAGGGTGTTATCGACTGTATTTTTGAAGATGAACATGGTAACTGGGTACTTCTAGATTATAAAACGGATTATATCGAACAGTATGTACTAGGCGATTTTGAGAAAATTAAACAAAAAATGACAAAGTCGTATCAAATTCAATTAAACTATTATCAGCATGCTGTCCAATCAATTAAGCGTATTGAAATAAATGAACGCATTTTATATTTATACAGTATTGGACAAGAAGTGAAAATAGATTAGGGGGATGAACGGTGGAATTTCGCCCAGTAGGTACGAACGAGCGTGTTGCAACACTGGATATATTACGCGGGGTAAGTTTACTCGGCATTTTATTGGTGAATATGTTCGGGTTTTATTTACCGATGCCGCATATAGCGGATTTAAGCAGCTGGTTTAATGAAGTGCAGGATATTGTACTCCAGCAGCTTTTGGATATTTATGTGCAAAGCAGCTTCTATCCGTTATTTTCTATGCTGTTCGGGTATGGATTAGCGATGCAGTATGTAAAAGCAAAAGAGACGGGCGCAGATTTTTACCGGTTTGCGCCGAAGCGTCTATTTTTGTTATTTTGCATTGGGATGTTTCATGCAATTGTCATTTGGTGGGGCGATATTTTGGCTACGTACGCATTTTGCGGAGTCTTTTTAATCGCGCTAATTCGGATGAAGGCAAAATGGCTCCTGCTTGTGGCGGTTGCGGTAAATGCTTTGTATCATGGTTTTAATTTAAGTTTATATGCAGCGGCAGGTTTTTTTAATGCGTCAACGGATAGTTTTTCTGTCGATATTGAAGCAATTCAAAGTGCCTTAACAGCATACGGTATCGGGAACTGGATGGATGCATTTATGCAGCGTCTGGACGATTTGTCGATTCAGATGAGTGTCATGATGTGGATTTCATCTTTATTTACGATATTACCTTATATGCTGTTTGGCGCTGCACTTGCGAAATGGCGTCTGATCGAACGGGCAAAAGAAAAGATCGTTGTCTGGATTATTTTGGCTGTAGCCGGTATTGGTGGCGGACTTTATATGAAGAGCTTGCCGATAGCCGGTGACCAGACATTCGGCAATGAATACTTGCAAGTTTATATCGGCGGACCGCTACTTGCGATTGGCTATATGGCAGTCATCACATTGCTGACACAATTGCCGTTCATTATAAAACTGTTATCGCCGATCGCGAAGGCTGGCCGTATGTCTCTTACACTCTATCTGATGCAGTCTGTTATTTGTACGATCTTGTTCTACAATTGGGGCTTTGGTTTATACGGAAAAGTCGATGTGCAAATGGGAATTTACTTGGCTGTCGGAATTTTCATCATCCAAGTATTATTTGCGGAAATCTATTTCTCGAAATATAAACAAGGACCGATTGAAGCATTGCTGAAAAGATTTACTTACGGTAAACCTGCAGAACGTAAAGCGTGAACAAAGAATACGTGAGTAAAATTTTATGCACCGAACGCTTAGTTTTACGAATTAAGTCCCTTTTTGTCAGAAAAGTAAGGCAATTGTTTATATTTTAATGTATGATGTAAAAAAACAGAAGGAGTGCTCCACGTTATGAAATTGTTATCATTTAAAGTAAACGAACAAGTAAAGTTTGGTCCAAAAGTGAAAAAAGAAGAGGCAGTTTGGGATGTAATCGAAATCCAAAACCAACTTAATGTACTAAAAGACTTTCCGAAAACAATTATTGACGGGATTGCACATGGCTACGAATTTGTTGAGCAAGTTCGTAAATTAGTAGAGGCAGCTCAAAATCATGAAGATGGAGCTCAGTTTAAGCTGGCCTATTCCGATATTGAATGGCTGTCGCCAGTTCCTCGTACACCGAAAAATATTTTATGTGTTGGTAAAAATTACAGTGATCATGCCCGTGAAATGGGTGCAGAAAAGGCACCGGAACATATCGTTGTCTTCACGAAGTCGCCAACTGCAATTGCTTCGGATGAATCGACATTACCTGTGCATGCAGATGTGACAGATTCCCTTGATTATGAAGGGGAGTTAGCTGTCGTAATCGGCAAGCGCGGAAAAAATGTTCCGAAAGCAATGGCTTTTGACTATGTATTCGGTTATACAATTGCCAATGATCTTACAGCCCGTGATGCACAGGAAAAGCATAAACAGTTCTTCCTAGGCAAAAGCTTGGAAGGCAGCTGTCCAATGGGGCCGTATTTAGTAACGAAAGATGAGATTCCTGATCCGCATACATTATCAATTGTGACGAAAGTAAATGGTGAAGTACGCCAAAATGGATCAACAAAAGATATGCTGTTCTCTGTTTCCGAAATTATTGAGATCGTTTCAAAATATGTAACATTAGAGCCGGGCGATGTTATTTTAACAGGTACGCCGGCCGGAGTCGGAAAAGGAATGAACCCGCCGCAATTTTTAAAAGCAGGCGATGAAGTGAAAATTGCAATTGAAGGAATCGGAACTTTAGCAAACCGATTTGCTTAATATGTTCATTTTTCCCGCGGATTGCTAGTTTCCGGTATTAATAGGCAGTAGATTTCCGGTATAAGGGAAATCTACTGCTTTTTTGCCTCAAAGTTTATCTTTTTTATGACAACTCATTGAACATGGAAGATTCAATTGAATTAATAGGGCTTTACATGGTAGGATATTGCCTGTAGAGAAAAAATAGAAGAGGTGGAAAATTCGTGGATTTCTTAACTAGTACGACACATATGCACATTACGACTTGGGTAATAGCATTAATATTATTCTTTATCGTTGCATTATCCGGTAAAAAGCTGAAAGCAGTACACATGATTTTACGTTTAATGTATATTTTAGTAATCGTTACAGGATTGTCTTTATTCCTTGAATGGCGTGACAAAATTTCTGAAAGCGGCATGAACTATGATATGAAAGTATTATTTGGTATCTTAGTAATCGGCTTTATGGAAATGGTATTAGTACGCAAAAGCAAAGGCAAATCTGTCAATATGTTCTGGGTACTATTTGGTATCGTTCTATTAATCACATTATACTTAGGCTTAAGCATGGGTATCGGTGTAAACTTCTAATTAAAGATTGGAGCGTGTAAAAAGCGGAGGTGGCTTTTTACACGCTTTTTTATTTGAATTCTATAATCTCAGAAGTCCCTTTCAAGATCTCCCTTGAACCCTTCTATGTAAAAGACACCGCGTCGTCAATTCCTAATTATATCAAACCCTCTATACACATTTCTGTCACGTATTTGTTGAATTTCCTATAAATAACTATTTAAGCTAGCTACGTTTATATCTTTTTTGGTAAAATGACGTTGGACTGTATTTGAAAGTGGGGGAAATGAATGGGATTTAATAAATGGTTTCGTACATTGGCTGCGGGTGTGCTGCTTTCGACTTCATTGTCAGTTGCTGCTGTTGCAAATGCGGAAGAGCGTACGATTGCAGATGAAAGTATATATGATGTTTTAGTGGACCGTTTCTTTAATGGTACCGGTAAAAATGATGATGATACAGTAAATACACAGGACCCGACAATGTTTGCTGGCGGGGATTTCAATGGGTTGCTGAAGAAAATCGATTATGTGACAAATATGGGCTATACGATGCTGTCGATTGGCTCTGTATTTGAGACTGAGAAATATGATGGGTCGATGCCAACAAGCTATACCATGTTTGACCACCGTTTTGGTACAGCGGACGAATTTAAAAAAATGGTCGAGGCTTATCAAAAACGCGACATCAAAATGATGATTGATTTCCCGATTTCCAATGTAAGTCCAAACCATGAACTTGCTGAAAAAGAAGGATTTGTGGCATCTGAAAACGATGGGAAAACACAGTGGGACTTAACGAATGCAGAAGTACAGGATGAGCTGATCAACAATGCTGTACAATTTGTGAATACATATAAACTGGGCGGGGTTCGTCTGACAAATATTGAACAAGCCGATACTGCTTTTCTAAATCGCTTTATCGAGCAGTTAAAAGCAGCGGGTGCCTATGTTATTGCGAATGCGGAAAGTGATGCGGACTTTGATGCGAAGTTTTACAGTGATACTGCTTCCAACTTCACGAATGCATTCAAAAATGTCGATTTAAATACGGCAGTACTGGAGCCTCATATCGAGGAAATGCTTACAGGAACTCCGGTATTATCAATGACCGATACAATCTGGTCGGACCGCTTTACATTGGCGGCAACAGAGGAAGGCATGTATCCGCCGACACGCAGTAAAATTTCCATTGCGAGCACGTTTTTACTTCCTGGTGTGCCGATCGTACAATATGGATCTGAAATTGCGATGAATGGGGAAGCGGGTGTTGAAGCGCACCAGTACTACAATTTTAAAACAGACTCGGAATTAGCCGATTATGTCGGAAAGCTCCAGTCATTACGAAATGATTCCGATACATTGCGCAACGGGGAATTTAAATGGCTAGAAAATGAAGACGGCTATATTGTATTTGAACGCAAATCCGATGAGGAAACATGGATTGTTGTCATTAATAATAGTAGTAAAACAAAACGTGTGCATATTCCGGTCGCTGAGCTAGGTGAGGGAAAAGAAGTTCGCGGGATGTTCAACAGTGAAATCATCCGTGAAAACAAGGACGGCAACTATGCGATTATTTTGGACCGTGAAATGGTGGAAGTATACCAAGTGATAGAAGCGCGTGGTATTAACACATCTTACATTGTTGCACTTGGATTAGTCGTTGTACTATACACAGCATTTATGATTGTTATTATGAAACGCGGTAAAAAGCGCCGTGCCGAGAATTTATAACACTAGATAAAAAGCCTGGAGAAGCAGACAACATGCTTTTCCAGGCTTTTATAGTTTATTACAGTTTTAATCGGTCCTGCAGAAATTTCCCGATGCCGTCTTCATTGTTCGATAGTGTAATTTCATTGGCAATTGATTTCAAATCGTCTATACCGTTACTCATCGCAACGCCAACGCCTGCGTATTCAATCATTTCCAAGTCATTGTCCTCATCGCCAAATGCAATGATACGGTCGCGCGGAATGCCCATTTCCTTTGCAATATAGTCGATGCCTACAGCTTTACTTAACCCTTTATGGACAATTTCGATAATCGGGAAAGGTGCTCCCCAACGTCGATGCTCGATCAGCTCAGCATGAACATCCTGTAAATGTTTGCGGATAATCGGTGTATTGACATCATCTGCTTGAATAAGCAAACTTGTCGGGTCTTCTTTTAATGTATTTTTCAGATCGCCTGTTAAAATATTGGGGTTGCCCATATGCAGCAACTGAAGCACGCCTTCATCTTCACGATGGAGATATACATCATCCATTACTTCGGCGATTAAGTTGTCGTATTCATATTTATGAACAGATTCTACAACATCATGGACTACACTTAAATCGACTGTTGTATGAATCGTTTTCCACATCGGATTTTTAGGATGGTGGATGAGGGCTCCGTTGAAATTGACAATCGGAGTTGTTAAACTCAGCTCCTGATAATAAAGCTGACTCGCACGGTACGGACGTCCTGTCGCAATCATCACCTGATGACCGGCTTCTTTTGCTTTCAACAAAGTTTCCTTTGTCAGCGCAGAAATCTTTTTCTCGTCCGTCAATAAAGTGCCGTCTAAATCTAATACTATTAAATGTTCATTCATGAGAGTAAGCCTCCTTTAGCCTGGGTATAATTGTAACGTGCAAAAATAGCATTCGTCAAAATTTTGAAACATAGACCAATTTTTGCTAATGTAAACAAAGAGGTGAGAAATTTGATAGTAGATAAAGAACAATGGAAGTCCATTCCATTACTGCATGTATATGATGAAACGATGGATGAGAAAACACCGGTCGTTATTTTTCTTCATGGTTTTTTAAGCGCAAAGGAACATAATCTGCATTATGCTTATCAGTTTGTGCAGCAAGGTGTACGCGTTATACTACCGGATGCATTAATGCATGGTGAACGATCGAATCAATTGACGGAAGACCAGATGAACTTCAACTTCTGGAAAATTGTATTGAAGTCAGTGGAAGAAGTACATACTATTTATGAAGAATTGAAGCTGAAAAACTTGGCGGGCACTAAAGTTGGGATTGCCGGAACTTCAATGGGCGGAATCGTCACATCTGGCTGTTTAGCGATCTACCCATGGATTGAAACGGCAGGTATTTGCATGGGAACGACAAGTTATACAAAACTGGCTCTCCATCAAGTAGAGGATTTAAAGCAAAAAGGTATATCATTTCCGCTGTCTGATGAACAGCAGACAGGCTTGCTTCAAATGCTGCAAAAATTCGATATGGAGCAGCATGAGGAATTATGGGCAAACAAACCAATTATTTTCTGGCATGGGGAGCGCGATACGGTCGTTCCTTATCATATGAGCCGAGATTATGTTGAACAACTGGAAAAAGAAAAAAAAGCAAAACATATTACTTATCTGGCAGAACGAAAAGCAGGGCATGCCGTATCGAGAAACGGGATTTTGCAAGTCACGCAATTTATGGCGCATTGTTTGGCATAAAGCATACGTTCTGCTATGATTAACAATAACACCATGGCGAAAGGGGAAATTTAAAATGGCAATTGATCACGATATGAAAGAAAGTATGTTAGGTGCATTGGAGAACGTAATCGACCCTGAGTTAGGCATTGATATCGTCAACTTAGGTTTAGTATATGAAGTGGATTTAACAGACGAGGGCTTAGCAATCGTTACAATGACACTAACATCAATGGGTTGTCCGCTTGCTCCGGTTATCGTTGACCAAGTTACAACGGCACTTAGCGAATTACCGGAAGTAAAAGAAGTAAAAGTGGATATCGTATGGCAACCGGCATGGTCTAAAGACAATATGTCCCGCTATGCAAAAATGGCATTAGGTATTCGTTAATAATAAGTAAATAAATGAATTAAGATTCGGTCATTTTGCGTATAGGCAAAGTGATCGTTTTTTTTTAGGTACTTTTTGGGGAGGAAACGGGGCGTAATTATTTGTTGTTTGACCAACTTTGACTTATAATAAAATTAATCAATAAAGGTCAAACTAATTGAAAGGGTGTACTCTATGCAATTTAACCAAACACAAGATAATCGTCCGCCATTAGAACAATTTGGACGTAACTTAATCGAACAAGTAAAAAACGGTAAGATGGATCCGGTTATTGGACGAGATGAAGAAATTCGGAACGTCATTCGTATTCTGTCACGTAAAACCAAAAACAATCCGGTGCTCATTGGTGAACCGGGTGTTGGTAAAACAGCGATTGTCGAAGGGCTGGCACAGCGTATCGTAAGACGGGATGTACCGGAAGGATTAAAAGATGCGGAGCTTTATGAACTGGACATGAGTGCACTAATCGCAGGAGCATCCTATCGCGGACAGTTTGAAGAGCGGCTGAAATCAGTATTAAAACAGGTGAAAGAGTCAGAGGGGCGCATTATTTTATTCATCGATGAGATCCATACAATTGTCGGTGCAGGGAAAACGGACGGGGCAATGGACGCTGGAAATATGCTGAAGCCAATGCTTGCGCGTGGTGAACTGCATTGTATCGGTGCAACAACATTGGATGAATACCGCATGTATATTGAAAAAGATCCTGCATTGGAACGCCGCTTCCAGCAAGTAATGGTACGAGAACCTTCTATTGAAGATACGGTCTCCATTTTACGCGGAATAAAAGATCGTTTTGAGGAACATCACCGTGGTGTCCGCATTCATGACCGCGCAATTATTGCAGCGGCACAGTTGGCGAACCGCTATATTACAGACCGATTTTTACCGGATAAGGCGATTGATCTGGTCGATGAGGCATGTGCCATGATCCGCATTGAAATCGATTCAATGCCACAGGAACTGGATCAGTTAACGCGCCGCCTCACTCAGCTGAAAATTGAACAGCAGGCACTGAAAAAAGAAAAAGATGAGGCAAGCAAAAAACGTCTTGAAATAATTACAGACGAAATTGATTCATTGGAAGTATCAATCAAGTCAATGAAAGAACAGTGGGAACTCGAGAAAAACGGCCTGCAAATTGTTCGTGATAAAAAAGATGAGCTGAAAAAAATGGAAGCCGAGCGCGATGACTTATTTATTTCAGGCAGTAATTTAGCAAGGGCAAGTGAGCTTCAATACAGTAAAATACCACAGCTTGAAAAGGAAATTGCCGAGCTGGAGCAGCAGTTGAAACAGTCGGAAGGTAACCGCATGCTGCGTGAAGAAGTAACTGAAGATGAAATTGCTAAAATTATTTCACGATGGACAGGGATTCCGGTAACGAAGCTTGTTGAAGGTGAACGCGAAAAACTGCTCCGTTTAAAAGATACACTGCATGAACGGGTAGTCGGTCAGGACGATGCGGTAACATATGTAACGGAAGCAGTCTGGCGTGCGCGTTCCGGTATTAAGGATCCGAATAAGCCGATCGGAAGCTTCCTGTTCCTCGGTCCAACAGGTGTAGGGAAAACGGAATTGGCAAAAGCATTGGCTGCACAATTATTTGATTCAGAAGACCATTTCATCCGTATTGATATGAGCGAGTATATGGAGAAACATTCTGTATCGCGGCTTGTCGGAGCTCCTCCAGGATATATTGGTTATGAAGAGGGCGGTCAGCTGACAGAAGCGGTTCGTCGTAACCCGTATTCCGTTGTATTGCTGGATGAAATCGAAAAGGCACATCCGGATGTCGCGAATATTTTACTGCAAGTACTTGATGATGGCCGCATTACAGATAGTCAGGGACGGATCGTCAACTTTACGAATACCGTCATCATCTTGACATCGAATATCGGCTCGCAGTTTTTACTGGAAGCATCTGAAGAAGCGGAACAGCTTGTCCAAGCGGCATTGCGCCAGCATTTTAAGCCGGAGCTGTTAAACCGGATGGACGATATAATTATGTTCCACGCACTATCGAACGAGCACTTCCATAAGATTGCCCGGAAATATGTAAAGCAGCTTCAGGATCGGGTAGCGGAGCAGGAAATTACGTTGTCTGTGGACGCAGAAGTTGTAGATTGGATTGTGAAGCACGGGATTGACCCGCAGTTTGGTGCACGACCGCTTAAACGCTTCGTTCAACGCCATTTGGAAACGATTGTTGCCCGTGAGCTGTTAAAAGGAGAAGTAACAGCAGGCGGAAGTTTATCGATTGCACTGGAAAATGAAGAGTTAGTCATAAAATCAAATTAAGTATGAAAAAAGCTTGTACATGAATGCGTACAAGCTTTTTTGTTTGGCGTGTAAATGTTCTAATAAGGATGAATAAAGTTCTAATAAAAATGAAAAGTTCTACTAAAAGCCGGAAGTTCTAATATAAATGTCAGTTGTTTTAATAAGAGGTGCAACTGTTCAAATAAACGTGTCGACTATTCTAATATGAAATATAAAACTTCTAATATTGTATGGAAGTTTTCTAATAAAATCAGCGCCCAGTCAAACTAGGCGTAAATAACAAGGGGCTGTCCAGTAGTTTTACCGGACAGCCCCTTGTTATCTATTAGTGATGCTCTGCTTCTGCTTCTGGAGTTGATTCGTTTGGAATGATTGCAGCGATAATAATAACTAATACGCTGAATACTAATGATACGATTACGCCATTCATGAAGTTAAAATCTACACTTAATACAGAACTTACTACATAGTTTAGCATTGAAACTAATAAGAATGACCAAAAGAACGTAATGATATATTGCATCAAATTCACCTCATTGAACTTATTTATAACGTTATTGTGAAATTACATCTTCAATATCATACCACAAGCGTTCATGAAATTAAAAGGGCGAATCAAATTATTCTTCAAGTTGTCATAAATGCTTGTTTTTATTGCTTTTTTAAGTAGGAATTAACAAGGAAAACGTGAAAATTAGCTGGAAGCTGTATGTCTAATATTTGAACGATTTTGTCCATTTGCTGTTTAACATTAAATGTAAGAAACGAACTGGAAAACTTCATATGCCATTTAATTTCATGAAGATGTTTTACCAAATAGCATAGCCATTTTTTTCGTAAAAAAAACAATTATAATTCCCAATCCCTCGTTTTCCAGAAATTTTAATTGTGTTCAAAATAATTATGCTCTATAATTAGTACCAACTACTAATAATTAGTTATATTTTTTGAGTGATGAAAAACAAGGGGGCTATTATATGAATGCCGGTATTATAGGGATGGGGAAATATGTTCCGGAAAAAGCTATAGCAAATAAAGATTTTGAAAAAGTATTAGATACATCAGATGAGTGGATTCGTTCTCGTACAGGAATTGAAAACCGTTTTATCGCCGAGAATGAAGAAACATCGGATTTAGCATATAAAGCAGCAGTGCAAGCGATTGAAAATGCAGGTATTACGCCAGATCAAATCGGTTTAATTGTTGTTGCGACAGTTACACAGGATCAGAATTTCCCGAGTGTAGCGTGTCAAATTCAAGAAAGACTAGGAATATCGGGATGTGGCGCGATGGATGTTTCCGCTGCATGTTCGGGATTTATTTATGGAACGGCGATTGCAAAACAATTTATTGAGAGTAATAGCTATGAATATATATTAGTAGTAGGTGTTGAAAAACTGTCGAAAATTGTGGATTGGGATGACCGCAACACTGCTGTTCTTTTCGGAGATGGTGCAAGTGCAGCTGTTCTCGGTAAAGTTTCGGAAGGGCGCGGGATTCTGGCGTTCGAACTTGGTGCTGACGGAACAGGCGGTAAGCATCTTTATTTAAATCCTGAAAACCATATTGAGATGAATGGCCGCGAAGTATTTAAATTTGCGGTTCGTCAAATGGGCGAGTCGGCTGTAAGTGTGCTCGAAAAGGCAGGCCTGACGAAGGAAGATGTCGATTATTTAGTGCCGCATCAGGCAAACATCCGCATTATGGAAGCCGCAAGAGAACGTCTTGACCTACCGGAGGAAAAAATGTCGAAAACAATCCAGAAATACGGCAATACATCTGCTGCTTCAATCGGTATTTCAATCGTTGAAGATTTGGAGTCAGGGAAGATCAAAGATGATGATATTGTTGTTTTAGTCGGTTTCGGCGGAGGGCTTACATGGGGAGCACTCGCAGTAAAGTGGGGTAAATAAGAACGTTGATTGGAATATGGGGAGCTGGAACGAATGCTGAAAACCGTTACGATCTGTGACAACGCATTCATGGCCAACATCGTATTACCCCGACCGAAATGAAAATCAACTTTTATATAGGAAAAGAACTTAACTTAGAAAAGGGTGTTAAATAATGGAGAAAAGAAGAGTTGTTGTTACAGGAATCGGTGCAGTAACGCCAGTAGGAAACAGTGCAGAGCAAGCATGGGAAAATGTAATTGCAGGCAAGTCTGGTATTGGACCATTAACACGTGTAGATGTAAGCAAATTTCCGGTATCTGTAGCGGCTGAAGTTAGAGATTTTAACATAGAAGAATATATCGAAAAGAAAGAAGCGCGTAAAATGGACCGTTTTACCCATTATGCGATTGCTGCTTCAATGATGGCTGCAAAGGATGCAGACTTGACAATTACCGAAGAAATGGCACCGCGCGTAGGTGTGTGGATCGGTTCTGGAATCGGCGGAATGGAAACACATGAACAGCAGTTTCTAACATTCCAGGAGCGCGGTGTTCGCCGTGTAAGTCCATTCTTCGTACCGATGATGATTCCGGATATGGCTTCTGGACAAGTATCGATTTACCTTGGTGCAAAAGGGGTAAACTCTTGTTCTGTAACGGCTTGTGCATCAGGAACTAACTCAATTGGTGACGCGTTTAAAGTAATTGCACGCGGAGATGCGGATGTGATGATTACCGGTGGAGCGGAGGCGCCAATCGTAACTATGGCGGTAGCTGGCTTCTGTGCAAACACGGCTTTATCGTTAAATCCGGACAAGGCAACTGCATCACGTCCATTCGATAAAAACCGTGACGGCTTCGTTATTGGCGAGGGCGCAGGGATTTTAATTTTGGAAGAGTATGAACATGCAAAAGCGCGCGGTGCGAAAATTTACGGTGAAGTTGTGGGCTATGGCTCAACAGGGGATGCCCATCATATTACAGCACCGGCTCCAAATGGTGAAGGTGCAGCACGTGCGATGCAAATGGCAATCGATGATGCACAAGTATCGCCTGACCGCGTTGGTTATATTAACGCACACGGTACGAGTACACCATATAATGACTTATTTGAAACACAGGCGGTCAAAACTGTTTTTGGTGACCATGCCCATAAATTGGCGATGAGCTCGACAAAAAGTATGACAGGCCATTTACTAGGTGCAGCAGGCGGTATTGAGGCGATCTTTACGGTGCTTGCATTGAAGGAAGGTATTTTGCCGCCGACAATGAATCTAGACGAACCGGATCCGGAATGTGATTTGGATTATGTGCCAAATGCCGCACGAAAAGCAGAAGTTGAATATGCGTTAAGCAATTCACTTGGTTTCGGCGGTCATAATGCTTGTTTATTGTTTAAAAAAATTACAGATTAATAAAATGACAAAAAACGAACGTGCTTCTTCTATCGCACGTTCGTTTTTCGTATAGTTGTACGAAGGATGGTGTTTTGTGACACGTTTCGTACTTTTTTTATTTTTTTATGGGCTCAGTGTCATGTCGATCAGTAATATGATTTTATACTTGAACTACCGCACGCTCGGTTATTCATGGCATGCTGTATTAATGTACATTGTACATGGAGCAGAGCTTTATATGCTGCTTGTTGCTATTGGCGGGATGATTAGCGTCGTTTACGGCCTAAGCCCATCGCGTTCTCCATTTTCTTGAGTGTTTTAGAGGCAATGGCATTCGCTTTTACTGCACCCTCATCCAAAATTTCATCAAGCTCCGGTGAGTCAATCAGTGCATAATAGCGTTCTTGAATTGGTGTTAAGTGGTCAATAACAGTCTGCGCTACTCCAGCTTTAAAATCACCATAGCCTTTGCCTTCATACTTTGCTTCCAAATCTGCGATCGCTGTTCCGGATAAGGCAGATTCAATAATAAGCAAGTTAGATACACCTGGTTTGTTTTCAATATCAAATTTAACGATTCCCTCAGAATCTGTTACGGCAGATTTAATTTTCTTTTCAATTTCTTTTGCTGTATCAAGCAGGCGGATCGTCGCTTTTGAGTTCGTATCGGATTTTGACATTTTTTTCGTCGGCTCCTGCAATGACTTGATACGAGCGCCTTCTTTCGGCAATTGAATATCAGGGATTGTTAGGACATCATTGTAGCGTTTATTGAAACGCTCGGCTAAATCGCGCGTTAATTCAATATGCTGCTTCTGGTCTTCGCCTACTGGTACGATGTCTGTATTATACAGAAGAATATCGGCAGCCATTAACGGCGGGTATGTTAATAGTGCGGCAGAAACGGATTCTTTACCTGTTGATTTGTCTTTGAACTGTGTCATACGCTCCAATTCGCCGATAGAAGCGACACATTGCAGCATCCATCCGGCTTGTGCATGTGCAGGGACTTCCGACTGAATAAATAAAATAGATGTTTTCGGGTCAATGCCACATGCAATATACATTGCTGCCAATGAGCGGATATTTTTACGCAGCTCCAGGCGATCCTGTGGAACAGTGATTGCATGCTGATCCACGATGCAATAAATGGCGTTATTGTTTTCTTGTAGAGCAGGGAATTGTTTAATCGCTCCAATATAGTTCCCTAAAGTAATAGTTCCTGTTGGTTGTACACCTGAAAAGATTGTTTTCATTGGGTGCTCCTCCTTAAAATCAAATGAAAATAAAAAAACATCATGCGTCCTCTATTCGAAAATAGAAGGGACGAATGATGTTGAAATCCGCGGTACCACCCAGCTTGCCTTAATTGGCCACTTTACTTCGTAACGTGAAGGCGACGAGCTGGACTACTAATAGAAACGTTCATCAAGCTAACTCGGAAGTCCATTCCATTTAACGAATGGTCTGTTTGCACCAACCACAGACTCTCTAGGCATTCTCATTAAATGTACTACTCTTCGTCATCGTTTTTCATAATCTTGAAAGGATTATAACGTAAATAATCTAAAGAAAGCAATCGTTTTATTTAAAGAAAAAGGAATAAAACGAAGTGGAAATGGAAATAGTAGTAAATAGATAATTATATTTAAGGAAATATCATAGTATTATCTGAATGTTTCTCAATTACTATTTGATAAATGAGAAAAAATTATGTAAAAACATTACGTTTTGATTCAGTATTTTACGGGTAAATTTTGTTATGGCATAAAAATATAGAAAGTGCGCTTATTAGAGAGAAATAGGTAATAAAATTTATTGCGTGAGTTGAATTATTTGTTGACATTGTATATTCAAACATGGGATATTCATGTATAATGGTAACAGAATCTTAAATTAAATTAATTCTAAATTAAGTTTTACTTATACATTTGTGCTTCATGTTTTCAGGAAGCAATATTTAGCAATTGAATTGAAATCAATTA
Organism: Solibacillus sp. FSL W7-1464; assembly: GCF_038004425.1. Lineage (NCBI taxonomy): Bacteria > Bacillati > Bacillota > Bacilli > Caryophanales > Caryophanaceae > Solibacillus > Solibacillus sp. FSL W7-1464. The sequence continues at coordinate 793,903 of NZ_JBBORC010000001.1, forward strand.
GAGAGGAAGTGAGCCAATGTTAGTAACATTATTTACTTCACCAAGTTGTACTTCATGTCGAAAAGCAAAAGCATGGTTAGAGGAACATGATATCCCATATACAGAACGTAACATTTTTTCCGAGCCACTTACAATTAGTGAAATCAAAGAGATTTTACGAATGACAGAAGATGGTACCGATGAAATTATCTCGACGCGTTCGAAAATTTTCCAAAAGTTGAATGTTGATGTTGAAACATTGCCATTACAACGATTATATGAGCTTATTCAGGAATATCCGGGACTGTTACGTCGTCCGATTATTTTAGATGAAAAACGTCTGCAAGTCGGCTATAACGAAGATGAAATTCGTCGATTCCTGCCTCGTAAAGTACGAGCATACCAGTTGCAAGAAGCCCAACGCATGGTTAACTAAATATACCGCTCATGATGTTACGGATGCATATTGTGCAATTGTAGCATCTTTTTTTTGTTTTCGAACATATTAGTAAGAGACCTTAAGTACTTGATTTAAATTGATTCCTGCAATACAATTTCAATTATTCAAATAATTTCGGATGAATAATGTTTTTCCTTTTCATTTTAATCCAATCCATCATACAATAGAGTTATAGATACTTCTAATATTTAAAAGTATCTAAGTTCCGATGCAATAGAACGCCATATTGTATGCCACTTGGAAATAAAGCGACGTTCTATACAATGACTGTGAAGGGAGTTGAGGTCTAATGGACATCGAACGCATTAATGAAAATACGCTAAAATTATTTATTACGTATAGTGATATCGAGGACCGCGGTTATACACGTGAAGAAATATGGTACAATCGCGCAAAAGGTGAAGAGCTTTTCTGGGATATCATTGGTGAAATAAATACAGATGATTATTTCGATTTAGATGGTCCGATCTGGATTCATATTAACGCTTCAGAAAGTGGGTTGGAAGTCGTTGTTACACGCGCGTCTGTAGGTAATGACTCCGAAACTTCTTCAATGGCTGGCAACTTTGAGGATGACCTTCATATATCAGATCAATTAAATGAAATGGAAGAATCGATCTTCAATGCGATTGGCAAAGCGGCAAAAGAAGAAGAACAATCGCTTGAAAACGCCCGATTCCGATTTAAAGATATTGACGAACTAATACCTCTTGCAAAACGCGCAGCACCTTTAGGAATAGAGTCCGTGTTGTATAAATGGGAGGATTACTACTATTTATATGTAGATTTAAAAGATTTGGAAAGCCAGGAAGCGAGGAATATCATCGCTTTATGTACTGAATATTTAACGGCTTCCAAAATTACTGCGCACCGCCTTGAGGAGTATGCGGAGACAATTATTGCTGAAGACTGCTTCGAAACAATCATTACGTATTTTGAGTAGGAAAGCAGTTACAAAAGCCACCTGAAATCAGGTGGCTTTTTTGTGTGCACTGAGCTAATCTGAGAGTTGAAGAGCGCTTGAAGAAATTGGAACAAAAAGGTAGAAGAACCCTAGTGACGGAAAAGTGGAAAGTTCATTTTAAGAGTAGAATACCTTTAAAAAAGAAGTTTCCAATAGTTACCGATCGTAAGTTGAAAGTGAAAGCTGATTTCATTAAGATGGATAAAAAGGAGTGGAAGCAAATGCTGGTCGCGATGACAGAACAACAGCAATTATTCTATTTGACGCCGAAACTGCTGCCGGGTGAGTTACAAAGGTTAAAAAAGCAGCAATCCTTTTATTGTCCCCAATGTAAAGAACGGCTTTTGTTAAAGGCCGGACAAATAAAAATCCCGCACTTTGCCCATCAAAAAAACAGTGATTGCGATTCTTTGTTTTCGGAAGGGGAATCTGCTGCACATCTCCTTGGGAAACAACACCTCTTTCAACTTTTTACGAACCTTCAGGTAAGTCCCGTTCTTGAACCTTTTTTGCCGCAGCTTCAACAGCGGCCGGATCTTCTCATCACAGTTAAAGATTTACAATATGCTATTGAATTTCAGTGCAGCCCAATTGTGCCTTCGTCTTTTCAGCAACGTACAACGGGCTATTTGAATGCCAACATAACACCGGTATGGATATTGCACACTCCTGAAAAATTTAAACTTACCGGTATCGCGAAAATTTCAATCAATCATACAAACGGCCAGTTTATCCAGCAATATAAAAAACAGAAATTCCTCATCACCTATGATGTTGAAAGCAAAACATTCTACTATATAAGCAACTTAATCCACCTTCATAAATTGCAGTATTTTGCTGTCGTCAAGTCATTGCCCCTCAGTCAACAACGTTTTCCATTCCTGATCCCGGATAAAGTATCCAAGCCCCAATTTCATCTGCTTCTGAAAAAATACAGGAAATATCGGGAACACTATATCCACCCCCGTCTACTACTGAGCAAAAAGGGGGTAAACGATCGATTTTTCCGTGCCATTTATGAATTAAGGTTAACGTTGACAAATCTACCGGCATTTTTAGGGATTCCTGTCCATAATACGCATGCTTTTAACCGATTCTGTATAGAATGGCAAGTAGGGCTTTTTCATTTTATGGACTGCCATGCGCTCACTCCGGAAACGATGAATGTAAATGCAATTCCATATTTTTTCGAATGGAATCAAATGGAGCTGACGGGTGAGCGGAAAGCAGCGGTGGAACATTATTTAGCAATTTTGAGACATCTAGGTATTGAGCAATCGGATGAAAATATAGACGAAGTACAACTTTTTAATGTTCTGTACGACGAATTGGTTGCATTTGGATGTTGAAATTGTTTAAATAGATTTATAATTTCGAATTTCGGAATAGTAGGAGGCAACTAAATGGCAAAGCAAATTTTAACGCGTGAAGAAGTACCTGAGCAATTAACATGGGATTTAACAACAATCTTTGAATCCGATGATGCGTGGGAAGCTGAACTGAAGGAAGTGGAGCAATTATCAAAACAAGCTTCAGAATATAAAGGAAAAGTAGCGGAAAGTGCTGAAAGCTTATACAAAACATTGCAGTTTAGCGATGCATTATACGAGCGTCTGCACAAATTATACGTATATTCACATTTAAAACATGACCAGGATACTACGAACGGCAAGTATCAGGATTTGGATGGGCGTGTGCGTTCTGTTCTTACAAATGTAGGCGCGGCATGGTCATTTATTACGCCTGAAATTTTAGCGTTGGACGAAGCGACGTTAAACAGCTATGTAGAAAGCTATGAACCGCTTTCACTATACGAACAAAGCTTAAAAGAACTGAACTTGGGCCGTCCTCATATCCTTTCAGCTGAAAAAGAAGAATTACTTGCACAATTTTCTGAAGTGACTTCGACAGCCGGCAAAACATTCAGTGCATTAAATAATGCAGACTTGGAATTCCCTAAAATTAAAGGGGAAGATGGCGAAGAAGTACAAATTACGCACGGTAACTATATTACAATGCTGGAAAGTGACAACCGTGAAGTACGTGAAGCAGCATTTAAAGCAGTATATAAAACTTATGGTCAATATAAAAATACATTTGCAACAACTTTAGCAGGTAATGTAAAAGCTCATAATGCGAATGCAAAAGTTCGTAATTACAATTCAGCGCGCCATGCAGCACTGAGCAATAACTTCATCCCTGAAAAAGTGTATGACCAGCTTATTTCAACAATTCATGACTATTTACCGGCACTGCACCGCTATGTAGAGCTTCGCAAAAAAGTGCTTGGTTTAGATGAACTGCATATGTATGATCTGTTTACTCCGCTTGTTAAAGAGGTGAAAATGGAAGTAACATATGATGAAGCCAAGAAAACGATGGTAGAAAGCTTTGCGCCACTTGGTAAAGAATATCAGGAAATTGTACAAAAAGGTTTGGAAAGCCGTTGGGTGGATGTGCTTGAAAACAAAGGAAAACGCAGCGGGGCCTATTCTTCGGGAACGTTCGGTACAAATCCGTATGTGTTAATGAACTGGCAAAATAATGTGAATAACCTTTATACACTGGCACATGAATTCGGACACTCAATGCATAGTTATTACTCACGTGCCAATCAGCCATACCAATATGCAGATTACTCGATTTTCGTTGCAGAAGTGGCTTCAACATGTAACGAAGAACTATTATTTGACCACTTAATGAAGACATTGGATGATGATAAGCAGAAAATCTATTTATTAAATCAATGGTTGGACGGTTTCCGTGGTACGGTATTCCGTCAAACAATGTTCGCTGAGTTTGAGCATATGATTCACGAATTGGATGCAAAAGGCGAATCGATCACATCGGAAAAATTGACATCGATTTATTATGATTTAAACAAACAATACTTTGGTGATGCAATGACAGTAGATGAGGAAATCGGTCTGGAATGGGCACGTATTCCACATTTCTACTACAACTATTACGTATATCAATACGCAACAGGTCAATCAGCAGCAACAGCATTATCTAAACAAATTCTGGAAGAAGGCGAACCGGCAGTTGAACGCTATATTAACAACTTCCTAAAAGCAGGCTGCTCGGACTTCCCGATCGAAGTATTAAAAGCTGCAGGTGTAGATATGGAATCTCCGGAACCGATTGCATTGGCATGTAAAGTATTCGAAGAGAAGTTGGAAGAGCTTGAAAAATTATTATTGAATAATTAATAGTTTGTGAAAACGCATCTGTTTCAGGTGCGTTTTTTGCTTGAAAAAATTAAATTTTACTTTATTCTGGAGGTTGGCGAGGGTTGGATACAAGCCGTTGCTCTAGTAGATAAGGCTTTAAGAATGTTGATATATCGGCGTTTTAGGCAAGGACTTAAATAAGAATTCAGTTAAATTTATTTTAAACCTCGATTCTTTATATGGAAACGCTTACTATATGACGAATTTGTGAAATTGCGCAAGATGCATTGCAAGAAATATTATTCCATGATAGAGTAATAATCGTGAAATAAATCACATAACAAACATACACCCCTTTGTTTGAACGTGAACATTTCTCCCATCCCCTTTGTGAAAAAGAGGCGTCTTATTTCTCGAGAATAAGGCGCCTCTTTTGTTTTTGTTTACAGGTTTTGTGTTTTTTCAATGAATAGGGAGAGAACACTATACTAAAATGGGAATTTCCATCTTCTTCCGTATTTCAAGGCAAAGGTTTCAAATATATTCTAAAAATTTCCATTTCACTGTTCCAAACGTCGACTAAAAGGAACGCTGCACGATGTCATCCAAAAACAGCTGTAAATCCCTCACAACAGCTTCTGTGTTTCCTCTACCTTATGGGCTAATGTTTTCTTTTTCAAGTGCTCCAGAACGTACAGGGGGTTAAAATGCCTATGTCTATCCTCACACACGTAATAATTCCATTTTTCCTTTCCCTACTCGGAACATCTTGCGTAAAACACAAAAAAACCAGCCTGCATGGATGCATAGCTGGTCAAAATATTGTATAAGTGCGTTATATAAATTATTTAGTAGGTCGTGCGTTCTTTGGCACGCCAAAGTGTAATTTCATCCGTCATGATACGTTCTACTTTTTGCTGAAGCATGCGTTTCTTTAATTCACGTTCTGCCAGTTGTTCATTGATCGAATAGATTTCGGCTACTTCAGCTGTTGTTAAGGTGCTGAACCGATTGAATAAATCATCTAATGCGGGGACCGGTTGGCGAATTAATTCTTCTCCAAGCAATTCTGCTAAAATATGCTCGTATACTTCATAATTGTAAGAACCGCTAACTTTCAGCCCTTCATCTTCAATGCATTCATTGAAAAATACGATGCTTGGAATTTCCTCAACTTCCATTTCACGTGTTAAGTATAAATCGCATTGGAAGGCACGAGCCGCTTCCTTTGAACCGAAGTCAGATACGAACTCATCCATATCCAGATTGACTTGCTGTGCGATTTCAATTAACGTCGCATGTGAATTGATGTTGCGTGTATTAAGTGTCGCTACTTCCTGAACTTTGTTTAAATAGCGGAAACCTGCACGTTTTCCTTGAAGTTCGGCCGCTTTAATTGCAATTGAAGGTAATGCTGGATGTGTAATATCCAATTCCGCTCCGGAAACACAGCCTTTCATCCGGCTCGTCATGCTGTTAAGAGCAGCGAGTTCCGTACTAAGGACATATCGACATGTAAAGTAATGACCGTATTCTACTTGCAGTTTCCGCATTGTCATTTGCATGGATAATGCTTTTTCGCAAAGAGGGTCAATAAAAATATAAAGCTCAATCGGTTTATTACATGTAGATGGTGCTACAGGTTGCTGTAAAAGTTGGACATTATTCACTCAAATCCCTCCTCATCATTTGGGGCATTGACCATATGGTGAGCAGTCATAACAAGACGCTTATAGTAAACTTCACGGAATTTACCGTTCAAGCCCACTTCGTCCATCGCTTCTGCCATACATTCAAGCCATGCCTGGGCACGATCGGGTGTAATTTTAAAATGCATATGTCTAGCACGCATCATCGGATGGCCATGTTCTTCTGAGAAAAGGTTAGGCCCCCCAAGATACTGTGTTTGGAATTGTATTTGTTTACGAATTGTTTCCGTCAGATCTTCTGGGAAAATTGGAATTAATAAAGGATGCTTCGCCACTCGAGAGTAGAACGCGTTAATTAATTCAGAAAGCTTTTCAGCACCGAGTTCCTCATAAGGAATCGTATATTTTCGATTCATTAGTTATACTCCTTTGTGTCTTTCTCTGCCAGTATATGAAATATGAATGTTATGTAAGTAATGTAAATTTCATTTAGGCGATACAATCATTCTAGCAACGTAAGGCCGTTTTAACAAATAAAGTGCCCTGCCAAAAAATTTGAAGGGCATTTTACAAGTTATAACATGGCAGTGGAAATGTTGATTCAATACGTATCCACAACGATTTTCCAGCAAATCCAAATTAGAACATTTCAGGAGCAAATCCAATCAATTCTAGAAATCCATTTTGGCCTTCGTCTACAAATTCCTACTGCAAGTACATCAAAAATTTACACATTCATGAAGTTCATTATTTTTTTAACATAATTTTGAGTTTCCTGAAAAGGTGGGATACCCCCATATTTTTTTACATTTCCAGGGCCTGCATTATAGGCGGCAAGGGCCGTTTCTACATTATTATCAAACTGATCGAGCATTTGGCGTAAATATTTTGCACCACCCATAATATTTTGGGCAGGGTCAAAGCGGTCGGACACCCCTAAATGGCGCGCTGTTGCGGGCATAAGCTGCATTAATCCCGATGCCCCGGCAGCACTAGTGGCAGACGCATTGAAATTCGACTCCTGTTTAATAACGGAAGTGATCAGTTTTTCAGGTAAATTGTATTTCTTAGCGGCAGCAGCAATTTCTGCCTGATAGGTCTCAGCACCGGCAAAGAAATTTGCTGCATCGGTCTTTCTTGTAAAATCCGTCATATACTGTTCAATTGTGGGTGTTTCATTACTTGCTGAAAAGCTAGTGAATGTACCCGGTAAATTCGTCAAGTTTGTTGATTGATTCAACAAAAATGGTGCGATATAGTTTTGAACAGCCAAGTTTTGCTGCTGCGAATTGGAAGTTTGACCGGAGTCCGTTAACTGCTGGAAAGTGCTCACATCACCAAGTCCGGTTAGCGAACTTGATAAAGATTGTCCATTTAAAATGTCGCTCATTAAATCTGAAAATAAAGTCGACGCAGAAGATGATAATTCACTTGAGCCTGACTGATTGGATGAATTTAAATTTTGAATTGCCTGAAGTTCAAGCAATGTTTTCATTGATGAAATATCCATCACAGCACCTAGCCTTTCTGATTGTTTAAAGCCGTCATAAAGCGCACAATTTTCTTTTGCGCAGGCTGTGGATCAATTGCATGATGTGCTAAAAATTCGGAGAAAATTTCTTTTCCGACAGCTTCATCATGTGTCTCATATTCTACCTCATAATCATCACAGTGCAAATAGAAAGAATGGTCAAACACGAGCAAACCGCCTTTGTATGGAATCTCCACACGGTCAGTCGTCAATGTTCCGTAACAATGTAAATCACCAACGGGAATATTGAACAGTGCCAGCCTTTCACTTACTGAATACGGGGGCACTTCGTCACCTGCGAGCATACGATCTGCTTCTTCCCGGGTTAAATAATCTGTCGTTTCTAAATGCTGGTGTTTGGAAGTTTTCTCTTTTAACGTAAATTCAATCGAATCTTCAACGACGCGAATTCGAAGAGCACTGTGAATTTGTTTTAAATGGTTTTCTTTCGTATCAAAGTAATGATTAACTTGGCGAATAATTTGTTCGCGTTTTATGGAGAAAGATTCAAGAAGCTGTTCATACTGTGACTTTGTTAGTATATTCTTAAATTCTATTTCAATTTGCTGTGTCATTGTCATCATCCTTTAAAGTAATAGTTTTCATTTAAATTGAGGTGGCTGAAAACAGTCAAACGTTTCTGCACCAATCGAGTGTCCTATGGTAAAATGTGAAGGGTAGATGAATCATCAATTTTATTATCGGACAATTTCCGGTAATGAATAGAAAAAGGAGATTAATTCATTGCGAAACGTATATATTATCGATCATGTTGAAGTAGTACATAATGAAATCCATTTTATTTTAAATGAAAAGAAGCAACTTAGCCAATTGCAATCGACAGGTCAAGTGATCGTCGATTCGGATAATGAGGCGTTTCTTTATATCATAGAAGAAAACGAGGCATACAGTTATATAAGTTTTGCGAACAATGTATGGCCGCAGCTCTTACAAATGTTATTGACAGAGCAAAAGGCATACTTGAAAGTGGAGGACGGTTTGTTGTCGCTTGAACAATTTGCTGATGAATTACAAGGATTGCTTTATAATATTGAAGGCAACAGCAACTATGGAGATCAATTTGTTGGGAATATCGAAAAGGCATTTGCCGAATTCTTGAATAAATAGCATGTAACTAATCGCGGAAAAACAAACACTTCACGCGATTTAGGTGTGAAATGTGTATTTCTCGTCTACAAGAAGTATAATTGTTTGAAACAACGTGTTGATGAAATAGTGTGACAGGAATGTACTATTTCTAGTTGGGGGGTTTTTAAATTGGGGCAGTGGGAAGTATTTTTGAGTCCATATCGACAAGCTGTGGATGAACTTAAAATTAAATTAAAAGGAATGCGTTCGCAATTTGGTATTATGAGTGCCAATTCGCCGATTGAATTTGTTACAGGTCGTGTAAAACCACTTGCTAGTATATATGACAAATCGCTTGATAAAGGGATACCATTCGAACCGACTGCGCGTTTAGGAAATGAATTGCAAGATATCGCCGGTGTAAGGATTATGTGTCAGTTCGTTGATGATATTGCAACTGTAACCGAGCTGATCCGTCAGCGTAATGATATGAAAATTATCGAGGAAAAAGATTATATAACACATAGTAAACCTAGTGGCTATCGTTCTCATCATATGATTATTGAATATCCGGTAGAAACGATACAAGGTCGTATCGTTGTCGTGGCGGAAATTCAAATTCGTACTTTGGCGATGAACTTCTGGGCATCGATTGAGCATTCCATGAACTACAAGTATAAAGGGATTTTCCCTGAAGAAATTAAAAATCGCCTGCAAAGTGCGGCCGAAGCAGCCTTTCGATTGGATGAAGAAATGTCCTCAATTAGAAGTGAAATTCAAGAGGCACAGGCATACTTCAGTGAAATAAAAGAAGCAACGAATACAGCTATCCATAAGTCAACTGACAAAGAGGAGCGTGACAAATAATGAAGTTTTCAATACAATCACGCAGAGATGACCAATCAAATGAATTGATGGAGCTCGCAAAATCTTATTTAATTGATTTCGGTTTACAATTTGATGAACAAGAGCCGGAAATTGTTCTTTCGATTGGCGGCGATGGGACATTATTGCATGCTTTCCACCGCTATTTGCACCGTTTGGATAAAACAGCTTTTGTCGGGATCCATACAGGACATTTAGGTTTTTATGCTGATTGGAAACCTTCGGAACTTGAAAAGTTAGTATTGTCGATTGCCAAAAAGGAATACAATGTCGTGGAATACCCGTTATTGGAAGTGCAGGTGCATCGCCAGCATTCCGAATCCAGCACGTTTTTGGCGCTGAATGAAGCAACGATTAAATCTCCGGACGTAACGCTTGTAATGGATGTGGAACTGAACGGTGAGCATTTTGAGCGCTTCCGGGGGGACGGTTTATGTATTTCGACACCGTCGGGCAGTACAGCATACAATAAAGCACTGGGCGGAGCGATTATTCATCCGACATTGCAGGCTTTGCAAATAACGGAAATGGCATCGATCAATAACCGTGTATTCCGGACTGTCGGATCTTCCTTAGTATTACCGGCACATCATAACTGTGTATTAAAACCCGTGCATGAGCAGCAATTCAATATGACGGTCGATCATATAAGCATGACGGAAACCGATGTAAAATCGATTACTTTTAATGTAGCAAATGAAAAAGTGAGGTTTGCACGTTTCAGACCATTCCCTTTCTGGGAACGTGTGCACGATTCATTTATTTCGAATGAATAGAATGAGGATATATGGATAAACGATTTCAATTACAATTTACAAATAAGGTTGATCAGGAACTGTTGCGTGACGCAATTGCTCAATGGGGTATTTCAAAGCGTGCATTGACCGCCATTAAATTTGATGGCGGGGCACTTTTGGTTAACGGAGAAGTAAGAAATGTCAGGCATCGCTTGGCAGAAGGCGATATTGTGACGATTATTTTCCCGGTAGAAGAAGCAAGTGAAGGACTGATCCCTGTACAAGGAGAATTAACTGTTGTGTACGAAGATGAGGCAGTGCTTCTAGTCGACAAACCGGCCTTCATGAGCTCGATCCCTTCCCGGGAACACCCGGATAATTCGCTTGCAAACCTTGTATATGGCTATTTTGAGCAGCAGCAGCTTGCTTCTACTGTTCATATCGTGACAAGACTTGACCGCGATACATCCGGGCTGATGCTTATAGCGAAGCACCGCCATATTCATCATTTAATGAGTGAACAGCAAAAAAAGGGACAAATTCACCGTGAATATGAAGCAGTTGCAGAAGGTATCATTGAACAAGCCCGGCAATCGATTATCGCTCCGATTGGACGGAAGGATACGAGCATTATTGAACGTGAAGTACGTCCAGACGGACAATTTGCGCATACGGATGTGACTGTGCTGACCTCTAAAAATGACATGACACATATCCGCCTGAAGCTTCATACGGGAAGAACCCATCAAATACGTGTTCATATGGCTTATATTGGCCACCCGTTAGTTGGGGATGAATTATATGGAGGCAATCATGCATTCATTGACCGCCAGGCACTCCATTGCCGCTATATTGAATTTGAACATCCGCTAACGAAAGAAAGAGTACAATTTGAAAGCAAGCTGCCAGAAGAGATTTCCAGATTGATTTACTAATGTAAGATGCCAACATTTCATTGGCATCTTTTATTTTTAGGGAAAATGGGAATATACTGTTGAGAAGGAATTTACGTGAGTTCAAAAAAGTAATGTTAAAACGTAATTAGCCTTGACGAGGGACAGCAATTAATCATAAAATAACTCGTTATGAAAAGTCGAAAGGAGGGGGCAAGCATGATAGAGGAAAAAAATGATGAAGTCCAGTACGATGAAGCGTTTTTGCGAATGCTGCTTGATGAAGAAAATATCGAGTCGTTCCGTGAACATTTCCTAGTACTCCATCCATATGATCAAGCACAGTTTTATGAAGAGGTGGGACCGGACATACGGCAAATTATTTATCGTTACTTGTCTCCTCAGGAAATGGCGATCATTTTCGAAACAACTGAAATTGAAGATGATGAATATAAAACGTACTTAGATGAGATGGATCCATCATACGGTGCGGCCATGTTCGGCTTCATGTATACCGACAATGCGGTGGATATACTTAATGAATTGGATACCGAGCAACGGGAAAATTACCTGGATATGATGGATGAAGAAACCGTCGATGAGATTAATGAGCTTTTAGGCTATGAAGAATATACAGCCGGGGCCATTATGACGACGGAATATGTGTCGGTCGTAGAAAATGCAACGGTTCGTGAGGCAATGCGTGTGCTGCGTCAGGAAGCTCAAACCGCTGAAACAATTTATTATATTTTTGTAGTGGATCAGGCACATCGACTCCTTGGTGTCATGTCTTTAAGGGAACTGATTGTTGCAGAAGGGGATTTGTATGTCCGAGATATTATGAGCGAACGTGTCGTATCGGTAAAAGTAACCGATGACCAGGAAAATGTCGCGAACTTGATAAAGGACTACGACCTATTGGCGATTCCAGTTGTCAACGAGAGCCGGGAACTTCAAGGGATTATTACGGTCGATGATATTATCGACGTAATTGAAGAAGAAGCAGAAGACGACTATTCCAAGCTGGCAGGTATTGCGGATATGGATGATAATGATGCAGGTCCTTTACGGGCGGCGGGCAAGCGTTTGCCATGGCTCATTATTTTACTGTTCTTAGGTATGCTGACATCGGGACTTATGGGGATATTTGAAGCAACACTCGATAAAGTCGCCTTGCTTGCAACATTTATTCCGCTTATTTCCGGTACTTCCGGTAATAGTGGAACACAGGCATTGGCTGTAGCAGTACGAGGGATTGCAACAGGAGATATTGGCGGGAAAAGTAAATTCCGGCTGATTGTCCGGGAATTAAGCACAGGACTTATTATGGGAGTAGTAAGTGGTGCAATTGTTGTCGGGATCATTTTCTTCTGGAAAGGTACATTAATGATCGGCCTGCTTGTCGGAGCATCAATTTGCTGCTCGATAATTGTCGCAACGCTGGCAGGATCATTTATACCAATTTTAATGCATAAGCTGGGTGTTGACCCTGCCGTTGCGTCAGGTCCTTTTATCACAACATTGAATGACGTCACAAGTATTATCATTTATCTTGGGCTGGCATCGACATTCATTAGCCGGATTCTGTAAGGAACGATTTGAAAAGACTTTGCATATTGTATGAAAAAGGATGTGGAATGTGGAAATTCACCCATTACTTTTTATTGCAAGTCCGGTTTATATACAAGAAAAACGCGTCGAAATAGAAGAAGAAAGTACATCAATCTATGTACGGCCTGCCACTGAAAAAATTGAAAATGCCCTTATTGCCCGTCAGCTTCATTATTTTTCAAAACCGACGAAAGAGCCGAGGGTATTGGTATTTATATTGCAGTCAGGTGAAAAAATACACGGATCAATCGATAAAATTAGCGGTAGTCAAGTATTGCTGAATTGTCACGATACAAAGCGCTGGATAAAAGCTAATGAAATCGTGTTAATTCATAATACTTTATAAAAAAGAGGAGCCAAGTAAATGGCTCCTCTCAGACTGTAGACAAACTCGAAGAAATTCGAGTTTGCCTACAGTCTTTTTTGTTTTAAAATAAAGTTAACTAGTAAAAACCGTTGATTTCCATTCCAGGGGACGCGTTTCGCGGGCGGGTGCCAATCCTCCTCGTCGCTACGCTCCTGCGGTGTATCGGCAGTCCCGCTTTTCCCGCAGAAGTCGCCCCTTCCATTTCAATCAACTTGATCTATTCTTTCTAATAAAGTTTATCTAAATCAAAGAGGTGTCGCCATATGATGACTAAAAACCAAATGAATGAACGTAATCAATTAGAAATGTTGACGATTGAACAGCTTGTCCCAGAAAATCATCTCGTTCGTAAATTAGATGCAGCCATTGACTTTTCGTTTGTATATCCATTAGTTGAAAACTTATATTCACCTTTCGGTAGACCTAGTATTGATCCTGTTGTTTTATTCAAAATGACGATGATTCAATATGTTTTTGGTATTCGTTCGATGCGTCAAACGATTAAGGAAATTGAAACGAATGTAGCGTACCGTTGGTTTTTAGGTTTCGGTTTTCATACTGAAGTGCCTCACTTCTCTACGTTTGGGAAAAATTATACGCGACGTTTTGAGGATACAGATGTATTTGAACAGATTTTCTATCGTATCTTGAAAGAAATTGTAGATGCTGGTTTATTATCAGCTGACCATATCTTTATTGATTCTACACATGTTAAGGCAAGTGCGAATAAACGTAAATTTGATAAAAAGATGGTTCGAAAAGAGACACGTGCTTATGAAGAAAAGCTACAGGAAGAGTTAAACATAGACCGTGAAAAGAACGGAAAAAAGCCGTTTCCAACGGAGAAGTTTGAAAAGGAAGAATGGAAAGAAATCAAAGAGAGCACAACGGACCCTGAAAGTGGTTACTATGTGAAGGACGAACGGACAAAACAATTTGCCTATTCATTTCATGCAGCGACAGATGAACGTGGATTTGTTTTAGGGGCAATTGTGACACCAGGAAATGTTCATGACAGCCATATGCTACAACCTCTTGTTGAAAAGGTCATTCATCGTGTGAGAAAGCCAGTGGCTGTTGCTGCGGATGCTGCTTATAAAACGCCTGCGATTACGAACTTTTTGTTAGAAAATCAAATGTTGCCTGTTCTTCCTTATACAAGACCCAAAACGAAAGATGGCTTCTTTCGTAAACATGAGTATGTCTATGATGAACATTATGATTGCTACATTTGCCCAAATGATCAGATGTTACCATATGTGACAACTACGAAAGAAGGTTACCGCCAATACAAATCAAATTCCGCGATTTGTGCCAACTGTCCATTTTTAGCACAATGTACAGAAAGCAAAAATCATACGAAATTGATTCAACGTCATATTTGGGCCGAATATGTAGAAGAAGCGGAACATCTTCGTCATCATCATGAAATTAAATCAATCTATGCGAAACGTAAAGAAACGGTTGAGCGTGTCTTTGCGGATGCAAAAGAAAAGCATGGTATGCGATGGACAACTTTAAGGGGCCTTAAAAAATTGTCCATGCAGGCGATGCTTACTTTTGCTGCCATGAACTTGAAGAAACTTGCCACATGGACTTGGCAAGGAGCTTAGATGAGGGCATCTTCCCTCGAAGAGGGGATACGTTCCCCAAATTCTGTCCATTAATTTGGGGAACGAAAAGACAAAAGGCATCGAGAGGCGAACTCTCGATGCCTTTTGTCGACAATCTGAGAGGAGCCAAGTAAATGGCTCCTCTTTTTTAGTTCTCGTAAAAGAAAGTAGCATCTCGCACTATATGCGCGAGATGCGTTAAGAATTAATCACAAATGCCAAGGTACACATCATCGATACATTGAACAGCACAGAAGCAATCTAAATCGACTGTGATACAGCTATCTGAAGCCTCAAATTGTGTCACTTTACATACTTGACGGAAATCAATAGCTGTTCCGTGATCGTTTAGTAAATCAACTGCATGTTCTTTGTCATCTTGTGGTACAAGAACACGTAATGTTGCACAGCAGCCATCAAATACATCTTCAACACGGAAATACATTGATACACAAGGACAAGCATTGCCTTCTGCTGTAGTGAATGTTGCAAAGAATGGAGATCCATCCTTGTTTAATAAAGTAAATACACGTGTGTCGACATTTGAACGTGATGGGTTAACAATTCCACCCAGTGGCTCTAAGAAACAGTTTGTTGTACAGCGACTGCATTCATCCTGTACTGCCGCATTTTGAATTTCTAAAATCGCACGGACAACCTCACAAACACAGCCACGTGATGGGTGATGTCCACCAGTTCCACCTACATCATTATTACCTCTTCCACAACCCATAAATTTTTCACCTCCGGTTTACTTAACTCTTACTAATAATATGACCCAGGTTTTAAAAGAATCGGGCGAATGAACAGGTTTTGTCAAACTTCTTTGGGCGATGAATAATTCAAAATACGACAGGTTATACTTGGAGAAAAATGGACTAAAGGGGGTGACTTTTATGTGGAAAGCATTTATGGCATTGAGCTTAGTTTTAATTCTTGCAGGCTGCAATGACCGGGAGAAAGTTGCAACGTATGCGATGACAGACAATGTACAGAATCAGCAGGAAGTAGAAAAACTTTTAAAAGAAGATGATGCAATAGAACAGGCAAATCTTTTAGTAATTGAAGATGAATTATTTGTCGCAATGCAATTAAAACCTTTGGAAAAATGGAATCGAGAAAAAATTGAAAAAGATTGGAAGAAAAAATTAGAAGAGAAATTTTCCGATAGTAAAGTCAATGTTTCTGCAGATTTTAAAATGTTCTGGGAATCGACTAAATTAATGGAAGAAAAAGACCAGAAAAAAATGCTGAAAGAATTGCATGCGTTAAAAAAGCTAGCTAAGGAGGAAACGTAACTTGAAAGAGCAACAATATACTACGTTAAAAGATCAAATTACACCTAAAACGCCTCTTGCCATCAATTGTTTAAAAGCATTTGCTGTTGGCGGTGTTATTTGTTGTGTAGGACAAGCAATTTCCTTTTTTTATATGATGTTTTTTGATTTTACGGAGAAAACTGTGGGTAACCCAACAGTGGCAACAATGGTGTTTATCGCCATGCTTCTGACAGGGTTCGGACAATATCGTAAACTAGGCCAATTTGCGGGAGCTGGAAGTGCAGTTCCGGTAACGGGGTTCGGTAATGCTGTTGTTTCTGCAGCAATTGAAGGGAAATCGGAAGGCCTTGTATTAGGTGTCGGCAGTAACATGTTCAAGCTTGCCGGCTCGGTTATTTTATTTGGAGTAGTCTCGGCCTTTTTTGTAACCTTGATTAAATTAATACTAGTATCGGTAGGTGTCGCGGCGTGGTAATTGTTTTTCAGTCAAAGCCATCCATTCTTTCTTCAGGTGTTGTAGTAGGGCCTTTGGAAAAACGGAGTGTCTTTCAAACGTATTTTGACAAAATATCAACCGATGAACGGTTGCAAAAAGATTCAAATGAAAAAGGGAATGCCGTTCTCATTTCAGATGCATGTCAGACAATATTAAAAAAATCGAATTTAAATAATTTGGATATTGATTATTTACTGGGCGGAGACTTAGTTAATCAAATGACACCCACAAACTTTGCAGCACGGGAACTGGCTGTTTCGTTTATCGGTCTTTTTTCTGCCTGTGCAACATCTGTCTCTTCTATAGTTATTGCTTCTTTATTGACAGAACTGGGTGCCAGCGATTTTTCCATTGCAGGTGCTTCAAGCCAGCATAACTCGGTCGAACGCCAGTTTCGCTATCCGGTTGATTATGGAGGTCAAAAGCCTGCAACTGCTCAGTGGACTGTAACAGCAGCAGGATTTGTATTAGTTGGTAAGCATCAGCCGAAACTTCCATATGTAGAAGCCGCAACAATAGGAAAAGTAATTGATTACGGAGCGACAGATCCATTTCATATGGGTGGAGCAATGGCACCGGCAGCATTTGATACGATTCAGGCACATTTAAAAAAGCGTTCGCAAACAATACAGGATTACGATGTCATAATGACAGGTGATTTAGGGAAAATCGGATTGAAAATTTTAATTGCGATGTTTGCCCAAAGTGGTGTGAAAAAAGAAGATTTATCAAGATTCCGTGATGCCGGTGCAGAATTTTACGGTGAAGATACAGCATTTTTGGCAGGGGCGAGTGGTGCGGGTTGTTCTGCTGCAGTCTATAGCGGCTATATGATGGAACAATTTAAAAGTGGTCGTTACAAGCGCGCATTATTAGTAGCGACAGGAGCACTTTTATCGCCGCTTTCTTTTCAACAAGGTGAGTCAATTCCGTGCACAGCACATGCAATTGAAATCGGGATGGGGTGATTACAATCGGCTTTACATTTTTAGTGGCATTTGTCGTTGGTGGATTGATTTGTGTAATTGGTCAGTTATTAATGGATGTAGGAAAGCTGACACCTGGTCATACTTTATCCATTTTAGTTGTAGTAGGAGCAATTTTAGATGGACTTAATTTATATGAAGCTTTCATAAATTTTGCCGGTGCCGGTGCGACAATTCCGATTACTTCGTTTGGGAATTCACTGACGCATGGAGCGATGGCTGAAGCTGAAAAACACGGTTGGATTGGCCTGTTGACAGGTATGTTCGAGGTGACGAGCTCTGGAATTAGCGCTGCGATATTATTTGGATTTATCGCGGCATTAATATTTAAGCCTAAAGGAAAAGTAGATTAGACGAATACCCTCCTTTTTTTTGAGTGTTTGCATACACTACAAAATAGAAAGGGGGGTATAAGTATGTCTGGATATGGTTGGCAGCAGCAAGGTTGGCAACATGGTGGTTGTGATTATGGCTGTTCCCCAGGCTATGGCGGTAATAACAGTATGACATTCGTATTGATCGTTGTACTCTTTATTTTACTTATTATCGTTGGTAGCGCATTTATTTAAGGGAGGTTAGTAAACAGTATGGATCGTTCGTTTTTTAAAAAAGTGGAGCGCAAAACCGGCGTTGATTTCGATGAAATTATGACGCTTGCAAATGCATTGACGTATGCAGATTTCTCGGATGAAAAACAAGTTCGGAAAATCGTGAAAAAAGTGAGCCGTCTTGCAAATAAACCGATTACGAGTGAACTTGAAGACAAAATTGTGCAGTCAATCATTCAAGACGGTAAATCTTTGGATTTTTCAAAAATCGAGAAAATGATGAGGTAAGTCGGAACTTTAAAAGTGGCAAAACAATACGAAAAACATCCATTTTCTCCGGCGGGAAATGGATGTTTTTTTACTTTTATGAGATTTAAAAAATTAAATTTTCTTCTCCATAGCGCGATGTGGAATGCCGGCATCCATAAATTCCGGGGAAGTGACAATATAGTCCAGCTTCTCATAGAAAGGTATTGCATAGCTTTGGGCATTCAATTTAAGCTTTTCAAACGTTGCATTTTTTGCGTATTGTTCAACAGCTTCCATAATTAATGCGCCAAGTCTTTTACCACGATAGTTATTCAATACACAAACGCGCTCCACTTTTCCGACTTTCGGTTCAACTACCCGAAGACGTGCTGTAGCAATTGAATTTTCACCTTCATTTACTAAAAAATGAACGGCCGTCTCATCGTAGTCATCTATTTCCAGACTTAATGGAACCCCTTGTTCTTTGACGAACACCTCTTTCCGTAGTGCAAATGCACGTTCGCGGTCTTCGTCGGTTGTAACTAGTTTTACTTCAAACACGTATTACTCAGCTCCAGTCAATTTGTATGTTTCATAAGTTGTCCATGAGCCGTCTTCCAATTGGTAAAGCAAGTGGAAACGATCGATTGAATCTTTTTCATCTACTCCAACCATACGCAACTGACCATAAATATCATCATGCTCGGAAGCGCTCATTTTTTGCGCAATTGTAATGTGTGGCATAAACACATGCTTTGGCGCACCCAAGTTGATTTTTTCCTGTATTGATTTTTGAATACTCTCCAACTGCGGCGTTGGTTCGATTCGGAAGTAAATAGCATTCGTCGTCGGGTAAAATGAACTGATTCGAGAGGCGTGAATTTGTAAAGGTGCAAACCTTGATGCCACTTCCTGCAAATGTTTTGAGATTTCTCCAATTTCAGCTTCATCCGCGTCAAACGCGTCTTTTAATGTAACATGAGGTGTGATTAACGCATAATGCGGGTCGTAGCGTTTGCGATAAGTGTTCGCTAAATCTTGTAATTTTTTAGATGGAAAAGCAACAATACCGTATTTCAAATTCATTACCCCCTAAAAATTTTATAAAAAATTTCATATAGCACCGTGCTAAATGAAAGTGAGACGTCCTGTAAATGGCATAGATTTAAACAAATAATCATGCTAACAAAAATCTAGATACAGCCACACCAAGGCGTAATTGTTTTAATTATAACAGAAAAATTTGTGAATAAACATTTCCAACACACACTATTATCCGAAAATTTCAATTAGTGCCCGTTTTAAATCAGGTTTCCAATAAGTCCATGTATGATTACCATTGAATTCTTCATAGAATGTATCAATACCATGTTGAACAAAAAGTTGATGCAGCTCACGGTTCGGTGTTAACAAATCTTTGACGGTCCCATCTTTTAATGCCACTTGATCTTCCTGTAGGCCGATAATATGGTACAACGAAAGAATATCTACGTTTTTCGCATCCTTTACAGCCTGCAATACAAGCTCATCTACATAAGGTGATTGTAGAATGGCTTTGCCGAAAATATTAGGATAATGGATTGCAGTCATCAATGATATGGTTGCAGCCATAGAATCACCTATTAATGCACGCCCACCGCCAACTTGTGTAGTTGAAAATTCATCATCTAAATAAGGTACGAGTTCATGTGCCAAGAACCGCATATACGCTTCAAATTGATCCCCTGCTGGTGTATATTTTCGCTTTCGATCTTCATAATTTTTGTATGGCACACCAACTATAATTGTGTTTTCAATTAGGTAGCCGTCGATCAGTTCATCCGCAAGGCGCGGAATGCCTCCTAGCTGAAAGTAATCTTTACCGTCGGATGCGATTAAAATGTTATATTCATATAATGGGGAATAATTTGCTGGAATATAAATTAATAACTCCAGCTCCTCGTTTAATGCATTGCTAAAAAAAGCAACATCTTTTACTGTGCCTCTCTCCATGTTGTCACCCCTGTATGTTGATGTATCTAAAATTGTATCATATAGTAAAATAAAGGTGTAATATATAAAGAAAGCTATACGTTTTGCCTCTGACGCCATGCTTTCGAGGCAGATAAATTACTACCCGTCAATGCGGGAAAAATGAGTGCTTAAAATAAACAAAAGTGAGGATATCTTATGCATAATAAAAATATTCGTGTACATTCAGACGAAGTAACAAAAGCTACGTATAACGCGTTGGAACGTCGTCATGTAACAATTGAAGATATTGCTGAAATCGTGTTTACGATGCAATCACCATATAATGAAGGTTTAACAATCGAACACTGCATTCAATCGGTTGTTCGTGTATTAAATAAACGTGAAGTACAACATGCTGTGCTTGTCGGCATCGAACTTGACGAGCTGGCAGAGAAAAGGTTGCTGTCAGCACCACTTCAAGCAATTATTGAGGCGGATGAAGGGTTGTTTGGTGTCGATGAAACATTGGCATTAGGGTCGGTATTTACGTATGGAAGTATTGCTGTAACAACTTTCGGTCATTTGGATAAACAAAAAATCGGAATCATTGAAAAGCTGGATACAAAAGCAGGTGAATCGGTCAATACATTTTTAGACGATCTAGTCGGGAGCATCGCTGCATGTGCGGCTTCACGTCTGGCACACCGTATGCGCGATTTAGAAGAAGAAGGCGGTACATTCGCAGATATTCCACCAGTAGAATTAGGACCAAATCCTAAGTCAAATACGGAGATTTAGAAAGGATTTAAATAGAAACGATGAAATTAAAAGATGTAAAAACGCTAATTACGAGTGGTACAATTATTATTGCAGTAGGTTTATACTTGGCATTTAGTGAACCTAAAAAAGATACAGAGCAAACAACATCCACTGAAATTACGGAACAGAATATCGAATACAAAATTACAACTGATATTGCGATGGACAAAACAGGCAATCAGCTAATCGACGTGAAATACTTGAATGCCAATGACGGCGATACATTCAATGTCGAAATGGATGGTAAAAAAGAACGTGTACGTCTTCTGATGATTGATACGCCAGAAATGAATTATAATAAAGGCGAACCAATGCCTTACGCAGAAGAGGCAAAGGAACGTACGGTTGAACTGCTGGAACAGGCGGAATCTGTTCAACTTTTATTCGATAAAGGCCCTGAGACCGATAATTATGACCGGTTATTGGCCTATGCTTTTGTAGATGGTGTAAGTTTGCATGAGGTTTTATTAAGTGAAGGTCTGGCAGCAGTACGTTATGTTAATAAACCGAACGATACACTGGAAGATGAGCTTTTGGAAATTCAGCAACTAGCTGAACAAGATGAGCTGAACATTTGGGCCCATGACAACTATTTACAGCGTGACGGTTTCCACCCGGAAGAAGTAAGCAAGTAATTGGGGTTCTTCAATAACTTAAAAAGATGTAAGCGGAATTGAAAATATATTTCAATTCCGCTTATTTTTTGCATTTTTCCGCATAAAGGGAGGTTTTTTTCCACGTATAGCTCATGTTGAAGAAGCAAGTTGTACAGGTAACAATGTGATTGGTATGATGGTATGGCAAGAATTATTTAGCTTTAAACTAGATATCGGAAATTTATTCTATGGGGGAAAGAATGATGACAAAAATTTTAATGTTGCATGGTGTTAACCACAACATGTTCGGGAAACGTGATCCTGAACATTATGGAACGATAACTTTGGAGGAAATCAATCAAACCATTCAGGAACTGGCGAATGAACTGAAAGTAGAAGTGGAAACCTTCCAGACGAACCATGAAGGTGAGTTTATAGAGAAAATCCATGAAGCATTCCTTTCCGGCGTTGACGGAATTGTCCTGAATGCTGGTGCTTGGACTCACTACAGTTATGCAATTCGGGATGCATTGGATATTTTTACTGGTCCGACCGTGGAAATACATATGTCCAATATCCATGCACGTGAAAGCTTCCGTGAAAAATCTGTGTTTGCGGATATTGTGACAGGTCAAATATCAGGTTTTGGCAAAGAAAGCTATTTGCTGGGTATTCGTGCAGCAGTGCAGGCAATAAAAAATAATCATTGAGGAAAAAATTAAAATTGCATTAAACTATTAAGCGATTTCTATTAATGGAAATCGCTCGAATTTTTCTGTAATCGCTGTAAATCTAATATGTATATGGATTGTTTTTCATTGGAAATATATGAATGTATAAAACTTTGTTAAGTTGCAATTACGACAAATTAATGAAGTTTACTGTCAAAAGAAATAAATTTATTACAAATGAGAATATTATCAATTGAGAAACAGGCCACTTTATGGCATGCTATATATTGGTTTGAGAATTATTCTCTATTAGAAATTTTTAATATTATATAGAAAAGGAGGAGAAATAGTGTGAAAAAAGGTTTCTTCATATTTTTTGCTACTCTAATTTTGGTAGCGTTTACTTTACCAAATAATTCATCTGCAGCGATTGCTGATGGTACATATGATGTAAGTTATCAAGTAAATAAACCCGGCAGCAATTCGGCTTCTATGGCAAATGACTATTTTTTAAAGCCTGCCAAGCTAATTGTAAATAACGGAAAAATGACAATGCAGCTTACGATTAAAAACAGTAGCTGGGTTACACAGTTTAATCCTCCAGGTGGGGCGAAAATAATCGGCTCAAATGAGGCTGCAGACCAGCGCACAGTGCAATTTGCTATATCCAATGCAAATATAGTGACAATACCGATGAAAATCGACATTGATGATATTGATTACCATCACAGCTATAGTGTAGATTTTGTATTTAACAGCGGAGGGTTACCTGAAGCGAAGGTGGAGGAACCTAAAGAAACAGTAAAGCAGGAACCGGCAAAAACAGCTCCGGCACCAAAAGAAACACCGACAAAGTCGTCAGGAAGTAATACTTCTTCAAATACAACAGCACCATCAGCTGAAAAGCAAAATAAAGATTCATCCGAACAGCAAGCAACAACAGCAACAACAGTAACCACAAAGACAGATGATTCCACAAAGACAGATGAAGAAGTTGTAACTGAAACGAAGCAAGCTGAAGATTCTGAGGTAGTAGAAAATCCGGAGACGAGCGATGAATTGCCGTTAATGGCGATCATATTATTCATCGTAGCAGCAGTTGTATTCATTCGTACAAAGAAAACAAAAACTATATAGACAGATAGGGGAAATTAAGAATGGCAAACAAATCAACAGCAACTAAAGCATTATTAGCATCATTACTTGCTACATCAGCAATCGTACCTGCAATGGCAGTTTCTGCTGACACAACTACAGAAACAAAGACAACAGAAGCAGTAACAAAAAAGATTGATTTCACTTTGGAAGATACTACAAAACATTTGGCAAACTATATTAAAGGTCCGGGTAATTTACTGGAAATGAATGGTCAGCAATATATTGAAGTTTTAACAAGTGACGCAGTACTAGCAATGATTACTGAAGCCACTGTTGATGGGAAGACAATAGTAGTTGAACATGGTGGCAAAAAGCATATTTACATACCTGTTAATGAGAAGTTCGAACCAGTAACGATTCAATTGAAAATTGCAATGGGACCAAATGTAATGGATTCGACAGCAATTTTAACACCTAATAAAGATTCTATCACTGGTGGAGCAAGTTCAGAAAAACCAGCTGAATCAACAAAACCTGCTGAAGAAAAACTATTCACAGCTGGTAAAACATTTGAATCAGTTGCAGATGGTATTTATGATGTGAAATGGGATGCGTATAAGGGGGAAATAGGAAATTATACTGCGATTACTGGTCAGCTTTCCCCTGATGCAAAATTAGTAGTAAATGAAGGAAAGTATTCAGTAGAAATTTCTACAATTGCTAAATCAAATCATTTCATTAAAAATATTTCTGTTGAAGGTAAAGAGGCAAAAGTTTTATCGGGAACAGCAAATGAAGGCGATGTTCGTGTATTAAGTTTTGACATTGATTCAATTAGTGATTTACATTCGGCAAAAATCGATCTTGATGTTGCAGGTCGCGCGATGTCACATGACTTCGGCTTTGCTATCGAAACAGCTGACCTGGACTTACCAACGGCTGAAACAAAACCTGCTGCTCCGGAAGCAAAAACAGAACCAGTATATGTATATAAAGACGGAACAAAGGAATTATCAATCATGCATGGCCGTTACCTTGAAGAGACAGTTTCAGTTACTGCAACTGAAGGCGGCTATGATGTTGATGTAACATTCCCTGAAGGTCAATGGATCAATGACTTTAAAGTGGAAGGTGCTACAGTTGCATTAAAATCAGAAGAAATCGTAGAGAATAATAATGTACAAGTCTACACTGTTTCTGTTAAAGATCTTGCTAAACTTTACACAGCGACTATTGACCTTTCTGTAAACCAAGGTCCGGTTAAATACGACAGCGTTCATAAAGTACAATTACAATTCGGTGACAGCCAAACGGCTACTGTACCATTTAAAGATATCGCAAACAACGGCAATAAAGATGCGATTATTAACCTATACAATAAAGGGATTTTCAAAGCGGCAGACAAGTTCAACCCGGACAACAATTTGAAACGTTATCAATTCGCGCTAATGCTAAACCGTGCATTAAAACTGGATGTAACGGCAAAAGCGAACTTCTCTGATATCGCAAAATTCGATGCTGAAACAATAACTGCAATCAATGCATTAAACGGTTACGGCATTATCAACGGCAAAACAGCTACTACATTTGCACCTGGACAAGATATAACTCGTAAACAAGCGGCCTTAATGATTTACCGTCTATTAGAGAAAAACGGCTATAAAGCATCCGGTGAAGCAGCAAACTTCTCTGATATGCCAAAAGAAGTGGAAGCATCAAAAGCAATTTCTGAGTTAGAAAAATTAGGTATTATTTCTGGTTATGAAGGGAAATTCAATCCGGAAAACAAACTAATACGCTCTCATATGGCAAAAATCTTAAACAATACGTTAACAGTAATTGACGGTTTAAAGAAATAATTCAATGAAACGTAAATGGCTTATTACAAAAAGCCATTAGCTAATACGATTTTAGGTAGGGTTGTGTTAAAAGCTAAGGCTTTTAATACAGCCCCAATCCTATTTTTAAGTAAGGACAGTGCAGACGCTACGCTTAAATTGAACTAAACTTCCATCTGGGACAGGATGAAATTTTACTTCAGTTTAAACAGCTAGGAGGAAAAATTAATGAAAAAGTGGTTAATCGGTCTCGCACTGAGTATGGCAGTACTTGCGGGATGCGGAAATAGTGAACAAAAAGCGGAGTCAACCATCGCCGTTGACAATACTGCAACAGAACAGGCCTCAGCAGTGGAAGAGGAGCATCGCATTATCGCGGGAACGGTTGTCATTGCACAAATTTTGGATCGGCTGAATCTTGATGCGGTCGCAATTCCGGATACGGTGAAAGATTTACCGGCGCGTTTTGACGATCTTCCGAATATCGGAAATGCGATGAATCCGGATGCGGAAATCATCAAATCACTCAATCCAACTGAAGTGCTTTCCGTATCCACATTGGAATACGATTTAAAGGATAAATTTGAGCAATTGAGAATTCCTGTTGATTTTGTTGATTTAACAAGTATTGAAGCGATGATGGGTGAAATTACAGCACTTGGTGAACGCTACAATCGTGTCGATGAGGCAAAGGCTTTAAATGATGAGCTACAGACTGAAATTGATGCGGTAGAGGTTGCAGCAACTAATGAAGAAAAGCCGCGCGTACTCATTTTACTAGGTGTACCAGGCAGTTATTTAGTGGCGACCGAAAATTCATATGCAGGTGATTTAGTACGACTTGCAGGCGGGGAGAACGTCATGGCTGGCCAGGATGCAGAATACTTGCCATCGAATACAGAGCATCTATATTCATCGAATCCTGATATTATTTTACGTTTATCGCACGGTATGCCGGCTGAAGTTATTGAAATGTTTGACGAGGAATTTGCCAAAAATGATGTGTGGAAACATTTTAATGCTGTGAAAAATGGACAAGTATATGATTTAGAGGAAGAACTATTTGGTACGACAGCAGCATTGAATGTACCGGAAGCACTCAATCAGTTAGTAGAAATATTTTATCCATAAGACCCCGGCCTTTAGACTTAAGCTGGGTGAAAAGGATATGCGGGAGATTAACCCTCTACTGATTGAAGAATCACTTATCAATAACAATGTTGGAAAAGCAGAGTCTTGAGGGAGGTTTTGCTTTTCATCATATAAAGGATGTTTTCTGTGACCAAAAAAATTATGAGCTTTATCGCTGTCACTGTATTGCTTGTCATAACAATCATTTATGCTGCGACAACAGGCAGTATACAGATGTCATTTATCGACTTTATAACGAATTTTTTCAATGCCGATAATGCGGATATGGCTGCGATTAAGGATTTGCGTTTCCCTAGAATCATCGTTGCGATATTTGCCGGGGCTGCTTTATCGGTTGCCGGTGTATTATTGCAGGCAATTATGCGAAATCCATTAGCGGATGCCGGATTTATCGGGATATCTGCGGGAGCTGCATTTACAAAATTATTTATCGTAAGCTTTGTTCCGACATTATTTTTCTTCACCCCAATTGCAGCATTTATCGGGGGTGCGCTTGCATGTTTCTTCGTTTTCCTCCTTTCCTGGAAGTCAGGGCTCAATCCGTTAAAGTTAATTTTAGTCGGAATTGCAATCAATGCGATGTTCTCAGGGCTTACGGAAGCGATGATTAGCTTTGGTGCATCGGCAACAGGCGCGATTACGTCAAGCCTGTCCTTAAAAACATGGGATGATGTATCGTTAATCGTTACATATGGCTCAATCGGTTTACTTCTTGCGTTTATTTTATACGCTTCATCCAATGTGCTCGTATTATCGGATAAAACCGCAAAAAGTGTAGGTTTTAATGTAACAGGTGCCCGCATACTCATTGCGGCGGTTGCCGTAATGCTGGCTGCTGCTTCTGTTGTAGTGGCAGGAGTCATTTCATTTGTCGGGATTTTAGTGCCGCATATTGCGCGTCGACTTGTCGGGTATGATCATAAAGTGTTAATTCCTTTTACCGCACTGCTTGGCGCATTTATTATTTTATTGGCGGATACGCTTGGACGTACGATGTTCAGCCCGATGGAAATACCGGCATCAACGATTATGGCCATTATCGGAGGACCATTCCTCATATTCCTACTTAGAAAAGAGTGACACCAATATGGAAATTAAACAAGTAGTTGTTTCCCATGATGGGATGACCCGTCATTTAAATGCTATATCGACCACCATTCCAAAAGGAAAAGTGACGACAATCATAGGACCGAATGGCTGCGGGAAATCCACATTGCTAAGTGTTATGTCACGAAACAACAAACCGCTCGAAGGCAAGGCAACACTCGAAAACCGGGATTTGGTGGAATATAAGCCGAAAGAGTTTGCGAAGAAATTGGCGATTGTTTATCAGCAAAATGATATTCCTTCAGATTTAACGGTGGAGAAGCTCGTGATGTACGGAAGGATGCCGCATACTTCGTTATTCAAAAAGAGAGCGGAAGAAGATGAAAAGGCCGTGACATGGGCGCTTACTTGTACGAATCTGCTGGAAAAACGGCATAATGATTTATCGGCACTTTCCGGTGGAGAACGGCAGCGTGTATGGATCGCAATGGCACTTGCACAAAAATCGGAAATACTGTGTCTGGACGAGCCGACAACGTATTTGGATATATACTATCAGCTTGAACTTCTGGAGCTCGTTAAGCAATTGAACGAACAGTACGGCTTGACGATTGTGATGGTGCTGCACGACATTAATCAGGCCATCCGTTACAGTGACCACATTATTTTGATGAAAGCCGGTAAAATTATGGCAGAAGGTGCACCGCGCGATGTTATTACAAAAGAAGTTATTAAGGAAGTATACGGGGTCAATTCGGTGTTTCATGAAGATGAGCAGCTCGGGTTATATATGATGCCGTTAAGTATTTAATATGCGTAAAATTGTTCAAATTGTAAGTGGCATTGTTATGATTATTTGCGCGGGAATTATTATCCGTTATTTTTTCAGCTATCAGGAAATGGAAAACGAGCTGCAAGATGCCCGGCAAATTGTCGAACAAAGTGAGCTAGCTACACTTCAACAGCAAAACGATCATATAATCGGCTGGCTCACATTGGAAAATACCCGTCTTAATAACCCAGTTTTGCAAAGGAATAATAATGAATTTTACTTAACACATAATTATTTGGACGAGAAAAGTCGTGGCGGTAGCATATTTGCCGATTTTCGCAATGAAGTAATGGGAGACCGGCATACGATTTTTTACGGGCATGTTTTACGCAATGGTACGATGTTCGGAGATTTACCTAAGTTTAGCGAGCAGGCATATGCAGAAGCCCATCCTGTTTTTTACTATGAAACAAATGACAAGCGCTATGCATTGCATGTGTTTGCCGCATATGAAACGACGACTGAATTTTATTATATTGAAACACAATTTACAGACAACACATATACGGAGTTTTTAGAGGAAATTCAACAGCGTTCCGATATAAAATTGCCGGTTCATGTAATGGCTACCGATAAAATTGTTACGTTTTCGACATGCACGACATCACAAAATGACAAGGAACGTTTTGTCGTTCATGCAAAAGTAGTCGAACTAGAAAAATAAGAGGTGAAGTAAGATGAAAAACAGTAAAAAATTAATGACTGCTTTACTTGCTGTATCTGTATTGGCGGCATGTGGGCAAAAAGAAGAAGAAAAAGTAACAGAACCCGTGGAACAACAGGAAGCAGTAATCGATGTAAGTGCAGAAGCAGAGCAGTTTAAATCGCTTTTAGCAGGGCAAATGGACAGCTTTTCAACAGATACCGAGCTTTTAGCGGTTGCTATTAAAGAAGGAAAGCTGGAAGACGCACAGAAGTTGTATCCGTTAGTGACGATGTATTATGAGCGACTACAGCCCCTTGCACCGAGTTTCCAAGAGCTTGATGAAAAAATAAACGGCGACCTTGTTGAAGGAAAAGAAACGGATACGGCAGGTTTTCAACGTATAGCATACGGATTATTTGGTGAGAAGAAGACAGCAGGTTACGAAGAAATTGCTGAGGAACTAGTTGCCGATGTAAAGTCACTTCAAGGCGATTTTGCGACAATTGATGTTTCGGAAAATAATGTCCTTGCTTCAGCTATAAAAATGTTTCAGGACATGGCAAATAACAGACTAACTTCACCGAGCATTTCAGGAAATGAAGTATATGCGGTGAAAGCACAAACAGAAGCAGCCGAAGATTTACTGGAAGTGTTTGTACCACGTGTCTCTACTGAAAGTGCCGATGCTGCATCAAAAGCAGTTACCGCATTAAACGAAATAGTAGCATACTACGAAGTAGGAAAAGAAGATTATGTAAACTATAATCTCTTTACGGCAAAACAAGAACAGGAGCTCATCACTGCAGTGACTAATGTCGAAAAGGCACTACAGGAAATGAATGATTCGATTAAATAAAGAAATAAACAGGCATAAAAATAAAGCGGTTCAAATTTTACGATACGTAAAGTTTGAACCGCTTTTTATTTTGAGGATTTATGTTAATCCAAATGCTCATGCTTTATATACTGAGTGGATGCCTGGGGAATGTCTTTATACGAAATTTCATCGAAAGCAACTAATGCCTCATCATCAAACATGACAGTAAGTATTTCCGTATTTTTGTTATTTACAGGCATAAACCACTTTAGTGTAATATCATTTATTTCCTCCATGTGCTGGATTTCTTTAAGTACGTTATAGCTATCTTTCAGAAGTGTGTTTTCATTAAGAAATTCTGATGCCCTTAGTGAGACGATAACATTTTGCTTCTCATCCACCGGTATTATTTCGATATTCAGCATAATATTCTCGACAAACTGTTTCAGCACAATTTCTGTCAGCAATAGCATAGTGTGGGTTTTCAATTGTTCCTGGGTCATTGATGCCTTAGCTTCAATAATGGTTTCTTCCTCATCGGAATTCTTCATTTTTATAATATATTGTAATGAAACAGCGCAAACAAAAATAAGTAAGGCGATTAACATAAATTTCAGCAATTTATTTAATATAAGGACAACCTCCTATGAAACTAGCGTAATAATCACTATTATATAGTCATTATGCCATAAAAAAATACTAAAAAGGACTGCCAATTGTGACAGTCCTTTTAAATATTAAGTATTTTGTTCTTCATTAGGGATTGTAGCAACAAATTCGTCAAAGTATAAAAATGATTCATCCTCAAGTTGTTTAACTTTCTGTTCGTTTAATCCAATAGATAATGGCCCGGAAAAAATCTCGCCCCACCAAGTTTCAGTAATAATCATTTTATATAGCCTCCTTGTACGATTGTTTTACATTACTTATTATGTTCGATTATTTAGTTATGAAATTCCCATATGCCTTTATTTATAAACATTTCTTTAAAAATTAAGACAATTTAATCATATAGCCTCCTTTTTTTAGCAGGATAATTTATAAACTTTGTAGTAGTTATTACTATAGTTAATATGTGTGAACAGCTATAATTTATGCATACATTTATCTTCATTCGGAAAAAATGGTCAATTTTTTAAGTCGTTCATGAATGAAGCTGGATTTCTGTATAGGTCACGGATATTAATTTCGGGAAGGATGAAAAAAATGAATTTTACTGCAAATGATGTTGAACAAATGATCGAAAATCAACGCGCCTTTTATTTTACGGGCGCTACAAAAGATGTAGAATTTCGTAAACAACAGCTCGTTAAATTAAAAGAGACAATCAAAAAATACGAAGAGCAAGTAATCGAAGCTTTAGCATTGGATTTAAGAAAAAGCGAGTTTGAAGCATTCACAACTGAAATTGGTATAGTTTATGATAGTATTTCCTATTTTTTAAAAAATATAAACAGCTGGATGGAACCGCAGCCTGTCAAAACTCCGCTTCATTTCCAGCCAGCAAAAAGCTATGTTGTACGTGAACCATATGGAGTGACCTTAATTATTGGACCATTCAACTATCCATTCCAATTGATTATGGAGCCATTGATCGGGGCGATTATCGGAGGGAATACAGCAATCGTAAAACCATCAGAATCTGCCGAACATACAGCATTTATTGTAAAAAAAATTTTGGGGGAAGTATTCTCTCCTGAATATGTACGTGTTGTAGAAGGAGAAAAGGATGAGGTTACAGCTTTAATTCATGCATCTTTTGATTATATATTCTTTACGGGAAGTGTAGCGGTTGGAAAGGTTGTTGCTAAAGCAGCAGCAGAACGTCTTACACCAATTGCTTTGGAATTGGGTGGAAAAAGTCCGGCAATCGTTGACCAGACCGCAGATTTGGATGTAGCTGCGAAGCGGATTGTATGGGGAAAATTCAATAATACAGGCCAAACATGTGTGGCACCCGATTATGTTCTTGTCCATACAAGCGTTGCAAAAAAATTTACGCAACTTCTTAAGAAAGCAATTAAAGAATTTTACGGTGATGATCCGCAGCAAAGTCAGGACTATGGGCGTATTATTAATGAACGCCAATTTGACCGTCTGCAGGCTATTTTGGATAATGAACGGGATACTGTCACATTTGGTGGCCGCACAGACCGAGAAGATTTATATATGGAACCGACCGTACTGGAAAATATTACGTGGGCCCGACCTTCCATGGAAGATGAACTGTTTGGCCCGATCTTACCGGTCATGACGTATGAGAATTTACCAAAAGCGATTCATGAAATCCGTCAATTGCCGAAACCATTAAGTGCTTATCTGTTCTCGGAAAATGAAAAAGCAATCAATTACTTTTTAGAAGAGCTTCCTTTTGGAGGAGGCTGTATAAATGATGTTATTACACATGTCGGAAATACTCATTTACCGTTTGGCGGAGTAGGACCTTCAGGTGTGAAAGCATATCACGGGAAAGCAAGTTTCGAAAACTTTACACACCCGAAATCAATTATGCACCGTTCTAATAAACTGGCTAATAGTTTGCTATATCCTCCATATAAACAAAAAGTGAAGCTTGTTCGGACAATTATGAAATAGCGTAATAGTAGAAGGCTTTCCCGCAAAACTCAGGAAAGCCTTCTGCTATTATTCTGTCATTATCGGAAATGTTAATAATATTTCAGTACCGACATGCTGCTTGCTTTTAATTTGGATGGAGCCCTGATGATCTTGTACAATTTTATTGATGATCATCATGCCGAGCCCTGTTCCACTTGTTTTCGTCGTATAGAAAGGTTCGAACATTCGATCCAGCACATGTGGCGGAATACCGCATCCAGTATCAATAATCTGGATATAGATTTCCTTTGCATCTTTACTTTTGCATACTTCCAATGTAATAGAGCCATCTTCATTAATCGCTTAAATCGCATTCTTGAATAAATTTATAAATACTTGCTTCAGTTGATTTTTATTTCCTAAGATTGTAATGTTCAAAAATTCATTGATAATTTTCAAAGAAATCGCTTTTGAATGGAACTCATATTGAAGAAACTGGACAACTTCTGATAAAGCTTCCGCCAAATTAATTGGGGCATACTGGTTTGCCTGAGGTTTGGATAATACAAGAAACTCCGATAAAATTAATTCAATTCGCTCTGTTTCATTTTGAATGAGCTTTGTATATTCATAGTAAGGAGAATCGGAATCTTCGTTCATCATTTGTACATAGCCGGAAATGACTGTCATCGGATTGCGGATTTCATGAGCAACACCCGCGGCAAGCTCTCCGACAAGCTTTAATTTTTCAGACTGTAAAATCAGATTTTCAGTTTCTTTAATATAGGAAATGTCCCGCGAAATTACAGATGAACCTATAATTTCACCATGAGGACTTATAATAGGCGACAATGAGATTTGTGCATCAAAAAAAGTGCCGTCCTTCCTCATATCGGTTGTTTCATGCAGATGATATTTCTTGCCGAGCATCAGATCTACTTTTCTTTGCCTTGATTCTTCCTCGTTTTCCGGGGGGATGAGCGGTAAAATACGCCCGATAGCTTCCTCCTTGGACCAGCCATACAATTTTTCGAATGCAGGATTGACGGCAATAACCCGATCCTCCAAATCAAATACTGCAATTGCATCATTTGCCTGTTCAAAAAACAAGTTTAAATAGGCGTGTTTGGAATTCAAATAATTTTCACGATCAATCGCATTTTTCTCCAGTTTCATCCAGATGTGCTTAATGAAAAAGCTTTGACCAATACTTACAATACAAATTACTATTAAAAAGCTGAAAAACAGGAAATGGTCTTGTGAATTAAATAATGAAAATGAGAAAAATGATAACTTATATAAAATAAAAATCTCCAAAAGTATTAAAATTATATTAATAGTTAAAATTAATGATGAACGGTAAATTGTTAAAATTGCGATAATATAAAGAAATGCATAAAAGGTAATAATGCTAACACTTTGAAAGTTAAAAAGAAAAGCAAGTAAATGCCAACAGACGATAATAATTATTTGAAGGGTTTTTGGCGGCAATTTAACATAATAAAACGCCACGAGCAGAAGACTACTTGCAACACATACAATCAAAAAAGCAGGCTGATGCTTTAAAAGCTGTGAAGTAATTACAACAGCAAATACAATAGCGGAAAAAATATAGGTGATTATCATAAGAAGATTTCGCTTATTCAAAATTTCATGTTGCTGCATAAAACACCTCGGATAAGTAATATTAACTATAATGATACAGTAATTCATGATGTCGATAAATGGCGAATTTTGATATGATAGATATATCGTATAAATAAATAAAATAAGTGAACAAAGTGGAGTCTTTATCTTAATATAATTTTAGTTCTTAATTTCTGTTTATAAAGTAATTAATGAGAAAATTGAACTTATGTATTATATGTCCAAAGTCCTTATATTGCAAACATGTTTATTATACGGAAACATTACAGTTGTTGAAAAGCGTGGAAATTTCAATCTATGCACAGTATGATGATTAGTACATAGAAGAAAATTATCATTCGCAATTATATTGCAAGTGTGGGGGAAAGAATTATGTATGCAGAAGAACTTTTAAGTACACTGATGCAAAAAAAAGTCGTAGGTCAATTACCGAAGCTGATTACCGATATTGCGATTGATTCGCGCAGTGTACAGCCAAACAGTTTATTTATTTGTATAAAAGGTTTTACAGTGGACGGGCATGATTATGCTCAAAAAGCAGTTGATGCAGGTGCAACTGTAATCGTTACAGAACGTCTATTACAGTTGGATGGAGAAATTGCACAAGTAATCGTCAAAAATACGACACGTACACTTGGCATTTTAGCAGCAAAGTTTTTTGATTATCCATCAAAGGATATTATGATGGTCGGAGTAACAGGTACAAACGGAAAAACAAGTGTATCTGGAATTATCCATAATATATTAATCGGGCTTGGCGAAAAATCGGCATTGTCCGGAACAATCGGTTTTAATTTAAATGGTGTGCTATACGAATCGGCAAATACGACAAGTGATTCATTAAATACACAACAGATGATTTTCCGTGCGAAAAGCGAAGGCTGCCGTGCAATGGTGATGGAAGTTTCATCACACGGTTTAGCATTAGGCCGTTTAGCCGGTGTTGATTATGATGTGGCGGTATTTACGAATTTAACGCATGATCATTTGGATTTTCACGGTACGATGGAAAACTACGGAAATACAAAAGGTTTGTTGTTTTCTCAGCTTGGACAAGACTTGGAGAAGAACAAGCATGTCGTTTTAAATGCTGATGATCCTTGGTCTGAGCGCTATGCGGAAATGACACCATTCCCAATTTGGACGTACGGATTGCATAATAAAGCGATTTTCCGTGCAGTGAACTGCAGTTACGGAAATGGAATGACGCAATTCGATATGGAAACGCCGGAGGGCACATTCCCGGTATCAATGCATTTACTCGGTGAATTTAACATTTACAATGTACTTGCAGCAACAGCTGTGTTCTATGCTCGCGGTTTCCCGATTGATGTCATTATCGAACAGATTGAAATGCTGCCGCCGGTGAAAGGACGTATGGAGAAAGTAGACTCAGATTTACCGATTCAAATGTTCATCGACTATGCACATACACCGGATGCGATTGAAAAAGCGATTAATGCGGCAATGCCATATAAAAAACCGGAAAATAAACTGATTTTCCTTGTTGGTACAGGTGGCGGACGTGATAAATCAAAACGTCCGACAATGGCAGAAAAAGCATCTGTTGCGGATTATGTTATCCTTACGACGGATGATCCGCGCTATGAGGAATATGACAGTATTACGGGTGATTTGGCAAAAGGCATGCAGCATAAAAATTATGCCTGTATCGGTGATCGTGCGGAAGCCGTTAGACATGCGGTAAGTGTAGCAAACCCTGGTGATATTATTATTTTCGCAGGTAAAGGTCATGAGGACTACCAAATTATCGAAAATACCAAATACCCGCATAGTGATGCGAAAATTGCGATTGAAGCTGGAAAGTTAAAATTTGTATAGGCTATGCTATAATTTTTTCAAATCCACCGTGTTAACGTAATAGCGTTAGCGGTGGGTTTTTTTGGAGGTGACAAAAATGATCCGTTCATTTTTATTAAGTATGGTTGCTTACTGCACTGTGAGCTTCCCGATTTATTGCATATTGCGAATGTTCTATATGAAAAATAAACGAAGAAGTGGGCGGCGCGAATTGTTGATGCTCGTATTCTTCTTTTACAGCATCAGTATTTTTTCACAAACGATTATACCGAATTTCCATATTTCGAATGGACAGATCATTTTTGATACTTCGACCGTTTATGTGCGCAGTAATTTCACCCCATTGCAAACAATTATGCTGTATTATGACCAATTGAATGGACCTTTGGCAAATATCGCATTTTATAATTTGGCTGGCAATATTGTCCTGTTTATTCCTTTTGGCTTCTTTATTCCGCTGCTATGGAAAAAATTCAGAGGCTGGCGTATCATGCATATCGTTGCATTCACCATCCCGTTCTTTATTGAAGGGACACAATATTTTATTGGTCGTAGTATTGATGTTGATGATGTATTATTAAATGCAATCGCTATTGTAATCGGCTTTGTACTCTTCAAAATATTCCGCAGATTACGTAAAATGAGCGTGCCAAAGTAAAAAAGGTTGTAACAAATGACTGTTGTCTTTTAAAATAAGAAAGTATGAAAAAAGGAGACGAAATTAATGACTTTAGAACAAGATATATTAGCGCGTCGTACATTCGCCATCATCAGTCACCCGGATGCCGGTAA
Organism: Solibacillus sp. FSL W7-1464; assembly: GCF_038004425.1. Taxonomy (NCBI): domain Bacteria; kingdom Bacillati; phylum Bacillota; class Bacilli; order Caryophanales; family Caryophanaceae; genus Solibacillus; species Solibacillus sp. FSL W7-1464. Next base: position 830,698 of record NZ_JBBORC010000001.1, read on the forward strand.
AACGACGATTACAGAAAAACTACTATTATTCGGTGGTGCGATTCGTGACGCAGGAACAGTAAAAGGAAAGAAATCCGGAAAATTTGCAACATCTGACTGGATGGAAATCGAGAAACAACGTGGGATTTCGGTTACCTCTTCTGTAATGCAGTTCGATTATTCAGATTGCCGTGTAAACATCCTGGATACACCTGGACACCAAGATTTCTCGGAAGATACGTACCGTACATTAATGGCTGTAGATTCGGCTGTCATGGTAGTCGATGCGGCTAAAGGGATCGAAGCCCAAACATTAAAGCTATTCAAAGTTTGTAAAATGCGCGGTATTCCAATTTTCACATTTATCAACAAATTGGACCGTCAAGGGAAAGAGCCATTGGAGCTTATCGAAGAATTGGAAGAAGTGCTTGGCATAAACGCGTACCCAATGAACTGGCCGATCGGTATGGGGAAAGAATTCCTTGGAATTTACGACCGTTACAACAAGCGTATCGAGCAGTTCCGTGTAGAAGAAGGTGATCGCTACTTACCACTTGATGATGAAGGGCATTTAGCTATCGATAACGACATGAAAAAAACATCGTATTATTCACAGGCGATCGACGATATCGAACTTTTAAACGAAGCTGGCAATGCATATTCGGAAGACAAAATTGCCCGTGGCGAATTGACACCGGTATTCTTCGGTTCTGCATTAACGAACTTCGGTGTTCAAACATTCCTTGATACTTATTTGAAATTTGCGCCAATTCCTCAGCCTCGTATTACAGAAGATGAGCAATTTATCGATCCTGTAGAGCATGGCGAGTTTTCTGGTTTCATTTTTAAAATTCAAGCGAACATGAACCCTGCACACCGCGACCGTATCGCATTCGTGCGTATCGTATCGGGTAAATTTGAGCGTGGTATGAACATGACACTTTCTCGTACGGGTAAAACTTTCAAAGTAACACAGTCAACACAGTTCCTTGCAGATGATCGTGAAACAGTAAATGAAGCTGTTGCCGGTGACATTATCGGTCTTTACGATACAGGTACGTACCAAATCGGGGATACAGTAGTCGGTGGTAAGAAAACATTCAACTTTGAAAAATTACCTCAATTCACACCTGAAATTTTCATGAAAGTTGCGGCGAAAAACGTAATGAAAGGGAAGCAATTCCAAAAAGGTGTTCTGCAATTAGTACAGGAGGGCGCAATTCAGTATTTCAAAACAATGCATACGGAAGAAGTAATCCTTGGTGCGGTTGGTCAATTACAGTTTGAAGTGTTCCAGCACAGAATGATTAACGAGTACAATGTGGAAGTAATCATGCAGCCAATCGGCAGTAAGATTGCACGCTGGATTGAGAACGAAGAAGATGTGAAAGATTCAATGCACTCACAACGTTCAATGCTTGTTAAAGACCGTTTCGATAATAAAGTATTCCTATTCGAAAATGAATTTGCGATGCGTTGGTTCTCTGAGAAAAACGAAAATATACAGTTATACAGCTTGCTATAATTAGATATGAAAAGCCCCGGCGATTTTTACGTGAAGGAAAATTGCCGGGGTTATTTATGTTTTACGGTCAAGGCAAGGTTGGGAGTTTCATGTCCTGGCCCTCTGCTTATTCCTCCCCAACTATATGGTGGTTCCGGTCAAATTTATACTTTCCGTCCTCATATGTACGTTCAAGAAAATCAATCTCCCCATTATTGTGAAAAACAATAGCCGTCGAGCAGCGAGTACCGTAATTGGGAAGTTTAACGAATTGAGCGGATAAGGACCGTTCTAGATGGATACCTACACCAGTATTTGGCAATACTTCATCTTGTGCGACTTCCTTATTTTCCAATAACGAAATTAAGGTGTTCACTTCAATTGCATCTTTATCGATTGCATTTTCCAATACACTCTTTGCCGTATTTACTTTTGGCCATGGTGTATTGAGAGTAGCGTTACTTACACCATGAATTCCGCTTTCCACGATGCGGTGTTCATCATAAATATTATTGTAATGATGCATGCCTACACCGTCGTAAAGCAGGACATTGAAGCCGCCGTACAAATCTCTTTTTGAACGTAGTGACTGGATAAAAGACTCTGTCGGTTCGGTTGAAGTTAAAAATAAACGGACAATTTCTCCGCGTGACAACTGGCCGGTTTCAGGAAGACGCGGGTCACGGAAGTTTGTGATCGCAGCGAAACGACCATTTTTCGACAGTCCCATCCAGCTGCCTTGCTGGCGTAAGTCTCTCCCGGCTAATATCGCAGGTTGATCTTCCCAAAAATGGGCGGCTGCTGTCGGACGATCATAAAATTCGTCACGATTTGCAACGATGATAAGCGGATATGTTGGATGGACTTTATAGGAAAATGCAATTAAACACATAGATGGACCCCCGTTTATTGTATTCTAGGCAAGAAAAGGGGAATACCAGATTGAAACTTACTGGAACCCGCTGATTAACTTCTGCCTGTCTTGTATGATTTTTTGTAACATTTTGCTGTAGTAACATAGTTTTTGTCAAATAATAAAAGGGAAAAAGGTAGCTCTACACGAATTTTAATTAATATGAAGACAAATTGAAAGGACTTTCCATCGATGAATATAAGCAAGTTTTCAATAAAGCGCCCGGTTTTTACAATTGTTTCAATGATTTTTGTGTTAATACTCGGCGCAGTTTCATTATTTAAAATTCCGGTTACGTTAATACCGGATTTAAATCCGCCGATTGGAGTTGTTGTGACAAGCTATCCGGGTGCAAGTCCAATTGAAGTAAACGAAAAAGTGACTAAGCCGCTTGAAGCTTCACTGGCTACCTTGCCGGGGATTAAACGGGTGCAGTCGACATCGCTGGAAAGCTCGAACCTGATAATTTTGGAATTTGACTGGTCAACGAGTATGGATGACGTACAAACCGATATATTACAGCGAATTGATCTTGTTCCACTCCCGGAAGATGCGGGAAGGCCAAGCTTTTTAAAATTTGATCCTTCACAATTTCCGGTTATTCAATTGGCGCTGGGAGCAGAAAATGAGGATGTCGATATCCGACAAATCGCCGAATCACTTGAGCAGGAATTGCAACGTACTGAAGGGGTAGCAAGTGTAAACGTTTCGGGTGAAATTGTTGAAGAAATACAAATTGAGCTAGATGCAAATAAGCTTGAACAGAACAATTTAACGCAAAATGATATTATGCAAATTATCCAGGCAAGTAATATTTCGATGCCGGGAGCAGAGCTGAGTACAAACGAGAATCAGCTGTTGACGACTCGAGTAGTCAGCTTGTTTACCAGTCCTGAAGAAATAGCGAATGTGGTGCTTTCGGTCAATCCACTAACAGGTGATGCGCTCAAGGTTCAGGATATAGCGACAGTAGAACGGAAAGAGCAGGAAACAAACACAATTACAAGGGCTAATGAGCAGCAGGCTGTACTAATTTCGGTTTTACAGGAGTCTGGAGCAAATACAGCAAGTGTTTCCGAAACTTTTCAGAAGGAACTTGATCAATTATTGGACGAACCCCAATATGATGGAGTCGAAGCGACCATTTTATTTGATCAGGGGGATTATGTACGCTTAGCGATAAGTAATATTAGCTCTTCGCTTATTTTTGGCGGGCTGTTCGCGATGCTTGTGCTTTTCGTCTTTTTATCCGGAATAAAAAGTCCGCTTATAATTGGTATTGCGATTCCGTATTCGGTCATCGTTACCTTTGTGCTTATGTTCTTTGCAGACTTTTCATTAAACATTATGACATTGGGTGCCCTTGCACTTGGAATCGGGATGCTTGTGGATAATGCCATTGTCGTAATAGAAAATATTGAACGCCATCTAGAACTCGGGGAGAATCCGAAAGAAGCGGCAGTCAATGGAACAAAGGAAGTTGCTTTAGCAATTACCGCTTCAACTGTTACGACGATTGCGGTCTTTGTACCGGTTATTTTTATAAGCGGGTTAATCGGGCAAATTTTTGTGGAATTCGCATTAACGATTTCATTTAGTCTGATTGCTTCGCTATTTGTGGCATTAACGGTTGTTCCGATGCTGGCCAGCCGCTTCTTACGTACAAAACCTTCGACTGTAGTGAAAAAGCGTCAGGAATCTTGGCTGTATCGAAATTATACGAAAGCACTTAAATGGGGTTTGAAGAGACGAGCCCTTATTTTATCGATCACGATCGTCTTAGTCGGAATATCCGGATTCACATTATATAAAACAGGTACCGAGTTTCTGCCGCCAACAGATGAAGGGTTTGTTTCCTTGTCTGTTGAGCTTCCGAACAATGCAACAGTCGATAAAACAGAACAAATTGTTTCGGAAATCGAAGAGATGGCAAAGCAGTATGAAGAAGTTGATGTAGTGGTCAGTTTAATTGGCGGAAATCAGCAATCTTTATCGCGAGGTACTAGTGAACAAAATGAAGGGGAAATTTCAGTTAAGCTCGTTGAATTATCGAAACGGGATCGCTCTATTTTCGAGTTTGTTGAGCAATTTGAAAAACAAGTACAGCAAGCAATCGGAGAGCGTGCAGAAGTGACATTTTCACTGTCATCTTCTTCCGGATCGACACCTAACTCTCTAACATTCCGCGTAACAGACAGCAATGAACTGCAACTGAAAAATACGGTCACTTCCATTCAGCAAAATCTTGCTAAAATAAATTCGGTTGTCGAGGTAACAACTGATTTGGATGAAGTACAGGAGGAAATTCAAGTTGAAGTAAATCGTGAAGATGCACTTCAATATGGGTTAATGCCCGCACAAATCGCTCAAACCGTCAATATGATGACACGAGGTGCATTTACAACGCAGATCATTGCCGAAGATGGTGAAGTGCTCGGTGTATATACTGGCTTCGGAAAAGCGTACCGCGAGGATGTAGAAGCCCTTAAAACGATGAAACTTCGAACAAATGCCGGAGTGTTTGTCGAACTGCAGCAGCTGGCTTCAGTTGAAATACAAGAAACTCAAACAGCTATTCGACGATCGGATCAGGCATCTGCCGTAGCCGTATTTGTCAAATACAATACGTCCGAATCTCTTAGCGGCATTTCGAAGAAAGTGGATAATGCGATTGAAGAATTGGGTATTCCTGCAACATCGAAAGTTGTTTTTGGCGGAGATCGTGAGCTGTTCGACAGTGCAAAACAAGATATGATTCTGGCCATTCTGCTTGCTGTCATTCTTATTTATCTAGTAATGGGAGCTCAATTCGAATCCTTTAAGCTGCCGTTTGTTATGATGTTCAGTGTCCCGTTAATGATTATTGGTGTCGCTATATCTCTGTTTGTAACCAATACCTTGCTCGGTGTAACAGCCATTATCGGTATCCTTATACTAGTCGGGATTGTTGTAAATAACGGTATAGTTCTCATTGATTATATTAATCAGAAACGTCAGCTTGGATTAAATATCACCGATGCTGTTGTTACCGGTGCGCAGGATCGTATGAGGCCGATTTTAATGACCGCTTTGACGACTATTTTAGGATTGGTACCTTTAGCTTTAGGGATTGGCGAAGGGACAGAAATGAATCAGCCAATGGCCATTGTCGTTATCGGGGGGCTTATCAGTTCAACGATTCTAACGTTATTTATCGTACCGATTATATACAGTTTGATTGAAAAAGAAGCGAAAGAATAGATTGAAAAAATAAGTGTTTACTGCACGTTCATGTATATTTCTGATGAATTATAGAAGAATCGTTTGATTTTTCGGGACGTTATCGGTAAAATAGCAATATAATTGAATTGAATATCCAATTGACATTTGTCAAAGGGGAGTAGCTATAAGAGATTTAAGTAGCAGCCTGTCATTTTAGATAAGCGCTATCTTTAAATGTACTTACTTCACATTCGTCATTACATGGTTAGGAGCCATCGGGTGTGATAGCATTATGTGCTTAGCAAGACCTTTGCCTATTTACATAGGCAGAGGTCTTTTCTTTTTTGGCCAAAAAGGATATTTTTTCAAATTTAAATTATGAACGCCTATTTTATTGGGTACAAGTAAATAATAAGGAGGAGAAATTTCATGGAAGCAATTTTATTAGAATACGCATGGGTCTTACTTGTATTAGTATTCCTTGAAGGGCTATTAGCTGCAGATAATGCAGTGGTAATGGCAGTAATGGTTAAACATTTACCGAAAGAACAACAGAAAAAGGCATTATTTTACGGATTATTCGGTGCGTTCGTATTCCGTTTCATCGCATTGTTCCTTATTACGTTCTTAGCGAAATACTGGGAAATTCAAGCGCTTGGTGCGGCTTATCTATTATTCATATCCATAAAACATCTATATGATAATCACTTTAAAAAGCAGGATGAGGAATCGGAAATCAAAGAAGGCAAAGGTTCTGGTTTCTGGATGACTGTATTAAAAGTAGAGCTTGCGGACATTGCGTTTGCGATTGACTCAATGCTTGCAGCCGTAGCAATTGCCATGACATTACCGCATATTAGTGATTACCACATTGGCGGGATCAATGCCGGCCCATTTGCTGTTATGTTCCTTGGTGGTTTTATAGGGCTTGTCATTATGCGTTTTGCTGCGCAGATGTTTGTTAAGCTGCTAAACGACTATCCGACATTGGAAACAGCGGCCTTCTTAATTGTAGGCTGGGTAGGTGTGAAATTGGCTGTATTGGCTTTAGGACACGAGAACTTGGCCATTATCGATCCGCACTTCCCGCATTCGACAGTTTGGAAATCCATCTTCTGGGTCGTGCTACTTGGACTTGCTGTTGGCGGCTATTTAGTAAGTGTGTACAAAAACAAAAAAGCAAAAGCAGAAAAATAAATGAATTACAGGCTGGGACATAAGTAGAATGACCGTTAAATAAAAGGAAAACCTTTATTAAGAAACGGATATTTTGCAAAATTGATTGGAATGCAGGGCGACTCCTGCGGGAATAGCGTGACGCCTGAGACTACAGGCTCAGGCCACGCCCGCGGAAAGCGTCCAGGAATGGAAATCAATTTTAACGCTCAGCAAAAAAATGCTATTTTTCCCTCAGAGAAAAATAGCATTTTTGGGTTATGTCCCGGCCTCTTTTCATTTTCAAGGTTATTCATTATACTAGAAAAAATGTAATTAATTATCGGAGGCCATTATATGCCTTTTAAAAAGTTCGAAAGTAGGAAAATTACGCCTTTTCAAATTTTAATCACTTATTATTCTGTTGCCATTTTAATTTCATTTCTATTGCTGCGTCTTCCGGGGGTTCATTTGGAAGGGGTTCACGTATCGCTTCTGGATAGTCTGTTTACGGCTGTTAGTGCGGTTAGTGTAACGGGGTTAACGACCGTCACGGTTGCAGAAACCTACAGTAGCTTTGGGCTGGCAATGATTTTGCTCATATTGCAATTTGGAGCAATCGGAATTATGTCCATCGGAACGTTTTTATGGCTGCTGTTCGGAAAGAAAATCGGCATGCGTGAACGTCAGCTTATCATGATTGACCATAATCAGTATAATTTATCGGGTGTTGTTGCATTAATTCGCCAAATTGCCAAGCTGCTGTTTATGATTGAATTTACCGGTGCTTTTATATTAACCGTTCATTTTAAACGTTATTTTGCGACATGGGAAGAGGCGGCGATCAATGGATTGTTTGCGGCCATTTCATCAACAACAAACGGAGGCTTTGATATTACGGGAATGAGTCTGGAACCATTTCACCACGACTATTTCATCCAATTTGTCTGTATGATTTTAATCTTCCTGGGAGCAATCGGTTTCCCTGTGTTGATTGAAGTAAAGGCCTATTTGACGAAGAAGGATCCGGCGTTTCGCTTTAGCCTATTTACAAAAGTTACGACGTTTACGTATGTTGCTTTATTTATTTTCGGTTCGGTCGTAATTTTTATTATTGAATCCTTCCAGTCATTTAAAGGGATGCGATGGCATGAGGCTGTTTTTTCGGCAATGTTCCAATCGATTTCCACGAGGTCGGCCGGTTTAACAACATATGATGTTACTTCATTTAACGAGGCGACACAGCTCTTTATGAGTGCGCTTATGTTTATCGGGGCATCGCCAAGTTCTGTCGGTGGAGGAATCCGTACAACGACATTTGCGATAGTTATTTTGTTTTTAATCGCATTTTCCCGCGGACAGTCGGAAATTCAGATTTTTAACAGGGAAATCCATGTAATCGATGTATTCCGTTCATTTGCAGTGCTTATTTTTGCGATTATCATGGTGCTCGGCGCTGCAATGATACTATTTATTACGGAATCCCGTGCAACGATGATGGAAGTCATATTTGAAATTACTTCAGCGTTCGGAACTTGCGGGATGTCGCTCGGCATTACAGGGGACTTAACTGCATTCGGAAAAATGGTCATTATGGTACTCATGTTTGTAGGACGTGTGGGGCTCATTTCTTTCCTGTATTCAATCGGCGGTTCTGCCCAGAAGAAGAAGTATCATTATCCGAAAGAACGGATTATAATCGGATAATTAATTTAAATAAACAGGTAATAATTCGTAAAAACGTCCATTTCCTTATAGGGAATGGGCGTTCTTTAATTCAGCGCAGCTATTTTTCATTTATTGTGAGAATCATCAGTCTGTAAATAGTAAATACTCCGATATATGCGCCGGAAATCAAAAAGAGCTCATTTAAAAACAGACCGTGGATTTTCGTCATAAATACAGCATCATCAATAATGATCTGATAAATCGAAGTAGATGCAATACTGCCGAAAATAATGACAAAAATAACAGCGAGTACATTGAAAACAAGAGAGGACTTACTGAATTTCTTACTTAGAAGAACCATAATAAGCGGAACAAAAATACTTGAAATAACTAAAAATATTTTCAAAAATAGCACTCCTTTCTTCTTATTTGAATTATGCCCTCTTTTTTGGGGTATAAAACGAATAGGCTTGCTGCAGCTATGTCTCACCATATCTGCGGAATAGATAATAGCCGAATGGTTAATTTATATAATGGAGGTGATCTTATGGAGAAAAAGAAAGGGAATGACCGACAAAATATGAAAGAAGAGGTTGGACCGGAATTAAATCCGGATGATTTGGATCTTCGTGAAGACAATGATTTAACGGAAGAACAATACAAAAATAGTCCACAGGAAAAGCAAACGGATAATTCTAAATCAAATAAGCAATAAGTTGTCATTTCATAAAAAAAGCGCTGCACACTCCCTATTAAGAGTTTGCAGCGCTTTTTGAGTTAATTGAAAGTGCTGAAGTATGGCTGTTGTCCATTGCGGAAGTATGTGAATAAATAGCCGGTTTTCTTTTGTGGTGCACCGATTTCGTAATTTTGTAAATCGATATGGAATGGAATAATTAATGAATGCTTGAATAATTCGCGTTCAGTAATCTGCATTGCTTCAAATTCCTCACCTGCAAGAGAAGGATTTTCTTTAATTCGTGCATAGACATCTTTCATTTCAACATCAGAAAGACGATCGTCCCACCAAAGTTTACGCGGCTGGAACTGCTGACCTTGCAAGAAATCGTATTTCATCAAGCTTGTAATTACCTCTAAATCGGCATGCTCGACTGTTTGTAGGAACTCAAGTAAACGGCGGAATAAATCTTCAAGCTGATGTCCGATACGTGACCAGCCTTTTGTTTCCCAATATGTGCCGAAGCTTTGGAAGAAATCGAATGGGGTTTCAAATACTTTTGTTACTAAATATTCAATGGTATTGTCCATACGGTGTGCATTCCAATACTTTTCCAGCACGTCTTCCGCATGTTTAATCCGGACAATATCATCGAAAGTTAATACATTATTTGAGAAAATTTCATATGGAGAAATATCAACATATGTGTAGCCGTACTTTTCCGCTTCCAATCGCAGGCCTGTCCCGCGAAGCAGTTTCAGGAAGCCAAGCTGCAGTTCCTCGGGGCGCATTGCAAATACATCATTAAATGTTTTGCGGAAAGACGAATAATCCTCTTCTGGCAAGCCGGCAATTAAATCAAGGTGCTGATCGATTTTGCCGCCTTCTTTTACCATTGTGACAGTACGCGTAAGCTTTTCAAAGTTTTGACGACGTTTGACAAGGTCGTTCGTTAAGTCATTTGTTGACTGGACACCAATCTCGAAACGGAACAGCCCTTTCGGTGCATGATCATTTAAGAATTGGATGACTTCAGGACGCATTATATCCGCTGTAATTTCGAACTGGAATACGACACCTGGCTGATGTTCATCAATTAAAAACTGGAACATTTCCATCGCATAGCTGCGGCTGATATTGAAGGTACGGTCTACGAATTTAATCGTTTTTGCACCGTTATTCATTAAGTAGCGAATATCTTCTTTAATCTTTTCACGATTGAAATAACGTACTCCGACTTCTATTGACGATAAGCAGAATTGGCAGCTGAATGGACATCCACGGCTCGTTTCAATATATTGGATCCTTTTGCCAAGGTGAGGTAAATCTTCTTCAAACCGGAAAGGGGTAGCAATTTCACGCAAATCTATTTTGGGTGGCTGTGCATGGATTTTTAATTTTCCTTCTTCTAGATAGCAAATACCAGGCACTTTTTCAAGTGGTATCTCACCATTGAAGTGGCGGAGCATTTCTTTAAATGAAACTTCGCCTTCACCCATGATAATGAAGTCAATTTCTTCATGTTTACGGATCCACTCATGGACATCATAGGAAACTTCAGGTCCGCCTAATACGATCTTGACATTGGGCAATACCGTTTTTAACATACGCATTACCGCAATCGTCTCATTAATATTCCAAATATAACAGCTGAATCCGACAACATCCGGTTTCTTTTGAAAAAGATCGGAAACGATGTTGAAAGCCGGGTCTTTAATTGTATATTCAGCAAGCTCACAGTCGAATTCAGGCAGTGCCGCTGCTTTTAAATAGCGAATCGCTAAATTAGTATGAATATATTTTGCATTGAGTGTACTTAATATAATTTTCATAATTTTATTCTCCTCTTCATAAAGTCTATTGTAGCAGTGTAAACAGATACAAACAATATGGGAGTATGTACCCATTTTATTCCAAATAGTAATATGAAATAATATACGGTAAGTATACAATTCTGAAAATTCTATAATATCTAAAATTGGGGGGTAATATGTGTAGTGGAAGGTCAATTGAATAGTATGTTAGAAGAGCTTTTTCAGCAATCCAATGAACAAATCATTATATTGAACCGCCAAGGTAAAATTGAATTTATGAATAGTAAGGCGCACGAAATATTGCAATCCGTTCATTTACCAACATGCTTTTGGGAAAGTGCGGATAAACTTAGTGGTGAATGGGAGCGATTTATTAGTTCTGTAAAGGAAAATTCTACATCTACTGCTACGTTTACATTAATAAACAAATATCATCAGAAAATACCTGTTCAAGTATGGGGTCATTTTCTAGAACATAAACAACTGATTTTCACGAGAATACAAGTAAACCCATCCAATGTTATTTCATTTGAAGAAAAAAGTAAAACACTTATGTTTCAGAATTTAATTGATGGAATGGCACAAGGTGTAATATTAACAATGTTGAATGGAAAAATCATATCTGGTAATGCAATGGCATTACATTTACTTGATCGAAAGGCTGCTCAAATAGAAAATAGAAGCTATGACTATTTATTTGAAGATTGCCAATATGATTCCCAAGTCATTACTCAATACTATAAAAAGATTTCAAACCGGGAAATGGCCAGCATCTTTGTTATGAGAAAAACTGAAGATGGAAATACGGTTTATTTAAATTTTATTAGTAAAGTAGATGAAAATTTAGGAATACTAGTAACAACGATTATTGATCAAACGGAAGAGATGAT